>NZ_QFVR01000003.1 GCF_003143975.1 Kurthia sibirica | reverse complement strand
AATGAAAAAGAGTAAGAAATAGACAATGAAATAAGGCACTTTCTGTTCAAATCGAACAGAAAGTGCCTTATTTTTATCTAAAAAATCAACTCGTCATAAAAAACGTAAGTTTTTCAGTGCCCTCGCTCAGGCAATTTCCTTTTTTATTTTGTTCTTTTGAAGGGCCAAAAGTGAAACTAGTTCATATCGATCGCTATTGTAGTTAAATTAAACGATTCACATATAATCGCTTGATGCCATTCTTTCGAAAAAACATGTATAAATATTTCCCGCAAGAGCAAATAGAGAGACGGAGCTTCTAGTAGAGAACAGTTCGTCTGTCAAACCATTTTAACGGGCTAATTTTTGTATTCGATCATCATGTACTTTCGAAGTAATCGACTGATAAATGAAGCAAGAATGAATGGAATACGTGCATAGCTACCGTAAAAAAAGAGGAAATAACTAGTACGATACTTGTCGGTAGAAAGTAATGGCTATTTCTAAAAGTCCAACATATGAATTGTTTTAAAACCCAAAGCAATATAATAGAATGAAAAAAAGCGAGTTGAATAAAAGCTCAACTCGCTGGAAAGTTAGTCGTATTAAATGGAGATGAATGGTTTAATATCGTCTTTAATAAAAGTCTCATTTAAAATATTAAGGGATAATGTCGTTTTCTCTGGTAGTGGTAGCAAATTATGTTGAATAATATCAACAAAAAGTGGTAATTCTCGATTTGTATGAAGGATTGCCTGTGCTGCTCCTTCTAAGCAATTACTAACATCTAACTGCTGTTGTACAAAATGACGTAAGGAAATTTTTTCATCTGTAAATGGTCCATCAATCGATTGTTTAATCTCTGCATCAATCATAAGGGACACCATCTCTGATAAAAAGAAAGCACTTATGAAGGGATTGCCATGCACATCATGTGATAGATCGTGAATAATATGGAAAGTAGGATGATCATGTAGCTTTTTTAAAACAACGGCTAAAACTTCATTTGAAAAATCAATTTCTTCAGAAAATTCAATCGTGTTAAAAGATTGATCTAGCATAAACCATAAATCTCGATACAGCGAAGGGTAATAAGATGTCGTTTCCTTTCTCTCTGATAAAAGTTGCTCAAGTAAAGGGATTTCAACTAAATTCACATGGAAGTACTCAAAATAATGCTTTGGTACATCTAAAATGCTCTTATTGGACTCTTTGTATTCGTTTGAAATGGTAATCATCGTAATCTCTCCCTTTGTAAGTAAATATAATGTTTAGGTTGGTAATGGCCAAAATACTAGGTCAAAGACACCAGCTTGATTTAATTAATCTACTTTCATAGTCATTCAATGAACTGTAAAATATGACTATCTGCACTAACAATAAATAATTTTTTATCTCAAAAGAAGTAAATTACTATGTAGTGATAAAAAGAAATTTAGTTGCATCATGTAAAAACAGGATGATCATGAGTCGATTATTATCGTTTTGCAAGTAACTAGATGGGTCCAAAAGCAAGCAGTTTCATTTTGCATGGATTGTACAAAGTACTTTAGCTAATGACTTTTGCGTGCCAATAAACAAAAAACATACTTGAAACACAATAATTGGACATTTTTACCTTATTTTGTGTGCGCTTTCAACCTCCAAAATTTAAGTTAACACTAGTCTATATTTAATAATCAAAAAAATCAAACTTATATTAAAATACCTTCTTTGCAACTTAGCAAAGAAGGTAAGATCGTTTTACCACAATTTGTATCCTTTGGAACCAAGTGGTGAATTTGAAATGATATCATAAATTGGATAGGTATAAGCAATCAGTACAAGTGCTACTAATATAACAATCCATAGTTTGAAGTTTTCTAAAATCGGTGGTGTTTTTTGAGCATGTTCAGAGACAGTACCGATTGGGAATTCTTCGAAACCTTTATGGGTACTAGACCAACGTAATTTGATGAAAATATAAAGAAATAGTAGAATCGCAATAAACAGAAGTGTGCCACCAACGGCTTGCCCAACTTGATAGCTCAGCCAAGTTTTAGCAAGATCTGCACCGCCATAATCAGAGAAAGAAGAACGACGTGGTGCACCTAAAAGACCCGCTGCATGCATGGAAATAGACATAATACCCATACCAAGAGCCCACAGAATTGTTTGAATTATACCAAGTTTATTCATTTCTTTCGTAAGTTGACGACCAGTTAAATGGGGAACCAACCAATAAGTAGCACCAAAGAATGTTAGTACAACGGCTGTTGCCACTGTTAAATGGAAATGACCTGTCACCCAAATTGTATTATGAATGAGTTGGTTCATCTGATTAGAAGCATTGACAATACCGCCTGCGCCTCCAGGGATGAACACGAGCATACCGATGAATGGGGCGAAGAAACGAACATCTCCCCAAGGTAATTTTTTAAGCCATGAAAATACACCTTTTGCACCAAGTTCTCGACCGCGTAATTCAAATGTAGCAAATAAAGAGAATGCCGTTAATAACGATGGAATAACAACCATCATCGTCAAGACAACTTGGAAAAATTTCCATGAAGCATCTACACCAGGTTCTGTTAATTGATGATGTAAACCGACAGGAACAGAGAATAACACGAACATGATAAATGATAAGCGAGCGAGGGAATCAGAGAAAATTTTACCACCTATTACTTTAGGCACGACAACATACCACACCATATAGGCTGGTAGTAACCAAAAATAGACAAGAGCATGTCCAAATGACCAAAATAATGTACGTGATAATAATACATCCACACGATCGACGATACCTAGTGACCAAGGTAATAATTGGAATAAGACTTCTGTTGCGACACCAATTGTTGCCACGAACCACATTAAATTATTACAAATAATCATAAAACCAATCAAGGGTGATGTTTGGTTTGGATTTTCTTTCCGCCATTGTATCCAACGTAAAGACTCTGACAGTGCAGCTAGCCATGTCCCGATGACAACAAGTGCAAGACCAGCATAGAAAATCCAATGCGCTTGTAATGGTGCATAGAATGTATAAAGTACAGTTGCTTCATTTAAAAGCACCATAACTGCTGCCATTACTGTACCTACTGTCATCACCCAAAAACCGATCCATCCTAATAATCTTTGTTGATCAGTTAATGTCCCAACAGCGCGACTCATCGCGGCAGTTTGGAATCCAAAAATAAAGAATATCGTTAAAATTAATCCGAGTAAAACACCATGGACAGTTAAAACTTGATAATAATTAATTGGTTCGGGCAATTTAATTGTATCGGCACGTACTAATACTTGTAGTAAACCAGCTAATCCACCGATAAATAGCGCAATGAAAGCAACGTAGATATGGGCCATAGACAGTCGAGCATCTCGAGGATCCACTTGTTTTGGATGTACGTTATTTGCACTTGCTGATTCGAATGATTTTCCCGTCATTTTTTATCCACCACCTTAAGCATAGAATGCATTTGAGCATGACCTACGCCGCAATATTCATTACAGACGATTAAGTAATCACCTTTTTTATTTACAGTTGTAACAAATTCTGAAACATAGCCAGGCTCTAACATCATATTGATATTCGTCTTTGCAATTTCAAAACCATGAACTACATCTTTTGTTGTAGCGATAAATTTTACTTTTGCGCCAACAGGTACTTCTAAAACAGGTTTTATATATGCGAATGCTGAAGCGATGACAACGACTTCATAATCCCAATCTTTACCGGACACTCTATGCACACCAGGGTTATTGAAAGGTGCTAGCTCATCAACTTTTTCATAATTGATGGTCTTTTTAGCGCTTGGTGGATGACTGCCGTTGTGGAATGCCATAATACCAGTAATCAATAAGAAT
Organism: Kurthia sibirica; assembly: GCF_003143975.1. Taxonomy (GTDB): domain Bacteria; phylum Bacillota; class Bacilli; order Bacillales_A; family Planococcaceae; genus Kurthia; species Kurthia sibirica. The sequence goes on along the minus strand of NZ_QFVR01000003.1, from coordinate 223,766 downwards.
ACGATCAGTGATCCTACGCCAAAAGTAAGCCAGTATTTTTCATACTTGTGAAGATGCATACTTATCCCTTCCTTCCATCATAAAATTAGTTAGAAACGACCCATAAAAATACCAAAGCAAATCCCCCAGACAATGACGATAAATACGCCAAGTGTCATAGATAGGTAAAATGTGCCTTTCAATTTTTCATTCGTCTCATCTTTTTTGGTCATGTTCTCATGCCTCCTCTATAGCGTAAATTCATGTAACAGTTTGTTCTCTCATTCATTTTAAAGAATTGATCATGGAGATGATGTGACTTTTATCACTACTGATGTAAAAATATGTGAATAATGTGTGAAAACATCTCAATGAAATAAATATTCCCTGTAAGTGTAAAAAGTAATCAAAAAACCCTAATTACCAATTATTGGGTAATTAGGGTTTTTTGATTGAATGGGCATGAGAAAATTTATTCGTCTATGGCAAGCAATAGGTGAATATTACCGAAATCTAAAAGAGAAATAGGCATTCGAATTGTTTTAGTAAAGCCAGATAGTTGTGTATGACCCACCATCACAGTAGGGGGAGTAATATCTAAATCAATATTTTTTTCGGAGCTGAAAATACAAATCTTTCCTCCGATAATATTGCCGAACTCACCTACGAATGATTCGAGCATCTCTCCTTCTAGTTGCATACCATACATGGACTCACCAATTTTAGAAAAGGTAGCTGGTGTACCATCTATGATAAGTCGCCCACGTACATCACCAATGACGCTAATTAATACACCTAATTCTAAGCTTACATGAGAATCATTGGACATAGTTGGAGATTGTATAGTCACTTTATCTGAGAATACAGTTTTGAATGCACTAATTGTACCGTTTAATAAAGTTTGAAATTGAATCGAAGTACTCATAGTGTGCTCCTTTAAAGTAAGACTTTTAATCTATAATAGCACGGCTTCAGTAAAAAATCACTACTTTGTAATGAGAATGTTTTTCAATTAACTTGACTTTGGTCAAATTATTGATTATGATAATGATAATCAATGAGAATGATAATCAAGAACGAAAAAATATAATTTTAATGAAGGAGCGGTTCAAATGGTATTCGCATTCGTCGGCGCAACAGTTGTTGTATATGGAGCAATCGCAAAATATGTTCTTTCAAATACGACCGTATATTCAAAATAATTGCATGAAATATTAAAATCCTCCCGAATTGGAGGATTTTTTTGTTTTTCCTTTTACATGCTCGTGATAGAATAGATGTACTTACATACAAGAAGGAGATAAGCCCTTTCATGATAGATTTTGATGATAAAATTCAATTGTTACTAAAGAAAACAGCATTACAGTATATGATTTACAAAAAGAATGAGGATCTAGAACGTTTAGAAAAAACAGTATTATTTGCAAATAAGTTAATTAAAAAAGAATATACTATCGGTTTTGCAGGGCATTTTTCAGCAGGTAAATCAAGTATGATTAATGCTTTGACAGGTTCACAACTTTTACCTTCGAGTCCAATCCCAACGAGTGCCAATGTGGTAAAAGTCCATAAATCACAGGAAAACTATGCAATCGCTTACTTAACTTCTGAAGAACCCATCCGTTTTAATGCCGATTATGATATTAAAACAGTAAAGGAATTATCCAAAAATGGTGCGCTTGTATCACAAATTGAAATTGGACATAGTGAGTCCGTGCTACCAATGGGCGTTACAGTGATGGATACACCGGGAGTTGATTCGACGGATGATGCGCATAGAATGTCAACAGAATCGGCGTTGCATCTTGCAGATATTGTTTTCTATGTTATGGATTATAACCATGTACAATCTGAGTTAAACTTCCAATTCACTAAAACACTAATGAAATACAATCCAAATGTCTATTTAATTGTCAACCAAGTAGATAAACATAAAGATGAAGAATTATCATTTACTGATTTCAAGCAATCCGTTAGCGATTCTTTTGGTAATTGGGGCGTGTTCCCAAAAAATATTTTTTTCACATCACTACGTGAAAAAAATCTAACTTACAATGATTTTGAAGAAGTGCAAGCCATCGTCATGAACAGTATCGATGGATGGCAAGAACAACTTGTCATCAATGCTGAAAATACATTGGCACAAATGCATGATGAACATGGCTTATTTTTAGAACAAAACAAGCAAGATTTAATCGATGGCAACGAAGAACTTTTATCAGCAAATGATTGGCAGCGTCGCGATGATATTTTAGATGAATATGGTTCGGTTGTTCGTCAGTTGGAATTGTACTCCGTTGAGAAATGGGAACAAACCTTCAATGAACGTCGTGATGAACTGCTTGAAAATGCTGTGTTAATGCCTTTCGAATTACGTGATCGTCTTGCTACTTTTGTAGAAGGTATGCAAAAAGATTTCAAGGTAGGCTTATTATTTGCTGCGAAGAAAACGGAGGCGGAACGTCAACGTCGAAAAGATGATTTATATGACCGTTATCAATCAATTGTGGGTGCACAAATTTCAGGACATATGCTGAAATTGATGAAAACATCTCTACAAGAAGTAGGTGCTTTAACAGATGAACTATCATTAGAAATAGATGATTTCCAATTTGATATTCCATTTGCTGTCATTGAAAATGAAATGCGTTCAAATGCATTGGCAGGCGATGCATTACTAAACTTTGCTAATCGTGTGCAACAAGCGACACGTATGTGGTTCAAACGCGCGACAGATGATTGGAAATTGGAGAAAAAAGCTTATATTAAACAATTATCTTTAGTGAAGATTGAACCATTGAAAAAGAAAAAAGCAGCGATGACAGAAAAAGTTGCTGTGATCCATGAAGTACAAGCAATTGAAGAACAACAAAAATACTTTAAAATTCAACAATCAGTTGATGTGCGTACACTCAACAAAGAAGCAGATGCTCATATGAAACGTTGGGCAGCAGAAGAACAAAGTGCACGTGAAAATATGCGTATCTTTGACCCCTCAATGTTCATGCTTAAAGAAGCAGAGGTGGAGGCAGATGAACGAGAAGACGATAGTCAACAGGCTTATAATATGCAGCTAGACAAAGCTATTTCGCACGCTTTGGCAACGGCAAACGCAGTTGAACCAATTGCTGGTTTCCAAGAAGTAGCTAGCTATTTGAAAAATAAAGTTGCACGCTTGGAAGAAAAAGATTTCACCATTGCATTATTTGGTGCGTTTAGTGCCGGTAAATCATCATTTTCGAATGCTTTAATGGGGCAGCGTGTATTACCAGTGTCGCCAAACCCTACGACAGCAGCCATCAATAAGATACGTCCAGTTTCTGAAAATCATCCGCATGAAACAGCGGACGTCAAGTTGAAAACTGTGGAGGCGATGACAGCAGATATCCAAGCATCTTATAATGCGATTGGTATCCGCGTGACTTCTTTAGATGATGCCTTTAATAAGGCACAAGAAGCCCTTGATGTGAAATTAACAGATGAGCGACTACATGTTCATAAATCATTCGTACGCGCATTTGCACAGGGCTATGAGCAGTTTAAAGACCAACTAGGAACGACGATTCGTACTGAAAAAGACGACTTCGAACTATTTGTTGCACAGGAAAATCGTAGTTGTTTCGTTGATTCAATCGATTTCTTCTATGACTGCGAGCTAACGCGCCTTGGTGTAACACTAGTTGATACACCGGGAGCAGATTCTATAAATGCTCGTCATACAGGCGTTGCATTCGAATATATTCGCAACGCAGATGCTATTTTATTCATCACATACTACAACCATGCATTCGCTAAGGCCGATCGTGAGTTTTTAATTCAATTAGGTCGTGTGAAAGATGCCTTCGAATTGGATAAAATGTTCTTTGTTGTCAACGCGATTGATTTAGCGACAGATGCTCAAGAAGCAGAAGATGTGAAGGATTATGTCCGTAATGAGTTATTACGCTTTGGTATTCGTAAACCACGTCTTTTCGGTGTTTCTAGCTTATTAGCATTACGTGAAAAAGTGGAGAATACGGAGTTGGCTTCAGGCTTAAAACCATTTGAAGAAAGTTTCCATCACTTCTTATCGGATGAGTTGATGGCGATTGCCGTACAAGCATTAGAAGAAGAAACAATGAAAACTACAGAACGCCTTTCATTGCTTATTAAGCAAACAGAGGACAATTTATCACGTAAAGAAGAACGTTTAGCTGAATTACAACAAATTGAAGATTTTGTAAAAGTAACATTTGCTAGTACGGCTGCTACCGTGATGAAAAAAGATATTGCCAACGAGCAAAAAGAATTAATTTACTATGTGCTACAACGTGTATACTTCCGCTATACAGACTTTTTCAAAGAATCGTATAACCCGACCGTTTTTAATACGAAATCAACAGCGGATGCCCTCCAATTTGCACTGACGGAATTAATGGCAAGTTTGAGCTTTGATTTTGAACAAGAAATGCGCGTGACGAATTTCCGTATTTCGAAATTCATCGTGCAAAAAACAGCTGAACGCTACACAGCGGATGCACGCAAAATGAAAGATGTCAATGAGAGCTTTAGTTTCACACCTTTCGAATTAGAAGAGCCGGCAATTTTAGACTATAGTGGTCCATTTAAAGAGCCAATGAATTATAAAGAAGTAAATAAATTATATAAAAATCAAAAATCATTCTTTGAAAATAATGAGCGATTTGTATTAAGAGATGCATTAGAAGAATTATCAAAACCAGATGCACAGCAGTATTTGGATGAGCAATCAGCTCGAATGACAGAGTGGGCAGAGAAAAATATTGATGATATTACGACTAGATTAAGCCGCCATATTGAAAATCAAGCACTTGAACAACTTGATACAGAAAGAGGCTTATTGCAGGAAAATAGTAAGTTGCCAGAATGGAAAGCAATCTTTGAAAGCTTAGTAAAAGATATTTCCTAAAAAATAGTGGAGAACACTCGTATAATAATGCATCCCAAACGTCGTAAAAATCGTTCAAGTAAGAAGATTGAGGTGAGAGGATGAAAAAATTATTTGCTTGGGTTCTCTTTTTTGTCATCATTTTAGGTAGCTATCAATTTATTCGATATACGCTATCTCAACCCGTCGTCAAAGAAACAGTTGAAACGGTGAAAAGAAATGTTGATGACAAATTAGAAAACATCGAGAAAAAAGAACAGCAGAAGGACAAAAATATTGTCCTAAAAGATACAACAACTAAACAGATTGCCCGTTTTAAAAATGAATATGCTACTAGTTGGGCGATGACTCATACAGCGTACCAAGCATTCACGCTACAAATGCCCAATAATAGTGGGGGATATATAGCCGGTGAGGGACGCAAATTATTTGCAACAACTATTGGCAAAACAACCTATGAAGGTATCAAAAAAATACATGGTGAGCCAATTGTCGACATCGTAAAGGGAAATACGAAATACTTGACGAATAACGACAAGAAAAAAGAAATGCTACTCTACGAATTAGAAGGCTACTATGTTACATTTTTTGTCGATGTGCATAATGCCAATAAACTACGCGCTATTCAATATATAAAAAAGGATGTCGAACAATCAAAACCAGGTTTTTATGGTGTTTCGTCAAATGACTTACGTCGCGGTTTTGAACAATTAATGATAGAATTGATGAACCAAGCTCGAGTGGAACATCAATTAAAACCATTGAAATATGATAAAGGTCTTACTGCGCAAGCGAGGGCTCATAGTCAAGAAATGGTGGATCATCGCTATTTTGCTCATGAAGGATTGAATGGGAGTACACCTGAAAGTCGTATGAAAGCAGCTGGATATGTTCAAGAGAATTACTATGCTGAAAACCTTGCATACGGTCAATATAGCGCTATATTTGCTCATGAAGGTCTGATGAATAGTTTAGGACATCGAGAGAATATCTTAAATAAGAATTTAACAAATGTTGGTGTTGGTGTCGCATTTGATCGCGAAAATAAACCATATTTCACAATTAATTTTTACACACCATTTTAAATTTTAAAGGGGGAATCGTAGATGGCGAAGGTTTTTGTGGCAGCACAGGATTTAGTAAATGAGGATATTGTATTAATTGATGCACGCTATAATTTGGCGGATCAAGAAGAAGGTCGTCAACTGTATAATAATGGTCATATTGATGAAGCATTGCATTGGGATTTAACGCAAGACTTATCTGATAGGAACAAGGAACAAAGTGGGCGACATCCGATGCCAGAAAAACAACAATTACAGGCTCTTTTTCAGCGTTCAGGCTTGCAACTAGAAGATGCTATCGTCATTTACGATCAAGGTGGTGCACCTTTTGCAACACGCGCTTATTATTTATTGACATATGCTGGATTTCCTAATGTTCGTGTCGTAGAAGATGGTATGAATGGTTTGCTAGCAGCAGGTTTTGAATTTAATGCAAAAAAAGTTGAAAAACATCCAACAAAACTCAACTTAAATTGGCAGGATGACCTCTATGTCAATCTAGCTTATGTGAAGGAAGTAACCGAAGGTCAACACGACAAGGTCCTACTTGATGCACGTGCTCATAATCGTTATATTGGGCTAGTAGAACCGATGGATCCGATAGCAGGGCATATACCCGGTGCACGTAATTTTGACTGGGAACAGTTAGCAAAAGAGGGTAGATTATTTGCGAATGATGCGCTCCAAAAAGTAGTAAATCCCGCAGAAAAAATTATTGTCTACTGTGGCAGCGGCGTATCAGCATCCCCAGTATTTGCAGCATTGACAGAGTTAGGATATGAACATATTCAATTGTATACAGGTAGTTACAGTGAGTGGGTTGCCCATTACCCAATCGCCACAGGTGAAGAAAGATAAAGAAAATCATGGAGAAAACGCAATCTGTTGCGTTTTCTCTTTTTTATTGACTAACATTGCTCTTTTTAGCCTAGAACAAATGTATTCCTTTTCATTTTGAAAAAAAGGAGTACAATAAAGGAATAATTGTGAGGAAGAAGGAACAGCATGGATATCGATTTTTTATATAAAGTACTATCAATTATTATTTTAGATATTGTACTTAGTGGTGACAATGCAGTAGTGATTGCTCTTGCAACGAGAAAACTGAAACCAGAACAACGTAAGAAAGCCATCTTAATTGGAACGGGTGGCGCGATTGTTTTACGGATTGTCTTAACTGTGATTGCCGTACAAATATTGGCAATTCCTTTTGTAAAACTAATCGGCGGATTATTATTATTTTATATCGCTTGGGATTTATTGAAATCCAATGGTGAAGATTCAGATATTAAAGGCGGCAGTACATTGATGGCAGCTGTTCGTACCATCATTATTGCAGATTTTGTCATGAGTTTGGATAATGTTTTAGCTATTGCTGGTGTGGCAGATGGACATATTGGTCTTGCAGTATTGGGATTAATCATTAGTATCCCAATTATTATTTTTGGTAGCCAAATCATTATTAAAATTATGGATCGATTCCCAATTGTTATTTGGATAGGAGCACTCTTGATTGCTTTCACAGCCGGTTCTATGGTTGTTGAAGATAAATATGGCTCGTATTTAGTCGATTGGACATTTCCTTTCATGTCTAAAATTATTCCGATTTTATTTTGTATCGTGTTATTGTTACTAGGATTGTGGACTAAAAAACTGCAAGCTAGAAATATATAATAAAAAAGCTGTCTAACATTGATGTAATGGACTTAGCCCTGTCAAATAGACAGCTAAAAAAGACTAAGCAGCCACCAGGTATCGATAGTCTATCGGTGCCTGGTGGTTGAGTCGTTTTTGGAAGCGTTGGAAGTTGTAGAAGTAGCTATATTATTTCACAGCTTGTCTCACTATGTCTGCTGACTTATCGTGTAACAGATACAAGTACTCACTTTTAAAGTGTGAGAAGAACGACTCTATACAAACGTCATCATGACAGTTTCCTTTACGAGAATGGCTACCTACCATGCCAAGTTGTTCTATTGTTTGATGCTATTTAATTGATGTGTATTGAAATCCTTGATCCGAATGGAGGAGGCTTCGATACACATTTTTTTTGTCGTCAATACCTGTAGCGTATCCATCACTAACTCTAAATCGTTACGTTCGCTAAACTTCCAAGCGACAACCTCGTTATTATATAAATCGTGCATAGCCGAAAGATAGAGAAAATCATTTTTCGTTGGTAGATACGTAAAATCTGTCACGACAACCTCGTTTTCTATACACTCTTTAAATTGGTGCTCTAACATATTATCAAATACACGCGATATACGATTTGCCCATACTCTACGCTTTTTACGGATAATTGATTGAATACCCCACTCAGACATTAATCACTAAACTTTCTTATGATTTACATGAAAGCCTTTATCGCGTAAAGCGAGAGGGTATCCAGACATTTTATGTGTTTGATGTATCGTTGAAATTTGCTCCTTTAAAAGGATATCATCTTGTGTACGTATGATACCTTGATCATCTTTAATGAGCTAAGGTCTATAAAAAACAGAATAATAAGATAAAATAGTAAAATTAGTTTTAATCAGTGAAAAATAGAAAAAATGAAGGAATATAGAAAAAAGTATTAAAATCCATTCAAATTTTGCGCAGCTTACGTTATACTAAGGCGAATTGTGACAACTTTCAAAACAATGGTTGGAGGGTAGAAAATGATTGAATTACATAATGTTAGTAAAAAGTATGAGCAATTTACTGCCATTGATCACGTAACAATATCCATTCAATCAGGGGAGATTTTTGGTTTAATCGGGCCGAGTGGCGCAGGGAAGTCTACATTATTGCGTCTCATTAATTTATTGGAAATACCTGATTCGGGTACTGTTAATGTCGATGGTCAAATACTTACACAGTTATCGCAGACAGCATTGTATAAAGCAAGAAAATCGATTGGCATGATTTTTCAACATTTTAATTTGTTAGCCAATAAAACAGTCTATGACAATATTAATATCTCGTTGAAGTTAGCAAACTACCCGAAAGAACAGCGTCGTGAACGCGTGGAAGAGTGTTTGCGCTTTGTCGCGTTAGAAAACATGCGTGATAGTTATCCGAGACAATTAAGTGGAGGCCAAAAACAACGAGTTGCCATCGCAAGAGCGTTAGCGAATAAACCACGGATTTTACTATGCGACGAACCGACATCATCATTGGATCCAACGACGACAGCAGAAATTTTAGCAGTGCTACAATCGATTAATAATACATTGGGTGTCACAATCGTCATCGTTAGTCATGAGATGAATGTCATTAAAAGCATTTGTGAACGCGTCTGTGTGCTTGCGGATGGTCAAGTGTATGAAACAGTGGGAATTGTACCAAAAGGTGTGAAGAGTATTAACCGCCATCCTCAAACCTTTGTAGATGAGTTACAGCGAGGAGAACAAAGCGATGCCTGAAAACCTGCTCTTATATCAAACAGAAATTATTAAAGCCATTCTGGAAACATTTATGATGGTGGGTGCATCTGTTCTAGCGGCTATTATTGTTGGTTTACCCGTGGGAACATTATTATATAGTACTCAAAAAGGACGGTTAGCAGAAAATCGCTATATCTATATAGTGGTAAGTTTGATAGTTAATAGTATCCGTTCCTTCCCGTTTTTATTACTTGTTGTGTTTTTAATTCCATTTACTCGCTTGCTACTCGGAACGGCAATCGGGACAACTGCTGCCATGGTGCCATTAGCGATTATTGCAATTGCTCATTATTCCCGTTTGGTTGAACAGTCTTTGCTCGATGTTCCAAGAGGTGTCATTGAAGCAGCTAAATCGATGGGAGCCTCGGTAAGTGATATTATCGTCAAATTCTTATTTGTTGAAGCACGCTCAGGACTTGTATTAGGTTTAACAACTTCGACGATTAGCTTCATATCGTATTCAACGATTATGGGCGTTGTTGGTGGTGGAGGAATAGGTGATTTTGCTATTCGATATGGCTATCAACAATTCAAAACAGATTTAATGATGTATATGATTATCATTATGATCATACTCGTGCAAAGTATCCAAATTATTGGAACGACGATTGCACAAAAAATAGACAAAAGGTAGGTAGAAAAATGAAGAAAATCATTATCTTATTCACAGCAATTATTGTATTGGCACTAGGTGCTTGCGGCAGCAAAGAAGAGAAAAAAGAGAGCGACGAAAAAACAGTATTAAAAGTAGCTTCTTTAATCCCGCCCATGACGGAAATTTTGGAGCAAACAAAACCGCTGCTAGCAAAGGAGAATATCGATTTAGAGATTGTCGTATTAAGCGATAATGTCCAACCGAATACGGCATTAGCCAACAAAGAAGTCGATGCGAACTTTTTCCAACACAAACCATTCATGGAAGAATACAATAAAGCAAATGGTTCAAAGCTTGTTGCACTAGAACAAATTTACTTCCCAAACTTCGGTATTTATTCGAAGAAATATAAATCGTGGGCAGCATTACCAACAGGCGCAACTATAGCAATAGCAAATGACTTATCAAATATTGATCGAACATTACAATTACTAAAAGCAAATAAAGCCATTACATTAAAAGAAAAAACAGATACTTATTACACGATAAAAGATGTAGTAGATAATAAGAAAAACTTGAAATTCAAAGAAGTAGATTTGTTAATGTTGGCACGTATGTATGATGAAGCGGATGCAGTTGTGATGTATCCAGCATATGCAGCGCCACTTGGTTTGACGCCCAAAAAAGATGCTATTATGACGGAGGGAGCGGGCAATGAATATGCATTGCAGCTTGTAGCTCGCGAAGATAATAAGGATTCAGATGCTATAAAAAAACTAAAAAAAGCAATGACGAGTGAAAAAGTTCGTCAGTTTTTAGAAGAAAAATATGATGAAACAGCAACACCTGCCTTTTAATGAATAAATGAAAAAGACGACGAAATCACTATTTCGTCGTCTTTTTTAGATAGATTTACCTGCTATTTTCTGGAGAGAATGTGTTAAATAATTATGTAATCATGATATTAACTAGATTTTGGGCTCGGGAAATGAAAAGGCGTATGGATTACAGGAGCGAGAAAAATATCAATGTGCAAACGGATTGTTTTTCATAACGAATTGTCAAAGGCTGAATACATGCTTGCTAGTATAGAGTGAAGCGACTTCCGCACACTTCACTGTTGTCATGAAATACAAGAAAAGCATCGAAATCAATAATCGATTTCGATGCTTTATTTAATTAATAAGGCTAATTACTGCGCAATTTCTGCAGTCAGTTGCTCCAACTGCTCAATCATGTCACCGATAAAGGCAATAGTATTTTGCAGCGGTTGATCCGTTGTAATATCGACACCTGCCATTTGTGCTAGTTCCACGGGCGTTTTTGTACCGCCAGCTTTTAGTGTGGCTAACCAATCAGCTACAGCCGGTTTTCCTTCTTTTAGAATGCGTTGTGATACTTCAGTTGAAATCGTAAGACCGGCACTGTACGTATAAGGGTATAAGCCCATATAGTAATGTGGTTGGCGCATCCAAGTAAGTTCAGCACCATCATTTATTTCGACGGCATCTCCCCAGAATTCTTCAAGGACAGAGCGTTTTAAATCATTTAATTTCGAAGCAGTTAAACTACCACCAGCATCGACGATTTCATAGACTTTACGCTGAAATGCTGCTTCTAGTAAATGTGTTACGAAGTTATGGTAGTATGTGCGTGCAACGATTGAAGAAATTACCCAACGTTTGAAGCGTGCATCTTTTGAGGTGCTCAATAAATGGTTAGCCATGAGCATTTCATTCATCGTAGATGGTGCTTCTACAAAATAAGTAGATGATTCACTATTATATAAAGTTTGAGCACGATTTGAATTACGGAAATGTCCGGCATGACCTAATTCATGCGCTAAAACAAATACTTCATTCATACGGCTCGTCCAAGAGATTAAAATATACGAGTGAGAGCCATATGGGCTTGCACAAAATGCACCAGTTGATTTGCCTTCATTTTTGGCAAAATCAATCCAACGTTGGTCAAAGGAATCTGAAATCATTTGTAAATAATCTTCACCCATTACACCGAGCGCATCATTTAAGTATTTTCGTGATTGTTCAACAGTAATAGATGGTTCAAATTCTGGATCTAACGAGATTTTCAAGTCAGCAAAAGTCATTTTTTCAAGACCATGGACTTTTTGTAGTAATTTTGCATAGCGACGCATATGAGGTGCTAATTCTTTCATTGTTACATCAATTTGACGATTATATAAATCACGGTCTACTTCTTGTTCATCTAATAAGTAGTCGAAAACAGAATCATAACCACGAAGTTCAGAGAGCGTTTTTTCTTGCTGAACATGTGTGCTATATGTTTTTGCAGTTGTGTGTAAATAGTGCTTTACTTGTTGTGAGAACGAGTCGAATGCCGCACGGCGTACATCAGTATCGACTTCTAATTCCCAATCACCTTCAAATAAATTATAGTTTAATGGATAGCTTTTGCCATTCACTTCAAAATTTTCAAATTGTAAATCTACTAATTTTGCTGTGTTATAAAGTGAGTAGGGTGCATTCAATGTTTCTGAGAGCGCTGCAATTGTACGCTCAGCCTCTGGATGTAATTGATGTGCTTTTTTCTTTATTAAGAGATTAATATAATGTGTGTAGTTTGGTGCAATGGTAATGGCTTCTTCTAACACGTCATTTGTCAGTGCTAAAATTTCACTGTTAACAAATGATAATTTACTACCGGCTTTAGAAGCGAAATTACCATAATTCCCAACACGTATTTGAGCAACATCATTGGTTTGATCTGTTTCAGCATCCAATTCAGCATAGCTACCTAATGTGACAAAACCTTCTGATAGTTTCTCAGATTCAATGATAGCTTGTGCCACATCTTGAGCAGTTGTTATTTTTCCCTGCCATTTTGTGACGAAAGCATCTACATCTTGTCCTAATTGTTGTAACGACGCTTCAAATTGCGCTTCGTCTTTTACTAAATAGGATAAATCCCATTTTTCATCGGTTGGTACATCTTTACGTAATGGAAAACGTGCATGCATAAAAATTCCTCCTTGATATGTATCCAGTATTCTTCGTAAATCGAAGTATATAAGTAGTATAATACATTTTTAATGATTTAGAAACTTTAGAATAATAAGAATGAAAAAAGGATAGGGCAGCTATAGAACGCCATATCCTCTAAACTACTTTATTTTTCTATTTGTGAAGATACTATCGCGTTTCGGACGCTCAAGTGGTGTAATATTAATGATGAAATAGCCGATAATAAGCGCCAAAATGACGAGAGCATATGCTAATGTCGCCCATGGATTATGGTGTTCAATAATGATTAGGCGCAACATCGCTGTTATACCAATATATATAAAATAACGAAGAGGGAAATGGTAGTCCTCTTTAAAGTATTTAACAATCATCGTTATAAATTCAAAGTAGATGAAAAAGACAAGAATATTTTGGAGAAAATCTGCTGAGCTCTTGGCATTGTCCTGCCATAGAATGATTATGAATTGCCAAAGTTCTTTGATCAATAAAATAGAAAGAATTGTCGCTAAAATAATGAGGCTACAGTTTAAAATAATTTGTAAAAGTTGCGGAACTCTTTTGAAATAAGAATTTGAGTCTTCCAATACTTTTTTCATCGATTCAACGACCCCCTTATAGGTTTTTATTTATTATACAGGAAAAATATATACGATAATATTAATAATTTGTGAATATTCTGATAAAAATAAAAAAACTGAAGCAATATGATTTGCTTCAGTCATAACTACCAAGATTTTGGGCTGTAATCTAACAAGCGGAACATTTCTTGACGTTCGTCAGTTGTTAGCTCACGCCATTGACCTAATGGTAAGTTCTCTAAATGAATATTCATAATACGAATACGCTGTAAACCATAGACAGAATAACCTAGTGCATTACACATTCTACGGATTTGACGGTTTAGACCTTGTTGCAAAGTTATTTTGAAAGCAAAATCAGAAAGCTGTTCTACTTTACAAGGTTTTGTAACAGTATCTAAAATTTCAACGCCATTGGCCATATCATAGAGAAAATCTTCAGAGATTAGGCGGTCAACACTGACAATATACTCCTTATCATGACCATTCTCTTCACGAAGGATTTCATTGACGATATCACCATCATTTGTTAGAAGTAATAGACCTTCAGAGTCTTTATCCAGACGGCCAATATGGAAAATACGTTGTTCATGATTTACATAATCAACAACATTGCCCTTAATATGTCTTTCCGTTGTACTTGTAATCCCGATTGGTTTATTTAAAACTAAATAGACGTAATCAGTTGAAATAGATACTTCTTCACCATCAAAAAAGACGACGTCACCAGGTTCTACCTTACTCCCCATAACAGCAAGTTCTCCATTGATTGTAATACGGCCTTCTTCCACTAACTTATCTGCACCTCTGCGTGAGGATTTACCAGATTCACTCATAAATTTATTAATACGCATCATTTATTCACCCTGTCTGAAATTTCTATTCAAGTTTCTACTCTATGAACGATAGCAAATTATTTTTCGATATGCAAATTAATATAAGAAGGGGTGTAATTTAGTGAGATTTTTCCAATGCAAGTTTAATGCCAAAAGCGACAAATATTGCACCAGTCATACCATCCATAGCCGCTTGTACAGCTGGTTTTTGAATCCAAATTCGAATTGTATTAATAATATAGATATATGTCAAGAACCATACAAATTTAATAGTAATATACAATAATCCAAGTCCGAGGAAAGACAGTGTCGTATTCGTGTGAGGTAAAACAAATTGAGGGAAAAATGTTAAGAAAAATACAGCGACTTTCGGATTTAAAATATTCGTATAAAAACCTTGGGCAATCAATGATTTTTTACTATAGGGTGTTTCACTTGCCTCGGCAACTTGAGGGAGTGGTTTTTGTTGACGCATCGCGCGAAAAGCTTTATAGCCCATAAAAAGTAAGTAAGCTGCTCCAAGATACTTGAAAATTGAAAAGGCGAGAGCGGATTTCATAATAATGGCAGAAAGTCCAATAGCTGCAGCAGTCGTATGAATGCTAATAGCTAAACAAGTACCAATGGTTGTTTGAATTCCACCTTTTCGGCCATGTAATAATGTGTTGCGTGTCGTAACAGCGGTATCAGGTCCAGGTACGATTATTAAAAGAAAACTAGTAATAGAAAAGAGTAAAAAATGACTGAGCATTGGAAACACTCCTTGATCAAATGATTTTTATTTAGTATAAACGATTGGAAATCATTTTCCATGCTATTGGTAAATACAAAAAAAAAACCGACAAAAATGACGTCGGTTTGTAAATAATGTAGATAATAATGTTGTGCTATTTTATTGTAGCCATCATTAATTTTTCCAATTCAAGTGGCTCGATACAGTGCCCATCTTTATACGCACGCATATTACCACCAGATATTTCATCGATTAGAATAAGCTCATTTGTTTGTGAATCGCGACCAAACTCCAATTTGATGTCATATAACTCTAACCCTTTTTTAGCTAATTCAGCTTTTACGAATTGAGCTATTTCCTGAGTCATTGTTTTAAGTACAGCATACTCACCTTCTGTCAGGATATGTAACATCTCTAGGGCATCTTGTGAGATAGGTGGGTCCAAACGATCATCATCTTTAATTGTTACTTCTACAAAAGAATCAAGTGTCTGTCCTTCTTTAACGTAGGCCCCAAAACGTTTTAAGAAACTTCCGACAGCTCGAAAACGACAAATAACTTCAAGTCCGTTACCAAAAACAGTCGCAGGTTTAACTGTCATTGTTGCGTCATTAATAGAAGAAGAAACGAAATGAGTAGGAATACCAGCAGCGTTTAGTTTTTCATAAAAAAAAGTAGTAAGGCTTAAGCCAGCACGACCCGCGCCATCAATCGTTAAACCAACGGTGTTGGCTCCTGGATCAAATACACCATTTTCTCCAGTAACATCATCTTTAAATTTTAGTAAAAATAAACCATCCTGTAATTCATAGACATCTTTTGTTTTGCCTTCGTATGTAAGTTTCATCGTTAAAATTCCTCCTAGAAAAAAGTTTAAAAGCGATTGTTTTCATCTGTAATATATCATAATATTCGTCTTTTTGGCTACAAAAAAATAAACACTCATTTAAAATGAGTGTTTATTAATGTAAAGACGAATGATTAAATAACGCCTTGTGCAATCATAGCATCAGCAACTTTGATGAAACCAGCAATATTGGCTCCGATCAATAAATTGTTTTCGTGACCAAATTCTTTTGCTGCTTCACGACTATTATTGTAAATATTAATCATAATTTCTTGAAGTTTTTCATCAACTTCCTCAAATGACCAGAAAAGACGCATACTATTTTGTGCCATTTCAAGTGCAGATACAGCAACTCCACCAGCATTTGCTGCTTTTGCTGGTGCAAATAACACATTGTTTTTAAAGTAAATATTAATTGCTTCTAATGTAGATGGCATATTGGCACCTTCACCAATTGCTTTGACGCCATTGGTGATTAATAGTTGAGCTGACTGCTCATCTATTTCGTTTTGAGTAGCACAAGGAAGAGCAATATCACATTTCACTGTCCAAATTTTGTTGCAATTTTCTGTATAAGTAGCATGAGGGTGAACATCAATGTATTCTTTAATACGCGCTGCACGAACTTCTTTAATATCTTTTACTGTATCAAGATTAATACCTTGTGGATCATAAATAAAACCATTTGAATCCGAACAAGCTACGACTGTTGCACCAAGTTGCTGTGCTTTTTCAATTGCATACGTTGAAACATTACCAGAACCAGAAACGACCACCGTTTGTCCTTCAAAGGATTCATTTATTTCTTTTAACATTTCTTGAACGAAGTAGACTGTACCGTAGCCTGTCGCTTCTTTACGTGCTAGTGAACCCCCGAAGCGCGGTAATTTACCTGTAATTACGCCAGGTTGGTAGGCAGCTTTAATTCGATTGTATTGTCCGAATAGAAAGCCGATTTCGCGAGCGCCAACGCCGATATCCCCAGCAGGCACATCTTCATGAGGTCCAATATATTTATGTAATTCAGTCATAAAGGCCTGACAGAAACGCATGATTTCTGAATCTGATTTTCCTTTTGGATCAAAATCAGATCCCCCTTTAGCACCACCAATTGGTTGTCCTGTTAGTGAGTTTTTGAAAATTTGTTCGAATCCAAGGAATTTCACGATGCTTTCATTTACGGATGGGTGGAAGCGTAAGCCCCCTTTATATGGTCCAATAGCAGAGCTATATTGTACGCGGAAACCACGGTTAACTTGTACTTTACCACTGTCGTCTTGCCAAGCTACGCGGAATTTTACGACACGCTCTGGTTCGACAATACGCTCAAGTAAACTCATTTTCATATATTCTGGACGTTGTGCAAAAACAGGTTTAAGAGAATAGATGATTTCTTTCACTGCTTGTAAAAATTCTGGTTCGTGTGAGTGGCTTTGTTGAAGCTTATTATATACACCATCGATATACTCAATTGCAATTTGATCATTATTTACTGTTACCATACTAAAACCCCCATTTATTTTTAACTATGCTGATAACTATAGCGAATAAATTGAAATTTTTCAATTGCGTGTTTTTTATATTTATTCATAAAATATGTATAAATATTCATGAAAGCGGTATCTATTGTATAACAGCTACCTGACAAAATGATGTATAATAGAGAGGGATTTATGAAGGAGCTGATATAAGTATATGGTAAAAGTTAACATCGATGCGGATGGTTGTCCTGTCGTATCTCAAACGGTAAATATCGCGAAAAAATTTGATTTTGAAGTGGTCATTTATTGTGATACCTCACATGAGATTTCCGTTGAGGGAATTGTCACTAAAATCATCTCAAAAGGTGCAGATGCAGTAGATTTCGCCTTATTGAAAGACGTTGAGAAGGGTGACATCGTTGTGACACAGGACTATGGATTGGCAGCTATGGCACTTGCGAAAAATGCTTTAGTAATCGACCAAAATGGACGAGAATTCACACAAGAAAATATAGACCAATTACTCTTTACTAGACATCTTGGTCAAAAAATCAGGCAGGCTGGTGGTCGGACAAAAGGACCAAAAAAGCGGGATAAAGACGTCAATAAAATATACGAAAAAAATTTTTATCAACTTTGTGAACGAGCAAAATAAACGTTTTTTCTACGCTGAATGATATCAATATTAGATTAAACCAATCTCACGTAAATATATATTTATGCATTCTAGATAAGTGAATAGGAGTTCATTAATAGGTAATGTAAGAAAACATCTTGAAATCAAGATGTTTTCTTTGATTTTTAAAACACAGGGTAGTACATTTAGTAGAGACGGTAGTGAAGGGAGTTTGACATATGAAAAATAGAATCAATAAAGAACAGGGAATGGAATTTGGTATTTACTCGATTGGTGATCATGTAATCAATCCAATTACAGGCTCACGTATTAGTGCACAGCAACGGATAGCTGAATTAATCGAGGCCAGTCAATTGGCGGATGAAGCAGGACTAGACGTTTTTGCTGTAGGGGAGAGCCATCAAGCAAATTTCACAACACAAGCCCATACTGTTATTTTAGGCGCGGTTGCACAGGCAACCAAAAATATTAAAATTGCAAGTTCAGCTACAGTATTAAGTGTTTCTGACCCTGTGCGTGTCTACGAAGATTTTGCCACACTCGATTTACTCTCCAATGGTCGTGCAGAGATTGTTGCAGGGCGTGGCTCACGTGTAGGGGCCTATGATTTATTGGGTTATGATGTACGTGATTATGAAGAACTTTTTGAAGAAAAACTAAAATTGCTCACTCAAATAAATGAAGAAAAATCGATAACTTGGCAAGGGAAATTTCGAGCACCATTAAATAATGCTTCTATATTACCGCAACCACAGGATGGAAAACTACCGATTTGGCGAGCAGTTGGTGGACCACCAGCTTCGGCGATTAAAGCGGGTTATGCAGGCATACCAATGATGCTGACAACACTTGGAGGACCCGCATCAAACTTTAAAATAGCGGTGGATGCTTATCGTGAAGCGGCGCAGCGTAGTGGTTTTGATTGGGAAGAATTGCCGATTTCGACAACCAGTTTAATGTATACAGCTGAAAATTCTCAAGATGCTTTACGCGAATATTATCCCCATTTAAATGAAGGGATGAAGGCGTTAAGAGGTGGTGGATACCCCCAACAACAGTTTACTGAATCTGTAGATTATCGTGATGCATTAATGATTGGTAGTCCACAGCAAATAATAGAGAAAATGCTTTATCAATATGAGTTATTTGGTCATCAACGATTTTTAGCTCAAATTGATTTTGGTGGTGTACCATTCGATAAAATAATGAAAAACATCGAACTAATTGCAACAAAAATAATGCCCGATATTAAAAAATATACACAAAAGTAGCAGTGGCTTCGTATGGCTATTCTAAAATGATAGTAGCCATGTAATATCTACAATAAAAAACTTCTGTTGTAGCATTTAAAACCAATAAGAGTAGTGAATTACTTGTGGTTCGATAGATCATGTTGTTCTATCCAGTATATTTGCTGAGTTATTCTCAGAAATTGATTGTAGGATTGAATTAGTAGAAGGGTTTATTCAAGATGACTACTATACACTTGTTTTGATATGTAAAACAGCTTAATTTTGTCTAAATGATACCGAAAAAGCATGGGAATGAGCAGTTTTTCATGTTTTTTGGTGTTTTTTAATAGATAAAACTAAAAAACATGGTATTATATAGGGAATAGAAATAAGTAAAGGAAAGGAATGTGATTTTATGGAAATGAATACTATTTTATTAATTGCTATCATGCTTGTCATTTTAGTTGTTCTCATCGCACTTTTTGTTCGTTTTTTCCAACAGTATAAAAAACGAGTCATCTCAAGAAGTAGATTGTTAATAAATTGGTTCCTCGTTTATATGGTTGCATTGCTTGCCATCGTATTTACAGTATTAATTAATAATGTTGTCATCTAAAATAAAAAAGCTCTGTGTCAATTATTGGGGTGAATGAAATGGGTTATTTAATTTCATTCGCCTTTTTTCATTTAGCTCAGATGTAAACCAACTTCCTTACTCTTTACTGTTAATAAAATTTTCGCTCTAAACGGATCAAATCGTTTAGAGTCCTATGTATTTCGTTTTGTTATTAATTCCTTCTAAAAGCCATTTGAATAACGGAAAGCTTTTGCTATCTCTAAGTGTCTAAAACATGAGTTGTTTCGATACCCCAACATATATAATAGAACCATAAAAAAGCCAGCTTGTATTAATTTATACGAGCTAGCTTTTTTTATGTTTTTTAGAATAGTAACCAATTGGCTAATAAAGCGAGTACCCCACCATAAATTACGATAGCCGCTGTCATTTTCAATGGATTTTTCGAGCGGAATCCGACAATTTTTTCATACCACTTATGATCGATTACTTCGACATTCAGCTTTTTCGGAATAACCGCAAGCAATTCAACAGTAGATAACCATGTTTTTAACACTAAAGTATCACCATCATCTGATGTGAAAGTGTATTGACGAGCCAAAGCGAATTTTTCAAACTGTGCTTTTGAAAAGGCATGAAAAGAAAAAACCGCTACTTCTGATACCGATTGAATCGGTGCAATATTCTTGTTTTTTTTGTCGCCTGCGCGAACAAGCGTCTCATCAATTTTAATGAAAATCATTTTATCTGAACCACGTTTATAGAGCAGATGGCTTGCTCCAATTGCGGATTTTGAATCAACCTGCGCAACTTCCGAGCCTTTATATTTGGGTTGTGTATTTATATACTCTTGGATTTCAGCGTTATTTAACATGACGTAAATCTCCTTTAATATTCAATACTACTATATTAGCATAAGCAACTATTAATTATCTTGCTAGACGTATAAGACAATCTAGTGACAGACATAATCAATATGTTATGATAGTGTTTATTGACTAAGAAAGAGGTTTTATTATGAATAAAATTATAACTTTACTACTATTTTTATGCAGCGTACTGTTTTTTACTACATTATCTGTTCAAGCAGAAGGATTAGAACGCCCTGTGCCAACGGACAAAGAAATTATTCGTTTTATTGAAACAATGCCTTTTGAGTTTACAAAAGTACAGCCATATAAAAAGCAGCCAAGTGTCAATGATCCTGGAAAAACAATGAATGATTCTGCGCTAAATATGCTGAATTTTATACGCTTATTAAGTGGCTTACCAGCAGTTAGTGAAAATGAAAATTATTCAGATTTAGCGCAATCTGCCTCATACATAATGAATCGCGGACATCAGTTTTCTCATTATTTGACGCCACCCCAAGGGATGTCTAGCGAAGATCTTTTATTTAAAAAAGGAAAACATGCCGCTCGTAGTAGCAATATTGGGTTTGGCTATCAAAATATTGTACAGTCCATTATGACAGGTTATATGTACGATGAAGATGCTTCCAATATCGAGGTAGTTGGTCATCGGAAATGGCTACTGGATCCGACTTTACAGGCAGTTGGATTTGGGCAAGTAAAGCATTATACAGCACTCTATGTTTTTGATCATATTTCGACAGTAAATAAGGAATTGCCGACAGTATATAACTGGACAATAGATCAACTAGAACGCAATGCCGCAAAGTATGTAGATGGTGAAATAAAAATTGCCTGGCCACCAGAAAATATGCCGATTCAATATAGTCCAAATGATTTACCCTTCTCGTTATCATTAGGTGCGAGTTATTCGCTCGACAAACCAATTATTCAGATGACGAATAGTAGGACAGGCCAGCAAATCACAATTGATTCAGAAAAACTAAAAAAAAATGAGCATTACAGTGTGAGTCCTTCTGGTTATGGGAAACTACAGGCAATTGTTTGGAGGCCGAATAGCGATGTTATTCATTATAAAGCAGGTGATCAGTGGACAATCCATATTGATGGCTTGCAAAAAGAAGGACAAGTTACTTATATAGAATATAAAATCACGCTATTTGACTTGCAAAAATCACTACCAGAAATAGCCGTTCAAGACAATATGACTGTTTTTAAAGATGAAAAATTCTCCATAAAAAGTAAACGTGATTATAATTATTCAAGTGATGCAGTATTTTGGACGTCATCGAATGATACAGATTTTTCATTTTCAACGAAGGATAAAAAAGTAATTAGCAAACGATCGCCTAATACATTTATAGCGAGAAAAATAGGTGTTTACTATGCAAGAATGACAAATGACAATAAATTAAATGTCAAAATTACAGTTATTGAGGACCCATCAATCGTTAAATTGATTAAAACAACAAAGAATGTAAGCGTGAAAAAAGGACAACGTATAAAAATAAAAGCTACGGTACAACCAACTACTGCAAAAAACAAAAAACTTTCATACAGTAGTGCTAATAAAAAGATAGCAACAGTGTCTAAGACAGGTAGTGTCAAAGGGGTCTCAAAAGGGCAAACGACGATTACTATACGTTCAGCCAACCAAGTGACGAAAAAAGTTAGTATACAAATCAAATAAAAAAATGGAGACGATTACTCGTGAGAGTAGTCGTTTCCATTGTTATTTTGTCGTGCGATCTACCTCAGCGACAGTTTGTTCTACTTCTTGACGTGTCATTTTGTCGTGACCTTTTTGCATCGTTGCTAATGTTTTATGAGCAAGAGCTAATGGGATTTTACAGAACATTAAAATACTACGTTTTTTAATGGACGCATTGTATGCATCTGCTTTAGCTAAATTTTCCTCAGCAAAGGTAAATAGATCATCACGTGTCCAATCATCGGGCATATAGTTGACACCACGCGCAGCATCTTCTTCTTGATTACGTAAAATATTCACTGCTTGTAAGCCTCGACCATAACCAATGGCTAATTCACGATCAGTTTCGATACCGGCTCCCCAACGCCAAACATCTGACAACATAACACCGACTAAACCTGCTACATAATAGGTGTAATCATCTAAATCTTCACGCGTATGACAAACCCATTGTTTTAGAGCCCATTTTGCCATTCCCTCTGCCATTTCAGCACAAGATGCAGCTACTTGTGTTCGAATACCTTCTGGCGTTAAATAGAGCCAGTCATGCAGTCGAAGAGTCACTTCCGGTAAAATATCATGATAGCTATGAATAACGTCAGCATAAGCAACCGAATCAAAGGGTTGAACCTTCAATAATGCCGCTGTTTTACGAAGCATATCTGCTTTTTCTTCAACTGGTATCGCCTCATGATCCTCAATTTCGTCGATAGCTCGCATGCAAAGATAGGCCATTGCGACAGTTGTTTTCATGTCTTTTTCTAGAAAAGTTATTGGGATGAAAAAGGTACGACTTGTGGCTTTTAAAATGGCCATTGCTTCTTTTGTTAATTGTTTATGATCAGGCACGAATAAAAGACCTCCGATTGGTTAAGTTTATCTACATTACTATCGTACTTCATTCTGGGCAAAATGAAAAACTAAAAATGGTGAATTATGAAATTGAAGTGGTTAGAAGTGTATGTAGTTTGTAACTAATGGTAAACTACAGCTATAAATTGAACGAAATGAGGATGGGAATATGCCAGGGAAAATGGCTTTAATTGCGGGTTCTAGTGGATTAGTAGGCAATTTATTACTGCATCAATTGCTCCAAGACGATCATTATGATCAGATCATGGTATTAGTGCGACGTTCTATCGCCCAACGACATCCAAAACTTGTAGAAGTAGTATGTGATTTTAATAATTTAGAGGAAGTTTCCTCTTATTTAAAAGTGGATGATGTTTTTTGTTGTTTAGGCACAACGATTAAAAAAGCGAAAACAAGAACAGCGATGAATTTGGTTGACCGAGATTATCCGATTGACCTAGCCAAGAAAACATTCGAACAGGGTGCGCAACAATTCATTATCATAAGTGCACCAAATAATGGTGAAAATTCACCATTTGCCTATTCAAAAATGAAAGGTCAACTAGAAGCTGGATTGCGAAAAATCCCATTTAACAGTCTAGCATTTATTCATCCCTCTCTACTGATGGGCGATCGCTTAGAATTTCGATTTGCAGAAAGTATATCAACTGCATTATTAAGAGGGATAACCAAAATTACGCGTAAACCAATTAGCGCGAAATTAGGAATTGAAGCGGTGGATGTAGCCACAGCTATGTTGAAAATTGCACATAATCCCCAACAGGGTGTCACTACGTATCCAGCAAAAAAATTACAAGAAATAGCAGCAACAAAATAAATAGTGACCTTTCATAATAAGAAAGGTTTTTCTTTTTTTAGAGTTTTATGTTGTTTATTTGTCTTGAAAACGCTATTATTTCACTGATAGCATATTTATATACGAAATACATACGACTGTTTTTCAAAGGAGAATACGATGGTTAAAGAAATTGGTATAGACGCAGGTGGCACGCTAACGAAATTAGCATATATAGATGAGCATGAGCAACTCATATTAAAACACTACCCCTCTTATAAAATGGCAGAAGTAGTGGCTTTTGTTGAACAATTCAAAGACATAGCAGTAATTGGTATTACAGGTGGTCGAGCAGAGCAATTTAAAGAGCTTATGTCGAAGCCGTATAACATAAATTATGTTGTTGAATTTGAAGCAACTTTGTTAGGTGTACGTCATTTGCTGAAAAAAGAAAATCATCATTTCGACCAAGCGATTATTACGAATATTGGTTCAGGAACATCTATTCACTATATGCGTGGTAATACATCATTTAGGGCAGGTGGCACAGGTGTTGGTGGTGGTACATTAATTGGTCTTGGCGCGCTATTAACAGGCATGTACAATTATGATGATATTAGTGAAAGTGCTAGCAGAGGGAATCGGAAAAGCATTGATTTATTAGTGGAAGATATATTTCAAGGGCTTGAAATACCAGCACCATTATCTCCTGAACAAACAGCGAGTAATTTTGGTAAAATAGGGATTAAGAAACCACAGCAACATTCAAATGATAATATGCTTGCGTCCGTTGCTCGTTTAGTAGGTGAAGTAATCACGACACTAAGTATACAATTATCAGAGCAGCATGAAGCAGATGTTATTATTTATATTGGCACAACTCTAACCGACCATGATGTACTGAAGGATGTTATTGAAGAATATACAATTTTGAAAAAGAAAACCCCTGTATTCTTAAATGACCATGGCTTCAGTGGTGCTGTCGGAGCTTTGAAAAGTCTTGATCAATAAGATGAAAAAGTAGTTGCTTCCTCGGAGAGTAACTACTTTTTGTTATGCTTTGGAAGATAACTACCATTTACAAAAGAATCAAAGAGGACTAAAATAACTATATTGTTTACCTAGGTAAACAATTATTCGGAGGTATTTAAAATGAATTTATTTTTTCATAATTTATTGCAAAAAACACGAGAATTTACGACAGGTGCAAATCATGTATTAAAAAAACATGATCTTTTCAGTGCTCAGTGGTCTGTGTTATTTACGATTGAAAAACACGGCGTCATGACATTGACAGAAATTTGGAAATATTTGAATGTGGAAGCACCAACAACTACTCGCACCGTCAATCGTCTCGTGGATCGAGGCTTATTACAGCATGAGCCAGGAGAGGATCGACGCTTGAAAAGAGTATCACTCACGCAAGCAGGAAAAGATAAATATGATGAAGTGAAAAAAGAAATTGAACAATACGAGAATAATTTTGCTAAAGGTCTAACAAAGGAGGAAGTGGCACAATTTGAACTGTTGCTACAGAAATTGAAAGGGTGACCGATATTGACAGCTGATTCAAAAATATGGACAAAACGTTTTCTGAGTTTATTTTTTACAAATATGAGTGTGTTTTTTGTGTTTTATGGTCTCATTAATGTTTTGCCATTATATGCTACTGGAGAATTACATAGAAATAGCAGTGATGCAGGTCTCCTGCTAACTGTTTTTCTACTATCAGCGATCGTGACAAGACCTTTTACTGGCAAGGTTTTAGACATTATCGGTAAACGAAAAATGCTTATAATTAGTATATTATTATACTTAGCAACAACGGTCTTATATATTTTTATAAAACCATTCCTACTCTTATTACTATTGCGTTTTATCCAAGGAATTGCCTTTAGTATTTTAACGACTGCAAATAATTCAATTGCTGCAGATATTGTACCCCCAGCAAGACGTGGACAGGGCCTTGGCTATTTTTCGATGTCACAGAATTTAGCAATTGTTCTCGGACCTTTCGTAGCGTTATTAATCGTTCAATATGTTACATTTGATCTTTTATTTATCGTGATGTCGGCTGTTGTTTTACTGGGTGCTATCTGTGCACTATCGATAAAATTACCCGCAAATAAGCACGTTGAAAAACCAAAACTCACATTTACTTGGAGTGATTTAGTTGAAAGAAAAGTACTACCAGTTGCTTTACTCGGAGGTTTTGTTGCCTTTTCCTACTCGGGTGTATTATCTTATTTGACGATTTATGCACAGGAAAAAGATTTGTTAGCGTACGCATCCTTATTTTATGTTGTTTTTGCAGCAGCTATGCTATTATCACGTCCATTTACAGGTAAAATTTATGATACAAAAGGACCGAAATATATTATTGTACCAGGTTTTTTTATTTTTATAATCGGTTTAATCATTATGGGTCTCATGACGAATATGAGTTCATTTTTACTAGCTGGTTTGCTAATCGGTCTAGGGTATGGGGCACTCGTTCCAAGTTTCCAAGCGATGAGTGTTCAAAGTACAGATGTTCACCGCTCAGGCTATGCAACAGCCACTTTCTTTACAATATTTGATATTGGTATTGCTGGTGGTTCAGCAATTTTAGGTGCAATTTCAGTACATTATGGCTTTGCACAAATTTATTATGTGTCTGCGGTGGTCTTAGTAATTGGTGCAATGATTTATTTTTTAACGCAAAATAAACTAACGAAGAATCAAACAACTTAGCAAAGTAAATAAGTTCATTTAAAAACAGGTGGGTTGCTATTTGATAGAAAGTATCATATTTCAATATGTTACGAATAGAATGCAAAAACAAGAGGCCTAAGACAAACGTATTTTCAACAGAGAAAATCCCGTATGATTTTTCGAAATCATACGGGATTATTCATTTGAAGCCATTTCCGCTGCGAAAAACACTTTCCGCGGACACGGCTTCAAATGCCTCGTCACTGCGTTCTTATGGGGTTTTCTGCGCGTTCAATTGATTTGATTATTTGTATGTGAGACATACTATTTTTGTTCTGTCTCAGGCCTCTTGTTTTAGTATGTATAAAAAGAGTGAAATGCTATACTGTTCAAAAACTAGTGCTTATTTTTTTGGATGCCCTGCCTAGCTAAATTGTCGGCTGCTCTATTTTGATCGCTTGGAACCCATTTGATGAAAAATAGCTCAAAAGAATCGACTAGTTCAAGAACTTGTGCTACTAATTCTTTAAAGTGTTTAGCATGTCTCTTTTCAATAGAAGCAACTACGATTTTTGAATCGCTACGCACCGATACAAAAGTACTGCCGAGCCGCTGTGCTTCTTGCAAACCTCTAATCATAGCGATGAATTCGGCTGTGTGATTATCCGATTGTCCAATCGCCTCACTTATTTGCAGTGACTGACCTTCCCCTTTTATGAAGATCCCGATCCCGCTTAGTCCAGGATTACCTGCACTCGCACCGTCTACATAAATCTCTAACATATGCCACCGCCCTCTAAAATTATGAATACTTGCATCATAACATAGGACAGTAGTAGAATAGAAAAATAATAGTATATAGAGGTGAATTTTTTGCTTGATTTCACGACAATTGTGCAAGATATTGATGACTTAACGGAACAATTTTGCGAGGGATGTTTTGTGAAAAAACAGCTTCGTAAAGATCAAGGGAAAGCAAATGCGCATCGATTTTGTATCGAAACATGCACCGTTGGCGAACAGCTCCAATTTTTAGGACAGGAACTATTAAAAACACATACTAAAAACAAATAATAAATTAAAGAGCCTGAGACAAACATATTTTCAACAGAGAAAATCCCGTATGATTTTTCGAAATCATATGGGATTATTCAATTCAAGCCATGTCCGCTTCGAAAAACGCTTTCCGCGAACATGGCTTCAAACGGCAACGGCATCGTCACTACGTTCCTGTGGGATTTTCAGCTCATACTATTCCCGCAGGAGTCGTTTTCTGCGCGTTCAATTGATTTATTGATTTGATTACTCGTATGTGAGACATACTATTTTTGTTCTGTTCCAGGCTCTTTTATCTGTTTAAGAACAATTTTTAGTTAAATTGATTGAATATTCGACTATTTAAGAATTTTTCGTGTTATAGTAGCAATTAATATTGACTAACACACGATTAATTTGTACACTGTGAAGATACATTTGTTTTTCTTAAAAACACAAAAAGACTAAGTAAGGATCTGATAACATGAAGGTATGTAAATTTGGTGGAACATCCGTAGCAAGCGCAGAACAAATTAAAAAAGTAGCATCGATTATTCAGTCGGATGCTTCAAGGCGTATCGTCGTTGTATCAGCTCCAGGTAAAAGACATTCTGATGACGTCAAGGTGACGGATTTACTCATTGACGTGGCAGAAGCGATTATTGCAAAACAGCCAGTTGATGATAAGCTCGCAGCAGTCTTACAACGTTACGAAGACAATGCAGCAGGTTTAGGCTTAGATCAGAAGATTTGTGAAATGATAAAAGAAGACTTACAACAGCGCTGCAAAGATGTGGCAACAGCATCTGTAGAAAAAGTATTTGATCTATTAAAAGCTTCGGGTGAGGATAATAATGCGAAGATGATTGCTGCTTATTTTAATAGCATTGGTATGGCCGCACGTTATGTTAGTCCTAAAGATGGTTTAGTCGTCAATGACGCACCAGAACGTACGATGGCTATTTCTCAAGCCTACGATCAGTTAAGTGCACTAAAAAATGCAGCTGAAATTATCGTATTCCCAGGTTTCTTTGGTTTTACAACAGCCGGTCAGTTGCGTACTTTTGATAGGGGGGGCTCCGATATAACGGGTGCTATTTTAGCTGCGGCTGTCGGAGCGGAACTGTATGAAAACTTTACGGATGTGGACTGTGTATTTAGTGCCAATCCAAAAGTTGTCAATAGTCCAGCTGAAATCGTAGAAATTACGTATAGAGAAATGCGAGAATTATCATATGCTGGATTTTCAGTGTTTCATGATGAAGCATTAATGCCCGTCGTAAAGCAAGGTATCCCTGTGAATATCAAGAATACGAATAATCCGTCGGCACCAGGTACACATATTATGCCAAAGCGCGATGCAAGTAAACGTGCGGTTACAGGAATTTCTGCAGATTCGGGCTTCTCGATTTTGTATGTATCTAAATATTTGATGAATCGTGAAATTGGTTTTGGACGTAAATTACTACAAATATTAGAAGAAGAAGGTATATCATACGAGCATACGCCTTCTGGATTAGATGATATTTCGGTAATCATTCGTAGTTTCCAATTAGATGAGGCGAAGGAAAATCGTATTCTACAACGAGTTACAGAAGAACTTTATGCGGATGATGTTAATTTCCGACACGGTTTTTCAATGATTGTTGTAGTAGGTGAAGGAATGAAGTATAAGACTGGTTTAGCAGCGAGTGCAGCTACCGCTATCGCTAGAACAGGTGCTAATATCGAAATGATTAACCAAGGATCTTCTGAGGTCTCACTATCATTTGGTGTTCTTCAAAAATACGAAAATGAAATTTTGAAGGAACTGTACGAAGAATTCTTTTCTGCTGTATCTGTTTGAAATAATAAGTAAGGACAAAAGAGTTAGCGACCACAACAGCGCTAACTCTTATTTTTTGTGCTATTTTGGTTATTAAATGGATTTTAGAAGGTAGTAATAAAGTACAAAGAGAGCCGTTTACATCTGTGCTCCATTTCATTCCATTCCACAATATTTGCTACAGAGACAATCCTATTGCAAGTATTGTGTTGAATTACGAACTATATTCGTATTATGCGGATGTAGTTTTTTCTATGGTCACAAAACTGGGTTTTAGTGAAAAAATATAAATAACGACCATCCATTTCTAAAGTAAGGGATCGTGACACTATTACTCTAAATCGTGACATGATATTTGCGGTCCAATTTCAGCTTGCTTCACTTAGTTGACATGAGGAGGAATATGGTTTGTCAGTGGAGGGAGTTATATCGTGTAGCTAACGCAAGAGAGAATACCATTTTTAATCATACTATTTAAAATTTTACAATAATTTAAAAAAGAGTATAATCTATATTACTTTGATGTAAAAAATTCGAAAAGAGGGAGCGGGATTTTGGATCTAAACAATGTAGATATTTTACAAATATTCTCTTTAATTGATAGGAGGGATATAAATGAAGTTAAAATATAATCTTTATTTTCTTTTTATAATTGCTTCTGGTTTAGTCTATTCTTATACGACAACTATTGTCGCCCAGAGTGTGCTGGAAAATAAGCTAATTATTTTAGCGCTCAGTGCAGTCATTAGTCTATTAATTTTTGTGGATTTACAGAAGTTACATTTATTAAGTAGAATAAGTTTGAACTCATTTTTTTATTTAGGAATTATTCTCTGTGGGATCATAGCAGCAATTTCCTTATTTTCAACAAATGCATATACATATGTAATATTTTACTTTTTCATAAATATTATTATTTCGGTAGTTATTTTATTATTTGAAAATGAGATTCTAACAGAAGAATTAAATTTGAGTAATGGCTTTTTAAATTTAGCTTCTGTCAGAAATTTAGCTAAACTATTTGGATTTGCTATAGGGGCGCTATTAATCAATGTCCCAAGTTATTATTTCATAGCATTTATTCTGCTTATTTTTTCAACATCTGTTTTATTGCTGAAAGAAAAATTTGTTTTGCGTAAACATGTAGAAGAAAAAAAAATTGGATTCACGATTTAAAAATTTGAACAAAAAAAGATACTTTGTTATTTTAGGGGTTCTTGCCACAACAACAACTATTTGGATACCTATTTTTGTGAATGATTTTATACAGGAAGATATGCAGAAGCTTTCTTTTGTGCCATTTGTCCTTCCAGGTATAGCGATTTTCATCGTTTTAGAGCTAGTTAAAAGAAATATTCTTTCAACGATATTTAAAAAACCTATAGCAGTATATTTGATAGTATCTCTATTATTTATGCTGTATCTGTTGTATATACCATTTGTTTGGGTTGGTGTTATTTTATTTAGTCTACTAACGGCTATTGGTATTTTAGTAAGTATTGATCTAAGGAAAACTTTTCTTGAAGCGAATGTAGCTATCGATAGTAAATTTGTTTTACAATCTTTATACCTTAATGGAGCCATCTTTTTACTGATTTTTTCATCTATTTATAAATATTTAGAGGTTTTACAGTTTGTAATAATTATACTGAATAGTATATCTATGATTTATTTAATGAGAGAACGAGTTAAATTAAACATGTCGAATAGTCGTGCAACTGTGGAGTAGAAAATTTTTATGGCTCTGGTGCGAGACAGAGCACTGCATTGATACAGCAGTCAGAACAGCAACGGTAAATGGTTTTGATGTGACACTAGTTGGAGATGGTCACTCAACAACAGATTCTCAATTTATACCTAATCACGATGAGCATCGATAAATTGTAATAACGTTCTCGCCCTCAAATAATAGATGATGCGTGTATGAGAGTGGATTTACATAAGGCTGAAATCGTGGAGGCAATGAGTCATAAGAAAAATAGAAGTATTTATATGACCATGTAGTATAAGGAAGCAAAAAACAGGTCAACGGCAGGAAAACCTGCTGTTGACCTGTTCATTTATTTTGTAAAGTCAATTTTTTTCGAAAGTAAGTATATTGTTAGCCCACCAACCGTCATGGATAGCAGTTCACCAATACCGACAATAAGCCAAGTATTGAAAAAAGGAAGATCATGAACAATTGTTAATTGACCAGCAACAGTAAACATGGATAGCGCGAAAATAAGAGCTGTAATCGCCATTTTGAGTGCTAAATTGTGTATTGGTTGTGTGATTACTCGGCAAAGTATAAGGACTAAAAACGTCGCAATCCCACCGATAGGTACATCAAGAAACCACGTTGGTGATAAGAGGTTAGCGATGACGACACCGAGTGTAATACCGATTATATACCGTTTATGAAACAACGCTAAATAATTAAACATTTCTGAAAGGCGCAATTGAATGACGCCAAAACTAAAGACGGCTAAGATCAATGTCACGGCAACATAAAGAGCAGCAACAAGTGCTGTTTTCGAGATTTCTCTCGTAGTAGAAGTGCTTTTAATAAGCGTATTATTCAATTTTATTCTCCTTTGTAAAATAGTGGAATCACTATTTTAGTAATAACTACGACCAAAGGAAGCGAGGGATTATAACCCGATCTGAAGTGTCGTAGTGCAGCGCTTTGACTGCGAATTTATTATAGCAGAATTCTATTTAGCAATCCAGCCGCCATCGACTGGAATGACTGTGCCATGCATATAATCGGATGCACAACTCGCTAAAAAGAGTGACACATTTGCTATTTCATGTGGTTTTGCCCATCGACCAGCCGGCGTTTGTTCTGCCACCCACTGAGCCATTTTACCATCACCTTCAAAATCTGCAGCATTCATCGGTGTATCAATCGCTCCAGGAGCAATGGCATTAGCACGAATACCTTGGCGACAATAATCCATATCTAATTGTTTTGTATAACCGATTATTGCGTGTTTTGACGCAGTATATGACGCACCACCACCACCTGCGACGAGACCAGCGATGGAAGCCATGTTCACGATCGTACCAGAACCAGCGAGGATCATATGAGGTAACACAGCGTTTGTTACGAGATAAACGCCTTTTAAGTTTGTATTAATGACGCGATCCCAGAGTGTTTCGTCTGTATCTAATGTTTTAGCAAAACCGTCTAATATACCAGCAGTATTTAATAAAATATCGATTTGATGATAATGACGTATGGCTTGTTTAACAGCTTCTGCAACATGCTGTGAATTAGCAACACTACCTACTATAAATTGGCAACGTTCTTGATATTGTACTTGCAGTTCTGCCATTCGTCCTTCTTGAATATCTAAAGCAAAAAGCGAGGCACCGTTTTGTAAAAATGCTTCAGCCTGTGCAAAGCCAATACCGGAAGCAGCACCTGTCATAAAAACTACTTTGTTTTTGAATTCCTCAAAAATCATTTCTTTATTCCTCCTGAAAAAAGAGCAAACTTTCTGGAAAGAAAATTTGCTCCCACGATTATTATTTATTGTACGATTGACCAATCTTCCGCTAAAATGTCACAAACAGTGGGGGAGAACATCGTAAAGCCTTCACCATGGACATCTATAACGAAATATGGATTTAACGGTTGACCATCAAGTTCACTTTTGCCAACTAATTTGACATACAGCTCTGCTCCACCCCAACCATCACGAATAATTTTCTTACCTGCTCTTAATTCTGGTAAAATCTCTTCAAATGTCATTGGATTTTCCTTCTTTCTTATTTGATTATCAGACAAAGTATACTAGAATGATTGTTACCTGCATAGTGTCGCAATGAAATCTAGCTTTCTATTCAATAAATCAGAAAAATATGTCGGTTTTATTATGAAACTTGTTTGGAATTTTTAGATTATTTATTGGTTTTAATACATATAAATTGCATTTTATAGTTAAAATCGTATAAATTATTAGTATATTAATTTGGGAGGTGAATTCTTTACAGTATGAAAAAAGTTAAAAAATACTGTAAAGAACATATTTGGACGTCGAGATAGCCATAAAACTTGTGTTATTTATTTTATTAATCGCTTTTACTGCATTCTTTGTAGCATCAGAGTTTGCCATTGTAAAAGTGCGTACAACGAGAATTGATCAATTGGTTAGCGAAGGGAATACCAAGGCCATACGAGCGAAAAAGGTCTTAGTGCATTTAGATGAATATTTATCTGCCTGTCAGCTCGGAATTACAATTACAGCGCTTGGATTAGGTTGGGTTGGTGAATCAACAATTGAAATGATTTTACACCCTGTTTTTGAATTACTAGGTATAAATGGTAGCACGGCTTCTGTATTGTCGTTTATCATCGCCTTCTCACTCGTAACATTTTTACATGTTGTTGTCGGGGAGTTAGCACCAAAAACCTTAGCTATTCAAAAAGCAGAAATGATTACATTAAATCTTTCAGGACCATTAATTGTTTTCTATAAAGTGATGTATGTTCCCATTAAAATTTTAAACGGTTCAGCTCGCTTCTTAACGCGTCTATTCGGTTTGAAAATGATGTCTGAGAGTGAAGAAGCTCACAGCGAAGAGGAACTACGTATGATTATGACAGATAGTTTAAAGGGCGGAGAAATCAATACATCTGAATACAATTACATGAATCGCATATTCGAGTTTGATGATCGTATCGCAAAAGAAGTAATGGTTCCGCGTACGGAGATATCAAGCTTTGAACAAAACTTGAATATTAAAGAAATCTTTGAACAAATGAATGTTGAACAATATACGCGTTATCCAGTATATGATGGCGATAAAGACCATATCGTTGGTATCGTCAATATGAAACATATCTTAACAGAGATTATTCGCAGTGATTTTCAAGTAAATAAAAAGGTTGTTGAATATGTACAACCCGTTATTCAAGTAATTGAAACAATTCCAATCAGTGACTTATTAGTGAAATTTCAAGTTGAACGAATTCATATGGCCATCCTATTGGATGAATATGGAGGTACTTCGGGCCTTGTCACAATCGAGGATATAATTGAGGAGATTGTCGGTGAAATTCGAGATGAATTTGATGCGGACGAGCTTCCGGAACACCATAAATTAGGTGACGGACACTATAATGTTAGCGGTAAGCTACTTTTAGACGAAGTGAATGATATTATGGGCATTAATATTGAAGACGATGAAATTGATACAGTCGGTGGTTGGTTTATGGCAAATAATGATGCTATTGTTGTTGGAGCAAAATTTGAGTATAATGGTTTTGTCTTTACAGCAACGGAAATCAACAATCATCAAATCGTTCGTCTTGATATTAGAAAAATAGACCCCCCCACAGAAGTGGAATAAAAATAACAGGGCTGAGACAAAAACTTAGCCAAAATTAAAAGGAATAGCGCATGTATATATGCGCTATTCCTTTTTGTGTATATATTTATTTTCGTTTTGGACGATGTTTTTCGAAGCGGAAATGGATTGAATTGAAATAAATAATCCCGTATGATTTTGAAAAATCATACGGGATTTTCTCTGTTGAAAATACGTTTGTCTCAGGCTCTTTAATTGTAAATAATTCTCTCTCAAAAAGTAGATTTTGTAAGAGAATACATGATATTTATTTATTAATTACAACAACATTTGATGCTTGTGGACCTCTGTTGCCTTCAGTAATGTCGAATTCTACGTTTTGATTATCTTCTAGATTTTTGAAACCCTCGCCTACAATACCTGTAAAATGTACAAAGACATCATCCCCATTTTCCGATTCGATAAAACCATACCCTTTCACCGTATCAAACCATTTCACTTTGCCAGTATGCATGCTGATCCCTCCATATAAAAATCTACCCTCATAAGAATATAGATTCTTACAGGCTGGCTAAACTATAGCATAATTTTAAATTTTTTGTCAATTCTCTACTTTTAAAAAAAGGTTATAGGTATCTATTTTATAATATGTGCAAGGAATAGATGATAAAATAGAAAGTTCTGTTTAATCATTTTTGGAAAATTCTTAGGACTTTTATTGAAGGAAGTACAATAATATAGTACATTATGGATATATCATGAAGATTAGGGGAGATTAAAGCGATGACAAATAAGCCACAGGTACTTTCAGATTTAGAAATTGCACAATCATCAACAATGCTTCCAATTCAAGACATAGCACAACGAGCGGGAATACCCGAAGATGCGTTGGAACTATATGGTAAATACAAAGCGAAAATTGATACGACAAAGCTTGCACATAAAAAAGCACAAGCAAAAGTAGTGTTAGTAACAGCCATCAACCCAACGCCAGCTGGAGAAGGTAAATCTACGGTAACTGTTGGATTAGCAGATGCTTTACGCCAATTAGAACAATCTGTAATCGTAGCCTTACGGGAACCGTCATTGGGACCTGTAATGGGGATTAAAGGTGGAGCTACAGGTGGTGGTTACGCACAGGTATTACCAATGGAAGATATTAATCTTCATTTCACAGGTGATTTGCATGCAATTACTTCAGCAAATAATGCTTTAGCTGCATTTATAGATAACCATATTCATCGCGGTAATGAATTGAATATTGACCCGCGCCGTATCCTTTGGAAACGTGTTTTGGACATGAATGATCGTTCTTTACGTCATGTTATTATTGGACTTGGGGGACCAGCTCAAGGTGTGCCGCGTGAAGATGGTTTTGATATTACAGTAGCATCTGAAATTATGGCTATTTTTTGTCTTGCTTCGGATTATGTAGATTTAAAAAAACGCTTATCAAAAATTGTCATCGGTTACACATATGATCGCCAGCCGGTCACCGTAAAAGATTTGGCTGTTGAAGGTGCGCTAACATTGCTATTAAAAGATGCCTTTAAACCCAATTTAGTCCAAACAATTGAAGGAACACCAGCTATTATTCACGGCGGTCCATTTGCTAATATTGCTCATGGTTGTAATTCAATTCAAGCAACGAATACAGCACGTAAACTTGCTGACATCGTTGTGACAGAAGCTGGATTTGGAGCGGATTTAGGTGCTGAAAAATTCATGGATATCAAAGCCGTACAGGGTGGTTTCGAGCCAAGTGCTGTCGTAATCGTTGCAACAGCACGTGCGCTTAAAATGCATGGTGGAGTAGACAAAAAAGAACTAAAAGCTAGCAATCCACAGGCTATTGCCGCCGGTATTGACAATCTACAAAAACATGTTGAAACCATTCGCCAATTCGGTGTAGAACCTGTGATTGCCTTAAATCGCTTCATCACAGATACACAAGATGAACTGGATGTTATTGTAGGTTGGTGTGAAGACAATGGTGTGAAAATGGCATTGACAAATGTGTGGGAACAAGGCGGTAAGGGCGGTATTGAGCTTGCTAAAAATGTTCTTGAAGTGCTTCATACAGCACAAAATTTCACACCGTTATATCAGATGAATGATACGATTGAAAACAAGGTGACAACAATCGTACAAAAAGTATATGGTGGGAAAGATGTAGTTTTCACAGATGTTGCGAAAAAACAACTTGTGGAAATTAAGAAAAATGGCTGGGATAAATTAGCTATTTGTATGGCGAAAACACAGTACTCATTAACAGATCAGCCAACTTTACTCGGTCGTCCTGAAAACTTTACAATAACGATTCGTGAAGTGATTCCGAAATTGGGTGCCCATTTCCTCGTATGTTTAACAGGTGATGTGATGACGATGCCAGGTCTACCAAAAGAGCCAGCAGCATTGCGTATGGATATTGATGAACATGGTAATGCAGTGGGCTTATTCTAAGTAAAAAATAATCATAGGTCTAACCTAGATTGCCACAGAATCCTCTCTCTTTATAAATTGTAAGATACTCGAGAGAAATGTGTTTTGTGCAGTCAGGGCTAGACCTATTTGTATCTACTACCTCGACTTGCAATAGCCCAGACAAGAAATATGCATAAGTAACTAATCAACTAACTAATGTGATCACGACTGTAGCTAAATAACTATATTTTACATTTTTTAGATTTAATTCATATTTTTCTTTAAAAAGTAAAATTTCCCATTTTATTTCTGTATAATAATAATGTGAAGGGACTGTTGCCAAAGTGTATATTAGAAAAATGAAATTAGAAGATATTTCAAAGGTTCGAGAAATTGCGTATAAAGTGTATGAAGTAACATACGAACATATTATTCCTCGAACTATTCAAGAAAATTTTTTACAGCTTGTGTATGCCCCAAAACGCCTAGAACAACGGATGTCACAATCCCATTTTTACATAGTGGAAGTACAGGATGAAATAATTGGATTTTCAAGCTTTTCCCATGTTGATACGGAAGGGAATTGCGAATTGCTTGCCATGTATTTGCTTGAGCAATATCAAGGGCAGAAAATTGGCAGTTTACTCCTTCGTCGCGCCATTAATGATATGAATGGTTTATGCTCTATTACAATGAATATGGAAGCTGATAATGTCAATGGTATCAAATTTGGCTTGGCTAACAATTTTTGTAGTGTAGAGCTCTATTTAGATGATTTTGAGGGATTAAAACTATTGACGAATCGTATGAAGCTAATAATCTGAAAAATCCTGTATAATAAGTAGTATTAAGAAAAAGGAAGTGTCTGGTCTGATGGATTTATCAATGAATAAAACTTCTCTAATCATGGAGGGTGGCACTTTTAGAGCACTATTTTCTGCAGGTGTTCTGGATGCTTTTATCGATGAAAAGATTAAAATGCCCTATGTTTTAGGAATTTCTGCAGGAGCTATTACTGCCGTTTCCTATATTTCGGGACAAAAGGAAAGAACATTACGTGTTTTCGCAAATTATCGCAATGATAAAAGATATTTAGGCATGCGTAATTTTATAAAAGAAAAAAGTATTTTTGGCTTGGATTTTGCGTACAATATCGTACCGAATGAATTGGATTTATTTGATTGGGAAACCTATTATAACTATGATGGTATTTTAAAATTCGGTGTGACGAATGCGCAAACTGGCGAGGTCGAATATATGAATGGTTTTGACATGGACAAGGAATGTTTGATGTTGCGTGCTACATGCGCAATCCCAGTTCTTTTTCCTGAAATCAAAATTAATAATATACCTTACTATGATGGCGGCTTGGCGGAGCCTGTTCCCGTGCAGCAAGCAATTGATGAGGGCTATGAAAAGCATGTGATTGTACTAACGCGACCAAAAGGTTACCGTAAGACAGTCGATCGTCAATCACGCTTTGCGATGCGTATGATGAGAAAAAAATACCCTAAGCTTGTCGCAGCGATGGAAAAAAGGGCAGAACATTATAATCGTTCGATGGAATTAGTTGAAAAACTAGAGGCAGAGGGTCGAGCATTCGTCTATCGGCCGGATTCAGCATTAAAAAGTTTTGAAAAAAATGAAGAGCAAATGCATCGTAACTATCAAATGGGTTTTAAACAAGCAACGGCACGTGTATTGGCATTAAAGGGATTTTTACAAATTGATTAATCCTACAATACGTTCAGCATTTTTTTTGAAGCATTGAAAAGAAAATAAACAACGATAATGTGGACTATATTAACTATGCTGCATAAAAAAGTGGCG
Source organism: Kurthia sibirica (assembly GCF_003143975.1). Classification (GTDB taxonomy): domain Bacteria; phylum Bacillota; class Bacilli; order Bacillales_A; family Planococcaceae; genus Kurthia; species Kurthia sibirica. Next base: position 184,528 of record NZ_QFVR01000003.1, on the reverse strand, counting down.
TGATTTGATTTTTTCAAATCACGCTACTTTTTCTATTCATTGGTTTCGGATGAATGCTTTCAGCTGACGAATAGCCGGGTCTCCTCGTACGGTCATTCATCTAAAAAAAGAGCGAGCTATATTTCATAAATGAAATATAGCTCACTTTTATGGAACAACTCTATTCTTCATGCCAAGCTTTTACTGTAGGGTATAGCGATTAAAGGGCTTGCGCTTTTTCAATGGCTTTTACAGCGCCGTAGATTAAGTTAAACATATCTTCTAAATCTTCTACTTCAATACAAGAGAAGGCAACACGTAGGTCCGTTTCACTTAGTGAAATGGTACCAACACCATATTTTTCTAGTGCAGTTAGACGTAATTGATCAGCAGTTACTGTTTTTAATTTCAAGCACATGAAGTAACCTGAATTGAATGGATAATAGTCCCAAGCATCATCGAATTTGCCATTTTCAAGAATTTCTTTTACTTTGTTGGCACGGCCTTTCATAATGTCAAACTTCTCAGCCTTTTGTCTATTAAAATCTGGACTTTGTAAAGCATGTAATACAAAAGTTTGTGAAGGGTGAGGACCAGAAGAAATGGTCGCGCGAATGATGCCGGTCGTTTTTTCTTCTAAGGCCTGTAATAAAGTAGATGATTTACTACCATAAGTAATAAAACCAACACGAAAACCCCAAATATATTCTTCTTTTGTCGCACCATCCACTTTAATGGCTAAAACACGGTCATGAATATTCGCAAGAGCACCGAATAATGACTCATGTAAAGAGTCTTCAAAGAACAATGAGAAGTAGGCATCATCTGTAATTACTACTACATTAACACCAGCATTTGCACCATCTACAATCGCTTGGACAATTGCAGCGCCTTCAACAGCATTTGGTGTATAACCAGTTGGATTGTTTGGGAAATTTAATACGACAATGGCCTTACCGTGATTTTTTTGTGCAATAATAGCTTCGCGAAGCGCATCTGCATTAAATGCCCCATCCATATTGTAGAGTGGATAAGAAACGATGTCAGCACCACGACGAATGCCAAAAATCATATCGTAGTTTTCCCAATTTTTATCAGGAATAATAACGGCATCGTTTTGTTCTGCAAATAAATCTGCAGCAATACTTAATCCGTGAGTTAAAGCATTTGTAACAATGGGGTTACTAAATGTTTTACCAACTAAAGTTGGGTTTTCAACAAGCATCTTTTTACGCCATTCATCGCGTAAAGCAGGTTTACCAGCAGGAGGAGCATATGGGTATAAGTCAGCAGGATCATATGCAGATAATGTGTCTTGAATAACTTTTAAATGCATTGGTTTCCCATTTTCAATTGCTGTTCCAATTGTTGCATTGTACTTATGTGCTTTTTTCTTCGCTTCTGCGGACTGACTTAAAATGCCTTCAGTAGGAAAGTACATTTGTTGACCAAGTGAAGATAACATATCAAATACATGACCATTTTCTTTTTTTATCGTGTCATTTAAACTATTTGCTAATGTATGCATTGAATTCGCCTCTTTTTTTTATAGTATATGCGTAGTATACAGTGTGACGTTAGAAAATTGAATCATTTCGCTAGATACGGCAAGTAAAAATAGTATATAAATAATAGATTGCTTCATTTTATAATCTATAGCTTCATTTTAGTAGATAAACGAACATTTGGAAATAGATAGTGTATAAAAAAAGGAATAGTAGTGAATTTATAAAAGAAATATTATTTTATATACATAAACAGCAAAGATAATATGAATGGCGAGCAAATACAGTTATAATAGATGAAGTGGTTTTTTTAGACCAGTTCGTATTGTAAAGTGGGGGAAAAACAATGAATGCGATAGAACAATGTCAAAGCCTCGTAAAAACGATATATGATCAGTTTGATGCGAGTCATGATTTTCAACATATAGAGCGTGTCTTAATGAACGCAAAAGCAATTTTAGCGGAGGAACCGACTGCCGATCATGAGGTTGTTGAAATTGCGGTGCTTATGCATGATGTCAGCGATCCAAAATATTCAACGGATAAAGCAGATGAAGAGCGTATATTGGCTCAATTAGATGTATCGTCAGAAAAACGTGTACATATTCAAAATGTTGTAGCCTCAGTGTCTTATCGCGGTGGCAATGAGCTACCGGCAACGACAATCGAAGCAAGAATCGTACAAGATGCCGATCGATTAGATGCTTTAGGTGCAGTGGGCATTGCGCGCACATTTGCATTTGGGGGCGCAAAAGGTCGTGCATTATATGATGATTCAGAAGAAGCACGTTTTGATATGAGTGAAGAAGATTATCGTGGAAAATCAACTGCTAGTGTCACACATTTTTATGAAAAATTATTTTTGTTAAAAGATTTGATGAAAACGGAACAGGGCAAACGCTTAGCTAGTGGTAGACATCAATTTATGGTGGAATTTATCGAGCAACTAAAGAATGAAAGAGATGGTAAACTATGAGTCATTTAATCGTATCAAATTGCACAAAAACAGTCGGAGAAAAAACACTATTTAAAGATATTGAATTTACAATTTTAGAAGGACAACGCGCTGGTTTAATCGGTATTAACGGTACAGGGAAATCTACATTACTGGGGATTTTAGCAGGTATTGTTGATGCAGATTCCATCACGTTAGATCACCCAAATAAATACCGTATTGCACATTTAAAACAGGATCCTCAATTTGAAGAAGGCATGACTGTTCTAGATGCTGTATTCGAAGGAGATTCCCCTGCCATCGCATTAAACCGTAAATACGAAGATAGCTTATTGAAAATGCAAGCAGATCCTGAATCTGAAAAATTACAGGATATTATGTTCAAATACCAACAAGAAATGACAGACACAGATGGTTGGGATATCAATGCAGCAGCTAAAACAGCATTGACAAAACTTGGCTTAAAACAAGAACATTTTGAGCAGCAAGTTACATCGCTTTCAGGTGGTCAACAAAAACGTGTGGCACTTGCAAAAACATTGATTGAACCTGCTGATTTATTCCTATTAGATGAACCGACTAACCATCTAGATGTTCAGTCTACAGAGTGGTTAACTGTGATGGTGAAAAATCTTAAAGGCGCGGTCATTGTTATTACCCATGATCGTTATTTCCTAGATGCTATTTCTACACATGTGTATGAAATTGCTGATAAAACATTATACAAACATTCGGGGAACTACGGTGATTTCCTAGAAGCTAAAGCGATTCGTCAAGAGATGGACGTCGCTTCAGAAGCGAAGCAACGCAATCGTTTTAGAGCTGAATTGAAATGGATTCGTCGCGGAGCTAAAGCGCGTTCGACAAAACAAAAAGCACGTATTCAACGTTTTGATGATCTATCAGAATCATTGCAAAAAGATAATGATAATACGTCGTTAGAGATGGGTCTAGCTACAACAAGACTAGGTAAAAAAGTTATTGAAGGTACAGATGTTACCAAAGCATTTGGAGACAAACACTTAATTAATAATTATTCATTCCTCTTACAACAGGGTGATCGAATTGGTATTATTGGGCCCAATGGTGCTGGTAAATCAACGTTACTCAATATGCTAGCAGGTAAACTACAACCGGATAGTGGTCTTCTAGACGTCGGTTCTACCGTTAAAATTGCGCATTTCACACAACATTTACCGGAGATGGATAGCAATGAGCGTATGATTGAATATGTGCGTAGTACAGCAAATGATATTACAGATGATACAGGTGAACATCACTCTGCAGCATCCATGTTAGAACGTTTCTTATTCCCATTAAAAACGCATGGTACACAGATTGGTAAATTATCAGGTGGCGAAAGAAAACGTCTTTTCCTACTTAAATTACTAATGGACCAACCGAATATTTTATTGATGGATGAGCCGACAAATGATTTAGATATCGATACATTATCTGTATTGGAAGAATTCATAGAAGGCTTTAAAGGTGTTGTGATTATTATTTCCCATGACCGTTTCTTCCTTGACCGTATTGCCAAAAAACTCTGGGTATTAGATGGTGTTGGTGGTATTGATGAGAGTCATGATATTTATACAGATTTCCTAGCGAAACAAAACGAAAAAAAACAAAGTCCTAAAATAGCAAAGATCGAACAGCCAAAAGTGGAAGTCGTTCAACCAAAAGCTGAAATTATTGAAAAAAGCGACAAAAAAAAGTTATCATTTAAAGAACAAAAAGAATGGTCTTCTATCCAAAAAATGATTGAAAAAGTTGAAAAATCAATTATGGAACAAGAGGATAAAGTGAAAAAGGCAGGTAGTGATTTTACATTACTCCAAAATGCGACGGATGAGTTGGAAACATTAAATGCAGAATATGAGCATTTGATAGAGCGTTGGGAGTATTTAAGTGATATCGTAGAAGGGTAAAACAGTAAGGAGGGTTTCAATATGAAAATTAAAATGATTGAACCAACGCCAAGTCCGAATACAATGAAGGTTATAGTTGACCAAGAATTGTCTTTTGGAAAAGCTTATAATTATAATAAAGAAAATCTGGATCAGGCACCACAGGAAGTACAAGATATTATGAAAATCCAAGGTGTAAAAGGTATTTATCATGTAGCTGACTTTTTAGCGGTCGAACGCAATGCAAAGTTTGACTGGGTTGGCATATTAGCGGAGGTTCGAGCAGTTTTCGGTGAAGAATCCCAAAAAACAACAACGGAAGCAGATGTTGTTGATAGCTTTGGTGAGGCATATGTTCATATCCAAATGTTTAAAGGAATCCCTTTACAAGTAAAGGTTTTTGATAGTGTAGAAGAAAAACGTGTCGCTTTACCGAAAAAATATATTGAAGCATTTAATCAAGTACTCGGTACTTCGGATGACGATGATTTTATCTTACAACGTAAATGGGTTGATTTCGGTGTTCGTTATGGCGATAAGGAAGAAATCGGCGAAAGTGTAGCACTTGAGATAGAGGCGACCTATACCGATGAACGCTTGTCAGAACTAGTTACTGCAGCGACAAATAAAACAGTACCATTGCCATTAAATAAGCGTCGTATTTCGATGGAAGAATTTGCAGTCGATGACTGGGAACATCGTTTCCAACTACTCGATCAAATTCCAGATCCCGATGTTGAGGATCTTCCGATGCTTGCTAAAGCGTTACAAGATGACAAAATGTCCATTCGTCGTTTAGCGACTATATATTTTGGTATGATTGAAGACCTTGCTGTTGTACCATATATCGTACAAGCATTAAATGATAAGAGTGCTGCTGTTCGCCGTACAGCAGGGGATTGTATTAGTGATTTAAGCTTTGTAGAATTCGAGCCGGCAATGATTGAATCATTAAAAGATAAAAATAAGCTTGTTCGTTGGAGAGCGGCAATGTTCCTATATGAAACAGGTACTGAAGCATCTCTAGAAGCATTAAAAGCAGCAGAGAACGACAAGGAATTTGAAGTTGCTTTACAAGTGAAAATGGCAATTGAGCGTATTTCACAAGGTGAATCTGCTAAAGGTTCTATGTGGCGTCAAATGACTGAAATGCGTCAACAATCTTCAAAGAATAAAGCATAGAATATCTGCACGACGACCATTATTTCTACCTTAGAAATAAACGGTTGTCGTGCTTTTTATTTTGGTTCTATATGAGTTGTTGAGTTTTCAAATAATACCACCTCTGCATGATGTTTTCCGTGGGTCTCGCTTCAACTAATTCCGCAGAAGACGCGAGCTTGTGGGATGTAACGCAAAAAAGTACAACACTACCGATTCATACACTTGAAAACGGGCAAGTAGCGTGTAAATAGCGTTAATTTTGGCGATTCAAAGGGCTTTTTAGAAGGTATTCATCATAAAAAAAGGTTTTAAAACGCCATGTATTTGAATGGAGATGCTTTGATCATTTTTGAGCGAGGATTTGATTGAATAGGAAGGATCAAGAAATGGACTTGCATGTAGGGTGAATGATTTGTGTAGTAAAGGACGAGGACACCTGCCCCAGAAAGCGAGTTGATTTGAAAAATCCAATTTCATTCACCCCAATATTTGACACAGAGCCTATTTTTATCGAAAAATTAACATTCTGCTTCTAAAAGCCGATATAATACATATACAGGAGTGATAAAATGATTTGTGGAAAATGTAATTGTACGAAGAAAAATGTCTTAACTGCTCAAAGCTACCAACTTAATTCAACTGTTTTAACAATTCAAAACATACCGGCAAGTCAATGTAATTGCCAGCTTTATATCAACTCAGCAATTGAAATGGAAATTCAGTCATACATAGATGAACATAGGGCAAGTCTAGAACCTATTTTTGTGTCATTTACTGACGTATAATTCCTCTAGTCTGGAAACTAAAAGGCAAATCGCGTTGCATGGACCCATCATTTGATGGGTTCATTTTTAATTGAAAAATGCATCTCCGATTCGTAGAATCATTCTACAAATTGGAGATGCATTTTATGATATGGATGCGGAAAATACAATTTTATATTTTAAACGAACGTTCAGCTTGTTGTTGTTTTAAAGGAACATCACGAAAAATAGTAAATGCAGATTTTTCTCGGCGCTTTGTAACAACATAACTATAATAGCCAAAAAGTAGTAAAGACACACCAAATACTAAAAGTATTAAACGGACAAAAATAGTATTAAATGGAGCACTAATAGCAATTATATTTAGCAGTAGACCAACCGCTGCTAAAAAAAGAATCGTATTTTTATCTTTCATGAAAATTCCTCCTCTATACAATGTAGTTGTTTATATTATTCCTATATTTAGTGTAAATGAAACATTTTGATAATAAAGTGTACAAAACATAATCAAAAATTAACATTATTGTCATAGAATAATAGATGACAATGGGTATAGGATAATAGGGGGGAGAGGGTATTCGATATCTGATAGCAATAGCGTGTATTATGGGTAGTTTGACCCTCGTTTTAAGGGCTATTCCAAAAGCGTATGACAAAGCACAAATTGCGAAAGGTACGCATTATTTACAGCAAGGTAAAGTGGAGGAAGCCGAGAAATTATTTGAGCATCTATCAAATAATAATCCATCCGATGCCATGATTAATTATTATTTATTAGAAGCCAAAAAAATGAATATCCGTCAGCAAACAAAGGAAATTGAAGTAATTTTTGCATCGAGAAATAAACAAAAAGTACAAGCATTCTCAAAAAAAAGTACAGCGTTATGGTAAAGACAAAGAAATCAATTTTTAAACGTCAAAAATTCACTATACCAATGCAAAAGTGCAACAGCAAAATGATTACTAGTGGTGAACCAAATTAAAAAGAGCCTGAGACAAACATATTTTCAACAGAGAAAATCCCGTATGATTTTTTGAAATCATACGGGATTATTCATTTCAATCTATGTCCGCTGCGAAAAATGCTTTCCACGGACATGGCTTCAAACCCCTCGTCACAGCTTTCCTGTGAGGTTTTCAGCTCATGCTATTCCCATAGGAGTCGTTTTCTGCGCGTTTAATTGATTTGATGATGCGTATTGGAGACAGACTATTTTTGTTCTGTCCCAGGCTCTTTTTGATGTGTTCAAATACACCGCAATCAACGATTAGTGTGCTATATGCAATAACTCTATTGGTTTTGAAATCATGACAGATGGATTTTCTGCTGCTAAGGTTTCTGAAGAATGACTGCCCCATGTAACAGCGCAAGTTTTTATATTAGCGGCCTGCCCCATCTGAATGTCAAAAATAGCATCGCCAATCATTAAAGCATTTTCTGCATGAATATGATATTTATTTAAAAGAAGTTGGATGCCTTCGGGATGTGGCTTATAATGGGCTACTTGATCAGAACCAATAGCTGCCACAAAAAAATGATCAATGCCAAGCATTTGTAAATTGCGCTCTAATACATTGGTTTTTTTACTGGATAGTACAAAACAACGAATATTTTGTTGTGCCAACTGTTCAAGTACGAATGGAATTTGAGGAAAAACAGTTAATGACTCCATTTCAAATTGTTTATAATACATACGAAATGTGATAAGTAATTGTGTGAATTCTTCTTCATCTAAAGATTTCGTAGCCATTTGTATAAATGAACGCTCAATTGGAATACCCATATAATATTCGATGCTTTCCACACTTGGAATGGGTAAGTCTAATGAAGCAAATGCCTGTTGTGTTGCAAGAATACTACATTGTTTAGAGTCTGCAAGGGTACCGTCAAAATCGAAAATATATGTATGCATAAAAACCTACCTTTCATTACCAGCATATTAGCATACTTTTTCACGATAAAAGATTTAAATTTGAACATTTTGTGACAAATGCGTATAATGAGGGTATAAAACAAAAAGGAGCTTGCAGATGAACCTTGATTTAGAAGCCAGTATAATGAATACCGATTTCATGCAAGTAGTTGAAATCGGTATTCGGCAGTCATACAAACAACTAAAAATGAGTGAAAAAATAGCAGTATAGCACGAGGATTTGAAGAATATTTCAATAAGCATCTTAAGTTAAGTAACGCTTCACGTACATAGTAGTATGAGAATCGAATACCCCACTTGTAGCATGCATAACTCTACTGGAGAACGAAATGCTCGGCAATAACTCGTTTTATGCCAGCCAACCAAATCATCAGCAAGCGATAAATAATCGACTGATTTGGAGGTTTTAAAATGAGAAAAATTTATTTACAAAAACATGATGTATATTATGCAGAAAAAATGGCGGAACTTTTAAGTGCGCCTGAAGTTAGTTCAGCATTGGCGTTACAACCGTACGAAACAACTGTGGACGCTATGCGAGATTTTATTCGTGAGATGAATCTAGAAGAGATGATGGGCAATCATATATCACGTATGATCATGAACGAAGACTTTGAATTAATTGGTGTTATTACATTAAATAACCGCAATGATCACTCAAAAACATGTCATATTAGTACATGGTTAGGAGTAGCGTATTGGGGGCTTGGCTATAATACATTAGCTAAAGAGAAAATGCTCTTTTTTGCATTTACTGAGCTTCGGATGCACACTGTTTTTGCTGGTGCGCGCGTAGAGAATTTCCGCTCAAGAAAAGCCCAGCGCAAATTACCCTATATTACTTTATATGCGGAAAAAAAATACCCGGATGAACTCTTAAGTTTAGAACGAAGAGAAAATGCCTATTGCTTATTAAATGCAATAGAGCAAGTTGATTTCATGAAATGGTATTCTCAAAAAATTGCAATATAATTTATATTTTGACTTTTCTCGAATTTCCTTTACTTCACTCGCTGAACTACTATAGAATATACTTAATAGAAGTGACAGTGGGTAAGGAGGATTTTATGAAAAAGAAAGTAATCGCAGCCACAGTCGGATGAATTATTCTCTTCATTGTGGCTGTTTTTGTCATATGGAAGTATGTAAATCCAACGGATCATACTGCCGCTACAGCTAAAAACATCTATGAAAATCCAAGCTTTATTGAAAAACAACAAGCGCTCTTGTATATTTCTCCAGAAGCGGAGTTACTTGAGAAAAAAGAACAGCAAGGGTCTATCGTTTTTATAGATCATAAAGGAAAAGCAAAGGGTTTTCCTATCAATGCTGTTGAATATGGTGGCACTGTAGTAAATGGGCACGATGTATTTATTGACCAGTCAAATAAATTATCTTTATTTGGTAAACAAGCGATTACAAAAACATTTACTGAAGATGAATATCGTGGATTGAAAACAGGTTTATTACCTCAAACAAAACAATTTTATTCTATTTATAATAGTGGATTGAGTAAAAAACATGATTATAAAATGACGATTCGCTATTTAAGCCAACAAGGTGAATTTGAAACGGCGCTCATCCCCTATTTTGTATCGGCAGCAGGGGAAGAAAAAGATCATGTGCTACTTTTAACGCAGGATTTAATAACGAGTGAGTTTCAACTGCGTTCTTTACAGCTCAAAGATCATCCGACAACAAAACTTATCACATCACTAAAGTTGAAAAATACAGGGAATCTTGATGCGGTTTCACAAGTAATTAGTGATGAAGAGGCCTACTATTTTGCAGCGTCCAATTATGAAACAGAGAAATATGAAGATATTAACTTGTATCGAGTAGATAAAAAAACATTTGATGTTCAAACAACACCGATTGCTCAATATCGTTCGGAACAAGAAACAGAAAGTAGTTTGCCTCTTACTTTTGATAACAGCATTTATCGTGTAAATGAGGCAATTTACTTTATGAATGGTGTTGGTACAATCTATCGTTATCATACGAAAACAGCAGCAACCGAAACATATATGACGATTCGACCAAAACCAATAGAACCAGCAAATCACGCACAAATGCAATTTAAAAATGGTCAGATCTATTATGTCTACGAGACTAAAAACAAGGAATTTTACTTAGATCGTTATTCTCTAGATACTAAAAAACGTACTGCCCACATAGAGATTGAAAACCTAAAAAAATACTTAGGCGATCAGAAAAAAATCGGCTTATATAATCTTGATATAATCACGTCAAAAAAATAAAAAAAGGCCGCAAATTGTACTGATACAATGGCGGCCTTTCTAGCTGTTTTATCATTTATAATGACTACTATACTGTGAAATGGGAATACAGTATATAGGGTGAAGTGAATGGTTACACAGCAGGATTTATTTGATTATTTGGAGAGCGCGCTAAATAGGGATAAACTATAAGCCGAAATGATCAACTTATAAACTAGCGAATCCCTTATTTTACAGCAGCTAACAGTGATAGGTCATGCAAGATTTTACGAGGTGTCCATGTGTACGGATCTCCACGAATGTTCTAGTTTTTTTGAAGCAGGTAGTCGATTTTATTCACTTATACAATAGCTTGAATGGATGGCAGATGTGCAAGTAGAGATGAGTAGGAGAATGAAGACACTATATGCAGTCTACATATCTGAGCGTTTTATTAGTACAGTAGATGAACACTTTTACTTAAATTATAGCTACTCTTCATAAATACTCAAATAGTTGAAAAGGTAATGGCACGGTATAATAAGTACAAATGTCTCACAGTAGCAAGTGAATACATACGATTTTCGATGATTTTTCAGTAACCATGGCTAATCAATACAAAGTCTATACAAAGAAAATCATAGACGAACCAATTGTCACTGGAAATGGCAACAACATGGCAGTTATTACAGCAATCACGTTATTACCTGGGAAATTAAAACAGATAGCAGAAGAATCCAGTTCGTCATTTTCAAAAAGAATAGGAGTTATACCAATGGCATATTTTACGCTTTACGCATCGAGAGATCAATCAGTAGCAATCGATAAAATTCTCACAAAAGCAATGCTTCCATATGAAGTTATACAACAAGAAGACCATTTCATCATCGTTAAAAAGGGCTTTATTAAAAAGAAACCAATCGCAAGAATCCAGTTGAAAGAACGCTTGGAAAATGAGGGAGCCAATCAATTTACGAATGGTTTTGTCGGTTATATAATCGCTGAAGTAGCGGGTGATCAAGTAGTTAAAGATAACTTAGTACGGCAAGCTAGTCACACAACTACCATAATATCATTTGATATTATGGAGCAGTATATTGAAGAATTTTGGGGGAGTTTTATCGAAACGACATCGATGATTGGCGGTCTTATTTTATTGCCGTCTTCCATTATTTTGGATGGAAGTGGTGAAGAACTAGTAGATGAAAATAATAAAATTATGGCAAAAAAATTTACTGCTACAATTACAAAACAACAAGTGGCATATGAAACAACTATTGAAGCAACAATCGAAAATCAAGGGAGAAGACAGGCTAGCCAAGTGAAGCTGTCTGCCAATAAAATACCGTATATTGATGCGCTACCCTTATTACCGGATAGCAAGATGGTGCAAAGGCGATCAACTGTAGATGTAGCAAAAAGAGCATCCATTATAATTATTATGATTCAATTTGTACGTGAATTACTAGATGACGAAGAAAAGACCGCAATAACAACAGCTAAACGTATGTCTGAAGTATTTTTAAATCGCTACGGTGTGAAAATGAATTTAACGAACGACGAACAATTATTTTTAGAAAAGGATCATTTTGACAATCAAGAATTAATCAATCGTATGTGGCTATATGAAGCAGCATGGGTCATGTTGTGGTCAATTGGTCTACTAAGTGAATTAAAAGAACCAACTGAAATTTGTGATGTCGATGCATTGCTACAACTGATTACAGATAATACAAATGTCAGTGAAATAGTTGCTGAAGCACAACCAGTTACTACGACAGAATTACTGGATCGTATGGATGAAAACTATTTATATCATTGGTCTTGTATTGAAAATCGCATGAATGGTATAGAAGCACCCGCCGATTTGGACGAAGGTGTAATAATGGAAAGACAGCGTGCCTTTAATTGGCTAATTGCCTTGCATGATGAACCATGGGATGACATAACATTAAATGCCTAACCCAAAAAAGTAGCACCTGAGACAAACGTATTTTCAACAGAGAAAATCCCGTATGATTTTTCGAAATCATACGGGATTATTTATTTCAAGCCATTTCCGCTTCGAAAACGCTTTCCACGGATATGGCTTCAAACTTCTCGTCACTTCGTGCTTATGTGGTTTTCAGCTCATGCTATTCCCATAGGAGTAGTTTTCTGCGCGTTCCATGGATTTGATGATTCGTATGTGAGACATACTATTTTTATAATATAGTTAAATATTGGAGAAACAGCGTTTGTAGTATCGGATAAATAATGGTATTAATTGTTAAAATAAGAATAAATAACATTTTAATAAAAAATTTGCCTTTTACCCTAAAGATATTGTAAAATAAATATAATGAAAATTCAGAATTTTGTGAGAGAGGGGAATTTTCGATGACAGAGTTGAAAAATTTACTAGAAGTTACAAATTTAGAAACTACTTTCTTTACAGATGATGGAGTCGTTCCTGCTGTAGATGGCGTATCTTTTACGTTGAAGGAAAGAGAAATCCTTGGCATCGTAGGTGAATCAGGAAGCGGCAAAAGTGTAACTTCGTTATCAGTCATGGGTTTAATCCCATCACCACCAGGTAAAATTACAGAAGGTAAAATTATGTTTGATGGCAAGGATTTAACGAAATTGAAAGAGCGTGATCTGCGCAAAATTCGAGGAAATGATATTGCGATGATTTTCCAAGAGCCGATGACATCATTAAATCCATTGTTTACAATTGAAAAGCAGTTAAATGAAGCGGTGTTATTACATAATAAAAAATGGTCAAAAAAACAGGCAACTGCCCGTTCTATCGAAATGATGAAACTTGTCGGGTTACCGAGGGTAGAAGAACTTATTAAAGAATATCCTCATCAGCTTTCCGGAGGAATGAGACAGCGTGTGATGATTGCAATGGCGCTTGTTGCAGATCCCAAGGTCTTAATAGCAGATGAACCTACTACTGCTCTAGATGTGACGATTCAAGCACAAATTCTTGAGTTGATGCGCGATTTAAATAATCGCTTGAATACGGCAGTTATGCTTATTACACATGATTTAGGTGTTGTAGCAGAAACTTGTGAGCGTGTCATCGTGATGTACAGCGGACAAATTGTTGAACAGGGTTATGTGAAGGACATTTTCAAGGATCCGCAGCATCCATACACGCAAGGTCTGATCAAATCCGTACCAGATATGCGTGAGAAAAAGGATCGTCTTTATTCTATACCTGGAAATGTGCCGAAGCCCGGTACGATTAAAGCAGGTTGTCGTTTTGCGACTCGTTGTGAATTTGCCTTTGATCGATGCCTAGTCGATGAACCAGTTTTATATAAAACAAGGGAAAATCATTTGACAAGATGCTTCCTACATGAGCAAAAGGAGAGTGATTTACATGGCAGAACCATTGCTGAAGGTTAATGGTCTTAAAAAATATTTCCCTATTAAATCAGGCTTTTTTGGCAGAACAACGGGGAGTGTCAAAGCTGTTAATGATGTGTCTTTTGAAATTTATGAAGGTCAAACACTTGGAATTGTCGGTGAATCGGGTTGTGGGAAGTCAACAACTGGCCGAGCAATTATGCGTTTATTGGAACCGACAGACGGTGAAGTGATTTTTGAAGGAAAGAGTATTACTAAAATGACGTCATCCGAAATGCGTAAGGCAAGACGTGATATTCAAATGGTTTTCCAAGATCCATATGCTTCATTGAATCCTCGGCACAATGTTCAGAAAATTCTGGAAGAACCATTAAAAGTTCATAATATTGGTACTCCTGAAGAACGTAAAGAGAAGGTTGCCAAATTATTAGAAATTGTTGGTTTAAGTAGCTATCATGCAAGCCGTTACCCCCATCAATTTAGTGGTGGACAAAGACAACGTATTGGTATAGCCCGTGCTTTGATGACGAATCCAAAGTTGATTATTGCGGATGAACCGGTTTCTGCACTGGATGTATCCATTCAAGCCCAAGTACTAAATCTGATGAGTGATTTACAAGATGAGCTCAAGCTGACCTATATTTTCATCGCCCATGATCTTGGTGTCGTTCGCCATATTAGTGATCGTGTAGCTGTGATGTATTTAGGTAAAATCGTCGAAATAGCAGATAGCGAGATGCTTTATGAAAATCCAATGCATCCGTATACGCAAGCACTTTTAACAGCAGTACCCGTTCCAGATCCGGATTTCGTACGGAAAGAAAGCTTGATCAAAGGGGATATACCAAGTCCAGCCAATCCCCCTACAGGCTGTGCATTCCATACGAGATGTCCATATAAAATGGACATTTGTTCACAACAAACACCGGAAATTGTGGAATATGAAATTGGTCATTCTGTTGCCTGTCATTTACATAGTGATCGCAACAATGATAATAAAGATTAATCTATTTTTGGAGGGGAAAAAGCATGAAGAAAAAGAGCTTAATGTTCTTCCTATTACTCATTTTGGTTCTATCTACTGCTCTTGCAGCATGTGGTGGAGATAAGAAGGAGTCAGGAAAAGACGCAGATTCAAGCAAAGAAAAGACGTTAGTGTTTGGTAGAGGAGCCGATTCAGTAAAATTGGATCCAGCAGCTGTAACGGATGGTGAATCTCTAGGAGTAGCAAAAAATATTTTTGAAACATTGATTAATTTTGGTGAAGAAAGCACAGAATTAGTACCTGGTTTAGCAACTAAATGGGATACTTCTGATGATGGCTTACAGTATACATTTGAATTAGAAAAAGGCGTTAAGTTCCAAGATGGTACGGACTTCAATGCAGAAGCAGTTGTGAAAAATTTTGAGCGTTGGATGAGTGGTAATGCAGAATCTACACCATACTTCCAATCGATGTTTGGTGGCTTCAAAGGTGAGAAGAATGCAGTCATTAAAGAAGTAAAAGCGGATGGTGAAGATAAAGTAGTCATTACTTTATTCCGTGCACAAGCACCATTTCTTAAAAACTTAGCGATGACACCATTCTCAATTGCGAGCCCAACAGCATTTGAAAAATTTGGTAAAGATTTTTACAAAAATCCAGTGGGAACAGGTCCATTCACTTTTGTTAGCTGGAAGCGCAATGATTCGATTACTTTAGAAAAATACAAAGATTATCGCATCGAAGGATTACCTAAATTAGACAAAGTAATCTTCCGCTCAATTCCTGAAAACTCAGCACGTCTAAATGCATTAACGACAGGCGATATTGATTTAGCAGATGGTATTAATCCAACAGATGCAAAAGCGATTGAAAGCAATGATAAATTACAATTATTCAAACGTCCTTCAATGAACGTAGGTTACCTAGGTATGACGGTAACACGCAAACCATTTGATGACAAAAAAGTACGTCAAGCTGTCAACTATGCAATCGACAAGCAAGGGTTAGTAGATGCTTTTTATGAAGGTCAAGCAACTGTAGCGACAAATGCTATGCCACCAGTAATTACTGGTTTTAATGAAGAAATCGATGCTTATCCATATGATCCAGCAAAAGCAAAAGCACTGTTAAAAGAAGCTGGTTATGATGGTAAAGAAATCGAATTATGGGCTATGCCAGTACCACGTCCGTATATGCCAGATGGTCAAAAAATGGCAGAAGCTATTCAGAAAAATTTAGAAGATGTTGGTATGAAATCGAAAATCGTCAACTATGAGTGGGGTACGTATTTAGAAAAAGCTGCTAAAGGTGAGGCAGATGCATTCCTTCTTGGTTGGACAGGCGATAACGGCGATGCCGATAACTTCTTATACACACTTTTAGATGAAGATAGTATTGGTTCAAATAATTACACATTCTTCAAAAACTCTAAAACACATAAGCTGTTAAAAGATGCGCAAATTGAAGTAGATGAAGCAAAACGTGAGAAACTTTATAAAGAGGCACAAGTTATTTTACATGATGAAGCACCATGGGTACCACTTGCGTACTCAACGCCTCTAATTGCAGGGATTAAAGAAATTACTGGATTCAAACCACATCCAACTGGTTCGGATCGCTTTGATACAATCGACATTAAATAATAAAGATAACAAGAAGCTGTCAACTCAGTTCGTTGATGTTGGCAGCTTTTTTATTCACTAAAGGAGGAGAGGAATATGCTTCAGTATATTGGAAAACGCTTATTACAATTAATACCTGTCTTACTTGGTATGACATTTATTGTCTTTTTAATTGTTAGAGCCATTCCTGGTGACCCAGCACAAATCATATTAGGTCAACAAGCTACTAAAGAAGCTGTGGCGTCTTTACGTGAAAGCTTAGGACTTGATAATCCTTGGTACATACAATATTTCCATTATATAGGGCAGCTGTTGACTGGCGATTTTGGTACGTCTATTAAAACAGGCGTACCCATTTTGAATGAAGTTTGGCCATATTTAGCGGCAACAATGGAGCTAGCATTTGTGGCAATGGTTATCGCAGTTGTAATCGGTGTAAATGCTGGTATTATTTCTGCTTGGTTCCAAAATTCATGGTTCGATTACACAGCTATGATTTTAGCTTTGGTCGGTGTATCCATTCCGATTTTTTGGTTAGGGTTGTTGGGTCAATGGTCATTTGGTGTTGAATTAGGAATCTTACCAACATCAAGCAGATTTAACGCACGTGACCCTGTTGAAGCCATTACTAATTTCTATTTAATTGATACATTATTAGTAGGACGTTTCGATCAATTTATCGATGTTATGAAACATCTTATTTTACCGGCATTTTGTTTAGCTACCATTCCGATGGCGATTATAGCACGTATGACACGCTCTACAATGTTAGAAGTCATGCGATCGGATTTTGTGCGTACTGCTCGCGCAAAAGGGCAAAGAATGTTCCTAGTTGTATATAAGCATAGTTTGAAAAATGCAATTATACCTGTATTAACAGTCATTGGTCTACAAACTGGACTACTATTGGGTGGTGCAATTTTAACGGAAACAATCTTTAGTTGGCCGGGTATTGGTCGCTACATTTATGAAGCGATTAGTTCACGTGACTATCCTGTTATTCAATCAGGTATACTGATTGTCGCATTTATATTTGTCATGATTAATCTTTTAGTTGATGTATTGTATAGTATTATCGATCCACGAATCAAATATAATTAAGGAGGGATGCACTTTGACTAGCATGCTACCAAAAGTAGAAGTTGAAAAACAAGCACAAGCAAGAAGTCCTTTTCAAGATGGTTTTAAAAGTTTTAGAAAAAATAAAATTGCAGTTATTGGTACAATCATTGTCGCATTCTTCGTGTTTTTAGCAGTATTTGGACCGTGGATTGCACCACAGGGTGTTAATGAACAGAACTTTAAACTAAAATTATTATCGCCATCAGCAAGCCACTGGTTTGGGACGGATGATTTTGGTCGTGATATATTCTCACGTGTCATATTAGGTGCTCGTTTATCATTAGCGGTTGGGTTCTTTTCCGTTATAATATCTATCATTGTCGGCAGTATATTAGGAATTATAGCTGGATACTACGGTAGATGGGTAGACACAATTATTTCGCGGATCTTCGATATTATACTGGCGTTCCCAAGTATTTTATTGGCAATCGCAATCGTTACGGTATTAGGACCATCATTACGCAATGCACTGATTGCTATTGCAATCGTCAATGTACCAAACTTTGGTAGGTTGATTCGTTCAAAGGTGTTAAGCATTAAAGAAGAAGAGTATATTACAGCAGCAAAAGCCATTGGTATGAAGGATTCACGGATTCTTTTTACGCATGTTCTGCCGAATTCAATGACGCCAATTATCGTTCAAGGGACGTTAGCGATTGCAACAGCTATTATCGAAGCAGCAGCGCTTGGCTTCCTCGGTTTAGGAGCAAGAGCGCCTGATCCAGAGTGGGGAAAGATGTTGTCAGATGCCCGTATCTATTTAGTTAATGCACCATGGACAATGATTTTTCCAGGTTTAGCGATCATGTTAACGGTCCTTGGTTTCAATTTAATGGGTGATGGACTTCGCGACGCTTTTGATCCAAAAATGAAAAGTTAAAAAGCTGTCTTATCCAAAGAAGCTTTGGTAGTATCCCCATTAAGTAAATCCTGTTAAAAACTACAGTACGCTGTAGATCAACAGTTTACTTAATGGGGTTTTTCTATGTCGAGAAAAATAATTGCCATTCACATGACTAGAAATTAGAAATAGGCCAGAGCCATTTAGCTAGAGAAGAAAATAGGCAATTCGCAATGTCTCGCAAGTGAAGGTTTACTGGAAGTATTTAATCACTTACCATCTATATATTCTGATGCGAAGAATTCGTTAAAAAGAAAGCATATTCAATAATGTATCGACACTAGATGGCTGCTTCGCCTTTTTAGAGCCGTCTATTTGAGAGAGGAAAGTTCCGTATCGTTTTATTTGCAAAAATCTTCAATTTTTTTGAATAAATTGAGGATGGAGTCAGGAAAGTTACGATTTTTCAAATAGCATAAATATACAGGTCGTTCAAGATGTCCATCTGTTAATAGTTTATACGTTAAGTTCGTAGGTAAATTATTCTGCACATAATTTACAGGTAAAATACTAATGCCAGCACCCGATGAAACAAGCATTTTCACCATTTCAAAACGTTCAATTTCATAAGCGATTTTAGGGGTGATTTGTGCTTTTTCAAACGCTTCCGTAATCAATTTCCATGTTTCAAAAGTGGGCATACCTGTTATAAGTGGGTAATTGCTAATATGATGTAAAGAAATTTGTTGTTGATGTGCAAGTGCATGATCCGTGGGCATAATAACAGCGAATTTTTCACTATATAATTGCTGACAAGTAATATGGGGCCCTTGTATGAAATGATTAGAAATTGCGGCATGTATATCATAGTTTTCCAAAGCTTCCATAACTGATTTATTATACAATGTATCGATAATCGAAAATTGAATGTCAGGGTATTGTTCATGATGCAATAGCATAACTTCAGAAAACCATCGATGTGCAGCTTCAATCATACCAAAAACAATTTTTATTTCATTGCCATGAATGACATCTTGTAATTCTTCATTTATGATAGAAAATTGATTGATTAGCTCAATGGAGCGTTCATAAAGCAACATGCCTGTGTCAGTTAGTCGCACATGCCTTGTAGAACGTTCCAATAAACTACTGCCAATACTTTTTTCAAGATTGGCAATCGCGTTACTTAATGACGGCTGGGATATATGTAAAAGTAAAGCCGCCTTAGAAAAACTACCTGCATCTGCAACTGTTATAAAATACTTAAGTTGTTTAATATCCAAAAATATTCACCTCTATATATAGTTATAAACTATAAATATATAAAAAAACAGTATTAGTAATTATAGATTATAAAAATTATACTTACAATACAGCTAAAAGCATGAATAATGAGGGAGATAAAATATATGTATAACTCAAAAATGACTGAATTTTGGAACGGTCGCGTGGACAGTTTACTTATTAAAGAAAGCTATAGATTACATCAAGCTGTGTCAGTAATTGAGCCAACACAATTGAGTGACGCGCAAGCTAATATCGCGATCGTCGGTTTTTCATGTGACGAAGGTGTGAGAAGAAACAAAGGCAGACTGGGTGCTGCTCAAGGTCCAAATGCTTTAAGAGAAGGATTGTCGAGCATTCCTTTAATTGAAGAAAATATGGTGTCAATCGTTGACTTAGGCAATATTGAATGTGAAGGTCGTCAACTAGAAGCAGCACAAGTAGAATTGGGTAAAATCGTTGCACAATCGCTGAAAACGGATACAGCAACAATTATATTAGGTGGTGGTCATGAAACCTTATATGGTCATTATCTAGGTGTTCGTGAAGCGTATGGGAAAGAAGCGGTTATTGGATTAGTTAATATCGATGCCCATTTTGACCTGCGTGACTATGATGAAGAAACCTCATCTGGAACAATGTTTAAACAAATTCTTGATGAGGATAAAAAAGCAAAATACTTCGTTTGTGGTATTCAGCGTTATGGTAATACACAAGCGTTATTTAATCGTGCGGACGCGTTTGATGTTACGTATTTATATGAAGATACAATGACAGAAGCTGATTTAGCAATGGAATTTGACCATTTTTCGCAACAGTGTGATGTATTATTAATGACGCTTTGCATGGATGTAATTGATGCAGCACATGCACCAGGTGTCAGCGCACCATCTGTTTTTGGTCTACATCCAAAAGCGGTGAGGAAAATTATTCAACTCATAACGAATAATGATAAAACAACGAGCTTCAGTATATGTGAAGTGAATCCATCCTTAGATCAAGGTGGCTTAACGGTGAAGTTAGGTGCATATTTGACGAATGAAGCGATGGTAGGTATGACTAGGGGGAAATAGATTGTTTGAAATTGATCAAATTACTACATTATTTATAGCGGTAGCGATGTTCATACTCGGTACGTTTACCGTCAACAAAGTAAAGCTACTCAATAAATTTTGCATACCTGCACCAGTTGTAGGAGGATTAATCTTTGCAGCAATTGCAACATTATTAAAGGCGACTGGCGTGGTAGAGTTATCACTAGACACGTCTTTACAAAGTATTTTTATGATTACATTTTTCACAACAGTAGGTCTAGGTGCTAGTTTTGCACTTGTTCGACTGGGTGGTAAAATTCTTATTATTTACTGGATTGCCTGTGGTTTTTTAGCATTGGTACAAAATATTATTGGCGTTAGTTTAGCCAAAGTATTTCATTTGGATCCATTATTAGGTGTAATGGCCGGAGCAGTATCAATGGAAGGTGGACATGGTTCTGCTGCAGCCTATGGTGCGACAATTGAAGGTATGGGTATTAACTCAGCTGTATCGATCGGAATGGCGGCAGCTACAGTAGGGCTGGTTGCTGGAGCGTTAATCGGTGGTCCCGCTGTAAAATATTTAATTAAAAAGCATAATCTAAAACCCAATGAAGGAAAATCAGAAAAATATGTTGAAGTGTATGAACATCCGGTGACGGAGAAATCATTCATGAATCAAGTGTTTTTAATTACACTATCTATGGCCATTGGTACATATGTAGGACAATTCTTCTCGGATCTAACTGGTTTCGTGTTACCGGCTTATGTAGGCGCTATGTTTGTTGCGGTCATCGTTCGTAATGTGATGGATCGAATCAAACCTGATTTCATTAATATGAGAGAAATCAATTTAATCGGTGATATTTCACTGGGCATATTCCTATCTATGGCATTAATGAGCATTAAATTATGGGAAGTAGCAGATTTAGCACTACCAATTTTTGTGATTGTTTTTGTGCAAGTCGTCTTTATTTTCTTATTTGGTGTGTTCGTGTTATTCCGCTTTATCGGAAAAGACTACGATGCAGCAGTTATGATTTCTGGTTTCCTTGGTCATGGACTAGGTGCTACACCTAATGCTATGGCAAATATGTCTGCAATCGTGAAAAAATATGGCCCATCACAAAAAGCTTTTTTAATCGTACCAATTGTGGGTGCGTTCTTAATAGACGTTTTTGGTATGCCAATTATTATTACGACAATTAATTTATTTAAATAACATAATTGTGCTCGAAATACGGTTGATCAACATCTTATAGCCTCCCCATCATGTATATAGTTGACAGTAAAATCACTGTAGTCTACACTTAATAATAATAAAAGCATACAAAGTCGTGGAAGAGAAAGAGTATTTTTGAGTCTTGTCCTATAGAGAGCTGATGGTTGGTGGAAATCAGTGTACAAATTCAAATTGAAAATCGTCTCTGAGATAGTTAGCCGAAATTGACAGTAAGCTAACTCGGGATTCTACCGTTAAAAAGAACGCGTATGATTGTACGTCGCTAAGTGCTATTGACTCGGATTTTCAATAGTTTTAGGTGGTTCGCGAAAAAACACCACCTCTCTTTGCGAGGGGTGGTGTTTTTTGTATGCCTTTTGTACAAAAGTATAGGAGGAATAATAATGCAACAAAAAGAATCAGCTTATGAAAAAGAACAAAGAATCAAACAGAAATGGCAAAGTGACCATACATTTCAACAATCAATAGCACAGCGCAAAAAAGCGAAACCCTTCGTTTTTTATGAGGGACCTCCAACAGCAAACGGCCTACCCCATGTCGGACATGCCTTCGGTAGAACAGTCAAAGACATCGTTGCACGCTATAAAACAATGCAAGGTTTTTATGTTGAACGCAAAGCAGGTTGGGATACGCATGGTTTGCCAGTGGAATTGGCTGTAGAAAAAGAGTTGGGTATTTCTGGCAAACAAGAAATCGAAAAATATGGTATCGAAAAATTCATAAAAAAATGTCAAGAAAGCGTCTTTACCTATGAAAAGAAATGGCGTGTATTTACAGAAGATCTTGGCTATTGGTTAGATATGGAAAATCCATATGTTACGCTTGAAAATAATTATATTGAGTCGGTTTGGTCCATTTTAAGTCATGTGCATAAAAATGGTGAGCTATATAAAGGACATCGTGTATCGCCCTATTGTCCAAGTTGTCAAACCTCATTAAGCTCTCATGAAGTGGCACAAGGTTATAAGGATGTTAAAGATTTGTCTGCAACAGCGAAATTTAAACTAGTCAATGAAGAAAATGTTTATTTTTTAGGTTGGACGACTACACCCTGGACACTACCAGCAAATGTAGCTCTTGCAGTAAATGCAACATTACAATATGCAAAAGTGCAATACGAAGGTGATTATTATATCGTTGTACAATCGCTTGTTGAAAAATTATTTTCAGGACAGGCTCAAATTGTTGAAACAATGCCAGGAAGTGCATTAAAAGGCTTAAAATACGAAGCACCATTTAATTTTGTGACACTTGAAAAAGGTCATGAAGTCGTTTTAGCAGACTATGTGACGGACTCATCTGGTACAGGTATCGTGCATATTGCACCAGCCTATGGTGAAGATGATTACCGCATCGTTAAAGAAAATGGTTTATCATTTGTTAATATTGTCGATGGAAGAGGTTGTTATACAGCTGAAGTTCCGCCGCTCGCAGGTCGTTTTGTAAAAGATTGTGATGTAGATATTATTAAAATGCTTGCGCAGTCGGGGCGCTTATTTTCAAAAGAAAAATATGAACATAGTTATCCACATTGTTGGCGCTGTGATTCTCCATTATTATATTATGCAACAGATAGCTGGTTTATTAATATGCAAAAACATCGTGATGAATTAGTGAAATTAAATAGTACAGTCAACTGGTATCCAGAGCATATTAAAGAAGGTAGATTTGGCAATTTCCTCGATCATGTACTCGACTGGAATATTAGTCGTAACCGTTATTGGGGAACGCCGCTAAATGTATGGCAATGTGATGAATGTGGTCATGAAGTAGCACCTGCAAGTATCGCCGAATTACAGCAACTTAGCGGTCAATCTCTTGATACACTTGAATTGCATAAGCCTTATATTGATACAGTTGTTTGTCAATGTCCACTTTGTGAACATACAATGCATCGTACACCAGAAGTCATCGATGTCTGGTTTGATAGTGGATCTATGCCATTTGCACAACACCATTATCCGTTTAATAAGGATATTGATTTTAGTCAATCATTCCCAGCAGATGTTGTGATTGAAGGAATCGATCAAACAAGAGGCTTTTTCTATAGCTTATTGGCCGTTTCAACGCTGTATAAAGGCGTAGCACCCTATAAAAACGTCTTATCACTTGGACATATACTCGATGAAGATGGTCGTAAAATGTCTAAAAGTAAAGGAAATGCGTTAGAGCCATCAGAGATGATGGAGGCGTATGGAGCAGATGCACTTCGCTGGGCATTTATGACAGATAGTGCGCCATGGAATCCAAAGCGTTTTTCTCATAAAACGGTACAAGAGGCTAAATCTAAATTTGTGGATACTTTTGATAACGTATTCCGTTTTTATAAAATGTATGCAGACATAGATGGTTATGTATATGATGCACAAAATAAAGGCATTCATACTAAAATGGATGAATGGATCTTATCGCGCTTAGAACATACGAAAGTCATCGCTAACAAGGCGATGGAGCAATATGATTTTACGCAAGCAAGTCGTGAAATGGGATCCTTCATTGAAGAATTAAGTAATTGGTATATCCGACGAAATCGTGCGCGTTTCTGGGCAACAGGTATGTCGGATGATAAATTAGCAGCCTATGCTACATTATATGAATCATTAACAACGATTGCACAGTTAGCGGCCCCATTTACGCCATTTATAACAGAAGATATCTATACAACACTAACGGGTCAATCTGTACATTTAGCAGACTACCCAATCGGTGATGCCTCAACGATAGATGTGACATTGGAAGCGCAAATGGTCGCCGTTCGAAATATTGTGGAATTAGGGCGTCGTATAAGGAATAGCTCGGCTGTAAAAGTGAAACAACCATTGAGTGAATTATTTATTGTATCACCAGTCGAAGAATTGCAAGATTATGCGCATATTATTAAAGAAGAACTGAATATAAAAGAGTTACATTTTGTTAAAACATTAGAAGACTATGAAAAAATAGATTATAAATTAAATTTCAAAACGGCGGGAATCGCTTTCGGGAAAAATGTGAATGTGATGAAATCCCTAGTCGAAAACTTAACAGAACAACAAAAACGTCAATTCAAATTAAATGGTAGCTTAGTATTGCATATAGATGATGAACCAATTGTTTTAAAACGAGAACATGTTGAAAAAACATCTCATGTACCAGAAGGTTTTGCATTTGAAGAAGAGGCTGGTTATGAAGTCTTGATGAATTTACAGTTAACAGAAGACTTATTACAGGAAGGTCAAATGCGTGAAATGATCCGAATTATTCAAGAAAAACGTAAAGCATTAGATCTACCTGTTGAAAAATATATCGAAATAAACTTTTCAGCCAATGAAGAAAATATAGAGATTTTGAAAAAATTCGAAGCATTATTGCAAGCAAATATGCTCGTGAAACGCTTCAATTATAATAAAAAAATAGTGACACCAACGATTACGACCAAATTATTTGATGATGAATTATGGATCGAGCTTGTCTATTAAATACTCTAAAGTGAGCTATTCCTGTAATGGGACTAGCTCACTTTTCAAAAACTTCACAAATGCCATTTATTGGTCAAATGCAGATAGAGTATTGTGCCTATATCGTGAACATTTTCAAAAGTACATTGTAATTCATTTTTACTATGATAAGATAATTACGTTATTGAATAACGGTCTTACACCGATAGACAAAATCGAATAAACTTAATCATAGGAGATGTTTTATCATGTCATGGACAGTACTGTTAGTAATCGTCATTGCGGGCGTTGCAAAACTCGTTACAGCACCACCGAATATTGTGGTTGTGTGGCTAACATCAAAATTCGCTATGCATCAAAAATTTAATGCGGATGAAGTGGTTGTCACATTTGATGGCAAAACTTTAGAAGGCACAGAAAAAAGCAATTTTATCGATTCTTTTAATGAAGCAAGTTTTTTAGTACGCAACTCAATTTTTAAAGGTAATGAAGCATACTATATTGATCCACAATTAGAAGTAACACCATATATTATTCATTCGAAAAAAGGCAAAAAGGATATGAAACTAACAGTTTACTATGATCATTCAAAAGTTGAAGTTATCAAACAAATTGACAAAAGTGTTTTATCTTATAGCCTGAATTCAGAATCGCTGAAAGCTATTACAAATCCAACGCGTATAGCGGTATAATCATATGATTGACTAGTAGGAATCGGTAGCTCACCGAAGTCCTCCTAGTCAATTTTTGTATCTAATAGTTAAAAAATGTATTATGATAGTATGGCATTAACGATTAAATATGGAGGGATTAATCTGTTGAAGAAAATTATGGGTATTATACTTATATTACTTTTACTTTATCTATCTATTAATTATTTAATTGATGTATCAAATAAAGAACATACAATGATTGAACAAAATTTTATTGGAGGTTATTATGATCATTAAAAAAACAGCAATTTTAAGCGTTTTATCAGCAACTATGGTACTAGGATCCATTTCAATGCCAACCAGCTCTACGGAAGCAGAAGCAAAATCAGTCTATAGCAATTGCAAAGTATTTAATGAAAAATATCCAAGCGGTGTAAAAAAATCAGCCGCAACTAAAAATAAAGTCGTAAAACGAAATGGTAAAGTAGAATATCGTGCTTCTTCTGCAAAAGTGTCAGCAAGTATTTATAAAAAAGCAATGCAACAAAACGCGGATTTAGATCGTGATAAAGACAATATTGCCTGCGAAAAATAACATCATTTTTTTCATGATACAAAACGTGTATAATGAAAAAAAGGAGTGTTGAATTATGCCAGGACTTGTACTGAATTTTATTGTCGGATGGTTTTCATTTATGTTAGTAATGCAAGCCATAAACTATAGTGCCCAGAATTTTTCAATGCAGCGCTTTATTATACAATCGATTATTTATATCGCTGTATTTATCGTGATCTATTTGATCCATCAAATGCGCACAAAACGAAGAAAAACAGCATAAATATAAAATCCTCCACTTTATTCAATGAGTGAAGTGATTCCTAAAACTGAGCCATATTTAGATAGCTTGGTTAACATGAGTTCGGTATTGCACCGGACTCATTTTAATTTTGCCTTCATGTTGTAATAGTATATGTAATTTTGGTTCTATTATATATGTTGGGGTATTAAAACAATTCATGTTTTAGAAAAATAAAAATAGCGAAAGCTTTCCGCCGACAAGTATCGGTAGGCGCTTTCGCCATTTTTTTTTTAATCATGATGAATATACCTAAAAATAGACCTGAAAAAGCGCAGGTTCACCAAATCTTTTCTACTTAAAATGCTGAATCTAAGCAAAAGTGAGATAAGCCATACCATATGGAGTCTATCTTGAGTTCTCTCGCTGTTTATCAAATGATTAAAACAATGAAAAATTGGTGAAATGAAATATTAAGTAACTCTCTTTAGTTATAAATGATTTGATCGATTTTGAGCTAAGTATGTATTCATACAATCGATTAATAATAGTAGTATAAATCCATCCCAAGACTAACCAATAAAATAGCTAGACCTGCTTATGACGGAGCAAATTATTTTCACCCATGTATTAAAAGTAGAGTACGTATCATTAATTTATAAAAAAAACTATATTTTCAATATAATAACATAAAACTGTGTATAAAGTGTTATTATATTATATAAGAGGTGATGAAATGTATATTGCTCATACTAGTAAAAGAGGAGAAATACAAAGTTTAAAGGAACATTTACTCAAT
Organism: Kurthia sibirica; assembly: GCF_003143975.1. Lineage (GTDB taxonomy): Bacteria > Bacillota > Bacilli > Bacillales_A > Planococcaceae > Kurthia > Kurthia sibirica. Next base: position 156,921 of record NZ_QFVR01000003.1, on the reverse strand, counting down.
GTTGAACAATATTCTGGTGAATTTGGTAGTAAACTAGGTCTAAAGAATATATGTAGTTTAGCTGGTATGCTACATGATGTCGGGAAGTACAGTACTCAGTTTCAACATTATATAGAAGAAATAGTTCAAACAGGTAGTAGTCAGTTTTCGAATGGAGGAGATCACGCTACTGTAGGTGGGCAAATTTTATATAGAACCAGTGAAAATAAATTATTAATTGCCCCAATCATAAATGCAATTTTCTCTCACCACAGTAAACTGATGAATTTTGAAGATCCATTATCTAATTCAAATAAATTTTATCATCGATTAACGAAGGAAAATATGGAGTTGGAACGAATTGAACAACTTTTTTTTGAAGAAATACATAATAAACATGATTTTTTAGCTTGTATTGCTGAAGCAGAACTAGAATTGAAGCGCTTTACAACTCGATTTCTTCAATTTACAAAAACACAGAGTATTCCATTTAAGTCGAAATTACATTTTTTTAATCATTTATCTGTATTTCTTACAAAATTCATTTTTAGTTGTTTGTTAGATGCAGATAAATTAGATGCAAAAGCATTTGATGATGGTGAAAAAATGACTATATCAAGAGTGAATTGGTCATTATTACAGCACAGATTAAATAGTAAACTGGAATCATTTGAAGTTAAGAATAAAATTGATGAATTACGCCAAAAAATGTCGGAGCAAATTGTACAAACAGCTAATTGTGAAACAGCTATTTATTCATTGTCCCTCCCTACTGGTGGTGGTAAAACATTAGCTAGTCTTAGATTTGCTTTGGAACATTTACAACAACACAATAAAAAACGCATTATTTATATCGTGCCATTTACTACAATCATTGAGCAAAATGTTAAAGAAATGAATGAAATACTATGGCGTGATGGCGAAAAAAAAGTCATATTGGAACATCATAGCAATGTATTGCAAGATAACTTAATAGAAAATGAAGCAAAAATAAAAAGAAATGAGTATAGATTACCTGCTGAAAATTACGTTGATAATTGGAATGAATCAATTATTTTTACAACATTGGTTCAATATTTGAATGTCTTCTATAACTCCAAAAATAGAAATACGAGACGTTTTCATAATTTAGTAGATAGCATTATTATTTTTGATGAAGTACAAGCAGTACCATTGGAATCATTGTCCCTATTCAATGAATCAATTAAGTTTTTAGCTGGTATGGCAAATACAACCATTGTCTTATGTACAGCTACACAACCGGCTTTAGAAAAAATATCAAAAAAAATAAATCCTCCTTTAGAATTAGTGCAAAACTTGGGTGATGTCATTGAACAATTCAAACGAACTGAAATTTGTTATTTAGATCGTCCGGCTGGTTGGAATACAGATGACATAAAAATGTTTATAGATAGAAAAATGCAAGATGAAGATAATATTCTCATAATAATGAATACGAAAAAGGCAGCAAAAGATTTAGTATTAAATCTAATAGGAAATACAAATTTCGAAATATATCATTTAAGTACATCAATGTGCCCGCAACATCGAAGAGATGCATTGATAGATATTAAAAGCGCTCTTAGAGAAAAAAAGAAAAAAGTAATTTGTGTATCGACGCAGCTTATTGAAGCAGGTGTAGATATTAGCTTCAACTGTGTAATACGATCATTGACCGGACTGGATGCTATAGCTCAAGCAGCTGGCAGATGTAATAGACATGGAGAATATGCTGTGAAACAGGTTTATGTAGTAAAACATAGTGAAGAAAATATCTCACAATTGAAGCAAATTGAAATTGGTGGAAAGATTGCACATGCTATTTTAAATGATTGTGCTGCCAATAATGAAAATCCACTGGGAAATAAAGCGATGAAGCTCTATTTCACAAGGCTTTATGACGCATTTGATAAAAAATTGGATTATTTGATTGGCCTTACATCAATCTATGATTTGTTTTTTAAAGGTAAAAACACACTCGGTTATATGCAATATTCAAATAGTATTGGCACGGCTTCCGAGGAGTATGAGGTAATCAGTAACGACAGTGTGACAGTGATTGTACCGTATAAGGAGGGACAGGAAATAGTTAATAAATTAGTTGATCATTCTTCTATTTTTGATTTTTCACAATTGATGAAAGACGCGCAGCAATACGCAGTCAATTTGTTTAAACATGAAGAAAAAGCATTAGAAAAAATCGGAGCAATCACTACTATTAGCTTTGGCAATAAAGGTGTTCACGTATTAAATAGTAATTCGTATCATAATTTATACGGTGTAGCAATCGATTAAACAGTAGCAAATGGTTTCTATTTTTGATTGCTGTAAAATTCAGGAGGTACCTAGATGAAGAAAAGAAATCAAATCGAATTTATAGTTTCAGGGGAATATGCATTATTTACAGATCCACTTAGTCGGATAGGTGGTGAAAAAATGACCTATCAAATTCCAACAGCTTCCGCACTAATCGGTGTTGTAGAATCCATTTATTGGAAACCATCTATTTATTGGGTCATTGATGAAATCAAAATTATTAATCCAATAGCTATGGAATCAAAATCTATACGACCTATTAAGTATAAGGGAGGGAATACATTAGCTCAGTATACTTATTTATTAAATCCTGCCTATGCTATTCGAGCGCATTTTGAATTTAATTTCAATAGGAAAGATTTAAGTGAAGATTTTAATGAAGAAAAGCATCATAATATTGCTAAACGTTGTGTAAAAAAAGGTGGGCGACGTGATATCTTTTTAGGAACACGTGAATGCCAAGCTTATGTGGAACCATGTGAATTTGATGAAATTATAGGTTATTATGATACCATCAATCTTCAGTTTTCTCCTATGCTTCATAGTTTGTATTACCCAAGTCAAAGTGGAAGAGAACAACTCGAAGCGTTATTTTGGTCACCTAAAATAGAAAAAGGAATCATTCATTTTATCACATCAGAACAATGTACTTTACGTAAAGAAATAACAGACTATGAAGTAAGTACTTTTGAAATAGGTAAGAATATGCAATCAGTCGATGCGTTATTTATCGAATTAGGAGTTGAATAAATTGAGTTTTTGGAGAAGTTTAGTCAACACATATGATTACAATGAATCGCTAGCTGGCGAACAGATGACAAAGACATTTCGAAATGGTAATTCAAAAAATTATATGCTTTTACCATTGGCACATACTACTCAAACTGCACAAATTGAAGTAACAGTTACACCTAGTGGTGAGTTCTACCATGCCGAAGTAATTGAAAAAGAAATAACAGTTATACCATTTACAGAAGCTTCTGGTTCAAAAGCAGGGAGTGCGCTAAAGCCACATATGCTACATGACAAATTAATGTATGTCGCAGGTGACTTTGTAGAATATACAGGTGAAGAAAAAAAAGCAGAAGCATTTCACTTATATAATCAACAATTAAAATTATGGGTAGACTCTCGTTTTTCTACACAAACAGTTGAAGCAATCTACAACTATATTAATAAAGCACAATTAATACGAGATCTTGTTGATAAAAAAGTACTGTTTTTAGAACCGAATGGTAAGTTAATGAAAAAATGGACGGGGCATTCAGACGATAAACCAGCTATTTTTAAACAAGTAGTAAATGAACAAAGTGCAGCTTTTGTAAGATTTAAAGTACATTATCCAAATGAAGTGTATAAAAATCCGTGGCTGGACCAACAACTATTCAAAAAATATACGCGCTATTATTTATCATTAGAAAGAAAAAGTGAATTATGCTTTGTAATGGGTCAAAAATTAGGTGTGACGGAAACGCATCCAAACAAATTGCGCAATTCTGGAGATATGGCTAAGTTGATTTCTAGTAATGATAAGGATGGTTTCACCTTCAGAGGACGTTTTAAGAATGCTAGCGAAGCGATGAGTATTAGTTATCTAGCTTCTCAAAAAGCTCATAATGCGCTGAAATGGTTGATTGATCGGCAGGGATTTACCATTGATTCACGCGTCTATTTATTATGGGGAGATCAACAATTAGATTTACCATCTCCAAATGATGAGTTACCTGACTTGGATGGCTTGTTAATTGAGGATGAAATAGAAAGCTACTCAAATGATCACTTGGCACAAAACTATCATTTAATGCTACAGGGGATTTCAAATCAAAAATGGCATACAGCTGATTTTGAAATGGTTCATATTGTAGAATTGGATGCCGCTACAGCTGGCAGAATGGCAGTTGTGAACTATCGCAGCTTAGGTATAGAAGACTATATGGAAAAGATAAAAAAATGGCAAAAACGAATGTTGTGGAATAAAACCTATTATAATACTAAAGAAAAGAAATGGTTTCATTCGCTTAATACATTCACACTACGTGATATCGCAACGAGTGCTTATAGCCCAAGAGCAGACAAAGAAATGGTCATGGCGGCAATATCAAGACTATATAATTGTGTTTTAGCAGGAGCGCAGATTCCAAGTGATTTAGTACGTAATTTATATGTACGATGTTGTATGCCACAAGCATATGAAAAAATGGAGTATGTACAATTATTACAAGTATCGACAGTGGTTTTTGCAGATAAATATAATCAGGAGGCTTATAGTATGACATTACAACAATCGAATACCAATCGCAGTTATTTATATGGCCGTTTATTAGCAGTGGCAGATGTTTTTGAAGAACGTTTGTTGAAGGAATCAATGAATAATAGACCGACGAATGCATTGCGTTATATGACATCATTTTCCAATAAACCAGCAACTGTATGGAAAACGATATTCACACAATTACAACCATATTTTGTAAAAGCATCGACTAGAACCTTTATGGGTAGTTGGACTGAAAATGATACAATCCAAAAGAAAATAACTGAAATTATCGAACAATTTGCAGAAAATGATTTTTGCAATAAAGCTTTAGATGAACAATTTATAATTGGCTATTACAATCAACGTGCATTTGAATATGCAAAAAAGGGAGACAAATAAAATGACAAATATCTTATCAAATAAAATCGATTTTACAGTACTATTTACAGTGAAAGATGCAAACCCTAATGGAGATCCTCTGAATGGTAATCGCCCACGTCAAGATTTTAATGGATTTGGTGAAGTATCAGATGTAGCGATTAAACGTAAAATTCGTAATCGCCTACAAGATTTAGAGCAGTCGATTTTTGTTCAATCTCAAGATAATACAAGGGATCACTTTAATAATTTACGCGATAGAGCAGAAGGCAATGAAGAGTTAAAAAGCGTGAAAAATGATCGGAAAGCTTTTGCTATTATAGCCAATAAATCATGGTTTGATGTGCGTGCATTTGGACAAGTTTTTGCTTTTAAAGGTACAGGTAAAGATAGTGGTGTTTCTGTAGGTATTAGAGGTCCCGTATCTGTACAATCTGCTAAAACACTTGAGGCTATAAATATTAATAGTATGCAAATTACTAAAAGTGTCAATTCGGAACCTGGAGATAAGAAAGGTTCAGATACAATGGGGATGAAGCATAAAGTAGATTTTGGAGTGTATAAATTTTCTGGCAGTATTAACCCACAATTGGCAGAGAAAACGGGATTCACCGCTGAAGATGCATTGCTTATTAAAAAATCACTTGAAACACTTTTTGATAATGATGCTTCTTCAGCTCGTCCAGAAGGTTCGATGGAAGTGCGTGCAGTATATTGGTGGGAGCATAATAGTAAATTGGGGCAATATTCATCAGCACAAGTTCATAGAGCGTTAAAAGTAAGTTTGACAGGTAATCAAGACGAACCATTCGAAGTGACAAAGGATGAACTATTAGAAAATTTAAATGAATTTGTATATGAAGTCTAATTTTCCAGAAGAATATTTAATGCTATCAGGCATCCAACATTTTCAATTTTGCCGAAGGCAGTGGGCTCTAATTCATATTGAACAACAATGGCAAGAAAATGTAAAAACAGTGGAAGGTCAACTTATACATGAACGTGTGGATCAGCCACTTATCCGAGAAAAACGTGGCAATAAAATTGTAGTGAGAGCTTTACCTATTCATTCGCATACTTTAAAAACAAATGGCATTTGTGATGTCGTAGAGTTTAATAAAGATGAAAATGGCGTATATTTACCAAAAGAAGATGCTAAATTCACGATATTGCCGGTAGAATATAAGCGAGGGAAACCTAAAAAGAATGATGAAGACGTTGTTCAGTTAGTCGCACAAGCGATTTGTTTAGAAGAAATGTTTTTATATGATATTTCAGAAGGTGCATTTTACTATGATGAAATAAAAAGACGTGTCACTATTCAAATCACTACAGAAATGAAAGCAACCGTCAAACAACTTTTTGAGGAAATGTGGGGGTATTATCATAATAAATATACACCTAAAGTAAAAGTTGGAAAGCACTGTGAAAGTTGTTCGCTACAACATATTTGTCTACCGAATACGATGGAACAAGAATCTGTAAAGTCATATATGCAAAGGTACTTATAATGAGAAAATTACTGAATACATTATTTATCACTCAAGAAAACACCTATTTAACATTAAAAGGTGAAACGGTTGTCATTCTTGTTGAACAAGAAAAGATTGGTCAAATACCACTGCTGAATTTAGAAGGGATTTGTACTTTTGGATATGCAGGAGCTAGTCCCAAACTTATGGCATATTGTGCAGAAAAAGATATTAACCTGACTTTTTTCACACCTACTGGTCGATTTTTAGCAAGAGTGACGGGGAAAAGTCAGGGGAATGTGTTATTACGCAAAGTGCAGTATCGTATTTCTGATGATGAATTAGAAAGTACAAAAATTGCGAAAAATATGATTTTTGGTAAAATATCAAATCAAAGATGGCAACTAGAAAGAGCGATTAGAGATCATCCGATGCGTATAGATCATATGAAATTCAAAAAAACATCATTATATTTAAAATTAGTTCTTGAAAATATTTTACAGTGTAATAATTTAGAATCACTTCGAGGTTATGAAGGACAAGCTGCAAGTATGTACTTTAGTTGTTTTAATGATTTATTGTTACAACAAGATGATGATTTTGCATTTACGACAAGATCTAGACGACCACCCTTAGATAGAATAAATGCCTTGCTGTCATTTAGTTACTCTCTTTTATCATCTGAAGTAGGTGCTGCACTTGAAAATGTTGGATTAGATGCATACGTAGGTTTTCTACATCGCGATCGTCCGGGAAGAATGTCATTAGCATTAGATATGATGGAAGAATTACGCCCATTATTAGCAGATCGTTTTGTCATTTCACTTATTAATCGCAAGGAAATAAAAGCAAATGATTTTTTAATAAAAGAAAATGGGGCTGTTTCTCTGACTGAAGAAGCGCGTAAAATATTTTTAAAAAAATGGCAACAAAAGAAAATGGAATCACTCACGCATCCTAGATTAAAAGAAAAAATTAACTGGGGCCTTGTTCCACATGCGCAAGCCTTATTACTAGCAAGGCATTTACGAGGAGATTCAGAAGAATACCCGCCTTTTTTATGGAAATAGGAGGATACACGCATGCTAGTTGTGATTACTTATGATGTGAAAACATCAGGTGTAGGTGGCAATAAAAGATTAAGACAGGTCGCTAAAAAATGTGAATCCTACGGTTTAAGAGTACAAAATTCAGTTTTTGAATGTAATATTGATGCTGCACAGTTAGTTAAGTTAAGGTATGATTTAATCAAAATTATAAATGCGTCAGAAGATAGCTTACGATTTTATAGATTAGGTAATAATTACAAATCGAAAGTTGAACATATTGGTACAAAAGATACATTTGATTTAGATGAACCACTTATTTTTTAAGTGCGAACTATAAGCTCTCATAAAATCTTAGGGGGGTTCGCACCTGTTTTTAGCAAAAAGGATAATATATAATAGATGATTTATCCAAAAAAAGTAAATAAAATAAAAATAATGTTATTTTTCTGTTTTATTTACTTTATATTATCACTTTTTTTGCAGTCTCACTCTATATGAGTGAGTGGATTGAAATGGTAAAAAATACGGGAATGGTAGCAAGCCTAGCTGGTCTCACTCTATATGAGTGAGTGGATTGAAATCGTATCGTCGAAGTGACGGTGCATTAAGCAAAGAAGTCTCACTCTATATGAGTGAGTGGATTGAAATCAGCCCCATAATCCACCCACTTCTCTATTTTTAGGTGTCTCACTCTATATGAGTGAGTGGATTGAAATGTGTCTAATCAAAGCGATACTAAAAATTATCGACGGTCTCACTCTATATGAGTGAGTGGATTGAAATATTTCATATCCTAATTTTAACAATGAAACTACTTTGTCTCACTCTATATGAGTGAGTGGATTGAAATAATATGAACGCAATCGAAAAATACGAAATCGAAGTCTCACTCTATATGAGTGAGTGGATTGAAATTATAGAAAGAGGTGAAAAAAATGGAACGTACATTGTCTCACTCTATATGAGTGAGTGGATTGAAATAGTTTCAACACTTAATGTCGTAACGACAGAAAAATGTCTCACTCTATATGAGTGAGTGGATTGAAATTTCATGATATTTTGATAGTAAGTGTCGGATAAGCTCGTCTCACTCTATATGAGTGAGTGGATTGAAATTATTTAATTCAAATTGTTGGTATAAAATATCTTCTGTCTCACTCTATATGAGTGAGTGAATTGAAATTACTAATTCGACTCCTGAAGCTGGCACCGGATATATGTCTCACTCTATATGAGTGAGTGGATTGAAATATATCTTTTGGCTGCAAAACGGTTTTAAATTTCGTCTCACTCTATATGAGTGAGTGGATTGAAATGTCAAACGACTGCAAAGTTGAGATACCGTCAAAGTCTCACTCTATATGAGTGAGTGGATTGAAATAAATTATTAACATCTCCAACGTATTTTTCGGAGCAAGTCTCACTCTATATGAGTGAGTGGATTGAAATTAATAATAATTGTACAGTCGGTAACCATTCTTGGTCTCACTCTATATGAGTGAGTGGATTGAAATGAACTAATCGCAGAAGGTAAATACGAGGTAACAAGTCTCACTCTATATGAGTGAGTGGATTGAAATATGAAACGTGCAGAAGCCAACCCGAATTATCGTGGGTCTCACTCTGTATGAGTGAGTGGATTGAAATCCGATGCGTTAGAAATGGCCATTAGCGTAAGCGGTCTCACTCTATATGAGTGAGTGGATTGAAATTTATCAGGTAATTGGGTGGATTCAATTGGGCAGTGTCTCACTCTATATGAGTGAGTAGGTTGGAATTGTATAAAGAGCATGAAACAAAATGGTTGGGACTGATCCCTTCGGTTTAGACAAAACAAAAAAGCACCTTCAAGAAATGGGTATAAATACCTGTTATTCTTTGAGGGTGTATTTTTTATGGGCATATGTATAAGTGATCCGATGAACTTAAAATAAAAGTTATTCAGATGGCATTCGCTGGTGCTCCAATCAACCGGATTTTAGTTTTTAACTTATAAATTCTCGAAAAGTACTTAATTTTCTTATTTATAATACAATTGAAATTCTGTTCATAGTTTGAGAAAACGCTATCATTTCTATTTTTTTTACTTATAATAAATTCAAGAACAAAATATGAGGGCGTGAACATAATTTCACGTGATTGTGAGGTAAGTCCATGTATTCAAAATTAGAAATGATTCAAGTTGCAAAATTATACTATGAGATGAATTTAACTCAAAAGGAAATTGCTGATCGCTTAAGTTATTCAAGGGCGACCATTAGTAGAATTATTGATGCAGCTTTTAAAGAAGGAATCATAAAAGTAGAAATTAATTATACTTTAACATCGTTACAAAAATTAGAAACATTGATTCAGGAAAAATATAATTTGCAAAAAGTAGTTGTCTTGCCAGTTTATTTACAAGAGAGAACCTTAGTTTTGAATGATGTTGGTAAGGCAGTGGCTATGTATTTAGATGAAATTTGTAAAGAAGATTCTATTTTAGGTATTTCTTGGGGAACGACTTTAGGACATGTAGCCCCATATCTTAAAGAAAAAGAGTTACCAACAATGAAAATTGTTCAATTAAATGGTGGTATTGCCAAAGGTAGTTATACGACAGGGTCAAGTGCATTATTGGAACGTTTTGCACAGGTCTATAAAGCAGAAAGCTATCATTTACCTGTGCCAACAATAGTAGATTCTGCAGCAATTGCGGATGTGATGAAAACAGATACGGGTATACAACAGGTTTTACAGATAGGTAGAACATGTAATATTGCTTTATTTGGTATCGGCTCAATATCGTATGAATCAGTGTTGTATAAAGGTGGCTATTTCACTGAAAATGCATATGAAGATGTCATCAAAACAGGTGGAGTCGGCGATATTTGTTCACGCTACTTTAGTCATATTGGTCAGATAGTAGATGAATCGTTAAATGCCAGAACGATTGGTTTGGAATTAGAGGAATTACGCAATAAAGAACATTCCATAGCAATAGCAGTGGGAAAAGAAAAAGCGCAAAGTGTACGAGGGGCTTTAAATGGTGGGTATGTAAATACACTGTTTATTGATGAAGAATTGGCGATAGAACTAGGGAAAAGGGAGATGGGGTTAAATGATGAAAGCAGTAAAGCTATATGAACCAGGTAATTTAAAAGTGGAAGAAATAGAAGTGCCAATTATTGATCAGCATGAAGTTTTAATAAAAGTGAAAGCGGTGGGTATTTGTGGTTCCGATATTCCACGTGCATTAGTTAAAGGCGCATATTACAAAGGCTTAACTTTGGGGCACGAATTTGCAGGGGAAATTGTAGAAGTCGGCGAGGAAGCACAGGAATGGCAGATTGGAGATCGTGTGACAATTGCACCGCTTGTCCCATGTAATACCTGTGAATATTGTCAAAAAGGCAAATATGGTCTATGTGACACATATAATTATTATGGCTCGCGTACAGATGGTGCGATGGCAAATTATATTAAAGTAGGTAAAGAGAATGTCTTGAAAATTGATGATACAATCTCATATGATGCAGGTGCAATGGTCGATCCTGCTGCAAATGCTGTTCATGGTTTGTGGAGAGGTGAAATTGCCAAAGGTGATACGGTAGTGATTTTTGGTCTTGGTGCAATTGGTATGTTCGCGGTTCAATACGCTCGAGAACTAGGAGCAAAAGAAGTGATTGCCATTGATATTTTCGATGAAAAATTAGAAATCGCTCAGGTTTTAGGAGCGGATCTAACAGTGAATTCTTTAACTGAAAATGTACAAGATATTCTAGCGAACAAACAAATAAATGTAGTGTTAGATACATCGGGATCTCCAATTGCACAAGAACAAGGCATTTTAATAGCAGGCAAGATGGCCAGAGTGGTGTTACTGGGAATCTCAAATCAAGCATTAACATTATCGGCAAAAGCAGTAGATCAAATAATGCGTTATGAAATTTCATTAAAAGGATCATGGAATTCATTTTCAAATCCATTCCCTGGAAAAGAGTGGAGTTATGCGATTGAAAGTATGGCTACTGGGCGTATAAAGACAGAAGAAATTATTTCGCATCGTTTTGATTTGGATGAAACACCAGAAATTTTTATGAAATTAAAAAATAAAGAATTAGCATTTAATAAAATCTTAATATATCCGGGTGAATAATATGATGACAAATTATGTACTAGGTGTGGATGTAGGAACACAATCTCTCAAAGTGGCTGCCTACACAATTCAAGGACAGCTTGTGTATCAAACGAGTGAGGCATATTCAACATGGCATAATAGTAGTGGGCACTCTGAACAAGATCCAAATGACTGGTGGCAAGCACTTCAGCGGTCACTTCAGCGAGTGACAGATACGATTGATAAAGCGTGTATTAAAGGCATGTCATTAGCTGCTACATCATCAACTGTATTATTGACTGATAAAGATTTAAAGCCAATTGATAAGGCACATTGTTGGATGGATCAACGGTCAGCAAAAGAAGAAGATGACATAAATAAGAATCTTCTAAAAATCGTGCGTGACCGTTTACGTTACTCAGGTGAAAAAACATCGATTGAATGGATGTTAACGAAATCACTTTGGTTTAAAAAAAATTATGATTTAACGGATAAACGAATTGTAGAGCAGCTAGATTGGCTGAATTATAAGTTAACTTCTCGGCTAGTTGGTTCACAATGTAATGCTACTTGTAAATGGAGTTATGTGAAAAGGTTGGGTGGTTTTTCGGAAGATTTTTTAGATGAAATTGGTTTGGCAGGTATTACAAAACACTGGCCACATACGATTATACCAGTAGGTGAACAGGTCGGTTTAATCACGTCAGAAACAGCAATTTCATTGAATTTACCAATTAATATGCCAGTGTTTCAAGGTGGCATAGATGCCCATATTGGTATGATCGGAGCAGGCGCATTAGAAACAGGTAAGTTGAAAATGACGACAGGCACAAGTTTTGTTCATTTAATACATCATGATCAACCTATATTCAACAACGCACTTTGGGGTCCCTATGATGAACCGCTCGTTGAAAATCTATGGTTATTAGAAGGTGGACAGCTATCTTGTGGTTCGATAATTTCGTGGTTTTTACAAGAGTTTTATCCAGCGGAGTGCGACAAATCTGCAATCTATGCTGAACTAGAAAGAGAAATAAAATTAATCAGCCCTGGTAGTGATGGGTTGCTCATACTAGATAGTTGGAAAGGCAATCGAACCCCCTATAAAACGCCTTATGCAACAGGAGCGATGATTGGTTTAACACTATCACATACAAAATATCATATTTATCGTGCAATTTTGGAAACGATTGCATTTGGTACGAAAAATATTATTCGAACATTTGAAGCATCTGGCGTAGAGGTTCATGAAATTATTGCTGGTGGTGGTGGAACGGTTAATGAATCGTGGATGCAAATTATTAGTAATGTAACAGGTTTGCCTATTACGATTCCAAAAGATGCTGAAATCGGGACAAAAGGTGCATCCATTATTGCCATATATGGACTTGGTTATTTTGATAGTTTGATCGATGCTTCAAATAATATGGTGAAAAATGAAAAAACATTTTATCCTAATATGACGCAGAAACGGCAATATGATGTACTATTTGACAATTATTTAGAGCTAAATCATGTGTTATTTCCAATTATGGAGAAAATGAAAAAAGGAGGTCAACGCAGTGAGCAATATTCTTGAAATGAAAAACATTTCTAAATCATTTCCAGGTGTGAAAGCATTGCAAAATGTGGATTTTTCATTAAAAAAAGGAGAAGTTCACTGTTTGATCGGAGCTAATGGGGCAGGGAAATCCACGCTAATGAAAATTTTAGCAGGTGTATATACAAAAGATGAAGGGGAGATTTTACTCGATAATCAACAAATTTCGATTAAAAACCCTTCTGATAGTATGCAATTAGGCATTTCGACAATCCATCAAGAATTATCATTAATAGAAAATTTAACATTAGCAGAAAATATTTTATTGGGCAATTATTTAAAACCAAAAGGTGGCTTTATTAGTTGGCAGAAAATGAACAAAGAAGCAAAGCGCATCTTTGATTTACTCGGCGTTAAAGTATCACCAACAATGCCTACAACAGAAGCAAGTATGGGCTTAAAGCAGATGACAGAGATAGCTAAAGCCATTCGTTCAGATTGTAAAATCATTGTGATGGATGAACCTTCAACGGCATTATCTACTGATGAAATCCATAAATTATATGACGTTATTGCATTGCTGAAAAAACAAGGTTATACAATTGTCTATATTTCTCATAAATTAGATGAATTATATGCAATTGGCGATCGAATTACAGTTTTAAGAAATGGTCGATGGATTATCACAGACCATATTGACAATATTTCACAACAACAATTAATTCAGCATATTACAGGTCGTGCTATTGAAAAAGTACAAAAACACATTCAACGATTTTGAAAGAAGAATTTATAAAAATAGAAAATTTTTCAAATAATAAGCTGAAAAATATTGATTTTTCTGTAGGTAAAGGTGAAATACTTGGTTTGTATGGACTTGTTGGTTCAGGGCGTACCGAATTATTACGTGCCATTTATGGCGCAGATCAATTAGCGAGTGGTAATTTTTATATGAATGGTCAAAAAAAGAAAATCAAATCGCCAAGTGATGCTGTAGATATTGGTATAGGTTTAGTTCCAGAAAATCGTAAAACGGAAGGGGCTAATTTAGACTTGTCGATTTTGGATAATGCGATGCTTTCTTCTCTCAGTTCATATTCAAAAGGGAGCTTTATGAAGCCTAGTATGATGAAACAGGCCATGCTTGATGTGATGAAGAAATTAAATATAAAAGCGCATAATATGCATGTGCCGATGAGTACATTAAGTGGCGGAAATCAGCAAAAAGTAATTATTGCGAAATGGTTGGTTCATAAGTCGAAGCTTTTATTATTTGATGAGCCAACTCAAGGGATTGACATCGGTGCAAAAGATGAAATCTATAGCATCATGAAAGAAATTGTCAATGAAGGTTCAAGTATCATCGTCGCAACTTCAGAAATCGATGAATTATTAGCAATTTGTGATCGTGTACTCATTCTGTTTGAAGGAGAGATAATCAAAGAATTTTCTCGACCATCGGAAAGTAAAAATGACATCATGAATTCAGCAGTTTCAGGTTAATTATGAATGGGGAACGAGGGGAAAGTATGACGACTAAAAGTGAAGTAATGCAAGGGGAACGTAAAAATACAGTAGCCATCAAAGCGATTTTAAAAAAATATAATTTATTCTTTATTTTTATCGCTTTTATTTTAATAGGAAGTTTATTATCAGATCAGTTTTTATCCGTACAAAACATACTGAATTTACTACAGCAATCTTCCTTTGTAGGGATTGTCAGTATTGGAATGACATTTGTTATTTTAGTTGCGGGCATTGATTTATCAGTAGGGGCCATTTTAGCATTAACGGGAATGTTCGTATCAATTCTCTTAAACACAGGTATGAATCCCTTTATGGCCATTACATTAACCATTGCATTTGGCGCGTTTTTAGGTTTTGTTAATGGTTTTATTTCTACCAAATTTAAAGTGCCAGCTTTTATCGCAACATTAGCAATGATGGTCAGTGCAAGGGGATTGGCTCTCTTAACGACTAATGGTGAACCAATCTATGATTTACCAGCTAGCTTTACAGTACTTGGTGGAAATATATTCGGTAAAATCCCATTAACTGCAGTCATATGGATTGTTTTGACAATCATCGCCATAGTTGTGTTGAAATATACAACTTTTGGACGGAAAATCTATGCAGTTGGTGGGAATGCCGAATCTGCAAGACTATCTGGAATTCGAGTAAATCGATATATTACTTGGTGTTTTGTAATCTGTGGAACACTTGCTGGGGTGGCAGGTATTTTAATGAGTGCTTGGTTAACAGTTGGTCAACCAACAGCAGGTACAGGGTTAGAACTCGATGTCATTGCAGCAGTCGTTTTAGGCGGCACCAGTCTAATGGGGGGTAAAGGAAGTATTGGTGGCACATTCATAGGTGTTTTAATAATGAGTATGATTGTCAATATATTTAATCTTCTTGGATTATCATCGTATTATCAATCTATTTTTATGGGTGTCATTATCGTATTAGCTTTAGTTATGAATCAAATGATTTCAAATAAAAAATAAAGGGGATGTTTGGGATGAAGAAATGGCTAAGTTTAGTTTTAGGGGTAGTATTATTATTGGTGTTAGCAGCTTGTGGAACTGGTAAAGAGAGTGACAAGGATGCTAAGGCCAATAAAAATGATAAAATTGTTATTGGTTTTTCTCAAGTCACTTTAGAGTCACCATTTTATACTTCATTAGTTGACGGTGCAAAAGAAGCAGCAAAAGAGCAAGATGTAGAATTAATTGTTGTTGATGCACAAAATAATATCGAGAAACAAAATACAGATGTTCAGTCACTGATTACAAAAGGTATTGATGTATTACTGATCAATCCAGTTAATCCTTCAGCAGTGGCACCAGCACTAAAAGCAGCAAAAAATGCAAATATACCGGTTATCACAGTTGATCGAGCAACAAAAGAAGAGGTTACTTCATATATTGGACGCGATAACAAAGCGATGGGTAAAATTGCAGGGGAAAAAGCGCTGGCATTACTAGGTGGCGATAAAGCAAAAGGGAAAATTATTGAGTTACAAGGAGATGCAGGTGGCACAGTTATGAAAGCTCGTCATGATGGTTTTCATGAAGCTTTCATTCATGCAAAAGATGTGACAATTATTGAAGGACCGTATAACGATTATCTGCGTGCAAAAGCTGTTTCATCTATGCAAGATTTAATGCAAGCAAATCCAGATGTTGATTTAGTATATGCACATAATGATGACATGGCGCTCGGTGCAGTAAAAGTGCTAAATCAAATGGGTAAATCCAATGTTAAAGTTATTGGTGTAGATGGTTTAATGGAGGCAGTTAAGAAAATTACGGATGGCTCATTCCAAGCGACTGTCATTAATGATCCAATCTCACTTGGTGCATTAGCAATCGAAACAGCTAAAAAAGTTGCTAATGGAGAAAAAGTAGAGAAAATTACAAATGCAGAAACTGGTTTAATCGATGATACGAATGCCAAAGAGTATGTAGATTCAAATTATAAATTTGCAGTAGTAAAATAATAGGAGGAAATAAAGATGAATATATCGACAAAAATAGATCATACATTGCTTAAAGCGGATGCTACAATCGAACAAATTGAACAACTATGCCAAGAAGCGGCAAAGTATAAGTTTGCAACTGTTTGTATCAATCCTCATTATATAGCTTTAGGTGCAAAATTGTTAAAAGAATCGTCTACTAAAGTATGTACAGTTATAGGTTTTCCACTTGGAGCTAATAAAACAGCAGTTAAACTTTTTGAAGCAATTCAGGCTATTGAGGACGGGGCTGAAGAAGTTGATTATGTACTAAATATTAGTGATGTGAAAAATGGTGAATTTGAAGCCGTCCTACAAGAAATGATTCAATTTGTAAACATCAAAAAAAATCATCCAAAACTTGTGATTAAGATTATTTTAGAAACATGTTATTTAACAAATGATGAGATAACGAAAGTAAGTTTGTTAGCACGAAAAGCGGGCTTAGATTACGTGAAAACATCCACTGGTTTTGGTACGGATGGTGCAACGCAAGAAGCTGTTCGTTTGATGAAAAAGGCAGTTGGTGACAATGTGAAAGTGAAAGCTTCTGGTGGCGTAAGAACAGCCACAGATGCTGCTGCATATATTGAACTTGGCGTCGAGAGAATTGGTACGAGTAATGGCATTTCCATACTTGAAGGTGTAGCACCAACAAGCAATTATTAGAAAAAGTTGAATACTAAAAAACCAGTATGATCTTACTTTCGGTCATACTGGTTTTGCATGTATTGCTATTAAATTCCCTATGTTTTAATTTGTCCAAAGCATATTACTTGCAATCTCAAGAAAAAGTGGTAGAATTTAAATTGTACACAACTTAATTGTGTGCAATTTAAAAAGAGGTGGCAATTTGAAGGCACAACGTTTAGATGATCAAATTTGCTTTGCACTGTACGCAGCGTCGAAGAAATTCACAAAATTTTATAAAGAAATATTGGCTGATTTTGGTTTAACTTATTCGCAATACCTTGTACTATTGGCACTATATGAGCAGAATCATTTATCTATAAAGGATTTAGGTGAGAAGCTCGAACTTGATAGTGGTACTTTAACGCCGTTACTTAAGCGGATGGAGGCGAATAATTGGGTTGAGCGAAACCGTAGTCATGAAGACGAGCGTGTAATCAATATATCTCTAACCCATCATTCTAAATTGCAAGAATCAACTATTGCTGCTGTCATTGATCGTTGTGTTGTGTCGCTGATGGATGATGAGGCAGAGTATAAAGCATTACTTACATTATCGAAGAAATTAAACCATGTATTGACAACAAAATTAAAATAATAGGAGTGTTGTAAAATGACAGTATTATATGAAACGACAATAATTAATACAGGTGGACGTAAAGGTCAGGTCTATTCTGAAGATAAATCATTTGATATGGAAGTGGCGGCGCCCGGTTCAAAATCAACAGCTACGAATCCAGAACAATTATTTGCTGCCGGTTATAGCGCGTGTTTTAATAGCGCTTTAGAAGTTGTAATGCGTGGCGAAAAAATCAAATCTAAAAGTACTGTAAAAGGAACGGTATCATTATTAAAAGATGAGGCCGACAATGGTTTTAAAATTGCAGTGCAATTAGAAGTTGAAATTGCAGATCTGGATCAAGCAGAAACAGAACGCTTAGCAAAAATTGCGCATACAGTTTGCCCTTATTCAAAAGCAACTGCCGGCAATATTGATGTAACGATTAAAGCCATTTAACGACTAGATCGCTAAAAAGTAAATAACAGCATCTTCTACTACAGACAAAATGGTCTAATGTAGAAGATGCTTTTTTAATGATTCTTATATTATTTGTTGGGTTTTCCAAACAATACGACTTCTACTTGACGCTTTTCGCAGAACTCACTATAAAAAGCATAACATCAGCAATTTATATGCTAGAAGATGAGGGGACTAGAGGGCGTTCTTGTGTTATTCAAATGTCGAGATTCCCTCTAAAATAAATGTAGAAACAAAATACATATGGATTAGAGTGACGTAATATCTTGTAATGGTGATAAAAAATTTGTGTGAGTACTAGAAAACAGCTTGACTTATAAAAGAAATATTTGATATATTGTATAAACCGACCAGTCGGTTTAGTGAAGTGGAGGTATGAAGGTGGCAGTAGATACAAAAGAAAAAATTATAGCTATAGCAACGGATTTGTTTCGGAAAAAAGGGTATTTAGGGGTTGGTTTATCAGAATTATTGAAAGTGTGTGAACTTTCAAAAGGTGCTTTTTATCACCACTTTCCAGCTGGAAAAGAAGAATTATTAATAACCTGTTTACGTACGATGAATAAAATGATTACAAATGATATGAAGAAAATATTTGCTCAATATGATACGACAACAGAGGCTATAGATAATATGTTAAGTGAATTAATCAGACAGTATGAACGCGACAAAGTAATAATTGGTTATACATTTAATAGCATTGTGAGTGAAATGGGGTCAGTTAGTGAAGTTGTACGTCAAACTTGCGAAGAATCCTATGATGCAATTCAAGCTATATACCAAGAAAAATTAAGCGCAGATGGTTTTTCACATCAACAAGCAAGCGATCAAGCTTTACTGTTGAATGCAACAATTGAAGGAGCAATCATGCTGAGTTTAACAAAGCATTCTAGCATACCACTCCAAACGGTTGCCCGTTTATTGTCTATCTCAACGCATCAGCATAAATAAAATTTTGGAAGGAAGATACGATGCAACAAACAGCTATGATGGAACAAGAGAAAAAGAAATATGATATGAAATTACCTAGAAATGGAAAAGAAGGTCTATTGTACGGTACTATTATTTCGACGATTACGGTTATTTTTATGACAACCATGAATGTGCTTTTTAGTGTTCCAGATGGTTCATCAGCCAGCTTCATTGCAGGAGAGATTATAAAAGTCATACCGATTATTTGGATAATTGTTATGATTATAGAACCAATGTTTATCGGGAAAATTGCGGAGAAATTAGTCACACAATTCACATTACCAACAGATAGTTTTAATGCTAAGCTATTATTTCGTATCCTGTTCACAGTAATCGGTATGTCATTTTGTATGACAATCATTGGTGATCTTATCGGCAATGGTTTTGAAGCAGGTTTATTTAATCGGTTTTTGGAAAATTGGCCACGTAATCTATTAGTAGTGCTAGTAGCTGAGGTAGTTATTATTCAGCCAATTGCTCGTTTTGTGATGGTTAAATTACATCAATCTCAATATCGTAAAATGGCAAAAGTAGTTGAAAGAAGTCACTCAAAGCAAGGATAAATTCTAGATATACATAAGAAGAATTACGAAAGTGATTCTTCTTATGTATATCTTTTTTTATGGAAGAGGCTCTTTTTTTCAAGTAATGGATGTTATACTTCTTTAATCCGCAATCACATATATAATGCCAAAACACCAAACCTCTTATTTGATTTGATCTAATCTGTCTGGTTACCTAATTCTTGACCACCTATACCTTGACTAGCAATTAATGTAACGGGGGTTTGTTTTTAAATCGCCAATTGGATAAGCAATAGCATTTTTAACTGGCCCATTTTTCTTAATAATTTCCATTCTATCTCTTTATTCGAATGAGTCGTTACGTCATACCAAAATGCTATAACTGGCTTATCGCCATAGTCGTTTCCTTTTTTACCGGCAGGAATTCCTTTTGTCTCTGTAATCGTAACAGTACGACCATCTAACTTCGCTATCTTTAAAATAAACGGCTTCATTCGTTTGTACACTTTTCTTCGTTTCAGCTTTTTCTGTAAATCCGACTTCTGTTTTCTCGATTTTTGGTTCAACAGTTTCATCGCTACTACATGCACCTACAACTGGCAGAGTGATTAATCTTTTTTCATGTAATTACCTCTTTTTATTTAATAGTTTAATTTTAACAATAGCAATAAAGAATGTAGGTACTATACGTTTGATTAAAATGATAAAAGTATAACTAGTTTCTTCTATATATACATAGTGATATAATAACTATGTAGCAAGCGATAAAAAAATAACATGTGACTTTTTAAAAGTTACGTGAGTGATTGCACGAAAATCACATCACACTCACACAAAAATCACATTCAATTGCGAGAATAGGTGAAAAACGTTATGATAAAAATGACGTTAAAGTCACGCTAAATCTAACATATGAAACGAAAGAAGGAATAGATATCATGACAAATGCTTATGATGAATATATGCGCGGTATTGTTGAGCCGATGCGTTTAGAATTAGTAGATGCTGGATTTACACAACTCACAACATCGGATGCAGTTGCCGAGCATATGCAAGAAGTAAAGGGTACATCGTTAGTAGTTATTAACTCAGTTTGTGGTTGTGCTGCGGGGCTTGCGCGTCCAGCAGCTATTGAAGCGGTTGCCCAAACAACAGCGAAACCAGACCATCTTATTACTGTTTTTGCAGGCCAAGATAAAGAGGCGACAGCACAGATGCGTGCTTTCTTTGGTGAAGTACCACCAAGTTCACCATCAATTGCCGTCGTGAAAGATGGAGAACTAGCTTACTTCATCCCGCGTGAACAAATAGAGGGTCATATGATGGAGCAAGTTCGTGATCACCTAGCTGGTGCTCTTGATCAAGTATGTGCCAAATAAAAACAATAGCCACAACAGGTGGTAGACCGGACGCGCTTTCTTTAGAGAAGGCGCGTTTTGTTGGTCAAATATTGAATATTGATGTTATTGAACGAAAGAAAAAATCGATTAAACATCTAGGGGAAGAACAACAGGCTCATCTAATTGTTGCAGGGAAAAATCGTTTTGATTATTATCCGCTTGGTATGACGGAACCTTTCTTTTTCCATCCTAGTTCTGCTGCGTTCCGTATGAAGCGCCTCGCAAAGGGAGAAGTAGAGCCATTTATTGAAATGGCAAATTTACATAGAGGTGATCGATTACTAGATTGTACGTTAGGTTTAGCGACAGATAGTATGATTGCTGCTGAAGTTGTAGGTCCTACAGGTCGCGTAGTTGGTTGTGAAGCAAATACCAATATTGCTTTTATCGTGCAGCAAGGCTTAAAAAATTATGATTTTATTGCAGAAAATTTACCATTGCTTAGCGCAATGCGCTCAATTGAAGTGGTAGCGCAAAATGCCATCGATTATTTAAAACAGCAAGCAGATGATAGTTTTGATGTAGTTTATTTGGATCCAATGTTTGAAGAAACAATTGAAGAGTCAACTAGTTTTCAACCATTGAGGTATGCTGGGCTACATGATGAAGTATCAGATGACTGGATTAGAGAAGCAAAGAGGGTTGCAAAACAGCGTGTGTTGTTAAAAGCACATTATAAATCACCACTTTTTAAAAAATATGGTTTTACTAGGCAGGATAGACCGAATACAAAATTTCATTTTGGTATCATTTTGCTATGAATGTTTTGACTGATTATGCTTTCTATTGTCTGTTTTTTATGCGATTTACTAAAAAAATAGATATTAATGATTATAAATAAGGAGAAATTAACTGTTTTTTATAATATAACTGTTTTAAATAGCTATATTAGTTATAATTGTTTATAAGAAGTGATATTTGTTTAATATCAAAAAAGAAGGATGTACGATTATTAAATTATAGGAAGTGAAGAAAAAAGGATGAAGGTCCATCTTATTCGAGTATTTCGAAAAGGGTGCAATGGTCATAATATAATTGGCGTTGTCTATTCACCAAAATTGAATTTTAGCACGATGGAAATGAAAAAAATTGCTCATAATAGTAAATTAGATAAAGTGGTATTTGTTACAAAATCTACTAAAGCAAATATACGATTGCGTTTCTTTACACCGGATAAAGAATATACTATTTGTTTTGTCAGTATGTTTGCCGCGATTCATTTGCTAACGAATATTGAAAAAGATAATTATAAAGCTAAATTTGTATCGATTGAAACTTCTTTGACTGTCTTTAAAATTGATGTGATGAGAACGGCTTTTAGAACGCGTGATTGCCAATTGATCCAAGCAGCGAATGCAGCCTTTATTGCAGAAAAAAAGCCCTATTGGGTTAACAAAAATAGAAAGTTTAATGGGTATGAACAGGGAAAATTTTTATTGGAAATGCCGGATACATTTGCTACAAAACCTATGTTAGCAAGACATTTATTAGAAACAATGTTAGTGGATATACGCGATATTGATACGTTATTCTATGAGTTTTCAAAAATTTTAGGTACACCGAAATTTCGTATGCAAATTCGTTATAATGATGAAACAGTTGAGAATTTTTTTATTAGTCTTTATATTCAGGATATTGCAGCAGGTCGTATGATTCACCTTGAATCGATGTCGAAAATTATTCCAGCAATTGACGTTCCATATCATTAAAAAAAGATGTAATAGGCGGGAGCCTGTTACATCTTTTTGTCGTCCTAATTATTAATCAGTGATACACATTGACGTTAAAAAGGCCATTAAAGCGAGAAAACCTAGACCAAACATAATTGTTGTCATAGAAAAAACTCCCTTCAAACTGTTTTGCGTACAATATTTCTATAACTTATTGTACAATGGAATAGTATAAAGTGAAACCTTTTAGTTGGAATATCGTTACATTAATAGTAAAAACATTCAATTTATGACAGGATGGTGATAATATGAAGAATTGGATTCAAAAATTCTTAGTATCGGCAGTTGCAGTTGTAACTTTAGGTGTCATAACACCAAGCCATACAATTTGGAATAATTTAATCGATGAACAAGCTAGTGCGAAATCACAGTATGCTGATCATACAGTTCAGCATAAAACCACGGCCTATATCGCAACAAATGACCTAGTACAGGAAATTGATCTCATAGCAGTAGCCAAAGATCAAGCCTATCAAAAATTCGGCACTAAAATTGGTCCTAAAATTCAAGATGACTTTGATACGATCATCTTTCCGAAAATGCAACAAGCAATGGATGATACGCTAATAAATATGAAAGAAAAAATGGATAGTAGCACAATTGCAATTACTGAAAATCCAAGTGGTAATTATTCAGAAAAAATTTTTAATATGTACAATGTAGCAACGGGTGAAGATCTTATTCGTTTCCATGTGCGTACAGAAAATCGTCCATTTGATGGTTACTATTATAATTTCCATTACCATGCAAGCGATGATGATTTTGTTAGTCATCATGATTTAGGTGAATTATATTGGAGTAAAAACACACCGCCAAAATGGTTATCATAGTTTGAAATAAACACTTTTACTAATTGTACCTCTGTAAGGTTACAATTAGTAAAAGTGTTTTCTTTTGCTTATAATAGCTTATATACAATAAAATCATGATAAAGGAAATACATCAATTAATGGTTATTTTTAAATAGATAGGAGGATTTTTCATGCAATTACAAACAACAATTCATGCGAAATTAATGCAACAATTATCGCCACAGCAAATCCAACATTTAGGGATTTTACAATTGTCGACAGTAGAGCTAATGGCGTTAATCGCTGAAAAGTCACTTGAAAACCCACTAATTGATGTGCAAGAGAGACCACTTGAAAAACCATATGACTGGTTAAAATCTGTTGCGGTTAAGGAGCGGAGAACAAGTGGGCTTCAGCCAATTGAATTTATCACAAAAAATGAACGAACCTATGACTTTTTAGTAGAGCAGATTCCTCTAACCTGTACTGAATTACAGTACGAAATATTAAACTATTTAATCCATTCTTTAGATGCGCGTTTATTCTTGACGACAACGATGGATGATGTTATGAAAAAATATGAAATTGATGAGGAATCGGCTCAAGAGTTGATTGATATTGTAAGATCTTTTGAACCTTTTGGAGTGGCGTCGTACAATCATCGTGATTTTATATTAAGACATATTGCCGATGATTTTCATGCGCCAGCATTCGCTGCATTATTTGTAGAAAACGAAATGGAAGCTCTTGCGAAAAAAGAATTTAGAATGTTGCAAAAATATTATAAACTGACAGCATCACAAGTACATGACATATTTTTGTATATAAAAAGTTTGCCGAGAACACCCTCCATGTCATTGGAAGAAAGTTCTCCATATATCATACCAGATGCTACTGTCGTCAAATTAGATGAGCATTGGATTATTGAGATAAATGATGGGCAAATACCGCAAATTTCTCTTAATAATACATATGTTGAATTATTAAAGAACAGGGAAGATGCATACCTGCAAAAATGCATGAGAGATTATGTAACCATGGTACAAGGAATTGATTATCGACGTAAAACTATGTATGCTATCCTTGATTATTTTGTAGATAAACAGCCATTGTTTTTTGAAAGAGGAAGTGAATATCTTCAACCAATCGGTTTAAAAGATGTTGCTGAGGCATTAGAAATTCATGAATCTACTGTCAGTCGAGCAATTAGGGGAAAGTATATACAAACCCCTTTTGGTCAAATAGCGTGTAAGAAACTTTTTATAAAATCTGTTGGTAACACATCCGTTCATGCGATTCATACAAAAATAACCGCGTTAATCACAAATGAAAATAAAGAAAAACCATTGAGTGATCAACAAATTGTTAGTGAATTACTGAAAAATAACATTGAAATATCGCGTAGAACGGTTGCGAAATATCGCGAACAATTAAATATACCAAGTTCTAAAAATAGATAATCATAGATTAGTGGTGGAGGCAGGGTCTTTAGTTATTTGCCATGAATTTTTATTTTTTGATACGAAAAAGGAAAAAGAAATGAAGGCAATAGGTCTTGAAGAATATCAATTACGTTAGAGGTTGATCTACTGATAGCTTCATTAGTCGTATTAAAAAGAGCCTGGGACAGAACAAAAATAGTATGTCTCACATACGAATCATCAAATCAATTGAACGCGTGGAAACCGTTTTTCGAAGCGGAATTTGATTGACATAAATAATCCCATATGATTTCGAAAAATCATATGGGATTTTCTCTGTTGAAAATACGTTTGTCTCAGGCTCTTTTAAATGGATGTAATGACTAAGAATTCTGTTGTGTGGGGCGATTCATTTAGCCAATAATGTTTTAATGTTGTATCAATCATGATGGAGTCACCAACCTTGAGTAGATTTCGTTCACCATTAGTTGTGACGATCAGTTCACCCTGTAGGATGTAAATAAACTCATGACCAATATGTGTAAAGTCATTTCCCAGATTCTCACCTGGGCGAATGATCACATGCATGGGTTTAAAACTTGCTTGTGTCATACCATTTGATAAATCTTTATAGTGAAAAGGATAATCGTTATTAATAGCAATACCTTTAAAAAATAAACTTGGGTGGACCTCTAGCGCGATGCTAATTTTTTTAAGTGTTTCTAAAGTAGCGTTTGTTTTATTTAGTTCTAATTGTGAGAGAAAACTAATGGAGACACCAGTTGCTACTGAAATCTCTTTTAATGTTTTTTTGCGTTCTTGTCGGATGGTACGAATTTGTCCGCCAACAGTATTCATAGTAAAACCTCCTTATTTTAAGTGTAACCGACCATCATCTATTTGCAAAAAGAAAATATTTTTTCGAGAAATAAAATGTAAGCGGATTCAATGTTTATATAGCCTGTTTCGAGAAAGTAAACAAAGAACTCTCTGAAAATTATAAATAGTTACTTGACAGATAGATTATGGAAATTGTACATTGGATTGAAGTATTACTTCAATTTTGAATAAAGGGGTGTTGGATTTGGAAAAGAAGCAAATGAGGAAGGTTTGGATTGCAAGTTTGGTAGGGAGTGCCATTGAATGGTTTGATTATTTTTTATACGGTACAGTTGCTGCATTAGTATTTACTAAAGTCTTTTTTGTAGCAGAAGACCCGACCATCGGTTTGCTATTATCTTATGCTTCATTGGCATTAGCATTTTTCATTAGACCATTTGGTGGTATTATATTTAGCCATATCGGTGATCGGGTAGGACGGAAAAAAACATTGGTGATGACTTTATCGTTGATGGGTGTTGCAACAGTGTTAATGGGCTTATTACCTACATATCAAGCAATTGGTATTGCTGCACCAATTATTCTTGTAACATTGCGTTTAGTCCAAGGCTTAGGCATTGGAGGCGAATGGGGTGGTGCAATGCTACTAGCCGTTGAATACGCACCGAAGGAAAAACGAGGGTTATTTGGTTCAATCCCTCAAATGGGTGTACCGATTGGTATGTTCTTAGGTTCAGGTGCATTAACATTGATTACAACGACAGTATCAACGGAAGCATTTATTTCATGGGGATGGAGAATTCCGTTTTTATTTAGTGCATTATTAGTATTATTTGGTTTATGGATTCGTAAAGGAATCGATGAAACTCCGTCCTTTAAAGAAGTTCAAAAATCAGGAGATATCCCAAAGATACCATTAGTCGAAACATTAAAAACACATTGGCGTGAAGTATTAATTGCAATTGGTGGTAAAGTAGTCGAAACAGCACCATTTTATATTTTTGGTACATTTATCGTGTCCTACGGTACAACAAATTTAGGTTTCTCCAATACAGAAGTATTAGTATCAGTTATGATTGCAACAATTGTCACGACAATTCTTATACCAATAATGGGTAGCTTGTCTGATAAAATTGGGCGTAAGAAAATGTATATTTATGGAGCAGTGGCTATGTTAGTATATGCCTTCCCTTATTTCTGGTTGTTAGAACAACGTACACTAACAACTTTGATTATTGCTACTATTATTGGGTTAGGTGTAATTTGGGCGCCAATTACTGCGGTCTTAGGTACGATGTTTTCAGAAATTTTCTCTGCAAAGGTTCGCTATACAGGTGTATCATTGGGTTATCAAATCGGGGCGGCAATTGCAGGTGGTACAGCACCACTAGTAGCGACAGCTTTATTATTAGAATTCAATAATTCCTATATTCCGATTGCTCTATATATTATGTTAACGGCTGTTATTTCATTAGTATCAGTATTAGCTGTGCGCGATCGACGTCATCAAGAACTAGATGATTTTTCACAAGATACAGAGGAAAAAGAAGAACGAAAAAAACCATTGCAGACACAGCATTAACTAAAAAGGAGTTTGATTATGATTATATTAGAGGAACATCAAATACAACAGCATTACACGATGAAGGATGCTATTGACGATGTGAAGAAAGTATTAAAATCGAAGTATTTAAATAAGCTCGAGACACCGATTAGAACAGTCATCGATTTTCCAGCACAGGATGCATCTATTTTATATATGCCTAGTGCCGATAGTGAGCAGCAATTTGCAGCAAATAAAATTGTGTCCATTTTCCCGAATAATGCCGCGGAAAACTTACCGACAACACAGGGCGTGACTTTGCTGTCGGATGCTCAAAATGGTCGTTCATTAGCCTTGCTAAATGCTTCATACTTAACGAGACTTCGTACAGGTGCATTGACCGCGATCGCTACCGACTACTTAGCACAAGAAGAAGCTAAAGTATTGACTGTAATTGGTACAGGTGGAATGGCGTTTGAACAAGTTCTTGGTATACTTGCAGTTCGGGAGATTGAGACGATTTATCTTGTGAACCGTACAATTGAAAAAGCAGTGATTTTCCAACAACGATTACAAAAACACTACCCAAAAATGATGATCATTGTCAGTGAAGATGTCAATAATGCTGTGGCACAAGCACAGATTATTAATTGTGCTACGCGTTCGACAACCGCCGTATTTGATGCAGCTTATGTAAAAGCGGGATGTCATATCAATGGGGTCGGCTCCTATTTACCAACAATGAGAGAAATTGATGAAGCATTAATTAATACGTCTAACAAAATAATTGTCGATGATTTTCATGGTGTGGAAGAAGAAGCTGGTGAATTTATTCATGCAGCGCGCACGACGGACTGGTCATTTGATGATTTACATGGCTCATTGGAGCAATTAGAGATGAAAAAAATTAGCGGACGTCAACATGCAGAAGAAATTACAATCTTCAAATCGGTTGGTGCATCATACTATGACTTGGCAGTCGCAATTGGCGTCTATAAAAAAGCATTGGCAGAGCATATTGGCACAATAATTCCTATTTAATAGAAGATAGAAAAAGGGGTCTCCGTCATGGAGGGCACTGAAAAAGTCCACTTATGCACAGATAAGCGAGGACAGGAACGAAATTCGTTCCTGTCCTCGCTTTTTCTCGTAGCCGTTGATTCCGTTCCGGCGGGCGCTTTTCGCGGGCACGGCTCCAGCCTTCTCCCTCGCTTCGCTCAGTCCGGGTGCTTCCGCTCGTGCTGTTCCCGCAGAAGTCGCCGCCTGCACTCCATCAACTTGTACTATTCATGGGTTAAAATGTGGTCTCGCCCGGTCACGGACCATCCTGTATAATAGTAGTTACTAATTAAAGGTGGTGCGACCATGATTTCCAAACAAGAAACCCTTAACTTAAGTCCCTATATGGCACTATATGATTTAATCATTCCAAAAGATAATATGCTTTGCCAGATCAATGAACTCGTGGATTTTTCATTTATTATAGACGAATTAAAAGCAAAATACTGTTTGGATAATGGTCGAAATGCGATTCCACCAATTTTCGCTGTCAATCTTAAGCGGATATTAAAACTGCTAAATGAAAAAGAGTAAGAAATAGACAATGAAATAAGGCATTTTCTGTTCAAATCGAACAGAAAGTGCCTTGTTTTTATCTAAAAAATCAACTCGTCATAAAAAACATAAGTTTTTCAGTGCCCTCCCGTCATGGAGGCTCTTTTTTTATTGGCGTGAAGATATAGTAATCACTAGTAGTCTAATCGAATCTGGTCGTATGTATTCTTGAAAAAGTAGATAGTATAGTTGACATGTTTTAGTTATTAATATATAGTAAGTTACATAAAGTAACTAAAAAATAGGAGTTTTTAAAATGACAAATACCTTTCATGCAAAACCAAACTTATATGTTTCACATGTTCAATTAAAAGTATCTAATCTTCAGACATCCGTAACGTATTACACAAATGTAATTGGCTTTCAAATATTACAACAAACAGCGACAACAGCATACTTAACATTTGATGGTAAAACAAGTCTTATCTCACTTGTAGAAGTGGCTAATGCACAACCATTTGAAGGACACACAGGTTTATATCATTTTGCATTACTATTACCCACACGCAAAGATTTAGGGAATATTGTACAACATTTTATAAAAGATACGATCCGTATAGGAGCTGGCGATCACGATGTGAGTGAAGCACTTTATTTAAATGATCCAGATGGTAATGGTATTGAAATTTATGCGGATCGTCCGGCAAGTCAATGGAAATGGGATGACAATAATCAAGTATATATGACAACAGAAACTGTTGATTTTGAAAGTGTCTTAGCAGAAGCGGATGGTACTTGGAACGGTCTACCAGAAGGAACCGTTATGGGGCATATTCATTTATCTGTCAACAATTTAGTGGCTACGGAAAAATTTTATACAACAGTGCTAGATTATAACGTCGTGACGCGTTATGGTGCACAAGCATTGTTTATCTCAACGGGTAACTATCATCATCATATCGGTTTAAATACTTGGAACAGTCAAGGCGGTACACCATTACCAACAAATGCAATTGGTTTGAAATCATATACAATTGTCTTAAAAGATAGTGACTATGCAATGCATGTACAAGAAAGTCTAACAGCAGCAGGTTTTGTGGTAGACAAATTTTTAGAAGCACCGGAATTTGGTGGAACACAAGCCTTTTCAGTGTTAGATCCGAACGGTATTCGTATAATCTTCACAACAGAAGGTCAATAAAAATAAACAAAGAACCTGAGACAAACGTATTTTCAACAGAGAAAATCCCGTATGATTTTTCGAAATCATATGGGATTTTTCATTTCAAGTCATTTCCGCTTCGAAAAAAGCTTTCCACGGACATAGCTTCAAACGCCTCTTCACTGCGTTCCTGTGGGGGGGCAGCTCATGCTATTCCCGCAAGAGTCGTTTTCTGCGCGTTCAAAAGTAGCGTGATTTGACGTAGCCTTATTTTGTTAAAAGAGAGAATAGAAGAATAGGGATTCCTGTGATCAAGATAAAAAGATGAGTTCGATTTCAAGAAAGAAATCGAACTCACCTAAATGGATATGCACTATTTATTCATAAGATAGAGAGAGCGATTGACCTTGTGCAATCGAAGATTTTGTTGCATCAAAGACATCGGATGTTCTAATCGTCAGTGCTGTTGGACGAGACTTTTCATCGAGAACAAAACCAATATTTCCTGTTTTTATATCACCAGGTTCATAGTCGGCATTTAGATTGTCTAAATAGACCTCCTGTTGCCAATTCCATTTTTGGTCTGAAGTAAATGCTTCAGAAATTGGGGAGAAATGGACTTTTTTATTGCCTGTATTTTCAATGGTGACAAAGGTTTTTATTAAATCAAAGTTTTCGCGCTCTGTAAGCACATGGAAATAATCGATCATGCTATAAGCAGGTTCTACATATAATTGCTTCAAATTATGAAATGTGACTTTCATGGGTCCAATTTGTTGCACTTGCTGTGTTTCAACTGCTTGAACGATACGAGTGAGACCCAGTTCACTACGAGCTTCCTCGTCTACTTTATGCAGTGTACGATCGCTCGTCAGCTGTGGATTATCTACATAGTCAGCATCATAATTGACAGCGAGTGCAGTAGTGGGTGTCTCTTTTTTTACAGCATTGCTCTCGGAGCAACCTGCCAGGGTAAGAACGCCGAGTAACAAAGCACCTATTACTAATCTAGTCATCATTTAAAGCCCCTTATTTGTTTATTTCACCGGCTATGCAACAACCGAGTTAATGTGATTTACTTATCTTTAATTACCGTTTGTTTTTTCGCATTTTTTTCAATTATTTTAAAGATTTTTTTTGCTTGGTCTGTATTATCAATTTGACCTCTGAATTGTTCTGAACCAGGGCCATATGCGTAGACATTTACATCTTCACCTGTATGTCCACCAGTTGTCCAACCTGTATTTGAACGCTTATTGACAAGTGCTTCAATCGCATTATCAATTGTTGTAATATCTTTGTCTTTAACGGCTACGACAGAAGTGATTTCTTCTTCAGTTAATGTTAAGTTAATGTATTTTTTCAATACTTTTTCAGCATTCATACCATCAGCGATTTGTTCAGCCATAAAATCGGGTGTACGAGAGAATGCTGCAATCGCTTCGGGATTCCAGTTATAATCGCCACCTTGTGCCAATGAAAAGCCACCGGTAGAGTGATCAGCTGTTGCGACAACTAATGTATGTTTATCTTTTTTAGCAAATGCAATGGCTGCTTCAAAAGCTTGTTCGAAATCGGACATTTCGCTCATCGCGCCAACAATATCGTTATCATGACCAGCCCAGTCAATTTGACTACCCTCTACCATTAAGAAGAAGCCTTTTTTATTTTTATCGAGCTGCTTAATGGCAGCGTTCGTCATGGTACTTAGCCCCGGTGTTGAACTGTTACGATCTATTTTCTTATCGATACCACCATCAGCAAATAATCCGAGCAATTGCCCTTTCGTATTTTTCTTCAGGGCATCTTTTGACGTGACATAATTATAACCAGCTTTTTTAAATTCTTTTGTTAAATCACGATCTTTACGAACGAAATTAGATTTACCTCCACCTAATAAAACGTCGATTTTATGTTTTCCAGCGATTAAATCATCGAAATAATCATCGGCAATACCGTTCATATTTTTACGGGTTTCATCATGTGCACCAAATGCTGCAGGTGTCGCATGCGTTATTTCCGATGTAGCAACGAGCCCAGTGGACTTACCTTGCTCTTTAGCGGCCTCTAGTACGGTTTTCACTGCGCGTTTATCATTGTCGACAGCAATCGCTGCATTATATGTCTTAACACCGGCAGACATCGCGGTTGCTGCGCTTGCTGAGTCTGTCACATTTTGTGCTGGGTCTTCAGGATATGTCATTTGTTGCCCTACTAGATAATTGTCAAAAGCTGTTTTGTCTACAAATTTTGATGAGCCACTATTCTTTAAATAGCGATAAGCAGAAGTATAGGAATTACCCATGCCATCACCAATTAAGAATATAACATTTCGAATATCATTTTTTGCTGGTGCTTTGCTTGCAGCTGCAGTAACGTCAGCACCTCCTGCGGTAAACATAGATAATGCCATTGTTGATGCGGCAACGGTCGCCATTAGTTTCTTCGGAAATAGTGTCAATTTAAAAGCCTCCCTTTCAAGTTATATCCTTATAGTAAAGCATGTATGTGAAGGAGAAATGATTTTCATGTAATGGAATTGTTGTCGTATTATTGAGTTTTACTTTAACGGTATAATTTTTTGATTTCTTCAGCGATGAAAGCAGCATCATATTCTAGCCCCTCAGTAATCCACCACATAATAATACCAATAATTGAAGCAGTCATAATTTCTGTAGAAATATTTCTGAATTTAGGATTTGAAATAGATTCTTCAGATAGTAATGCAATTTTATCACGTAATTCGACATGTATTTTTTTTGTGAAACGAGGATGTGCAGAAAAGATAATAAATAACTGACGGTTATCATAGAAATAGCGTAAAAAAAGGGCGAGTTGTTGAGGTGTTCTTTCAGCCTTCGTCTTGAAAAAGGGCTCCAACTCTTTCGAAAAATCAGCTACAATATCATAAACGATGGCGCGTAAAAGTGAACGAACATCAGCATAATGTAAGTAGAATGTTGCACGATTTAAACCAGCTTGGGCAGTGATTTTTGTAACCGTTAATTTGCTCATATCATCAGGGGATGCCACTAATAAATCGTAAACAGCTTTTTTTAACATAGAGGTCGTGCGAATTATTCGAGGATCAATTTTTTTTGTCATAAATAACTCCTTTTATTAACAGTATTTTAAATAATGTTGTTTACTCGACAGCATTGATAAAATTGCGTATGGTCGATCCCATCAATAATTGTTATGATCTATTTTATCGACACTATGTCAAAAAAAGCAATGAAAAGAAGGAATGACAATGAACAATGACAAAAGTAAAAAGATTTTATTGACGGTTTTAATAATTGGTGGGTTTCTAACAATTCTCAATCAAACATTATTAAATGTAGCATTAAGTGATTTTAAAATGATTTTTAATGTATCGTCAAGTACCGTACAATGGTTGGCAACAGGTTTCATGCTTGTAAATGGTGTGTTAATTCCAATAACTGCCTATTTAATGAAACGTTTTACGACAAGGCAATTATTTATTAGCGCAATGCTCTTTTTATTAGTAGGTTCAATCATTAGTGCAGTAGCGACAAACTTTGCTACATTATTAGTCGGTCGAATGGTCCAAGCAGCAGGTGCTGGAATTATTATGCCCCTGATGATGAGCGTAATCATGTTTATCTTCCCAGTAGAAAAACGAGGAAGTATGATGGGAATGATTGGGCTTGCAATGATTTTTGCACCAGCAATCGCACCAACCTTAGCAGGTTTTGTGATTGAATATACTTCTTGGCGTTGGTTATTTATAGGAATGATTCCATTGGCCATTCTTGTTATTTTATTTGCAATGAAATATTTGATGAATGTGACAGAAACTGTAAAAGAGAAACTTGATATCTTCAGTGTTATTTTATCTACTATGGGAGTAGGACTTGTCCTTTATGGCTTTAGTAGTGCAGGAAGTCGTGGCTGGGGTGATGGGCTTGTCTTAACGAGTATCTCGGTCGGAGTAGTGATTATGGTGGTTTTTTGTTTGCGCCAACTAAAATCAATGAATCCTTTATTGAACCTCAGTGTTTTCAAAAATAGAATTTTTACAACCACTTCCTTAATCAATGTGGTTATTACCATGCTTATGTATGCAGATATGATTTTATTACCGATGTATTTACAAGAAGGACGAGGATTTACAGCATTGGATGCGGGACTGTTATTAATGCCGGGAGCAATAGTTAATGCTTTCATGTCGCCAGTTGCCGGGAAGATTTTTGATAAGCTAGGAGCAAAACCTGTTTTCATCATTGGCTTGGTATTTATTATTCCTTCCATGTGGGTTGTGACAGATCTAACAGCTGATACATCATTCACATTTTTAGTCATACGAACAATCTTTTTACGGATTGGATTGAGCTTTATGACTATGCCATTAACAACTGCTAGTCTAAATGCATTGCCTAAAGCATTGATTGGTCATGGTACAGCAGTGAATAATACTGTACGACAAATTGCAGGGGCAATTGGAACGGCTATTGTTGTGACAATCTTTTCTACTCAGACGAAGAGCCATGCAAATGAGTTGGTCCAATCAGGTACGGCGATGGATTCAGTAAAAACGCTAGCTATGATGTTAGGTGCAGGAGATGCTTATTACTTTATGACAATTTTAGGGATTATAGCTTTAATTTTAACCTTGGTCTTGCCTTCTAAGAA
Source organism: Kurthia sibirica (assembly GCF_003143975.1). Taxonomy (GTDB): domain Bacteria; phylum Bacillota; class Bacilli; order Bacillales_A; family Planococcaceae; genus Kurthia; species Kurthia sibirica. The sequence goes on along the minus strand of NZ_QFVR01000003.1, from coordinate 121,992 downwards.
AAAAATGCAAGCTATCACATCACACTAGTATAAAAAGAGCCTGAGACAAACGTATTTTCAACAGAGAAAATCCCGTATGATTTTTTGAAATCATACGGGATTATTCATTTCAAGCCATTTCTGCTTCGAAAAACGCTTTCCGCGGACATGGGGCTTCAAACGCTTCGTCACTGCGTTCCTGTGGAATTATCAGCCCATGCTATTCCCACGGGAGTCGTTTTCTGCGTGTTCAATTGATTGGATGATTCGTATGGGAGACAGACTATTTTTGTTCTGTCCCAGGCTCTTTTACTAAATAATTAGTTGAGATTTTTACTTAAAAATGCTTTTGTGCGAGCATGTTGAGGGTTAGTGAAAAATTCTTCTGGTCTACCAGATTCAATTATTTCGCCACCATCCATAAAGACGACACGGTCTGCAACTTCTCGCGCGAAGCCCATTTCATGTGTTACGACAATCATCGTCATATTTTCTTCTGCAAGATCGCGCATTACTTTTAATACTTCACCTGTCACTTCGGGATCCAATGCAGAAGTGGGTTCATCAAATAATAAAATATCTGGATCCATCATCAAAGCACGAGCAATGGCTACACGCTGTTTTTGTCCGCCTGATAAGCTGCCAGGTTGGGCATGAAGTTTGTCTGATAAACCAACCTTTTGAAGGATATCTCGGCTGCGTTTATCGAGTTCTTCTTTTGTCGTTTTTTTAACGAGTTTTGGTGCTATTTCTAAATTTTCTTTCACTGATAGATGAGGAAAGAGGTTAAAATGTTGGAAAACCATACCTGTTTTTGCGGTAATTTCTTTAATCGTTTTAATCTTTGGATAGTGACCGTCTTTTACGAGGTTTTGACCATCAATTTGAATTGAACCACCATCTACTTTTTCAAGATGTACAATACTTCGGAGCATTGTACTTTTACCTGAACCAGAGGCCCCAATCACTGCTACAACTTCATTTTTATTGACTTCAAATGAGATGTTTTTTAACACTTCATTTGATCCAAAAGATTTTTGTAATGTTGATATTTCGATAATAGCCACGAGACGACCTCCTATTCGAATGCGTATTTTTTCTCAAGTAGTTTGAAAATTAATGTTAAAACTGCGGTTAGTAGTAAGTAAATTGCACCAGCAATAACAAGTGGGAAGAAATTTAAATCTCGATTTACTGCTGTTTGAGCATAGTGTAAGATTTCAGGCACTGCAACGGCATAAATCAATGCAGTATCTTTCATCAAGGTAATGGACTCATTTGCTAAAGCGGGAAGTGCAATACGGAACATTTGAGGAATAACAATCTTTACCGTTGTTTGGAATTTATTCAGACCTAAAACCTGTGCCGCTTCATATTGACCCTTATCAATTGCAAGAATACCACCTCTAAAGATCTCTGCAAAATAAGCTGCGTAATTCAAGATGAAAGCGATACTAGCTGCTGTAAAACGATCCAATACTAGGTGTTCACCAATGCCAGGGAGCATAGGAAGACCAAAACAAACGATAATCAATTGTAACAATAATGGCGTGCCGCGCATAATATATACGAATATATGTGCTAGCCATGATAATGGTTTAAAGCTGTTCTTTTGTGCTAACATCACTAAAAAACCAAGTGGAATCGATACGATTATTGTTATGAAAAATAATAGTAGCGTCATTTGTGCGCCATGGAGCATAGGTTTTAGTACCGTAATAAAATAATCAAAGCTCATGTTTTTGTCCTCCTATCATTGTAAAATATAAAACAGGTTCCTACGTAAGGAACCTGTCATTCCAATCAGTTTAGTACTTTACTAGTGCCGAACCATTTTTCAGAAATTTCCTGTGCTTTACCATTATCATTTAATGTATCTAAAGCTTTTTGAAGTTTTTTAAGTACATCATCATTGCCTTTTTTAACACCAACCCCGTATTGTTCAGGAGCTAATGATTCCACTAATGTTTTATAGGAATCAGCATCTTTTTTCATATAGTAGTCAATGACCACTTCATCGATTATAACAGCATCAGTACGACCTGTTTTTAAATCATTTAAGGCAGTAACATTATCTTTATATTCACTTACATTTTTCACATCATTTTTTATAGCGTTAGCATCAAGTGCTTCAGCTGCGGATGATTGTGCTTGTAAACCCACTTTTTTACCTTTTAAATCAGCTAGGCTAGTAATGGTAGAATCAGCTTTCGTGACAACTACTTGTGCATTTTCAAGATATGGTTTTGTGAAAAGTACTTTCTTTTTACGATCATCAGTAATTGTATAGCCATTCCATATTAAATCAATTCGACCACTTTGAAGTTCAGCTTCTTTTGTTGACCAATCGATTGGTTGGAATTTGATTGTATAGCCCATTTCTTTAGCAGCTGCTTTTGCATAGTCGATATCAAAACCAACTAGTTTATTGTCTTCATCACGGAAGCCCATTGGTGCAAATTGATCATCTACACCTACGACAAGTTCTTTAGCCTTATCTTTTGATGAATCAGATGATGAACAACCGGCTAATACGCCAACAAATACTAAGATTGTAACAAACAAAAATGATAGCTTTTTCATGTAATTCTCTCCTTCATCACCAACACTTTAGCGTGCTAATGTATTAGTGCGTTATTAAGTGACTATAGTATAGCATTAAGTGAAGTGATAATACAATAACATTTTACAAAAAAAAAAGAGCATTTTTACAATGTTAAAATGTAAGCTATCTTGCATAAATTATTTGCTGTATATAATAGGTAGAAATAAAAAAATTTGAAAAAGAGTACAGGAAATTATGAATTAGATACTTTAATGCGATGCCTCATAACGCCATCTATACAATTTTGTATGAAAATCACTGTTATATAGATTTATTGACAAAAAATTCTGATTAAGTAAGTGGAAAATGAATGTATTTTTCTTTGGAATTTATGAAAGAATGACGGATTTACGTTTACTTAATTCGATGTATTTGGTACTGTAAAAGTAACAAATAAAGAAGGAGGTCCGTATGAGAAATTCACTTACAGCTAGTTTATTATGTGCTACATTAGTGCTAACTGGTTGTTCGGAATCATCACAAACAAAAGCAGAACGCAATGTAGCTCAAAAAACAAATACAACCTATTATGAACTGTCCAATACCATTCAAATTAATGGCGAAACCTATTCGTCTTTGACACAATATAAGAAAAAACGTTCTTCTGCTATGACAGCTTCAATTGCTAATTTTATTGCTGAGCAGGGTTATTCAGCAGAGGGCTATAATAATAAAGGATTTGATCGCCGTGGTTATAATCGAAACCATGTGGATGCACAAGGTTTTGATTTAGACGGTTACACATTAACTGGTGTCAATGAATACGGCACAGACCGTAGTGGGCGTACCGTGCAATTTGGTACGGATTTTGATCGCTTGGGTTTTGATCGTACAGGTTTTGATGATAAGGGGTTTAATCGTTTAGGTTTTGATAAGAATGGTTTTAATCTAGATGGTTTTAATGCCGCTGGGGAATCAAATCTAGCAGGGGAACCCTCCATAGAAGACTATGATAAAAGAAGTTGGAAAAATATTTCAGCAACAGAGCTGTATATACATGATATATATTTCCAACAACTTAATGAATATATTTTAAAATACCCTAAGTTAAAAGCCGCATATTACGATGAGAGCAGGCATCCTTGGAATGAAAATGCGTATAATATAAATTTCATCTATCAAAATATGCCGTCTATTTTTGAAGATTTACGAGCTGGTATTCAAGTAGATTCTTTGAGTAAATGGTCGATTAAACAACGTGAACATTACGATTCGAAATATGTTTTACAATCTAAAAACGGTGGAGAAATGGTTGTATTATCAGATGAGGCGTTATTGCCACCATCGTTGAAGGATCAGTGGAAAAAAATAAGTAGCGAAAATCCTCAAGTAGAAATTATTTTTGAAGATTCTGAAGGTTATAGCGAATCTTATTTTTATAAAAAAACAGAAAAATTATCGTCAGCAGAACAAGGGTACATAGACATATCACGTAAAGCAATTACGGATAGTAAAGGCAAATGGGCATTGGCAAATCAATTACTTGAAGAAGGTACAATTCAAGCGATTGACGAGCAGGATGAACAGATGACAGTGAATAAGACCCTTTTAAAAGAAGTTAGAAAATTAATGACAACTGACTGGCCAATGCATTATTTAATAGAATCTAATGAAGATATTGAAGTATTTGATCTCCAGCAAAAGGAACTGTATTTACAGCAATTACTACAAAATATTGTTTCATATGAGACTGTGCAACATCTATTAAAATAATCGATTTTCAAACGACTAGCTACATTTAAAGCTAGTCGTTTTTTAGGTTCTATTATCATATTGGAGTATCGAAATAATGCGTGTTTTAGACAAGTAGAAATAGCGAAAGCTTTCCTAGTTGTTTTTCGACAGAAGTCCTCGCCATTTCTTTTAATCATGATGAACATATCTGAAAATAGACATAAAAAAGCACAGGTTCACCAAATCTTCTATACTTAAAATGCTGAATAATAAGCAAATACAGAAAGGGGAGCTGTGCTAGATGAATAGACCAAGATCAAAAGATAGTTTAGTCACAAAAACCGAAGAAATGGCAAAGAGAGATTTTAGATAGTTTTGCTTGTGGTTATTCAAACATATAAGCTGACTTTGTTCTTGAATCGGGTAATAGATGTTATTTTGTATTTTGGGATTTCTACTATAATACAAGTACTTAAGTTAGATCAGCTACATTATTTGACAAAGAACTAAAAAATCCAACAGAGATGAGGGCATCTCTGTTGGATTTTTTTATAACACGTACTTATTTTTCCCATGCACCATTAGCTAGTAATTTTTTCTTACCAACAAACGCCCATAATACAAGTAAAATATTGATGATTAACAATGCAATAATTACATATAAAATAGAGGAGTAAGAACCAGTTGCTTGGAAGATGAAGCCGTAAACAGGTAACGCGATAATTCCTGCAGCAGCTAATCCAATAGCAGCTAAAGAATAAATCTGAGAATAATCTTTCATACCAAATAGTGATGAAGTTAAAAGTGGTACAAGAGTACCTAGCGAAGTAGTCATGAAACCAAATACAACAACACCTATAATGAATACGACTGAATTAGTTGGTGCAACAATGAATAAAATCATTGGAATTACACCAAGAATCATGGCAAAAATAGCTGTGTTTTTAGCGCCAAATTTATCGCTCAAGAAACCAAAAGTAAGCGCACCTGCAACGATACCTAATTGCATTAGTCCAAGTGCTGTTCCAGCAAATTTAATATCAAAGCCATTAGACATTGCGAATGGCGCTAGGTATTGGCCAAATGATGCAATCGACGTAATGATAAAGAAGAATAAAAATAAAGCAATAAATGCTGAAGATTTCTTAGCATTTTTAAACGATACACCAGCAGTTGAAGGGGCAACTGCTACTTCGTCCTCTTTTTGTGAAACCTGTACTTCATCGGCTCCTAATGGTTGAATACCTTTTGAAGCCGGTGTGAAGCGAATTAAGAATATAATAAGTGGAATAACAACAACAGCAACAATTGCAGCTAGGATGAAATACGTATTTCTCCAGCCAACATCACTGATTAAGTTACCAGCAGCTGGTTGTAGAATGGCACCGATAATCCCACCAGTTGCAACCATGATTCCTAGTGCTAAACCATTATGTTTTTTAAACCAGTTATTAATAAGGATAGGTCCTGCTAGCTGTGTAATAAATACAGAGCCGATTGACATGGGAATACAGAAAATATACCAACCCCAAACAGAATTCATTAAACCGAATGCTGCAAATCCACCAGCTTGTAAAATAATTGCAGAAACAAGTACTACGCGAACATCATATTTCGCGATTAATTTACCAGCAATTGGTAATGAAAACATTGTGACAAGTGAAGCGATCGAGAAGTATAGTGAAAAACTACCTACGCCAATGCCTAAATCTGTCGTTACTGGAGTTATGAAAAGTCCTCCAATAGATGTAAGGCCAGCTTTAGTAAGACCAACTATTAATGCAACACCGATTAAAATAATCCATGCATAATGTAGTTTTTTCTTAGTAGAAGTTGTTGTTGAAGCTGTGTTCATGTAATTTCCTCAATTCTGTTGTTAGTAGAAAAGAATAGGAAATACGATATGTCATAAAAATCTAAGTGAACGGATACTCTACTGAATCCCTGCAAGTCTTCATAGAAGTATAATAATTATTTGATATTGTAAATTAGCGATTATTTACGGTACATAACTGAATTGTTCTCTTAGTATGATTAATGAAATAGGCAATTCCATATAAATTTCTCTTTTAAAGTGTGGTAACAGCTGATTACGGTACAAATATTAATGGATAGAAATAAAAGTGTCAATAGTATGAACGGCTACAAAATAACAATAAAATAACTATTTTAAAATATTTAAATATCAAATTTCTGTTTCCTTACATTAACAGTGAATATTTTAACGTTAAAATATTCAGCGTTAATGTAAGCGGTAGTTTAACGGCATGTAAAAGAACTTATTTTAGCATCAAAAAAAGCAAGTGGTAGCAAGTAATTCGTATAAAAAACTGAATAGAATCATATTTTAGAACATTAATAAAAATACACTATTAAGTATTTTTATTAATTTGATAAAAAAGTAAATTAAAGTATTTAATTGCAGTGACCGTTATAAGAAATAAAAAAATCAATAGAAAAAATAATTTTTTTTTTATGTTTTTTGCTTGTTTTTTTACTGTTTTCACACGAATAAATCCCTTTATCTTACAACGTATAACGACTTTTTTAAAAAATAATGCATAAAAAATGAAGTTGTTTTCTAAAAAATGTCATTCAAAAATAGCGTATTCTTTATTCATTTTTGTGAAAATTATATCTTTTTTTTAATAAAATACGACGAGTTTTTACTATCGAAAAGAATTAGTATAAGCTACAATGAATGCATAGAATGGAATCAAAATCATTTTGATAAAGTTATACTAAAAAATATACTAATATAACGGATTTTTTTACATAATAGGAGTGAACTGAGACGACGATTATGCACAGGAACAATGGGAGGAAGTGGCCATTGTTCCTTTTTTATAACTAAAAGATATAAATAACCATACACATAGTAGCGTGCATATTAAAAAAACTTGAATTGAAGGGAGGGATTACGCTGGAATTAGATAAAAGTAATATCTTTTCTTCTATTATATATAGTGGACTTACAGCTAGTTTACTTGTATAGCCTATTGTTACATAGGATGCACTCCATCGTTTGTGCCAATAAGTTTAGGCTGACGAACGACAAGGACATCTTAGTCTGTTAGCAGAAACTAGTGATGAGGGCCGTAATCAGGTTTTTTCACAAAAAAGTTGTCTTTTGAATGAGAGATAGTCAGGAGGGAATATAAACGGACTTACAAGTAGCGGTACTCAAAGAATGAAGAAGTTACTAGATCGGGCTAAAGCGAAGGAAATGATATTTGAAGTAAAAGATTAACCATGCCAGAAGCCTGAACGATTGATTTTGTCACACAGCTAATTTTGAAGAGTCAAGCTTTAGAGAAGTTTTTGGCACTTGCTGAGATGTTAATGCGCAGAGTCGTTCAGGCTATGGTTATTTACCAAAAAAAGCGATTCACGCGTCAGGGCTTTACGAAAACCATTTCTACTGGAGAGTCAAAAGAAGAAATCACAGCTTTTTTAAACGTGAATTAAAATGGAGGGATTAACATGTTGAAAGATATAAAGATTATTGACTTTACTTCATTATTACCAGGCCCATTTAGTACGATGTTATTAGCGGATTTGGGAGCAGACGTCTTACATATTGTCAGACCAAACAGCGTGGTTGCATGGGGAACGAATGAGTATTTACTACGTTCAAAAAAAGTAATAGAGGTCGATTTAAAAGATTCGACTGTTATCGAACAGCTATACGAATTAATCAAGGGAGCTGATGTCGTAATCGAGCAATTTCGCCCTGGTGTTATGGCAAGACTTCAATTAGGTTATGAACAATTAAAAAAATATAATGAACACATAATTTATTGTTCCATTACGGGTTACGGCCAAAATGGTCCTTATCGTGATCGAGCTGGACATGATATAAATTATGTGTCGCTAGCAGGCTTGGCTAGTCAAAGCGGTAGTGTCATGGAGGGTCCCTTAAATAATGGTACTCAAATTGCAGATATTGGGGGAGGCTCAATGTATAGTGCAGTAGCGATATTGGCTGCCTATATTCATCGTCAAAAAACAGGTGAAGGACAATATATTGATGTCAGTATGACGGACACCTCGTTAACATATAATGCATTGACGATTCAGAATTACTTGATGAAGGCTCAAATACCACAAAGAGAAGAAGAACTATTAAATGGTGGAACATTTTATGGTTTTTATCAAACGAAGGATCGACGATATTTTTCGGTAGGGAGTTTGGAACCAGCTTTTCGTCAATCACTATGCGAGGCATTGGGCATGTCCAGTGCTATTCCACTGAGTATGAGTATGAAAAAAGAAGATATTTATAGTTTTAAGAAATTATTACAAGCAGCATTTTCGGCTCATAATTACGCCGAACTTTTGACAATATTTTCGCGATACGATGCTTGTGTCGAACCAGTTTTGTCACTTGATGAAGTATTCAAACACCCGCAAATTATTGCTAGGAATATGATAGTTGATGTAAAAGATACAATAGGTAATCAATCCAAACAGCTCCGGCAACCAATTGTTTTTTCAAACTATACAACTGTCTATAGCCAAATGGTCCGCTTAAACTCATTAACAGACTATTGATGGAAGTCGCTAATCTTTGTAATGCTTGGCGTTTTTCACTGTTTATTTTGAAAATAATACAGTGAAAAAAGTATTATATGGTATACTAGTTTGGAAATTTGGTGCTATTTTGAATATATATATGAAGCAAAAAGTGTCGTTCACACGGGTTGCATACATCATCTACAATGAAAAAACTGAATATTCACGTATTATAAAGGGGAAAATATTATGACGATGTTACAAGATATTTTAAAGTACAATAAAGACTTTGTTGGTGAGAGAAAATATGAGCCATTTATAACGACTAAATACCCTGATAAGCATATTGTGATCTTATCATGTATGGATACTCGTTTAGTAGAGTTATTACCGAAGGCAATGGATTTACGCAATGGGGACGTGAAAATTGTTAAAAGTGCTGGCGCGGTTGTTAGTCATCCCTTTGGTGCCATCATGCGTAGTTTACTTGTGGCTGTATATGCTTTACAGGCAGACGAGGTTTATGTTGTCGGACATTACGATTGTGGTATGAGTGCTATAAATCCGGATGTGCTATTGGATCAAATGGTCGAAAGAGGTATAAATAAAGAAACAATCGATATGCTGAAATATGCAGGAATTGAATTAGAAGATTTTTTGCGTGGTTTTGGCGATGTTGAAACAAGTGTGAAAATGAGTGTAGGAACTATCCGTAACCACCCACTTATGCCAAAAGATATTCGTGTACATGGTTTGATCATCGATCCAAATACAGGTCAATTGGATTTGGTTGAAGATGGAGGTTTGCACGAAAAATAGATTACTAAATTAAGCCACTACTCACCAATTAGCTATGAATAATCATCAGGAATGGATGATTTGCTACTGAGTAGTGGTTTTTACTGTAGAAAAAAAGCTAATGGACTACTACAGAATAGAGGCAATGCAAAAAGTACGTGACATGAAAAGAATGCAGGTCACACACTTAAATGGCTGTGTGTAAAATCTGGTTCTGTTGGGAAGTTTAATAACGCACCAAATTTTATATGATGCTTCTAATTTCTAAAAATAAATACGTTTATTTAATAGGACGCTAAATTTTGGAAGAGAGCTTTTCTTCTAAATTTAAAGCACAGATCAACCTTTGTAATAGAACATAAAGCAATTATATTTCAGATATAGTATTACATTTAAAAATTAATTAGGTTGTTATTTGAATATTAAATATTGTAAAAAGAATCTACCTGAAATATCTATAATTATGTGCTTTTTATTGAATTAATGAATTGTTAATTTTTTAAATGTCATCATTCCACTGATAAGAAACAAATAAGTAATAGTAAAATAAAAGTGGAGAAGTTAAAAAAAGAGCATTTGAGTAGATAGTGAATAAAGGAATAGCGATTCTTCCACGATATATTGGGTTAATTTCAGCTAGGATTGACTTTAATTTAGATGCCCTTATAAAAGAACAAACAGTATTTCTCTAGATAGGGGGACTGAATTCTCTACGCATGTAAATAAATAATCGAAGAGGCTCTCTTTTTGTAGTTGAAAAGAAAGCCTCTTTTTTATATATTGTCATACTTTTTTTGTTTCTCTAGAGAAACTTTTTATCTTGTAGGAAAAATAATTGTTTACTTAAGGAAAAAGATAATCTATAATCCAATATAGTTGCGTTAAGGAAAGAAAAAGTTATTGAGGAAAGAATGAGGTGAGTGACTATGAATACAATATGTGTAGAAAATTTATCCGTCTCTTATGTTGGTCATCAAGTTGTTAAAAATGTATCATTTCAATTTTCACAAAGTGCATTGATTGGTATTCTAGGACCAAATGGGGCTGGTAAGTCGACGATGATTAAAGGATTATTAGGTTTAATGCCAGCGACATACACTGCTTTAACACTTGGTGGGACAACATTAAAAATGAATCGTCGTCAAGTCGCTTATGTACCACAACGCTCGGACTTAGATTTCGACTTCCCCATCATCGTAAGAGATGTTGTATTACTTGGTACATATCCTAATTTAGGGATCATTAGAAGACCTGGGAAGAAGGAATATGCATTAGCTGCTCAATGTTTGGGGAAAGTTGGTATGAGCGATTTTGCAACACGACAAATCGGTGAACTATCCGGTGGGCAACAACAGCGTGTCTTTTTAGCACGAGCATTGGCACAACAAGCACAGTATTTATTTTTGGATGAACCGTTTGTAGGCATTGACGGAGCAAGCGAAACAATTATGATCAAAATCTTAAGAGAGCTTCGTGATGAAGGGAAAATAATATTCGTAGTTCATCATGACTTATCTAAAGTTGAAAGCTATTTTGATCAGTTAATATTATTGAATCAAGAAGTAATAGCAGCAGGAGATATAAAGGATGTCTTCACGAATGAACTGTTACAAAAAGCATATAAATCACCTTTAGTAACAATTGCCAATCGTATTGGAGGACAAATATTATGATGTTTTGGCATGATTTAATGACCTATGAATTTTTACAAAAAGCTATGATTACGTCAGTAATGGTCGGCATAATCTGTGGTATTATTGGCAGTTTCATTATTTTAAGAGGAATGGCTTTAATGGGGGATGCTATTAGCCATGCTATTTTACCAGGTGTGGCACTATCTTATATGGTGGGTATAAATTATTTTTATGGAGCCGTCATCGTCGGCATTTTTTGTGCAGTTGGTATCGGAATGATCAGTCGAAATAGCCGTGTGAAAAGTGATTCATCATTAGGAATCGTTTTTTCTGCTTTTTTTGCACTAGGTGTCATTTTGGTTTCTAAAGCGGGTAGCGCCATTGATTTAACGCAAATTCTCTTTGGAAACGTACTGGCTGTTAGAGAATCGGATATGACCATTACATTTGTTGTCGGGGTAATTGTCATAGTGGTAGTGGCTGTTTTTTATAAGGAATTACTCATCTCTAGTTTTGATCCAACAATGGCAAAAGCTTACGGATTAAATACGACGATCATTCATTATGGCATTATGATACTACTTACTTTATCGACAGTAGCCTCTTTGCAAACAGTCGGTGTTATTTTAGTCGTATCGATGCTTATTACGCCAGCATCAACAGCTTATTTACTAACAAATAAATTATCTACCATGCTTTTTTTATCAGCATTTTTTGGTGCGTTATCGGCAGTTATTGGTCTGTATAGTAGCTTTAAATACAATTTACCTTCGGGACCAGTGATTGCACTCGTAACAGTTTTATTCTTTATTTTAGCCTTATTATTTTCGCCGAAACAAGGCATTATTTGGAAAAAATTTCTATTGAAATACTAATAATCTGAAGGAAGTGTCAATTATGAAAAAAATAGGAATACTATTCGCTTTAGTCACGGCAATTTTTTTACTCGTAGCATGTGGTCATGAACAAGGTGAAATAGATGCTCATGATCAAGTGAAAATTGTCTCATCTTTTACATTGTTAACCGATATGGCAAAGGAAATTGGTGGAGATGCAGTAGAAGTACATAATCTTGTACCGACTGGACAAGACCCACATGAGTATGAGCCAAAGCCTGAAGACCTGAAAAAAACAACAGATGCACATATATTGTTATACAATGGTTTGAATTTAGAGGGCGGCCAAAAAGGTTGGTTTTTTAAAATGATTGAAGCAACAGGGCAGGATGTCAAGAAGGCATATAATGTAACGAGCTTTAAAGAAAAAGTCAAACCTCTACGCATTACAAGTCATGACGGTAAGGATGAAGAAATAAATCCACATGCCTTTATCTCACCGCAAGTGGGGGTTATTATGGCACAAAATATTAAAGCCGCCTTGATGGATGCTGTCCCAGCAAAAAAAGCGTTGTTTGAAAAAAGAGCAAATGCATATATTGATCGCTTAAATGATATGGATAGGCAATATACAATGCGCATTAATAGCATCTCGTCTGAAGATAGAGTACTTGTAACTTCGGAGCGGGCATTCCAATATTTAGCAGATGATTATGGTTTACGGGAGGGATATATTTGGGCGATTGATACAGAGGAGAATGGTTCACCAAGCCAGATGAAAAATCTTGTAGCATTTTTGAAAGAGCATAAAGTACCAGTAGTTTTTGTCGAAACAAATGTTGATGCGAGACCGATGGAAACTGTTTCAAAAGAATCCGGTGTACCAATCTACGATCAAGAAATTTATTCTGATGAAATTGGGGCTCCTGGAGATGAAGTTGACACCTATATGAAGTATTTACAATATAATATTGACGTTCTTACACAAGGATTAGGGGGCAAATAATGAACATCAGCCGTTAGGGCATATAGCTGTCTTTTCTGTAGGGGATATTTGCTTTAAAACTTTAAACTAAGCATACTAACTAGTAAGGGGGATGAGAAAATGAAAAAACTTTTACTAACTGGTTTTGAGCCATTTTTAAATTTTAAAATAAATCCGACAATGGAAGTTGTTAAAGCATTGGATGGTTTGCAAATAGGGGAGTTTGAGGTTATTGGCCGTACAATGGTCGTTGATTTTAAACAATCTGCTGAGCAACTTCAGCAACTGATTGCTAGTGAGCAACCGCAGATGATTATTTCTTTAGGTTTAGCAGGAGGAAGATCCAAAATAACACCAGAACGTATCGCGATTAATATTCGTGATGGTGAGCCAGATAATAAAGGTTATACGCCACAGGATGAGGTAATTGATGACCAGGCAAATGATGGTTATTTTACAAATTTACCGATTCGTAAAATGGTTAATTCCTTACAACAGGCGGGTTATCCTGCAGAAATATCCAATTCAGCAGGTACTTACTTATGCAATAATATCATGTTTGAAGGAATTCGCTATGCACAACGGCAAAATTCAGAAATGCTTGCCGGTTTTATCCATATTCCTGCAAATTTTGAGTTAGCAATTAGCCATGGACGTATTGCAGGATGGGCGACACGCGATCTCATTACCGCTGTGCAAATTTGTCTAGAAGAGGCAGTTAAAGCAACTCAATCCTAGTATTTTGAAAATTAGACGTATTGATTCAGGCTAGGTTTGAAGCATGAAATTTGCTATAATAGAGCAAACTGTTTTAAGGGAGTTATTAAAATGAAAAATCACGTAGACGAAGCTTATTTAGAGCTTTGTAAGCATATATTAGATGAGGGAACTGCAAAAGGTGACCGCACAGGTACAGGTACTTGGAGTACATTTGGCTATCAAATGCGTTTTAATCTACAAGAAGGCTTTCCGTTATTGACGACGAAGCGAACTGCATTTCGTTTAATTGCGACAGAGCTATTGTGGTTTTTAAAGGGCGACACGAATGTTCGTACATTAATTGCACAAAACAATCATATTTGGGATGAATGGGCATTTGAAAAATGGGTGAAAAGTGCAGATTATAGAGGACCAGATATGACGAATTTCGGACATCGTGCAGCGATAGATAATCAATTTAACACCATATATAAAGAGCAAATGGCTATTTTCCAAGAGAAAATTTTACAAGATGATACCTTTGCTCAAATTTACGGCAACCTAGGCCCTGTATATGGTAAGCAATGGCGTTCATGGCCAGATGCTACAGGGGGCACAATCGACCAGATTAAAAATGTGATTGACTCCATTAAAAATAACCCAGACTCACGTCGTCATCTTGTGACAGCGTGGAACCCTGCAGAAGTAGAGGATATGGCATTACCACCATGTCACTCACTATTCCAATTTTATGTAGCGGATGGCAAATTATCTTGTCAATTATATCAACGATCGGCAGATGTTTTTCTTGGAGTACCATTTAATATTGCTTCTTATGCATTGCTCACGCATTTAATCGCCAAAGAATGCCATTTAGAAGTAGGTGATTTTGTTCATACATTAGGTGATGCTCATATTTATAAAAATCATTTAATACAAGTTCAAGAGCAAATGTCACGTGATGCACGTGCTTTACCACAATTACTATTAAATACGGACAAAGAATCAATTTTTGATTATGAAATGGCTGATTTGATGATTGAAGGGTATGACCCCCATCCATCCATTAAAGCGCCAATTGCAGTATAGGTATGATAATCTGTAGCAGATTGTTGCTGCAGATTATTTTTATAGAGGAGGAACTCATGCAAATTCGTACGCTAGCTTATCATGAAATACCTTTAATAGGCGCGATTAATTGCCAGGAAACTAGTATGCAATCCTATAATATGAGTGGTATCCTAACAGATACGCCTTATAAAGTAAATGCTTGGGAACCGCAAAAATTAGCCGATTTCATCTTGAAAATAGAAGATATCTATTTTCATGGTGGTGTTGTTTTAGGGGCATATCAAGAAGCACGATTAGTTGGTATTGCTGTACTTGATTTACAATATATTTCAGGTTTTCGTTTGCATCTTGAAGCACTTTATATTGATCAGTTATATCGCCGGCAAGGTATTGGTAACATAATGGTGCAAAAAATACTGCAAATCGCATATGAAAAAGAGGCAGAGGCATTGTATATTCGCTCACCGCCAAGCCAAAATACAGTGGATTTTTTTTCGCATAGAGGTGCACGGTTAGCTGAACGAGTAGATTCCTATTTACAGGCATTAGCACCAGAAACGATTCAATTAGAAATACCGATTATAAGATAAAAGCTCTGTGTCAAATATTGGGATGAATGAAATTGGATGTTCAATTTCATTCATCTTTTTCATTAATTGATTTGAATAGAGGTGATTTAATGGATCAGATTTGGTGAACCTATGCTTTTTTTGTCTATTTTTCTAAAATATGAATTGTTTTAATACCGCAACATATATAATAGAACTAAGATAAAAGCTCATTTATTCCTCAAAGAGGAAAAATGAGCTTTTTTTATTTCATTAAACGATTGTTGCTGACAATTTTTATGCATGTTGTGAAGAACAGAAATCATCGTCAGTAGTTCAGGGTGTAGCAATAGTTATTTGCCCATCTGAGTAATTCTCAGGGGCTTGTTCAAAAATAAAAGTCCACGGCATACTTGTGTATGGGGGGATTTTAAGGGATTTTATTGTGAAGTGATGGCTTCTATTTGCTGTGGGTGTATGGAATTGGACTTGTCGATTCATAAAGATCATTTCTTTAGCACTGTGATTTTGTACAAGTACAGATACAAGTAGTTGCTTACGATGATTGATAGCAACTCGAATGATGGGGTGTCGATAATTGGCATGTTCATTTTTAAAAAGTTCTTCGATAATTTGTCGATCCTGTGGTGCGATTGTTCGCTGCCAAGCATCTTCGAATTGTAGCTGCATGAAAAAACCTCCATTTTTATATTGATATAATGACGCAATAACTGTTAATATGGAATATTATTGAAATGAATATAGGGATAATAGACAAAATTGTATAGATTGGACAATAATACTGAATTTAGCTTAGAAATCTATTATAATAGGAATGTTATAAATAATACAGTGGAGGTGGATAAATGATTTCATTAATCGTAGCGCATGATAAAAATCGAGTTATTGGTTTAAATAATCAAATGCCATGGCATTTACCAGGAGATTTAGCTTATTTTAAACGAATGACAATGGGCAAGCCGATTATTATGGGGCGCAATACATTTGAATCGATTGGTAGACCATTACCAGGACGCAAAAATATTATTATAACACGTAATAAAAACTATGAAGCGCAAGGTGCATCGGTTGTTCATAGTTTAACAGAAGCCATTGATCTAGCACAAAATGAACATGACGAAATAATGATCATTGGTGGTCAGCAAATATTTACTGAAGCATTACCTTTGGCCGATCGTTTATATGTGACATTAATCGATCATGAATTTGAAGGGGACACATACTTCCCTGCGTACGAAAACTGGTCTGAAAAGACTACAACTGAAAATCAAAACGGTGACGGATTTACTTTTCGTTACACTGTTTTAGAAAAATAACGAATCACTTTACTACTATAGTAGTAAAGTGATTTTTTAGTGGAGGAATTTAAGTGAATAAAGTATTAAAACAATTAGCATGTATGACATTAGTAGGGGGAGTTGCTTGGTCAGTAGCAGCTGAAGCACAGGCTGCCAGTCCAACAATAAAAGGAGCTACCACGAAAACAGTTGTGTTAGGTGGGAGCTTTAATGCAAAAACGGCTGTCACAGCTAAAGATTCAAAAGGGAAAAGTTTGACATCAAAAATTAAGATTACTGGCAAAGCTAATTTTAATAAAAAAGGGGTATATTATTATACTTATAAAGTAACTTCAGCGAAAAAAGAAACTAAAACAGTGAAACGTAAAGTGATTGTAGCTGCTAAAAGTCATGTCTTGAAACAAGAAACACGTCAATTTGATTTTAAGGGTGGCTACGGTCGTCACGCAACAAAAAATAAGGGCACAAAATTATCCTTCTACGAAAAAAGTACAGGAGGCTGGTATAAAACATCTGCAGGTTATTGGGTGAAGGACGGTATTGTTGGCGACTATGTTTATGTAGGGAAAACGAAGAAAAATTATGCGAAATCGACTTCGAAAACGTCTACTAAAATAATGAAGCATGGTATTTATAAAGTGTTGACTACAGCATCAAATGGGATGGTGAAAACGCCTGAGGGATGGTTATTAAAACCTGAATACGTTGATCTTTATGCTACTGCCGGTGAAGAACAACAACAGCAAGATATTTTAAAAATTGTTAATAATGAACGTGCAAAAACAGGTGCACAACCTCTAATCTTAGATGATACCTTGTCGAAAACAGCCATTATTCGTTCTAGTGATATGATAAAATATAAATATTTTAGCCATACATCACCAAATACAGGCGCATTTTATACACTTGTTCAACAAATGGATTATGCTTATTGGGGATTGGGTGAAAATATTGCTGCTGGTGCAGGCTCTGGAGCTGCTTATATGAATATGTGGATGAACTCCACTGGTCATCGTAACAATATTTTGAATCCGAATTATAATCGTATTGGTATTGGTGTTGTGAAAAATACAGCAGGTGGTTTCTATTCATCTGTTGCTACTCAGGTATTTGCTACACAACGCTAGATAAATGGAAATCCAAATTATATAATTAGCAAACTACAAAAAGAGATGACCACGTAATTTATGTGGTCATCTCTTTCATATAATAAAGGCTCTATAAGATTTGTTGTGCGCCATGAATGTTAATAATGGCAGTCATCGGATTGAAAGATGTACGCATCACAAAGCTGAAGAAAATAAATGATGCCCTAACAGTTACTATAACACTACCTAAGAAAACGCCTATTTGTCCATTCTGATTACATAAAACAACTAACATATCTGATGATCGGATTCAAAAATAAAGCATATAATTCTTCGCTTTAAAAAGTCGCTCAAAAGGGAAGAACTAAACCGCCTCAATTACCTAAAGTGATTGCTATTGATGAGTGTAAAGATGATGCGTACACTTTGGCGATTCAAAGGGCTTTTTAGAAGGTATTCATCATAAAAAAGTTTTCAAACACAATGCATTTGGATGTAGACATTTTGCTTATGTTCGAGTGAAGATTTGATTGAATAGGGAGAATCAAGAAATGGGTTTGCATTTAGGGTGAATGATTGGTGTAGTAAAAGACGGGGACGCCTGCCGGAAAGCATTTGTCTGAAACGAATAAATAGAAAAAGTGGCGTGATGTGAAAAATCCAAATCACGCCACTCCAATAGTTGACATAATAAATAACAAATTAATTAGACATATTCGATTATACAAACGAACATCATCGCGCTGCCAGCCAGGACAAATAGATGCCAAATAGCATGATTGTATGGAATGCGACGATTGGCATAAAAATATGCGCCAAATGTATAACAAAGACCACCTATTAATAAAATCCAAAAACCATTTAATGTAATATGTGCAACGATAGGCTTAAAGGCAAAAATAATCACCCAACCCATCATAATATAGAAGAAAAGCGATAACTTATCAAAGCGATGAATGAAAAAACATTTAAAAAGCACACCAATAACAGCGAATCCCCATTCCATGAAAAATATTGCCCAACCGAGTTTACCGCCGATTGCAAGTAAAGCAAATGGGGTATAGGTACCAGCGATTAGAATATAAATGGAAGAGTGATCTAGTATTGCGCAAAAGCGTTTATATTTTTCAGGGACGCTATGCAGTACAGTTGAGGCTAAAAATAATAGTAGCATCGAAACACCAAAGATGATAAAACTAGTCATATAAAGTGCAGAATCATATTTACCCGCCTGCATAATGAGTAAAATAAGTGCCGGAATCGCGAGGATAAAACCGATACCATGAGTAATAGCGTTCCAAAATTCTTCACTTTTTGATTTATAATCTTCTGCAGCACCGTTCATGATGCATCCCTCCCGTTACTTTTTTCGTTAAATCTATTATGCAGTGTAATAAATTCAAAAAGAATTGACATTTGTCACATGTATAACATGACAAAAGGAAGTAAAATAATAGATAACGATTACTATACAACTAAAATAGACAGACATACATAAAGGATGTGCATTGAAAATGGGACAAATTAAAATTGTATCGGATTCAACAGGCGGAATTACAAAGGAAGAAATCGAAAAATATAATATTCATATCGTACCATTAACGATTCATATTGATGGAGAAACATTCGAAGATAATGTTGATTTATCGCCAGAAGAATTTTTAGTTAAAATGGCAACGTCTAAAGAATTGCCAAAAAGTTCTCAACCAGCAGTTGGTGTCTTCGAAGAATTATTTAATGAATTAGGTAAAGATGGCGATGAAGTGTTGGTGATTACGATGACAGGTGGTATGAGTGGTACCGTTAAATCAGCGGAATCAGCGGCTTCTATATCAGATGCTAAAGTAACAGTTGTCGATTCGCGTTTCACATCATTTGGGTTAGGTTTTCAAGTGTTAGAGGCCGCAAAAATGGCACAGGCTAACAAATCGATGGATGAAATTTTAGCGCGATTAGATCATGTGCGTGCCAATACTCATTTATACGTTATTATTGATACGCTTGAAAACATGGTAAAAGGTGGACGTATTGGTAAAGGGAAGAGCTTGATGAGCTCAATTTTAAATATTAAACCGGTCGCTAATTTAGAGGGCGGCGAGTATAATTTAGTAGCTAAAGTCCGCAGTTATAAGGCGGTTGTCAAATATGTTTACAATCAATATTTAGAAGATACTGCAGGTAAAAAAGTCATTGGTGCTGGTATTCAGCATGCCGATGGAATGAAGATGGCTGAACCACTTGCCGAATTAATTAAACAATCTGGCTTCAATGATTTGAAATTTGGCTTCACTTCGCCTATTATTAGTACACATACAGGCCCTGGAGCAATCGGATTTAGCTATTACACAGAGTAAGTAGTTTGTTTCTGGATAAAGAGTTGTCTTTTTGTGCAATTTGCCTAAAGACGGCTCTTTTGTCGTTTTATAAAAGGAGAGAGTTAAACGGTGAAAAAGATCGTGTTATTTATGGTGGCAATCGCTGTTGTTTTGAGTGGTTGTGGCATTGTAAGCAATTTTAAAGACGAGAAAAATTTAGAGAAAAAAACCATTCATGTTGTCGCAATGGGTGATTCTTTGACGGTTGGTGTTGGTGATGAAGAAGATAAAGGCGGTTATATTGGTCGCTTGGCATCAGCAATGCCAAATGATATGGATGGTGTTAAAGATGTAAAAGTAACGAATACGGCACTAAAAGGTCGTCGCTCCGATGAATTAATCACACAAATCAAGAGTGGTGATCTTGATGATGATTTGAAGAAAGCAGACGTTATATCATTAACAATTGGTGGAAACGACTTGATGAAAATTGTTCGTGAAAATATGACCAATTTAACAAAGGCAACCTTTGACAAAGAAAGAGCTACTTTTAACAAACGTTATAAGGAAGTATTTGATCTAATCCGTCAAAGAAATGAGCAAGCGCCAATAATTTTACTAGGATTATACAATCCATTAACGGTCTATACAGAAGACCCATCTGAGCTCAATGCTATCTTAAAAGAGTGGAATGGTGATATGCAAAAAATCGCCAAAAAAGATGGATATGCACAATTCATTGCTGTAGAAGATTTATTTGATTCAAATGACAATGAAGTATATAGTGAAGATTATTTCCATCCGAATGCAAAAGGGTATCAACTGATGACCCAACGTATAGAAGATACTTTACGAAAAAATAATTTATTAAAACTTTCAGGCGGTACAATTGATTTTAAGGATGTTGATAAAGATGAAAAATAAATGGAAAGTAGCTTTTATATCATTAGCTACAGCTGTATTAGTCATACTTATTCTCGTGACGACCTTGTTGTTTAGCGGAGGCAAAAATATGGCAAAACCAGAGCCAAAGGTACATAATGGCAGTGTAGTTACCATCACAACAAAACCAATAGATTTTGAAAAAATGGCTAATAAAATGATTGGTAATGCAACAAATGGTAGTGCGTTACAAGCCTATATTAAAGTGGACGATGATGTGAAAATCAAGAGTAATGTGGAAGCTTTAGGGGTAAATGTTCCAATAACACTGGATTTTGAACCCGAAGTGGATGATCAGGGTAATATTATCTTACATCAAACAAATGTCACAGTGGGATTACTTGATTTACCTGCACAAGCTGCATTAAAATTACTACGTGACTCAAATAAATTACCTGATTGGATCACAGTTCAACCAAGTGATAAAACAGCTTATATGGACCTTTCAGCAGTGGAACTTCCAATCGGGTCTGAGAATGCTCATTTACAAGCAAAAGAATTTGACTTAACGAACAATAAGATTGTATTAGATATAATCGTTCCGTAAACGGATAAAGGGAGTGAGTGCAATGGCGACTGAAAAAGCAATATTTGCAGGAGGATGTTTTTGGTGTTTAATCAAGCCCTTTGATAAAGAACCAGGAATTATTAAAGTATTGTCGGGATATACGGGGGGGACGAAAGTAGATCCTACGTATGAAGAGGTATGTTTGGAGCAAACGGGTCATTATGAGGCAGTTGAGATCGAATATGATCCAGCAATTTATCCATATGAAAAAATTGTAGAGACTTTCTGGAAACTAATCGACCCAACGGATGAAGGCGGCCAATTTTATGACCGTGGTAGTTCATATCGTACGGCGATTTTTTATCAAAACGAAGACCAAAAACGACTAGCTGAAAAATCGAGAGCAGCATTACAAGCTTCTGGTAAATTCAAGAAAAATATCGTCACACCAATTCTCGTAGCGAAGCCGTTTTATATCGCAGAAGAATATCATCAATACTACTATAGAAAAAATCCAACTCACTATGAGCGTTATGCAGTAGGCTCAGGGAGAGCAGATTTCCAACTAGAGAAATGGGGCAATCGAGATGGAAAATAAAGAACAGCGTTTAAAAGAGCTAACAGCTATCCAATTCCAAGTTACACAACAAGAGGGTACAGAAGCACCATTTCAAAATGAATTTGATCAAAACTTTGAAGATGGAATTTATGTGGACATCGTATCAGGTGAACCGTTATTTTCATCAAAAGACAAATTTGATGCAGGTTGTGGATGGCCAGCTTTTGCAAAACCGATTGCTGATACGCAATTAGCAGAATTAAAAGATCAACGTTTTGGTATGACACGTACTGAAGTACGTAGCTCAGATGCAGATTCACATCTTGGTCATCTTTTTCCAGATGGACCAAAAGAATTAGGTGGTATGCGTTATTGCATCAATTCAGCAGCGTTAGCGTTTGTGAAAGTGGATGAATTGGAAGCACAAGGTTATGGTGAATACCTAACTTTATTTAAATAATTTTGGAAAAGTAGCAACAAGTAGTGTGGCTTTACACGAAATAACGTTGATGAAGAAAAAGTACCGGTCTCAATTGAGATTGGTGCAGAAACTTCATGAACGTTTTTTTATGCGTTCTATTATCTAGATTCGGGTTTTAAGGTTCTATTATAGATGTTGGGGTATTAAAACAATTCATATTTTAGAAAAATAGACAGAAAAAAGCACAGGTTCACCAAATCTTCTATACTTAACATACTGCATAATAAGTAAGTGAAAGGTGAGCTGTGCTGTATGAAGTCTAGCATGAATATTCCAGAGTTAAAAAATATTTTGATTACGAAAATCAAAGAAATGGAGGAGCGGTTGCTTTTTTATAGGAATGCTTCAAGGCATTCATGGTGATCTGGTCTAAGCATCGTCGCTTTACTTGCTCTTGTAAGAAATGGTTGTCAGAAAAGACTTTTTAGTATAACAGTCACTGAAAACCAATGGCAAGCGGCATTTCACATATGATTAATGCTTTTAAAATTCATTCACTATACACAATTACTGGGCTGTAGTATTCATATTTGCCGTAGTCGTTGCTGCAATGGCAAGTGCTTGACTAAGATCTGCTATGAGGTCATCAACATTCTCAAGACCTACCGATAAACGTAGGAGACCATCCGTAATCCCTCTTGCTTGACGTTCTGCAAGGGGGATGGCTGCATGACTCATTGTTGGTGGGTACGATAAAATGGATTCAACACCACCGAGGCTAACAGCAAAAATGGGAATGGTCATATGTTCAACGACAAGTTGTGTAAATTGTTTGGTAGGTAATGTAAAGGAAAGTACAGCACCTGCTGACGTACTTTGTGACTGATGAATAGCATAGCCAATATGGCATGGAAGCCCAGGATAGTATACGTCCACGACATCTTCATGAGCATGCAAAAATTCTGCGATTTTTTGAGCATTTCTACTAGAAAAGTCTAGACGTGCACGCAGTGTTTTAATACCTTGAATGACAGAAAATGAATCATGTGGACTTAAAATAGCCCCCATACCATTTTGAATAGCATAAATAGCCTTACTCATTTCTTCATCCTTTGTTATAGCTAAACCAGCAATTACTTCACTATGACCACCTAAAAATTTTGTCGCACTATGCAATACGACATCTACACCTAAAGCTAATGGTTGTTGGTATAGTGGTGTCATAAATGTATTGTCGACAAATGTTTTTAAATGATATTTTTGAGCCAGTGCCACAACACCTCGAATATCAGTAATACCGAGCAATGGATTTGCGGGTGTTTCTGCATATAATACGACAGTATTTGGCTGTATAGCAGCCTCAACTGCTGCTAAATCAGTAAAATCAGCAAAGCTATGACTAATACCATACTTGGGTAGTAGTGTAGTAACGAAACGGTATGTCCCTCCATATACTTCATTTGTAATAACAAGGTGATCGCCGGCGTTTAATGTTAATAAGGTGGCTGTAATTGCAGCAATACCAGAAGAAAAGGCAAAACCTCGATGACCATTTTCTAGGCGTGCAATTGTTTTTTCAAGCGCATCACGTGTAGGATTACCAGAACGACTATAATCAAAAGGACCAAATGAATCAAATGAAGATTGATCGAAAGTAGATGATGCATAAATAGGGATGTTTACTGCACCGGTTTTTTTTTCATAATCATGTAGAGTAGAGCCTGTCACAAGTAAGGTGTCAAGTTGCTGCGTTATTTTAGTCATGTACGATGGCCTCACTTTCTAAGTAATTGAATACTTGCTGTAAATCTGCAATAATATCCTCAGATTCTTCGATACCAACTGAGAAACGCAATAAGGAATCATCTACACCACGCGCTTCTCGGATATATTGTGGAATATCAGCATGGGTTTGAGTCGTTGGGTACGTAATGAATGATTCGACACCACCAAGACTTTCAGCAAATGCAATTAGTTTGAGTTGTTGTAAAAAAGGTGCGACCTGAGTACCTGATTGCAATCGGAAGGAGACCATCCCTCCTCTTCCCGCATACATCACGTCACGTATTTGCGGTTGTTGAGCTAAATAAGCAACGATTTCTTTGGCATTTATCGTATGCTGTTTCATGCGTAAATGCAATGTTTTTAAGCCGCGTAAAAGCAACCAACTATCAAAAGGAGCTAAGGTCATTCCAATTGCATTATGCTGTAAGAAAATTCTTTCACTCAATTCGACACCCTTTGATACGACTAGACCAGCTAAGACATCATTATGACCACCGATATACTTTGTACCGCTGTGAATGACAATATGCGCGCCAAGCTCAAGAGGACGCTGATAATAAGGTGTTAAAAAGGTATTATCTACAATGAGTAAGATAGCGTATTTTGCTGCAAGTTTAGCATAGGCTTCGATTGAAATTTCCTTCATCAAAGGATTTGTAGGTGTTTCGATAAAGATTGCTTTTACATGATGCAAGCATATTTTTTCTTCTACAGCCTCAATCGAATCAAATGGGTCAAATAAAGCTGTTATACCATATTGTTTATCATATTGTGTTGCAAGACGGTATGTGCCACCATATAAATCATCTGGATAAATAATCGCATCTCCTGCTTCGAAAAGAGCAAGTACAAGATGAATGGCCGCCATACCGCTACTACAAGCACAACAAGCATCTCCGCCCTCCAATTTAGCAAATTCCTGCTCTAATACAGAACGTGTAGGATTTTTAGTTCGCGTATAATCAAAACCAGTCGACTGTCCAAGCCCCTCATGGCGATAAGCCGTCGATAAGTAGATTGGTGTATTAATTGCACCTGTTTTTGCATCTGTTTGTGTACCAACCTGCGTTAATAAAGTCTCAATTTTCGTCATTGTCATCATCCTTTTTAAATAATATAAAAAGGTTCTCTTCATCGTAAGAAGAGAACCCTTGTTTAAAGTGTGATCCTCTTATCTTTAGAGACAATAAGCCTCAGTGGAATTAGCACCGTTCCAATAATAGGAGGTTGCTGAGATTTCGCAGGGCCATATCCCTCCATCTCTCTTGATAAGAAAGCTATACAATTGCTGTTAATAAAAAGTAATTAAACGAATCTTACCATGTTCATACAGACAATACAATGATGAATTGAAAAATTATTCAGAATTGATTGAAAATAGACATACGAAATTAATTGAAGAGTAAGTCCGATATTTTTTTTGATAAATAATCAATTTTATGTTTCATAAGATCTTCATCAAATAAATTATCATATTTTTCAAATAGTAATTGTTCTTTTTGCAGTTGATAAAAATCCCATAATACTTGATGGATGGACAAGTTATTTTTCATTAAAAATTTCATATCAAACCATGTTTCGTACAGCTGTTGCTGTTGGATAATAAGAGCAGGATTGAGGTTTCTGAAGTATCCTTTTTTAGTGCCAAATTGATAAAAAGAAATAGTTTGTTGATCCCGTTCTTCAAGTACTGTGGTTAAACGATTATACATCTCTGGATACATATCTTTTAATTGTTTCAAAAATGAATGAGGTACTAATAGAGCAAGCAATGTAGATTGCTCCAATACGAGTATGAAATTTGTAATTATTTTTTCTTCTTCATCAATGAGGTACAATCTGTTTTTTTCAATATACTGTATGAATCCATTAGTAAAATGATTAAAAATATCTTCTTTATTTATAAAATACTTATATAAAGTAGCACGACTAATATTCATGAGTTTTGCCATATCCTCCATGCTCATAGTAGTAAATTGATGCGTGCGGATATGAGCAAGTACCTGTAATATCAGTTTTTGTTGCTGTTGTTGTTTTTTTGTTGCGTCCAAGTCTAACAACCTCCTATTTCATCTAGTATATCAGAAATAAAAATGTACGAAATAGACAATAAAAGTTTTAATTGTCTATTTTATTATGATATGATATTTCCATATATTACAAAGGAGTTGCATGTGGATGAAAATGCGTTCATTAGGTAATACCAATATTGAAGTTTCAACAGAGGGCCTAGGGTTGATGGGGATGTCACCAGGTATATATGGTGAAGTTGATGACACAGAATCAATAAAAATAATTCATCGTGCATTAGAATTAGGTATAAACCTATTCGATACAGCTGATACTTATGGTGGCGGACATAATGAAGAATTATTGGGGAGGGCTTTGCGTGGCGTTAAACGACATCAGGCAGTTGTCGCAACAAAATTTACTTTTGGGCCTCATTTTCAATTTATAGGTGGCCATCCTGACTATGTGAAAAAAGCAATTGATCAATCACTACAACGCTTAGGTTTGGATTATATTGATCTCTATTATCAACATCGTATGGATCCAAATATACCAATTGAAGAAATAGTAGGCGCTATGGCAGAGCTCGTCCAAGCAGGTAAGGTAAGGGCATTAGGGCTTTCTGAAGCAAATTCACAACAAATTAGACGGGCATATAACACGCATCCAATAGCGGTACTTCAGACAGAATATTCTCTATGGAGTCGAGAAATTGAAGCTGATATTTTGCCGACAACACGTGAGCTAGGCATCACACATATTGCCTATAGTCCTTTAAGTCGTGGATTTATATCAGGTAAGTTAAAAACAATAAATGATTTAAATAAAGATGATATTAGACGTAGATTACCACGATTTCAAAAAGAAAACTTTCAATTGAATGTTGAAATAGTAAATAGCTTAGCCGTGATGGCACGTTCAAAAAATGTTACAATTGTTCAACTTGCATTGGCGTGGACCATAGCCAATGGAGCTGTACCTATTCCGGGTACAAAACATATGAATTATTTAGAGGATAATGTAAAAGCGGTAGATGTGATCTTATCAAGTGACGAGTTAAAAATTCTTAATAGCGTGAGTACAACGATATCGGGTACACGCTATTAAGCGTTCACAAAAGTGAAATACTATATGCTATTCAATATTCTAGACAAAAAAATGAGAAACGGCGTTTAGGCAGTTTCTCATTTTTGTTGTGTTAAAAGAGCGGGAAGGCAGTGGCCTAAGCGCTGTATAAATAGAAATTATTTAATTTTTGTTAATTCAAAGGTAGTTTTGTCGCTCTTTGTCATTTTTACGATACCAGCTTTAGGGGCAATGTAAAATACGTAACCGTCACCTTTTACTGTAGCGACACTTTTAAATGTTCCTGCAGCTGTTTTAATGGTTTTATTTGCGCCAGTTACTTTGTAGCTGTCTTTGCCATTTTTATAGCTTTGATCTACCTTGAATGGATAAGGTAATACTTTTACTGCTGTTTTCGTAGACTTACCATAGAATACACCAGCAGCTGTTTCTTTTATGTAAAAAGAAGTTGCTTTTTTATTGATTGTAGATTTCCAAGTAATAAAATTTGATGCTGCTTTTTTATTTGCTGAAGACAAGACACCATTTTGACCGTTTGCTTTAAATGAATATTTTTTAGACGTTAAAGGCTCATAGCTTAGTTTTTTAGTAGTATTGACCGGCGTTTTTTTTGTTGCTGTTGGTTTAACAGGTTTGGTAGTCGTTGCTTTTTTAGTGGTGACAAAATCTTTGTATACATAGTTTTTCTTACCATTATGATCAAATTCTACCCAACCAAATTGCGATGTGCTATTCACATGAATTTGGACGCCTTTTTGTAGAATACCAAGCGCCTTGCCAGCAGAACTTGCTTTAGCATAAAAATAGACATTTGATTTAATAGAGGCATTTGCTGTTTTTGTAGATTTGACCTTTGTTATAAGCTTGTCGGATGTAGCCGTCGTTTTTGTCGCTATTAAATTGACATGATCCTTAGAAACATAGGCAGTTTTAGTAGCGAATTTAATTTGATACCAATAAGTTGTTTCTTTTGTAATAGTAATTTTAGTACCTTTTTTTAAAACACCTAATTTTTTTGATTTGGGTGTTGATTCAGCACGTACAATGACGTCTTTTGAAACGACACCTGCTTTCGTTTGAGTTGCAGCATTGGCTGTAAATATTGGTGATACGTATGGCATTGTTGCGCCAGTTAAAATTCCTAGTGATAAAACATATTTTGTTAATTTCATATCGATTCACTCCTCTGACGACCATAGTACCACCGTTAAAAGTAAATTCATAGTGTAAAAATGATTATATTTTTAAAAAATGTTAAAAAGTATGACACCTACAGCCGTCTAGCTTTGAAAGACGTACATTAATATATAATTATGAAAATATTGAATTATCAATCGCGGGCAAAAATAACGCCTTCAAAGTATCCTGTCGCCACTTCTTTACCATCTTGATTTTTGCCGATAAAAGATGTTTTTACTTGATACTGCGGTTTTATAGGGTGCCTATCATACTGATCTAAAGTGATGACACAGCTAATCAAATCACCTGTATAAACAGGACGTAAAAACTGTAAATTAACATTACGTGCCATGAAATTATTTTCCCCACCAAATTCGGTTAAAATAGTTGTAGTCAATAAGCCGTGTACAACAAGTCTATCTTTGTCATCAGGAATGACATGATGAATTCCTTTATCACGAGAAATTTCTGTAAATTGTCTTACTTCTTCTACAGTAAACATTCGTTCATATAAAAAGCTTTCTCCAACAGTTGTTGCTTTCATCTAAATTCCTCCTAATATGATTATAGTTACCATTATGAATTACTATTCATTTTTAGTGAAGTGAAAACATGTAAATAACCTATTTACTAGAGATAGATAGCATTGTAATCATTCACCTTTATATGAAAAAATCCCCGCCAGTGAAGGGGGGATTCGCATCTGTTATATTTTAAATTGGTTCACCACATCGCGCAGCGAATCGGCTTGATGTGATAATTCTTCGGCTGCCGCATGAATTTCTTGGATGGAAGCGGATGCCTCCTCTGCCGCAGCAGCAGATTGATCTGTTTGATGGGCAGCATGTTCAGCAATTGTTGTCACTTCAATAAATGATTCCATCACATCTTGGCTGACAGCCTCTGTTTCTGCAATACGTTCGACCATCGATTCGATTGTCGAGAGAGTGTCCATCGTTTGTTTAACAATTTCATCTAAAGTAGCAGTCGTTGCATTGGCAACTTCAACACCTTGAATGACAGATTTTACACCATCTTCATTTTGACGAACAATCAATGAAATTTTGTCTTGAATGGTATGAACAATTGTAGATACTTCACGGGCGGCTAATTGGGACTGCTCAGCTAATTTACGAACTTCATCTGCAACAACAGCAAAACCCTTGCCATGCTCTCCAGCACGAGCTGCTTCAATTGCTGCATTTAATGCGAGTAAATTAGTTTGTTCGGCAACGCTTGTAATCGTGCCAATAATCGTCGTAATTTGAGCAGAACTTTCACCAAGTCCCGTGACAGTTTGATTGGTATTAGCCATCGTTTCTTCAATTTGCAACATAGAATTTGCTGATTGCTGAACGGAGCTGTATCCAGCTTGAGCTGCTGACTGCATTTTAGCGGCGGTTACTTTCAAATTATCGGCATCATTATTTAAATGTTTTGCTGACTCCTCGAGTAACGAC
Source organism: Kurthia sibirica (assembly GCF_003143975.1). Classification (GTDB taxonomy): domain Bacteria; phylum Bacillota; class Bacilli; order Bacillales_A; family Planococcaceae; genus Kurthia; species Kurthia sibirica. The sequence goes on along the minus strand of NZ_QFVR01000003.1, from coordinate 91,976 downwards.
ATTTTTTGAGAAGATGCATGAATCGAACGAATGGTTTGGTCGCTACTAGCTGCTATTTCAGAAGTAGAGTGAGCAATTTGCTGAATAGTAGCAGCATTTTCTTGGGCGGAAGCTGTTAATTGTTGACCGCTTGCTGAAACATTGTCAGACAGTTGTCGGACATTTCTAATTAGTTTTGCAATCGATTCGATTAAACTATTTGTACTTGTCGCAATTTGACCAAACTCATCCTTGTTTTTTATTTCGACGCGTTTCGTTAAATCACCACCTGCACTGGCCATTTCCTGAATAGAAGAATTAATTTTAAAGGTATTTTTCTTAATCGAGCGGAACAAGAAAGTACCAGAAATAAGAACTAATAAAATAGAGAGTAATGTTAATGAAAAGAATAAAATCATAGCAAATTGTGTGCTTTTTTCAAGTGACTTGATTTGTTTAGCTGTATTTTTAGCTAGCACATCATTCATCATACCAATATGAATATCAACGTAGGACATTGCTTTTGTGCCTGTTCCTACCAAGACAATCCTTTGTGCAGATTCCAAGCCATTTACTTTACGTGATTCGATTACACGTTTAGAATAGGTTAAATAATTTGCATAGAACTGATCAATGGAATCAATGCGATCTTTTTCTTCCCCTTTTTTATTGAAAATTTTATGTAGATTGGCAATAGAATCGTCAATAATCTGACGTTGTTCATCGTACTGATTTAAATAAATTTGACTCCCTGTAATGATAAAACTTTGCTCAACATTTGATAATTTGGCAATATTTCCTGCAAGTTGGTTAATTTCTAGTTGCTCACTTAAACTTTTACCGGTAAAAGACTTAAGCTCAGTTTGTAGACGATTCATATTAGTATATGATACAACTAACATTGCTGCTAAAATAATCGTAAGAATGGCGTAGTTAATAATAATTCGACCACGAACCAATTTCCAAATGGGTGTTTTACTGTTAGATTTACTAGCTGCGACCTTTTTACGGCGCTTTGGAATTTTCTTTGGTGATTTTGTTTTTCGTTTCTTGGTTTCCACACCAGTTAATGTATTCATAGCCCCACCTACTTTGTTGAGTATTCAGTATATTTTATATATTACGGAATCAGAAGGGAAAAAGCCACATATTTCACAAAAAAAATAATTCTATTTTACTATAAAGGAGGTATTTGTTATGAGACATAGTTTCTATCATTATGTCATTAAGTTCCGAGGAGGTGGGAAAAACGATTCATTTTCTTCTTTTTCTGAGGCCATGTTCGAAGATCATACCTTTTTAAAACAATCAGAGAGCTTTGATGAATTATCACGCTATATTGAGGAAGCTGCACATCCGGATATGTCGGCGATGATCTTTGATGAATTATGGATATTATATGTAGAGAATGAAAAAGAATGATTTCGTTTGTCAGATGTCTGACATTACTGTACAATAACTAAAGATTATAGAGAAAAGAGGCCAATAAAATGAGTATCCATATTAATGCAAAACAAGGTGAAATCGCTGAAATCGTCCTACTACCAGGTGATCCATTACGTGCAAAATACATCGCTGAAACATTTTTAGAAGATGTCGTGCAGTATAATGAAGTCCGCAATATGTTTGGTTACACGGGTACATACAAAGGTAAACGTGTATCTGTACAAGGAACTGGTATGGGTGTTCCATCAATTTCAATCTACGCAACTGAATTAATGCAAGAGTATAATGTGCAAAAATTAATTCGTGTAGGTACAGCAGGGGCTTTAAAAGAAGATGTTAAAGTACGTGACGTTGTTATTGCTCAAGCGGCAACTACTGACTCTAAAATGAACGAAATTCTTTTTGGTGGTATTGATTATGCGCCAATCGCTGACTTCGACTTGCTACTAAAAGCATATAATGAAGCTAAAACAGCAGGTTTAAACGTACGTGTAGGTAATGTATATACAGCTGATTTATTTTATGGAGAAAAAAATCCAAACGAACAACTAGCTGATTATGGCGTACTGGCAGTCGAAATGGAAACAGCAGCTCTTTATACATTAGCAGCTAAATTCAAACGCCAAGCTTTATCAATACTAACAATATCAGATCACCTAATCACAGGCGAAGCAACAACATCAGAAGAACGTCAAACAACGTTTAACGATATGATGGTTATCGCTCTTGACGCAGCAATCCAAGATTAAACGAGATTGAGACAAAAAGAAAAAATGTTAGACCAAGATACAATCGGTCTAACATTTTTTTTGATGTAAGAAGAGATATTTAACTCAGTTAGGCGGAAAAGCTGTTAGCTATTTTTGCTATTTTTCAACATAATCGAGTTCTGTCGCAATCTCGTTTAATTATTTTGTACGGAAGTATTTGAATCGATACTTTCAATATTTGTAATATAAAACAACTGGTTTTTATAAGCTACTGTATAGCGTTTGATTCGTTCATTAAAAGATGTTTTTTGTTTATAACCACCTTTATAAAGTTCAAAAGTTTCATGAGAAGTAACGATAATTGTATTCGCATTTTTAGGTTCTAAAGTCGTATCATTCATCAAAAAAGTATAATAATAGTCATAATCCCACCCAATATGTTTTGATACGAAGTCTCGATAGTTTGATTTTACGCCATTATTTTCAGAGAAATAACCGGATACATGGCTGAAGTCACCAGAATTTAGCGCCGTTTCATAATCAGAGCGAAAGTTTTTATAAAAGTCATCTGCTTGATTTTTATGGGTAGTGAAAAATTGATTCGTCGCTGTTTGATCAGTTGATTTACTGTCCAATTGTAGATTACTACTTGAAGTGTTGACTTGTGTTACAGGTGCAGTTGCTGATTTTGTAACAACTGTTTCTTTCAGTTTTTTCGGCTCTGTCACTTTTTTGTCAGTACTTACTTTGTCAGCTTTAACTTCAACTTTTGGGCTGACCTCTTTTGTACTATGATCAACGGGCGTATTTAGTTTTGATTGTAATTGAAAAATATTAATAGACATAAATAAAATAGCAAGAATAATGATAATTGCGAAAATACTCCCAATCACTTTTGTTGATTTTTTAATATGTACAGTACTTTTTGGGGTTCTACGATTGCTGTCATTGTCAATTATGCCAAATTCGACTCGCGCACCGCACTTTGAGCAGAACCTTGTATCCTCGCCGTTATTATTACCACATGTTGAACATTTCATTGTAAAAATCCTTCTTTATTGAATGTTAGTATAGTTAAAGGGGATAAAAATGAATAAAAAGTTTTGTTTTTATGTAAAAAATATTTAAAATATTACATAAATAGCTAAATTTTATCGACTTTTAAGTTGAATAAATGATACTAATAGAGCAAATGAGCTCCATATATGAAAAAAGGCTTTGTTACAAAGTTTCATTTAGAATCAAAAATTGTGATGGAATTGTAAATAGTGGTTATAGGAAGGCTGATTATTTTATAGTGCCTCTTACCTAGCAAATATGAAGTAAGACAATAAGTTGTGGATTTACCAACTCCATCTTTTCAAATAATCATCTTTTCATACTAATAACAACAAAATAAGAAACTGTAGAACCATAAATACAGATATATATAAGAGAAGAGTTCATGGTGCTATTTGTATCACGCTATTGATTCTTCTGGTGTAATATGGGGTATTCGTCACAACAGCTCATCGAGAAAAGACATCGGTTATAGCGTTTCATACGGACCATCTCCTCGATAATTACAAGGTTCGAAACTGTCCATGCTCTCTATAAAAAATCAGGAAAATGGGATGCAGTTGATGGAGGGAACGTAAAATACAAAATAACAGGAAATTTATTGTGTTTTTTAAACTTTGCAACAAAACCTCAAATAACAATAAAATATTTAAAAGACGAATTAATTTAACAGACATTGCTTTTCGTTAGGCTCAGAACCTGTTAAAATAGGGAGAGTGTGTTTGTACACGTAACGATTGAAAGTGGTGAAGATCATTGGACGATAAGAAAAATAATGGTTCACAAGACGATACGCAACCACAATTAGATAAACCGGAGCAAGAAGAAGTTAAGCCAGCAAGCAAATATGTGCGCTTAAAGCCGTTTACACTAATTATGATGATTATCGTACTGATCCTAGGTACATCTGGTATTACAATTTTCGCATTAACGGTAGGCGAGAAAAAAGTTGTTGAAGTACGTACGCCAAATCATGAAGAATTTCAAAAATTATTTAGCGCGTATGAAGAATTAGGCGAAAAATATTATAAAAATGTCGATGAAAATAAGCTAGTAGATGGTGCTTTAAAAGGAATGATTGAATCGTTAGGTGATCCCTATTCGGATTATATGACGGGTGAGGAAGCATCACAATTCAGCGATAGTATTTCTTCAAGTTTTGATGGGATTGGTGCTGAGATTCAAGAAAAGGATGGCCAAATTATTATCGTGTCACCAATTCGTAATTCACCAGCAGAAAAAGCAGGCTTACTACCAAATGATGTTATAAAAACAGTTAATGGTAAGTCAATTGCGGGTAAAACAGCAAATGATGCAGTGCAATTGATTCGTGGTAAAAAAGGAACAGAAGTTGAATTACAATATCAACGTGGCAAAGATTCGAAGCTACATAAATTGACGCTCGTACGAGATGAAATTCCAATCGAAACCGTATATGGTGAGATGACGAAGAATAAAATCGCACATATCCAAATTACGAGCTTCGCAGATGACACGTATAAAGAATTGTTACAACAACTCGATAAAATGGAGAAAAAAGGCATGAAAGGCTTAGTTCTTGATGTCAGACAAAATCCAGGCGGTATGTTAACTACAGCTGTTAGCATTGCTAGTTTATTCGTTAAAACGGGTGATACAGTAATGCAAGTAGAATACAAATCGGGTGAAAAAGAAGTACTGAAAGCACAAGGTGGTCGTAAAGTAAATGTACCGGTAACTTTATTGATCGATAAAGGAAGTGCATCAGCATCTGAAATTTTAGCAGCGGCTATGAGTGAGAATGCACATGTTCAACTGGTCGGTGAAAAATCATTTGGTAAAGGTACAATGCAAAGCGCTAAAACAGAAGCAGATGGCTCTATTATGAAATATACAACGGGCAAATGGTTAACACCAGAAGGCAATTGGATTCATAAAAAAGGAATTAAACCAGATGTGAAAGTGACGTATTCTAGTTATGCAAAATTACCGTTTTTAGATGACTCTAAAGCGATGAAGTATGGTGTCGTTTCCGACCAAGTGAAAGCTGCCGAACAAATGCTAAAAGCACTAGGTTACAACCCTGGTAAAATCGATGGCGTTTATGATGAATATACACAATATGCAGTTAGTCGCTTCCAAGAAAATGAGAAGATTACGATTGATGGTATATTAAAAGGTAAAACAACCAATACTTTAATGATTGAATTACGTAAAAAAATTAAAAAAGATGATCCACAATTAGCGAAGGCTAGAAAAATTATTTTAAAAGAAATTAAATAAAAAAGAAGGCAGCCCTCGCGTTGCCTTTTTCTTTTTACTAAAGGAGTAATGGTGATGAAAGATGTTTATCTATTAAGTGGATTTTTAGGAAGTGGTAAAACAACGCTATTAGCAAATATGATTGGTCATTTTAAAGAACAGGGGCTTAAGCCAGCGGTAATTATGAATGAACTTGGGGAATTGAATTTTGATTCGCAAGCAGTGGAAGAAGGGGTACCACTAAAAGAAATGCTCAATGGCTGTATTTGTTGCAGTGGTTCAGAAAAAACAGAAGCACAAATCCAAACTTTATTAGCTGAAGCAGTGTTTGATGTATTGTTAATCGAAACAACAGGTGCAGCTCACCCGGTTGAAGCATTGGATGCGGTGTATTCACCATTATTTGCAGAAGAATTAAATATTAAAGGGATCGTTACGGTAGCCGATAGCAAGCGCTGGCTGACGCGCAATGACATGTCACCGCAAAGTCGTTCGCTCTTTTTAGAACAAATCAGACATGCCCATTTATTACTCATCAATAAATCAGATTTGTTGAGCGACACTGAATTGGCGACAGCAACATTCGAAATCCAAGGTATCAATGAATATGCGCCTATTCTACAAACTACAAATGCAAAAGTACCACTGAAAATGCTCCAAGAGATGCAAGCTACAGCACGCCCAGATTATATTGAAAAAGCAGATTTAGGTAAACAATTACACTTGAGTTCACGACTTGTAGATTTTACTGGCTTGGCATTCACACAACAGGAAATAGAAGACTGGTTACGAACATTACCAACGACAATTTATCGTATGAAAGGGTATATACCGATTAAAGGCAATAGCAAACCGATGCTCTTTCAATACGCATATGGTTTAACACAATGGATGCCGGAATATGTCAAAATGGCCCCGAAGTTAGTTATAATAGGTGATCAAGTAAATGATATCTCTATCATAGGTAAAGCGTAATAGATAGTCAATAACATATCAAATGAGGCTGGGACAGTAGTGGCCTCGGTTCATGCAAAAAGGTCAATTGCTTCGGCAATTGACCTTTTTATTTGTTTTTCGGCAGCGATGCGCGCTATTTTATTCATTTTTGCTCAGTTTGTCAGTCGATTACTTCGAAAGTACATGATCATCGAATACAAAAAAATAGGGCTATAAACGATTGAAGTGATTTAGCGTCAAAATACAAGCAGTAATAAAGTACAAAGAGAGCCGTTTATATCTGGACTCAATTGAAACGGGAAATAAAAATGAAGAGCCAATATCATGTCGAATCTTCGGTTTCTCACGAACTGAAAATCGAATGAAACCAAATGAACCTTCCAACATTCAAAAATGGGTTCGACGTCTATTTTTTTTTTGCGCTAGCTGTCGGCTATTTTTTTCTGAAAGCTTTTATGGTATATAAAAAGAATACCGTATTTAGATATGTGGTATTCCTTTTAATTTTGATTAAGCTTTTGTTTCAGTCTCGTTTTTTTTAAAATTAAATGAGAACAAGATATTAATATATTTATGAAGAAGACGATATTATGATGGTGACTACCTCGAATGGTCATTTTTAAAATAGAAAATTTGATTATAGGAGAGCATCTAGTGAAATTATTTAATTTTAAATCAGTGAATTTACGCATTTTAAGTGGTTTTATACTTATTATGGTTTTGGTCATTTGCTTTACAACATTTAATTATAGTTCTAATTCTTCTTCAAGTGAAAAGTTGAGTAGCATGAAAAACCAACAAACAGTTCAAGAAGCGACTGAAGCGATTGCGAATTCTTTACTTGTTCGTTCATCAGCAGCCTCAAATTATGTTTTAACAGGGGAAAAATCTTTTAAGAATGAATACAAAAAAATGGTGAATATTGTCGATGAAAAGGTAACATTACTCAATAAAATCGATAAAGAGGGGATGAAAGAACGGATGTCATACGTTGAAAGAGGACGTAATTGGCATAATGAAGTACAAAAACAAGTATTTGACGAATATGACGCAGGCAATAAAAAACAAGCGATTGCGAATTTAACAACATTAAATAAAGAAGAAGTAATCGTTCGTAGCAATTATGAGAAACTAGCAGATGATACGATAAAAGCATCAGATCAGCTTAGTAATTCTTTAATAGAGACATCGCTTATACTTAAAAATACTGGTGCGGCAATTAGTATATGTATTATAATTTTAGGGGTTTTGATTGCGTTAGTAACAGCTAAATCAATTGTTCATCCCATTAAAATTATTTCACAGAGAATGCATGAAATTGCAGAAGGTAATATTAGCCAAGAGAAAATAAATACGACTAGAAAAGATGAACTCGGTAATTTACTACAAATAACGAATACATTGACTGAAAAATTGAATAGTAGTATGACAGCCATTCAACTAGTATCAGAGCGTGTAGCGGCAAATAGTGAAGAACTTGCACAGTCTACAAATGAAGTATCTAGCGGTTCAGAACAAATTGCCCAAACGATGCATGAAATTGCAGAAGGTGCAGATATGCAAGCACGAAAAACAACGGACTTAGCTGAACAAATGATCGAATTTAAAGAGAGAGTGCATGCAGCAGCTACAGAAGGGCAATCATTGTCAACTGCATCTAATGATGTGCAGACACTCACAAAATCAGGGCAACTGATTATGAAAGACACAACAGAGCAAATGCATGTAATTGATACGATTGTTGCACAAGCTGTTGAACGAGTAGAAAGTTTAAACAAACAATCAGCACAAATTTCGACTTTAGTGTCAGTTATAAATGACATCGCCGGTCAAACGAATTTATTGGCGTTAAATGCGGCAATCGAAGCAGCGAGAGCGGGTGAACATGGTAAAGGTTTTGCTGTGGTAGCAGATGAAGTTGGTAAATTAGCTAATCAAGTACAAAATTCTGTAGCTGATATTTCTCATATTGTTCGTATGATTCAAAGTGAGACATCGGAAGTAACAAGTTCTTTAAATACAGGGTATACGGAGGTACAAAAAGGAACACAACAAATGGTCTCTACAAATGATACATTCACATATATTTCAACTGCTGTACATGATATGAGCAATACTATTCACTTTATATCGAGCAATCTTTCTTCTATTTCGGATCAGACAACAACCATTGCTATGACGGTCAACGATATAGCAGCTGTTACGGAGCAGTCGGCTGCAGGTGTACAACAAACTTCAGCAACAATTGAAGAAACGACGAGTACGATGGAAGATATGTCCAGTAGCACAGAGCAATTAGCAGCGATGGCAGAAGAGTTAAATGGAGAAGTGCATAAGTTTAAATTATCGTAAACTTTATCCTTCAATAGTTCAACAGAAAAAAACGGATATAATAGTTATTTTTCTAATCATCTAAGGGATCTTCCATACAAGTAAATAATTATTTGAATTAGTAGGCGCAACTTTATTTTGACGATTAAGTTATAGAATAATTTTGGTTGATCGCTTTGAAAAATGAACACAAGCTCTAAAAACAGTCAGAGCATACAAAAAGAGGAAATCAATTTGATTTCCTCTTTTTGTATGCTCTATTTATTAACTTCAATTAGTTTAGCGACAATATTATCTGTAAGTTCCTGTGCCGTTTTAGGTACGAAATTTTTAAGAATGGCATTAACCATTGGTCCCATAGCACCACCTGCGGTAATATCTAGGAAACCTTCCATCGATGTATTGGCGTCATCGATGACCGTTGCTTTGAAATGACCGCCGCCTTTAAAGTTATCTGAAGTACCCTTTAGATCAAAGATAACGGATACAGGTTCATTCCATTCACGAATATCAATTTTTAGTTTGACTGTTTTTTTCATGAATCCTAAATCACCTTTAAACTGCCAAGTTGATTCATTTTCGTTTATAATTTCATGCGTAATATAGCCGGGTACTAATGGTGCCCAATTGTTCATATCATGAACGAATTCCCAGATTTTATTAATATTTAATGGAACTTCAACTGTGTGTGTGCCGTTTGGCATAATGATTTCCCCCTAAGATGTCTATGTGTATTAGTTAGTACCGATATGTTTTCCTGCAAGATAACCAAATGTCATACCTGGTCCGATCGTACCTCCAGCAGATGGATAAAGTGGGCCCAGTGGATTCATAGCTGCGTTACCCGCTGCATATAGACCTTTGATTGGTGTATTGTCATGACGTAATACTTGGCTGTTGCCATCTGTACGAGGACCACCATTTGTACCTAATGCACCTTGGTAAATTGGTAGGGCATAGAATGGTCCTTTTTCTATTTTACCTAAGTTCAATGCTGGACTTGGACCAGTCGGTGTGTTTAAAGCTTCAAATTTAGTTGTTCCGCGATGGAAATCAGGATCAATTCCTTGTTCACAGTTGTCATTCCAACGTTTAACCTGTGCTTCTAAACCATCTGCATCAACACCTATTTTTTCTGCTAGTTCACGTAAAGATGAAGCTTGGTCAACCCAGTCTGGTGCATCTTCACCAGGCATCATCGTAATAATCATTTGACTGTCTTTTAGTTGTTGATCAAAAATCATCCATACTGGACCTTTATTTGCGAATTCCATTTTAACTGGATCAAATTCAAATAGTGAACGAGGCATATCATTATATGTTGTACCTTCATGTACAAATCGTTTACCGTGCTTGTTGACGATGATTGAATTAGGTCCCTGACGTCCGCCACCTAATTGCCCCATTACTTTATCTTCATACTCAAACGTAGGATCGACCATAGTTGGGTACCACCAAGCTTCAGACATATTGCCAAGAGAAGCACCGGCTTTCATTGACATCATCAATGCGTCGCCTTCATTACCTGGAGGTGATACAGGGTGAGTAATATCGCCTTTTAAGAATGAACGAGTTAATTGTTTATTCCATTCGAAACCACCAGAAGCAAGAATGACACCCTTATTTGCTTTAATATATAATTTTTCACCATCTGAAGTTTCAGCAATAACACCGATTACTTCATCTGCTTCATTTAAGATTAAATCTTTACCAGCTGTGTGTAATTTCGTCACGACGCCACGGTCTAAACAAGCTTTGAATAATGAGGCAATCAATGAACGTCCCATTGTTACAATATTATTTTCCATACGTTCGGCAATTTTACCGAAATCAACGCCTCCAATTGCCCCACCTTCTTCTAATGTTAGAGGAGGGAAAATTGGGTTTTGGCGTAATGTATCTGCCCATTCACCAATTTCACTTAATGAAAATGGTACGGGATCTAAAGAACGAGTCCCCTGTGGTAATGCTTCTTTAAGGTGACCATAGTATTCAGGGTAACCAGCAGGCATTTTAAAGCGAGTGGGTGTATGTTCATATAAATAATCAATCATTTCTGGACCTTTGTCGACGAAACGTTCGATCATGTCTGAATCAGCACGCCCTTGAGAAAGTCTTTCAATATATTTTATTGCCATTTCTTTCGTGTCATTAATTCCAGCTTCTTTCATGTAACGATTACCTGGTACCCATGCTACACCGCCAGAATAAGCAGTTGTTCCGCCAATTTGATGTGTTTTTTCAAGTGCGAGAACGGACGAACCTTCTTGCGCAGCAGTAACAGCAGCGACAAGTGCCGCACCGCCAGTACCTAATACGACAACATCTGTTTCTAAATCCCATTTTTCTGGAATAATATAACTCATTTGAATAGCCCCCTAAGAACAATTTGAGTAACGCTTAACAATCTCTATTTAACACTATGTAATATAGTTAGTCAACATAAAAGCGCTATCAAGTACAAAAAAAGTGCATAAAGGCTAATTAATGGATATTTATTAAATAAACATCGGAATATGAAGCATTTTTTTAATAAAAAAAGAAAAAACTATTTTTAGCTGCTTTTACAAAATTTATAAATAGAAGGCAGAAAATAGCGAGGGCACTGAAAAACTTACGTTTTTTATGACGAGTTGATTTTTTAGATAAAAATAAGGCACTTTCTGTTCGATTTGAACAGAAAGTGCCTTATTTCATTGTCTATTTCTTACTCTTTTTCATTTAGCAGTTTTAATATCCGCTTAAGATTGACAGCGAAAATTGGTGGAATCGCATTTCTACCATTATCCAAACAGTATTTTGATTTTAATTCGTCTATAATAAATGAAAAATCAACGAGTTCATTAATCTGGCGAAGCATATTATCTTTTGGAATGATTAAATCATATAGTGCCATATAGGGACTTAAGTTAAGGGTTTCTTGTTTGGAAATCATGGTCGCACCACCTTTAATTAGTAACTACTATTATACAGGATGGTCCGTGACCGGGCGAGACCACATTTTAACCTATGAATAGTACAAGTTGATGGAGTGCAGGCGGCGACTTCTGCGGGAACAGCGCGAGCGGAAGCACTCGGACTGAGCGAAGCGAGGGAGAAGGCTGGAGCCGTGCCCGCGAAAAGCGTCCGCCGGAACGGAATCAACGGCTACGAGGATAAGTGGACTTTTTCAGTGCCCTCGAAAATAGCTGCTGACTTTCTTACATACAATAATCGACAAGTTACCACCGGAATTGCTGGTAGATAGTTTCAGACACTGTAAGGGCTGTACAATGTAATTGCTTCTAGAGAAATAGAAAAAACGAGCCTGGGACAGAACAAAAATAGTCTGTCTCCCATACGAATCATCCAATCAATTGAACGCGCAGAAAACCCCACAGGAAAGCAGTGACGAGGTGTTTGAAGCCCTGTCTGCGGAAAGCGTTTTTCGAAGTGGAAATGGATTGAAATAAATAATCCCGTATGATTTCGAAAAATCATACGGGATTTTCTCTGTTGAAAATACGTTTGTCTCAGGCTCGTTGTTCTTAACGACTTGCGAATTTATTTTGAACAATTTTCAAACGAATACTCAATGAAATGGCGCCAATGGCTAGACCAGAAATCAAACCAATCCAATAACCCTGAGGTCCGAAATTAAATATATCTGCGACAATAAATCCAAATGGTAGTGCAATAACCCAATAAGAAATAACCGCCATAATCGATGTGATTGTCACATCTTTATACCCACGTAAAGCACCTTGGATGGGGGCTTGAACAGCATCTGATAATTGGAAGAAGGCAGCATAAACTAAAAAGCCCATTGCCAAGTGAACAACTTCAACATCATTGCTGTATACAGAAGCGATTTGCTGTCTGAAACCAATGAGAATTCCAAGGGTAACAAGACAAATGCTGACTGCAAGAATAATTGCTTTTTTCGTGTAGTCACGTGCATCTTTCATACGTCCCGCTCCAACCTCAAAACCGATGAGAATTGTTGCCCCCATAGAGATACTGAGTGGAATCATATAGGATAATGATGCGAAATTCATGGCAATTTGATGAGCACCGATTATTTCTGTCGTATATTTACTCATAATAATCGTTACGACTGCAAAAATACCTGTTTCTGCGAATAAAGCTAAACCAATAGGTACACCTATTTTTAAAATTTCAAGCCATTTTTTCAATTGTGGTTTTGGCATAGCTTTGAAAAGATGGAAGGTAGCAAAAGGGTGCGCACGCCATGTAATGATCACGGCGATGATGCAAATTACCCAATACGTAATTGCAGAAGCAATTCCCGCTCCAACACCTCCAAGCGCAGGAGCACCTAAATTACCAAAGACAAAAACATAGCAGAAAAAAATATTAATCGGCGTAGCAATTAATGTGATAATCATGGACATACGTGTTTGGCCAAGTGCATCGATAAAGCAGCGTAACACAGTATAGATGAAAAGTGGCACGAGTCCAAAACACATTGCAACTAAATAATCATGCGCTACTTGATGGACATGAGGTTCGAGTGGCATAAGTTGTAATAATGGATTCATCGAAGTCAGCATAATAATAAAGACAAAAATTGCTAAAGTAATACCAATCCATATTCCTTGTTGTACTGAAAAAGTTGCTTCTTTCAATTTTTTCCCACCAACAGAATGTGCTACAATAGGTGTTATGGATAGTAGTATGCCTGAAATACCTACGTAAATCGGCATCCAAATAGAGGAACCTATGGATACACCCGCCAGGTCAGTTGTACCGTATTTACTTGAAAATAAGACATCAAAAAAAGTAATGAGGTACAGTGCGATCTGGGTGACAAGTATCGGGGCTGTAATGACCAACATCATACGCCATTTTTGACGATGATTAGTAGTTTCGTGCAAAATAACCAACTCCTTTAAGAACCTACATAAAAATAATTCTATTATACCTTTTATTTTGTATTCATTGTAGTACAATAATATATTGTTTTTATAAAATACTAACAAAAACTGCCTCATATTAAAGATTGGAGTTTATCATACTAATGAAAAATCAAACTATTGTGCTTACAGGCGGCGGCACAGCCGGGCATGTATCACTAAATCAAGCCATCATACCTTCTTTTTTAGAGCAAGGGTATGACGTTCATTATATTGGATCAAAGGATGGAATCGAGAGAGAAATTATTAAAGAAGCATTTCCAGAGCAACCATTTCATGCAATCTCAAGTGGTAAATTACGCCGTTATTTCTCCCTTAAAAATTTTACTGATCCCTTTAAAGTATTAGGTGGAGTGTTTCAAGCATTGGTTTTACTCAAAAAATTAAAACCACAAATTGTCTTTTCTAAAGGTGGTTTTGTGTCTGTGCCTGTTGTTATGGCAGCAAAAATCCTTGGTATACCGGTTGTATCACATGAATCGGATGTTACACCTGGTTTAGCAAATAAACTATCTCTACCATTTGCTTCACATATTTTTACGATATTTAAAGAAACATTAAACTATTTACCATCACATAAATCAACTTGTACAGGTTCTATTATTCGTTCAGCACTTTTTGAGGGAGATCGTGTGCGAGGCCTTGAGATATGTCATTTTACTAATGGCAAAAAAACCATTTTAGTTATGGGTGGTTCACTGGGTTCAAAATTTATTAATGATGCTGTACGTAATAATTTAACAGAGCTGCTTGTCACATATAATGTGATTCATTTATGTGGTAAAGGGAATGTGGATGATGCATTGTTGCAACTGCCAGGTTATAAGCAGTTTGATTATGTAACGACTGAATTACCTGATTTATTACATGCAAGTGACTATATTGTATCTCGTGCTGGTTCCAATTCGATTTTTGAATTTTTAGCACTGAAAAAACCAATGCTTCTTATTCCACTATCATTGGCACAATCACGAGGTGATCAGCTCGTGAATGCAAAAATTTTTAAACAGCAAGGTTTAGCAGAAGTGATACAAGAAGAAGAATTAACGCCGGAGAGCTTTATGACGGCACTTGCATTATTAACAGAACATGAAGCGGATTTAATTGGAAAAATGACTGCAGCAGAAGCGCCAAAAACACCGGCTGAAATGGTTAATTTAATCATACACTATGCTAAAACAAAATAATTACAGTTTTGCGTTGGTTGGTTATCCATGCTTACTTGTAGCGTATTTCACGAAGTAAATCGCGATTGTCGACAAGTGGATTCATATGTTAGCGCCTTTTGATACACAAAAACTTGCCACCCATCTATCTACGGATCGATGGGTGGTTTTTTTAGTAATGCTCTTAACATATAGGTTTGCTCGTCCTTGTCAGTGGAAAAACATAGTTGTTTCGATACCTCACCCTATATAATAGGATCAAAAATAGAAAAAACCCAAATAGGTCACTTTTTATTAAAGTGATTCCTATTTGGGGTTAGTTCAAAATTCTGCAGCCTGCTCGCTTTTGAGCGGGCGACTTTTGTTTTTCGTGATGTCTAGCAAAATCCATTACATCCTATGCGACACTTCGATGGCTCGGAAGAAAGTGGTGGTGCGCGTACTTTCTTTTCGCCTTCTGCAGTGCGCTCGGATGTGAGCAAATGGACTTTTGTTTTTCGTGGTGTCTAGCAAAATCCATTACATCCTATGCGACACTTCGATGGCTCGGAAGAAAGTGGTGGTGCGCGTACTTTCTTTTCGCCTTCTGCAGTGCGCTCGGATGTGAGCAAATGGACTTTTGTTTTTCTTATTACATTGCTTGTTCTGTTTCTTCTGCTAGTCTTGATGTGTGCATGTAGAAATTGTCTTTATCGATTTTAAATAATTCATATTGTTGTATACCTTCATTGATTTGGGAAAATAATGAAGGGTGGCTAATGCTTGCGTCATGTGCATAACCTAATTTTAAAACTGCTCGTTGAGATTTGATGTTTTCCTTTTTCACTTTCATAAAAACAGTGTGGAAATTCAGATCAAAAAATAACTCATTGAAAAAATCCAGTTTTGCTTGTTGGTTATAGCCCTTTCCTTGAAATGGTTGTCCAATCCAAGTTCCGAGGAAACCCGCACCATCTTGTATATCATGAAGTGTGATTGTACCAATGGGTTGGCCCCAATCATCTGTAATTGTGCGAGATACAACGAGTCCTTGTTCTTCTTCATCCATAAGCTGACGTGTCATAAACCATAATTCATCTGCCGAATTAGCCTTTTGACGAACAAAAGGAAAGACAGATGGGTGGCTTAACAATTCGAATAATTCATTACTCTCGTAAAGATCACGTTGTTTAAGCATACCTAACGCCTCCTTTGGGTGGATACGGAAATACCCACTTCCACCCTCGAAATTTTTCATTTAATGCTGCATAAAAAATCTCGGGGTGGGAATCGAACCCACTAGAACCAGAATACTGGTGACGCACCATTTGCCTTCCCTTAAATCCACTATAATTAGCGATTTATTTATGAAATTATTTTGCAATTTAAATATACAAAAAAAATGTTAATTTGAAAAGAAAAAATTGTTAATTTTCTAAATTTTTTTTCGATATTATCTATAAGTAAAATAATGATAAAAAAAGACATTAATTTTACAAATAATATAAATATAGCTAAAGAAGGGCAATTGGTTATAATAAGTATTCCCGTTTTTTGATAAAAATATGTCTATTTACGAAGAAAAATGTTGAAAAAAAGAGGAAGTTAAATACTATATACTTAGTGTAAACTTAATTTAATATAGTGAAATGGATAGGTAATTACGATTTCTCCATATTAAATACTAGGAAATTGCTATGGATAAAAGAAGCAAGGGTTGTCTAGACTTTTAATAAGAATTATTATAGATGAATAGGAATATGGGGGGGTAGTAAGATGACAACACAGATACTGAAAGTACATGGTTCGGGTAATACTTTTTACTTAATAGAAGGTACTGATGATTTACAATATAATTGGTTCGAATTAGGTGCGTGGTTATGCGATAAACAACGATTTGATGGTGCTGATGGTTTACTTGTCGTATTACCGTCAGAAAAAACAGATGCAAAAATGCGTGTTATAAATGCAGATGGTTCAGAAGCTTCGATGTGTGGTAATGGTTTACGGTGTGTGGCGCGTTATGTACTTAATAAATTACAAGTAGATGAGGCGTTAATTGAAACGATGAAAGCAGACTTACATGTAAGTCGAGCAGGTAGTTTAGCAACGGATGTAGATGCTTTTTCAGTTGAGATCGCACCTGTATCATTTGATTTACAAACATTACCGATGGTTTATAATGGCCAACAAACCTTAATCGATGAAATCGTACCAGCATTTTCTAATGAATTACGTTTTTCTGCATTATCGATTCCCAATCCACATTTGATTGCTTTAGTAACGCAGGAATCGATTGATGATCCTACTCAGCAGCAAGAGCTTGCAACAATGTTGAATCAAGAGAATGACTTTACACCAGATGGCGTCAATGTTAGTTATGTGCTGCCCCTGTCGCAACACGAAATATTTGTACGTACATTTGAACGAGGCGTTGGTTTTACAAATGCTTGTGGTACAGCGATGACTGCTTCCTCATTAGTTGCTTCAAAATTACATGTTGTTAATAGTGAGTTGATTACTGTGTACAATCCAGGTGGTTTTGTACGTTGCCATGTAGAACAACATGGTTTAGAGACAAAGCTCGCTTTAATTGGAAATGCTACATTTACGAGTGAATTTATTTTGAATCATACGGATGAAACGTATGAGCTACAGCGTACAAAAGTTACAGAGGAACAAGTACTTTATGATGCGATGATTCATGATGTTTATAAAAACTTATCTATAGAATGGTAAATGAGGAGTGAGTACATGGAGAACGGGATATTAACAGGGCAACAACTACATATGATGTTTGAACACTGTGATGATTTCGTTTACTACTTGGAAAAAAGTCAAAATACCTATATCTACAAATACGTTAACCCTGCAACGTCCATTATTTTTCAAGATGCCAATCCAATCAATCAACCGCTCGAAAAGATGATTCAATCTGTAGAATTAATTGAATTATTAATGGAGAACTACGATAAAGTAATTCTGACACAACAGCAGACGACTTTCAGAGATTTTTTTCTATTTTCCAATACGACCCGTACGAACGAAACAACAGTAATTCCGACAAATAACGGTCAAGGTATATTAGCTATTACACGTGAAATTCCACAATTAAAAGTATTAGAAGAAGAAAATCATTATTTGACGTCCTTATTTCAAAATCAATTGAATGCCGTTCTTGTAATGGATGAAAAATTGAATATTATAAAAACTAATGAAGTATTTCATGAACTTTTTGTGGAAGATGCGCTCATTCATGGTAAATCAATCCATGAATTATACTGGGAAGATTCGGAGCAATTAAAGTTATTTTTTGACTGTTTACACCAAGCGTTAACAGGAAAGAAAAAATCAATGCAGCTCAATTTGAAAAAACGCGATCATGCTTTTGCGAATTTTCAATTAAAGTTCAATCCGGTTATATTAGCAGAACAAGTTGTAGCGGTTAGTGTAGAGTGGATTGAATATACCAAAAATCTGGAATTAAAACATGATTTGATGAAAACAAGTAATGTTTTGGATGCTTACAAAGCGGCGCTTGATGAAGCAGCAAATTTCTGTATTACGGATTATAATGGCATCATTGAATATGTTAGCCCTGGTTATGCGAAATTAGCTCATTTTCCAAGTGTTGATATGATTGGGAAAACAAATGCAATCGTCAAATCTCGTCAGCAATCAACTGTGTTCTATGATGAGATGTGGTCGACAATCAAGGCTGGAAATGTTTGGAGAGGCGAGATTTGTAATATGTCACGAATTGGCACACATTACTGGCTGGATTCGACGATTGTCCCCATGTTTGATATGAATGGGGACATCAGTAATTTCTTATCAATTTGTTTAGATGTTACAGAAAAGCGAGTGCTTATGACAAACTTGCGGAGTATTGAAAGAACATTTCGATTAATTACAGAGAACACAAATGATTTTATCGTTATTACAAATGAAGATGGTATTATCTTATATGTTTCACCTAATCATGAATCACGATTAGGTTATGAAAAAGAAGAGTTGCTTGGTCAATTTTATTTTGAAGTGTTGACGGATGAAAGTAATATGTATCTAAGAACAGAATTAAATACGTTACTTCCATCAGAAGGAGATTCTTTAGTGGAGTTGCAGTTGTTAACAAAGTCTGGCGGTTTCGTATGGATAGAAGCACATATAACGGTTGTCACAGATGCGATGCGCGAAGACGTCTATCAATTTGTCATCATTGCGCGAGAAATCACACAGCGTAAACAAAAAGAAGATGAACTACGTTTTATGGCGTATCATGATAGTTTAACATTATTACCAAATCGTCGGTTTATTACAGCGGAATTTCCTAAGCTTGTTAAACAAGCAATTAATTTTGATTATTCGATTACATTACTTTATATAGATGGCGACAATTTTAAACGCATTAATGACGTTTACGGTCATGATATTGGTGACGAATTTATTAAAGAATTTGGACAGGCTTTAACGAGAAGCGTACGTGATGATGATCTTGTCGCGCGTATCGGGGGCGATGAGTTCATTATTATGTTGACGCATATGTCCGCAGATGAAAAAAAACGTGATTCTCAACTATTAAATACGATCAATCGAATCCAATTAGTGCTGAGAAAAGGTTGGATGATCGCAGGACACCATTTTTCACCGACATCTTCAATTGGCGTAGCAAGCTATCCATCAAATGGCCAATCAATAAATGAATTAATGGCACACGCTGATGATGCACTTTATATTGCGAAGAAAATTAATGGAAAAGATTCCTATCATATTTCTTCTGAAAAATAAGGAGGGTGCGACATGACGTATAAAATATTACTTGTTGAAGATGAAAAGAGCATTGCTCGTTTTATGGAACTGGAGTTGCGCCATGAGCAATTTGAAGTGACGGTAGCATATGATGGCCGTAGTGGATTGGCATTGGCGTTGGCAGAAGCATTCGATGTTATTTTATTGGATGTCATGCTACCAGAGTTAAACGGCATTGAAGTGTGCAGAAGGGTGCGCAAGACATCAGACACACCAATCCTTCTGATTACAGCTCGCGATGCTGTAATGGATCGTGTAGCTGGTTTAGATGCAGGTGCGGACGATTATATCGTCAAACCTTTTGCTATTGAAGAATTATTGGCACGTATACGTTCGATATTGCGCCGTGTATCCACGGTTATTCCCAAAAAAGAAATGTTGCGCTATAAAGAGATTTCTATAGATGAAGCGGCCTATCAAGCACAGGTAAATGGCGAAGTATTACAATTGACGAAAACAGAATTTGATTTGTTGGCATTGCTCATTCGTAATAAAGAACGCGTATGTACGCGCGAACAAATATTGACGACTGTTTGGGGTTATGACAGCGAAGTAGAAACGAATGTCATCGATGTTTATATTCGACATCTTCGCGCCAAGTTGCCCCCGCCATATAATGACTATATCGAAACGGTTCGAGGGGTTGGGTATGTGATGAGACAATGACATGGAAAGACAAAATAATGGATAAGTGGACGAAGCAATCTTTGAAAAAAAAGTGGGCGCTAACGTCTGCTTTTGTCATTTTTATAAGCTATTTATTAATTTGCACTGTACTATATATCTCACTCCATTCATGGTTGTATAGCGATGAGGAACAAGCAGTACAACGTTCGATGTCTGATTTAACAACCTTTTTTGAAGGGCAGGGTCATCGACTATCCTTAGATGATTTAGAACGTAATGATAACTTAATTAATGCGATTGTTGATAAGAAAGAAACAGCACGCATATTAAACAAAGATGGCGTTGAAATACTACGTATCAACAATACTGCGACGTCCATTCCGCCAGTACCAGAAAATGTGCCAGACAGTGGTTATACAGTTGAACATGTCAAAGTAGATGGTCAAGCAAGTTATGTGGCAATAGCCAAACTCAATCTCGGCCAATTTTCAGGCTATATTCAACTGACGCATCCACTAACGACACTGGTATCACTCATGCGTTATTTGCTGACAGCGATGATCTTAATGGGAATCGGCGCATTGATTGCCTCTGCCGCCATCGGGTATACACTTGCAACACGGTTATTAAAACCGCTCGATACTTTGACAAGCGAGATGAATCGTGTAGCCGATAAGGGGTTTGATGTTCAAATTCAATTAAATGATGTTAGGCATGATGAAATTGGGGAATTAATCTCTGTATACAAACGCATGATGGGGCAGTTGGAAGAATCATTCTTACAACAACAGCGATTCATATCAGATGCTTCTCATGAACTTCGCACACCTATTCAAGTGCTAGAAGGTCACCTTAAATTGCTTCAACGTTGGGGAAAAGACGATGCCGCCATTATGGAGGAGTCATTATCGACCTCTTTGGCAGAAGTGGCACGTATGCGTTCATTAATAGAAGAATTACTTGATCTCGCAAGAAGAGAAACTGTGGATCAGACAAAATATGTGGATCTAGTTGAAGCGACAAGAGCAATCGCAAGAGAGACGGAACAATTACACCCACAAGCTAAAATTATTATAGAATATGACAAAAATAACCCATTTTTTGCTGCAATTTCAGAGGATGCTTATAACCAAATCGTTCGCAACCTATTACAAAATGCTATACGTTATACCGAAAAAATTCCAAATGTGCGAATATGCTTGACAAATGAAGCCCAGTACCACAGAATCGAAGTCGAAGATAATGGTATCGGCATACAAAAAGATGCCATTCCACAAATATTCAACCGATTTTTCCGCGCGGATGAAGCTCGCTCCAGAGAGCATGGCGGGACCGGATTAGGACTTGCCATCGTTAAAATGCTCGTAGAGAAATATAATGGCAAAATTAGCGTTGACAGTGACTATGGAAAAGGAACAAAATTTACCATTCTTTTACCAGTGAAATCCCAACTCAAATAGATTTAATTGAGTTATTATGTGTTTCAAGCCCAAATATGCTGAATTTGTGAAAAAATATTGTATTTTTTGTGGAGAGTAGTAAGATTGAAGTGTAAAAATATTATGCCGAATTATGCAGTTTAGAAGCTGTGGCTCGGAATAATTGGAAAAATATAGAGTGGATTTTCACCTTAATTGAGCATGTTTCATTGAAAGATGCCACGAGGCAAAAAACTTGGAGGTTATTCTCATGTCAAACAACGTTTCACCATGGGCTGCTTTTTCAGGACCTAACCTTGGCTATGTGATGGATATGTATGATTTGTACATCACATCACCTGAGGAAGTAGATGCAGAATTAGTAGCATTATTCGAACAATATGGCGCACCAGTAGTGGACGCTGCAACAACTACTACATCAGTAAACGCTGCACCAGTAGCGTCAGGTAATATTACAAAAATTCTTGCAGCTGTTCAATTAGCTGATGCAATCCGTGCATTCGGCCATCTTGCAGCAGATATTTACCCACTGCATAATCAAGCGGTTGATACAAAACGTATCGAAGCAGCTACTTATGGCTTATCAGATCAAGATTTAAAAGAAGTTTCCCCATCACTATTATTAAAAGACGTGCCTGCAAGCGTTAAAAATGGTCTTGATGCAATTAACTACTTAAAAGCAATCTTCACTGATAAAATTGCTTATGAATTCAGCCAAGTTGTTGGACAAGAGGAAAATGCTTGGATCCAATCTAAGATTGAAAGCGGTTCACTAAACGGCTCTCTATCAGCAGATGAGAAAAAAGAAGTATTAAATCTACTTAATAAAGTAGAAGGCTTCGAACAATTCATGCATAAAACTTTCGTAGGTGTTAAACGATTCTCTATAGAGGGCGTAGACGCATTAGTCGTATTAATCGATGAAATTATCCGTCGTTCTGAAACAAAAGGAACAAAAGATATCCAAATCGGTATGGCTCACCGCGGTCGTTTAAACGTGTTGACTCACAATGTAAACAAATCATATAAAATGATGTTAGCTGACTTTGCTCACGTACCAGGTGATGCATTTGTACCTAAAGACGGTTCTTTAATCGTAACTAAAGGTTGGTCAGGTGATGCTAAATACCATTTAGGTGCCAAATACAACTCACCAACTGGTAGCACAATCTCTTTAGCGTATAACCCATCACACTTAGAAGTTGTTTCTCCTGTAGTAAACGGTGCGACTCGCGCAGTTCAAGATGACACATCTAAACCAGGATTAGCAGTTCAAGACACTACTAAATCCGTTTCAATCTTAGTGCATGGTGATGCCGCATTTGCTGGTCAAGGTGTTGTAACAGAAGGCTTTAACTATGCCGGTACAAAAGGCTTTACTACTGGTGGATCTGTTCATATTATCGCTAATAATATGATTGGTTTTACAACTGAACGTTTTGATTCTCGTACGACTACTTATTCTTCAGATTCAGCAAAAGGTTATGAAATTCCAATCATCCACGTAAATGCTGACGCGCCAGAAGCAGTTGTTCAAGTTGCACGTTTTGCTGTTGAATACCGTGCTAAATTTGGAAAAGACATAATCATTGATTTAATTGGCTATCGCCGTTATGGTCATAATGAGATGGATGAACCAATGATCACAAATCCTGAAATGTACAATATTGTACACAAACACGAAACGGTTCGCGCTTTATATGGCAAACAATTAGTGTCTGAAGGTGTGGTTACTGACGCTGATGTACAACAGTTACAAGCAGATATTAAAAACACATTACAAACAGAACTTGATGAAGTCCGCGCGACTAAACAGTCAAATGAAGTGGACCATACAGCTCCTAAAGTCGTACTAGATGGCTTCCCAGAAGTTGAAACGGGTGTAACTGCTGAACGCTTAACAAAAATGAACGAAGAACTATTAGCTTTCCCAGCTGAATTCAACGTTTTCAAAAAATTAAGCAAAATTCTTGCGCGTCGTCAAGATCCATTTGTAGGTAAAGGTAAAATCGATTGGGGTCATGCTGAAACACTTGCATTTGGTACGATTATCCAAGATGGTCATCCCGTACGTATTTCTGGTCAAGATGCACAGCGTGGAACATTCGCTCACCGTCACTTAGTATTACATGATGAAAAAAATGGTGACGAATTAACAATGCTTCATAACATTTCAGATTCACATGCGTCATTCACTGTAGTGAATAGCCCATTATCTGAAGGTTCAATTCTTGCATATGAGTTTGGTTACAATGTTGAAAATCCAAATGCATTATCAATTTGGGAAGCTCAATACGGTGACTTTGCAAATATGGCACAAGTAATTTTTGATAACTTCATATCAGCTGCACGCGCTAAATGGGGCGTTAAATCTGGTTTAGTTATGCTATTACCACATGCAGCAGAAGGTCAAGGTTCGGAACACTCATCTGCTCACTTAGAACGTTTCTTACAATCATCAGCAGAAAATAACTGGACAGTTGCGAATGTTTCAAGCGCAGCAAACTACTTCCACTTATTGCGTCGTCAAGCAGCAATGTTAGGTACAGATGCAATTCGCCCATTAGTATTAGTATCTCCTAAATCATTACTACGTAATCAAATCGTAGCAGCGACTGTAGAAGAACTTTCTACTGGTAAATTCGAAACAATTATCGAGCATCCAACTACTGGATCAAATGCTAAAAAAGTTGAAAAACTTGTCTTTGCTTCAGGTAAAATGGCAATCGATATCGCAGAAAAAGTAGGTGATGGTACAGACTTCGACCACTTACACTTAGTACGTGTTGAACAATTATACCCATTCCCATCAGAAAAAATTGCAGCAATTATTGAAAAATTCCCGAATGTTAAAAACTTAGCTTGGGCTCAAGAAGAACCTAAAAACATGGGTTCATGGTCATTTGCTGACCCATACCTACGCGACCTTGCTGGTAAAAAAGCAGTCAGCTATGTAGGACGTCCAGAGCATGCTTCACCAGCTGAGGGAGATCCAGATTCATTCAAAGTAGCTCAAACTATTGTGATTGAAGACGCAGTATCTAAATAACCAATGGTTTTCATATAATCGAGGAGGAACAATTAAAATGGCTGAAATTATCGTACCAGAATTAGCAGAATCAATTACAGAAGGCGAAATCGTTCGTTGGGTAAAACAAGTAGGAGACACAGTAGAAAAAGGCGAATTCATCGTTGAATTAGAAACTGATAAAGTAAACGCTGAAATCATTTCTGAAGAAGCGGGTGTTCTTACTGAAATCCTTGCTCAAGAAGGCGACGTAGTAGAAGTTGGCGCTGTTATCGCAAAAGTAGATGCAAATGCAACAGCGGCAGCACCAAAAGAAACAGAAACACCAAAAGCGCCAGAAGCGCCAAAAGAAGCACCAAAAGCACCAGAGGCGCCAAAAGAAGCACCAAAAGCGCCAGTTGCTGAAGAATCTTCTTCAAATGAACGAATCATTGCTAGTCCAGCAGCACGCAAATTAGCTCGTGAAAAAGGAATCGACCTTGCAGCAGTATCTCCAGTAGATCCACAAGGCCGCGTTCGCGTTCAAGATGTTTCAGCTCACGGTACAGCACCAGCAGCACCAGCAGCTAAAGCAGCAGCACCTGTTAAAGCAGTAGACGAAGCACGCGTTGAAGCAGTGAAAATGACTCGCCGTCAACAAACTGCAGCACGTAAATTACTTGAAGTATCACAAGGCACTGCAATGCTTACAACATTCAATGAAATTGATATGTCAGCAGTTATGGCATTACGTAGCCGTAAAAAAGATGCATTCCAAGAAAATCACGATGGTACAAAACTTGGATTCATGTCATTCTTCACAAAAGCAGTAACAGCAGCGCTTAAAAAATACCCAGCAGTGAACGCAAAAATTGTTGGTGAAGAAATTCACTTCAACAAATTCTTTGATATCGGTGTTGCCGTTGCAACTCCGGACGGTTTAGTTGTACCAAACGTACGCGACACAGACCGTAAAAACTTTGCTGAAATCGAAGCAACAATTGCTGAATTAGCTGTTAAAGCACGCAACAAAAAATTAGCATTATCTGATCTTGAAGGTGGTTCATTCACTATTACTAACGGTGGTATCTTTGGTTCACTAATGTCTACACCAATCATTAATGGTGACCAAGCTGCGATCCTAGGCATGCACAATATTGTGAAACGTCCAATCGCAGTAGGCGACGAAATTGCGTTACGTCCAATGATGTATGTAGCACTTTCATACGATCACCGTATCATCAACGGTAAAGAATCTGTTGGATTCCTGAAAATGGTTAAAGATCTTCTTGAAAACCCAGAAGATTTATTATTAGAAGCATAAGAAAAGCCTTACGTATCAAGGGTTTGAAGCACTTCTAAAAATAGAGAAAAAGAGAAAGCCTCCGAGAAATCGGAGGCTTTTTTTATGTCGTTTTATTGCTTTTTGGGGCTTGTGACTATATTTTGACTATATGAACTATTTTTTGTTGGTTCATTTAAGAAGTTTATGAGCAAATCAGTCGTTTTTTCAACTTGTTCTGTA
Source organism: Kurthia sibirica (assembly GCF_003143975.1). Taxonomy (GTDB): domain Bacteria; phylum Bacillota; class Bacilli; order Bacillales_A; family Planococcaceae; genus Kurthia; species Kurthia sibirica. The sequence continues at coordinate 65,785 of NZ_QFVR01000003.1, read as the reverse complement.
GTCACGTGAGTATAGACATTCATCGTCGTTTCGATGTGGGCATGGCCAAGTAGTTTTTGAACGACCTTGACATCGACACCAGCCGCAAATAAAAGGGAAGCACATGAATGACGAAGACCATGTACAGTAATTCTAGGTAAGCCATATCGTTTACAGAGTTTAGTTAATACTTCATTCGTGTAAGAGTTACGAAATGGATCAAAAGAAGTTTCTTTGATGAAAATGAACTTCTCTTTTGGCTGAACATTGTACTGCAGACGTAACTTTTTATTTTGTCGTATAAGATCCTTTAATGCCTGATATGTTTCATCGTCTAAATGGAGTTCTCTAATCGAAGTTTTTGTTTTCGGTTTTAAAATTTGATAAGTGTGATCGGCACGATAAAAGAGTGTTTTATTAATCGTGATATTTTGAGTTTCATCATCAATATCTTTTTCTTGCAGGGCGAGTAGTTCACCTTTGCGCATACCAGTTAAAAGGAGCGTTCGAAACATTGTATAGTATTTTAAGCTTTCATTATTCTTTAAGTGTTCAAGAAATAAAAGCGATTGTTCTTTGTCCCAAAATTTCTGCAAAGAATCTTCTTCTTCAAAGAAAGTATTTTTCGGATAGACTGTATTAGTGAAAGAGGATGATTCAATGTAATTATTTCTTACTGCATAATCAAAAACATTACGAGCTTGAATTACAATTGGTTTGTAAGATTTTAATTGAGTGGCCATAAAATCAATATAAGCTTGGCAATCTTTTTTAGTAATGTCTTTTAATCTTTTTTCACCAAACTTAGGTAGAATCCATTTATTGAAATCAACAGATTTACGATAGACTGTAGAAGCTTTTAGATGTTTAGAATACTCGTGTTCGAATTCTGTGAAGATTTGTCGAAAGGTACAGTGTGATTTAGTATTTAGTCTGACTTTCGAATCTTCCATTTCTAATTTTCTTGCGACAATCTTTGCATCATTTAGTTTTTGAAAGCCACGTCTAGTAGTCAATTTCTTTTCTAATGTGACTGGATCTGTAAGATAAAGTCGAATCATCCAAAACTCGCCCTTAGCAGTTTTATATTTCGAGAATGAAGCCATAGTAATTCCTCCTTATTTGTAATTACTTAAATCCTAACACCAATAGTCAGTAGTGGTTGGTAGTTTTTTATCAGCTATATATGTATTTTGTGAGCCATTATGTACGTAATTATCTAAAAAGTGATTAAGGCGTTTACAAGCAAACTTCAGGCTTACTTTGAAAGTCTTTTGTAAGAGGGTGACTGCCTGGTAGTAATCATTCGGTAAATTAAGTTCTAACAACATAAAAGTAGGAATAGCAGCGTGAAGTGCAAAGTTATTCGCTTTGTATTCTTGATACTGTATAAATTCCGTTGGTAACTTCATCTGATCCCCAGCATGATAAAGTATATGAGCCAATTCATGACAAAAATCTTCCCACTCTGTATTAAGCAGAATAGAGCGTTTTAAGAAGATACAGGGACGTTCATTATGAATGAGTGCAAGACTTGAATCCTCCCACCAGAACAAGCGTATATGCAGTTTATGGGCTATATCCTCAATATTTAAATGCTTAGGCTTTTCTAATTTTAATGTACTGTATAAATGTTTTATATTGTCTTCTAAATAGTTCATAATAATCCCTCACTTTACCAAACATATGTTCTGTTTGATTATAAAGGAAAACCCTACTTTTGGAAAGTAGGGTTCAAGTACATTCTAAAATAATTTCATCGCTAATATGTTGATTTAAACCTTTTATTTGGTTTACTGTATGCCAAGGAGAGTTTTTTGTATGTGTAAGTTCAACTAATTCCCAAGCAGTGAATGATTTATATTCTAGAACTGTTTCTTCTATTATCTGTAATATTTCTTTACCATGTTCTGCTGATAAAATTCTCATTGCTATAGGAGTTATTCTATTTTCAGGAGTGTGTATAAGCTCATTATCATCTTCTTTACTTAAATAGATAGGTGTTTTTCCATAGCTTTTGTATTCATCATAGACTTCTTTAACGACAGGTCCATGTTGCCATGTTAAGATACGCTCTGGAAATATACTTATATTTTTTTGTGTAAGTGTTTTTTCGTAAACTAAATATATTAATTTTTGAAGTTTTAAATGTGTAGTAGCTCCAAAAGATAAAATAGCCTTAGCAATATCTAAAGCTTTCAGATTTTTATCGTAGTCTGAAATATTTAAGAAATCGGATTCTTTTATAGCAATTACTTCAGTAAAATATGGATCGAATTTTACAACAGATTCCCAAGTGTCATCATCAGTAACTACTCGATGGATACCAAGTTGAAGGTTGTTATGCTTTCTTTCATAACGAGATAAAAAAGTTTGTATTTTTTTATTATCTAATTGTTCACTACTATAATGCCATGCAATTCTAACACCTCTAGAATATACACTTTTAATGGCTATAAAATGTTGAAAGCGCATAACTATTCCCCCTTTGTTGATTCTGAGCTAAAAAAGCTGATTGATGGCCATTTGGTGTAACCTTGTTTGTACTCTTTATGTGATGCAAAGTTTTTTTCTGCATCGTAATGATTCCAAATCTGCAATTCCCAAGTTTGTCATTGAAACTTTGATTAGTAATATCATTATATTCCATTCCCTCAGTAATAATTCGAAACCTAATAAATCATTTAAACACTTATTAATATTAACTTGACCCTGTTCAGCATTTTCATTATTGTATTTTAAAATTTTTGAAATCCTAGAGTCAGGTTCTTTTACTCTGTTTTCCATGCTAAATTTATTAGTTATATCACTACAATAATCGGTGAATTGAAGCCTTACTAAAGAATCACAATAACTTGACATATATTCGTAAAAACAGTTTTCTATAGTATTATTGCTACAGATATCTCTGATTTGTTTTTTTTAAAATTAAAAGGGTCACTTTGATTTTTTAACCATTCTTCAGAGAATGTTTTATGAAATATGTTAATAGTCTCAGCAGCTTTAAAAACTGCATTAATGTCGTTTATCAAAATGAACCTCCTAAATGAGTAGTTTACATTTTTTTTAGTGCCTTCTCCATCTGTCTTTCATTTGCTCTTACAGCATCGCTACCAGGTTTATCTACCCCACGGTATAGATATTTTGTATTTTGATAGAAATCAAACGAAAAATCGTTTTGTGGTGTATTTACTTTTCCTATATAGCGGTTAATTACGTTTGCTTTGAAGATGTTGGTAAGCATGTACTGATCGTTAGTAATATCAGCATCATATTTTTTCGTTTTATATTCTTTAATAATTTCTTTTGTAAATTCTTTAACTTCTTTTTCATTGGTTTGATAATCTTTAGCGTAAATCATGACAGCATCATACTTGTCAGTAGGGCTACCGTTTAATTTAGCTATTTTGTTAATTTCTTCTTTCCATGAAATTTCTTTTTTCTTTTCAGTTTGAGCTGCAGGTTTAGAATCTGCACTTTTCGTATTCTTCGTTCCTGAATTAATAGCCCCAACAATAAATAGTACAAGTGAGATAGCTATGATAATGCTTGAATTTCGCTTTGAAGTTTTCTTGAAAAGAGCGAGGATTAATAGAATAACCCCAATTGAAATCCCTAAAAAACCTAAAACTGATAAAAATGTTCCCATCCTTAAAACTCCATTCGTTATTAAATTGTAATTCAAAAGAAAATGATATAAATAATAGAAAAATATTAATTCTATATACCTATCGAGTGGCTAAAAAAAGAAGCACAAGTAAATTGTGCATCTTTGTTATGTATTAATTAAAGTTAAATACATATTAAGATAGAATTGAATTTATCGAGAAGAATAATGTATTTATTAAGGTAAAATAAATAAAAAAATAGACTTAAATAGCTCGGTAAAATAATGTATTAGTTAAAGTTAAAAAAATAATAAACTAAATTATTTAGTTATTCGGCAAGTTAAATAAATTTATAGATCTCCATTATCCTTCAATATCTCCCACATCTTACGCAGGCGACGTAAATCTTCTTCTTTTGATTCAGGTAATTCCTTGTACCACTTTTGTAATGATGGATCATTAGCAAAAGCTTCGAAATTTTTATCCTCTTTTGAGAAAACAGTAGAATCATCTGAACGACCTAAGAGATAGTCAGTTGAGACTTCTAGATACTCGGCCATTTCATTTAATGTTTTAAAGTCTGGTTCGCGTTCATCACGCTCATACATTCCAATAGCGCTTTCACTAAGTCCAAATATTTTACCGAACTCTTTCATTGAATGTGGAGTTTTTTGTTTTCTCAGTTTACGTAACCTAGATCCAAACGTACTCATATATCCAACTCCTAACTAATTATAAGTAATTTTAACACGAAATGTGTTAAATAAAAATAAATAACACGAAATGTGTTGACAATACAAAACGTGTTGTTGTAATATGTATTCATAAGCAACACGAAATGTGTTGGAAGGAGGTTGCTTATGAATAAAGATAAGATTGGTGAAAAACTAATTGAATTAAGAGGTTCTCAAAAAAGAGAAGATGTTGCTGAATCAATAGGTATAAGTATTAGTGCCTTACAAATGTATGAGAATGGGCAACGAATACCTAGAGATTGTATAAAGATTGAACTGGCTAAATATTATCAAACTACAGTTCAAGATATATTTTTTAATTAAAAACAACACGAAATGTGTTGTAGGAAGCGGTGGAGAAATGAATGAATTGAAAACGTTTATGTATGACGAGCAATCAGTTAGAACATTGTTTGCATCAGATGGTGAAACATTTTTTGTCGGAAAAGATGTTGCTGAAGTTCTAGGTTATAGCGATTTAAATAAAGCAATTGCAATGCATGTAGAAGATGAAGATAAAAAACTCAACGACAAATCATCTTCGAATTTCGGTCAGCGCGGTGCAACTTTAATAAATGAATCAGGATTATACAGTTTAATCCTTTCATCAAAATTACCAACAGCCAAGAAATTCAAACGTTGGGTTACAAGCGAGGTCCTACCGAATATCAGAAAGCATGGAACTCATATGACACCAGAAACTATCGAGAAGGTTTTAGCAGATCCGAACACGATTATTCAGATTGCTACGCAGCTTAAAGAAGAACGAGCGAAGCGTATGCAAGTAGAAGTAGTTCTAGAACAACAAAAACCTAAAGTATTGTTTGCACAGGCGGTTGAAACGAGTGAAACTTCAATTCTAGTCGGTCAACTAGCGAAGTTACTTACTCAAAATGGCGTAAAAATTGGGCAAAATCGACTTTTCGCTTTATTGCGCGATCAAGGTTATCTCGGTAAAAAGGGTGCGCATTACAATGAACCAACTCAATATGCAGTTGAGCGTGGCTGGTTCGAAGTAATTGAAAGAGCAATTCCGAAACCCGACGGAAGTGTTGTAGTATCACGTACAACAAAAGTAACTGGTAAAGGTCAAATCTATCTTATTGATAAATTACTGGCGAAGGTGGTGTAAACAATGACACCTGAATCTTTAATGCAGCAATTAGATGAAACATACTTTGTACAAAAACTTGAACTACTTGTTCAGCAAGCGTATGAACAGGGAGTAATCGCAGGTCAAACTCGATATAACTACCCACCTGTTTTAAAACGTGAAGATTTATCGGCCATTTTAAATATTGCAATGCCAACTGTAGATAAGCTTCTAAAAAATCCATCATTTCCAAGATTGCGAGAAGTACGTGGACGTTATCCGCGTGACGCAGTTTTTAAGTGGATCGATGATAATACAGAGGTTTTAAATTCCTTCTATTAGTAATTTTAACTTAAATTTGAAATCGTGACGGTAGATTTTTAGATATAGAAATAAAAAAATGTGAACGAAAGGAGATTGTTTCATGAAAAAAGTGGGCGAAATCATGAAAGAACTTAGAGCAGATAATACACAGCAAAAACAGGCTGTAACGATGTCGGTAGCAAGAGAAACAATCTCGCACTATGAAACATCGAAAGACAAAGTAAACGCAGGTGTAGCACGTAAATACGCTGAAAAATACGATGATCCAAGACTTGCGATGACAATTCAACAACAGTACACACGAACAGGTGCAATTCTATTGGATGGTGAAAATGCAGACTTACATCGCTCTGCAGTAAAGGAAAAGACGTTGGAGGAGTTAGAAGAAGCGTTTAATCGTTTACGAAAGACGAGCTTAGTCAAACCACTTGCAGCTATGGAGTTGTTTGAGAAACAGGAGTTGCGTGAAGCGTTAGAGGAATTGGTTGAAGCAAATACAGCTATTAGTAATTTAGTCGCGGTAGTTTGTATGGAATCAAAAATCAGTTACACAGAATTGTATGCAGATCATTACAATTACCTAATTTCAGAAGGACTATTAAAGGGGGATTTATCATGTTAGAAAAATTCAAAGTAGAAGATGCTCAAAAGGCGCAGTGGTTATACGATTCAGCGGAGGACACACTTGCAGAAATTCAAACGTTCTTAAAAGCTGGTCATTATGCTGCAGCAGAAATCGCAACGGAAGAACTTCACGACAATATTAATCAGATCCGTATGCTTTCAAAAGCCAAAAAGGACCATGATCGTCTCGTAAGGCTTGCAAAGTCATTGAAGGATAAAAATATTCAAGCGGAGGTTATCTCATGTACTTCGACACATTCGATTTAATTCTAACTGCAGTATTATCATCAACGGTCACTGCGGTTGCTCTAAGTTTGCAATTTGCAGTGAAGTTAAAAAAAGCTAGTCATTAATTAGGGGGATTTATCATGGCTGAAATAACATGGATCAAGCTCAAAACAGATATGTTCGAGCATGACAAAATCAAATTGATTGAAGCATTACCAGATAGCGATACGATTCTCATCATTTGGGTGAAATTATTAGCAGCTGCAGGTAAAGCAAATTCAAATGGGTACATTATGCTTTCGGAAAAAATTCCTATGAATACCGAGGAGATGGCCACGATCTTTAACCGACCAATAAATACTGTACGACTTGCTCTACAGACGTTTAACCGGTACGGAATGATTGAAACAGAAGGTGAATCGATTCGCATTAAAAATTGGGAAAATCATCAGAATATCGATGGTATGGATAGGGTGAAGCAATTAAATGCTGAACGTAATCGTAAATATCGTGAACGTAAAAAACTAAATTCTTTACCCGAACCAAAGAGTGACGTTAGCGTGACGTCACGTGACGGTACAGATATAGATAAAGAATTAGATATAGATAAGAAAGAGAAAAGAGAAGATATAGATAAAGAATTATCATGCAAGCATGATGACGCATATAAGCAAATCATCGAATATCTTAATTCTAAAGCTGGTACATCATTCAGAAGTACGTCTAAATCAACTCAATCTCTTATCAAAGCAAGACTGAATGAATCGTTCACTGTTGAAGATTTCAAAACAGTCATTGATAAAAAAGTCTTCAGTTGGCTACAAGATCCAAACTTCAGTAAATATTTAAGACCTTCAACTTTGTTCGGAACAAAATTCGAAAGTTATCTAAATGAAAGGGTGAGAGGTTATGAAGGCAATAGCACAGGCATTACCAAAGTCTATTCAGATGACATTAACTTCTAATGAATGTTCGTTACATGCAAAGCCAGTTCCGTTAATGATGATTAATGGTGAAGAACTTTGCCCAGCGTGTCAGATCGCCAAAGAAAATCAATCTTTTGAACAAAGCTTTCAAAAAGAAATCTTAGATCGCGCAGCTAAGAAGAAGAAAAACACTTTGTATATGCGTTCAGTTTTTGCAGACGAAACGATTCGTGAAGCTAGTTTTGGCAAATTCTTTGCTGAATCTAGTGAGGAATCAAAAAATAAAGATTTGGCAGTACAATCTTTCAAGCATTACAAATCAGGTAAAACATTCACTACATTGCTTCAAGGCGACACAGGAGTTGGCAAGTCGCACTTGGCCATGTCCATCTTACGCAATTTAAACGAGAAGTTAGATGTTGAGTGTGTATTTATTAGTGTTCGAGAGATGATGGCGAAAATACGTGATTCATTCGACAACAAGGAATCAAAGTTCACGCAACTTTATTTCGTCGAGATGTTATCGAAAGTGGATTACCTTTGCTTAGATGACTTAGGGGCAGAAACAGGGGCTATTACGACGAATAAAACCGCAACAAACTTCACACTAGAAGTTCTGACGGCAATCTTAGAAGCTAGACAGTCGAAATCGACGATCATCACTTCAAATTTGTCACGTAATCAAATGGAATTAATGTACGACAAAAAGTTAATTTCTCGTTGCCTTAAAAATATTGCGGTCATCAAGTTCACAGATACTCGTGATAAAAGAATTTCAGTCTTCGATCTATCGCAGGAGGTGTAGTCATGGCACATTCATCAGCACATACGCAATTTGCGAGTGGTAATGGAGTTGGACTAATGCGTTGTCCTTATCCGAATTGTGGCCACTCTAACACAATCATCACAAAAGTACATTGTCGTATGCATCATCAAATGGAAAGGGAAGTCTTGTTTGAGCAATATGGCAAGCCGACTAGGGTGCTATTGAATTATGGAAATCTTAAATAAAGTACAACAAGATCTACATAAATTGCGTGAAGAAATCTTAAAAACATTGGAGGGAATTGAGGATGACAAACGTAATGAAGCCAATTTTAATGGGGTTTGATGGTCCAGAACCACTTGCAATCGTAATTGTAAATCGAGTTGCTGGCAATCGATTCAAGAAAGTTTGCTACGATGCAGCAGAACTTCAAGTAGTTTTCGAAATGTACCCAACTAGCGAAGGTTATGTGCTAGAAGTGTTGATGTCAGAACCACTTGAGGAGGTGGTTTGATTGGATAAGATTTTCGCTTTGTACAAAGGAGAAAACTGGGTTTGGGATGGTACGATTCAGGAATTGGCAGATTACACAGGGAAGCCTTTAGGGACTTTACGCTGGCTACAATATGATTCGGTAAAAGCACGCGAATTAGCTAAAAAAAATTATAAAGGCTTTTGGTTAGAACCTATCGAGGAGGAATCGGTATGAATTTAAAATATCAAGGTGTTAACTCACGCGGTCGTAGAGAATGGCTAGATACTGATTTAAATCAGGCAGTGGAAGAATGGCAAAAAGAGCATTACGAAACGTGCGTAACTGAATTGGAGGAAATGCTCAATCGAAAACTTTCGAAAAATGAATTACAGCATATTTTATGGTTAAGTGGCTGGGATAAAAGCACGATTGATACGTTTAGAGGACTATTTATAGATTTAAAGGAGTGAAGGAAATGGAAAAATATAAATGTACGGTAGAAAGAACAGATTCGTTCATCATTGAGTTTGACGAAAGTGTTATGAACGAGGAATTTTTGGAAGGTTTTAGAGCAAGTTTTTATGACGTATATGATTTAGAAGAACTTTCTGAACATATTTCCCAATATATTGCACGTTTTGGAGTTGAATATATCGAAGGTCTTGGTTGTCCTTTGATAGATGGTAAAAAACCTTATTTTGTTGAAGAAAGATTTATTAATCCAGCAATCAACGTGAAACGAGTTATTGAAGATGAAATTGAAACTTATGCTAATCAAATTAGATAAGTCATATAACAACAAAAATACTAAGGAGTGAAAAAATTGAGAAACCAATTACATGATGAGCAAGTTTGTCCTTATTGCGAATATGTTGTAGAACAACACGAAGCGAACTATGACCAGGATGAGGAAGAAATTACATGTATCAATTGTGACAAAGTGTATGTGTCTAAACCTCAATGGAAATTAGAAGGATGGATTATTGAAAAGCAATGTGAAACCTGTGGTAAATGGACAGACGAAGGATACACCCCTTGCGAATGTGATGAATAACGAGTATTTATTCTGTTTAATACCAAAATACTTAATTAAAGGAGAATGAACATGGGAGAACAATTAGATTTATTCGGAGTTCTGTTTGAAATGAAGGCGGTCGATAAGATTCGACAAGAGATTGCAGGGTTAAAGGAGTTGGATTATATACACACTTGCCTTTGCATTGTAGAGCGAGGATCTAAAAGCAATTACGTCGTTAAAACAGATGACTTTGAAAAATGTTTCAGAGATACAAATGAGTTGCTTCATTTTGTAGAACTTGGATCAGCACATGGTTGGGAAAATGTACATGGATTTTAAGACAAAAAAATAAAGCATTAGAGATTTCCTCCAACGCTTAATTGATCTTGGTAAATTAATTATAGCATAGGAGGAATTGCTTTATGGCAAATTTAGAGAAACAAATTGATTTAACAAAAGATGCGGTTTACATAGTTCGAGGTGGCAAGCTAATTCAGATTGATAATCCTCCTTTGGGTTTCGGAAAACAAGAGATTAGCTGGCAAGACGGTAAACCTACACATGTTGATTTTAAATATAGCAGGAAATTGTAAGTAATTCATAATGTTTAATGCATTCTTCTTGTGGTAATATAGCTGTATGGTGGAATAATTTAAGAAATGGGGAATACTATATGAAATTTACAAATATAGGCCCAATTAAAAATGCTAATTTAACTTTAGGGCAACTGACGATTTTTAGTGGAGGTAATAATCAAGGGAAAACTTATATAACATATGCAATTTATGGTGTTTTAAAAGAGCTAACTGCAAGATACGAATTATTAGATGTAGAACAAGCAGAGATTTTTCTTTCAGAAAATAAATATACTTTTTCAAAAGAAGAATTTAACAAAGCATATGCTAATTTTATCGTATCAACAATTAGAAAAAGTTCAAATCGAATTTTGAGTAAAGTATTTAGTTCTGGAATAAAAACTTTTGAAGACTCTGAAATTCTATTAGATCCGCAAGAGGTAATTGAAATGATTGGTTTAACTAGAACTGAGCATTTTAGAAAACAAATTGAATTCCGAAATATTTTATTTATTTTTGAACTAGCAGAAAAAACAATTTCAGTATCGTATCTTAAAAAAAGTCAGAATTCAGGTCTGAATACAGAAGAAATGTTACCTGAAGAATTTACACTAGACAGACGATTTTTAAATATGGTCTTTTCTTTAATCATTCAAGATTATATTTCAAATAGTTTTAACTATATTTATGTACCAGCGGAACGGACAGGTATTAATGTTTTTTCAAAGGAATTACATAATGGTAGAGCTAATTTTATAGATGACTTGAGTACACTTGATGAAGATGACGAAAAGATTATTAAGTCTATTAGAGAGAGAAAATCAACGTATCCACAACCTGTAGATGAATATGTAAAATATTTAAATAGTCTAGAAGATTACGATATTATGATTAATGAATCAAATAAGATTTCACAGATTATTAGAGACAAAATGATAGGTGGTCGATTTGGTTTTGACAAGGAAAAAGGAACTGCCTACTTTAAGCTAAAGGATGACAGTAAAGTATCCTTGCATATGGCTTCTTCATCTGCAAAGTCATTGTATGGGCTTGATTATTATTTGGATAGTATTTTAGGTGATAATACTAATAATTTTATTATTATTGATGAGCCAGAAATTAATTTACATCCCTCAAATCAAATAGAGTTTGCAGTTTTGATTAATTATTTAATTGAATCAGGAGTGAATTTAATTATTTCAACTCACAGTGACTTTTTAATGAAAAAATTAGCAAATCTTGCACTATTAAACAAAATAAAAAAACAACCAGGTATTTCAAGAGAGAATACGAAGATATATAATTTTGAAAATCAAACATTATCAGAAATTGATTATTTCAACAAAGACAATGTATTTGAAAATTTTGATAAAAATTATCAGAATTTAGAAAATGAATATTTTAACCTTGTAGATTTAATGCATGAGGAAATAGAAGATGAATTATGATGCAATCACTGACATTAAAAAAATTGAGGGTAATAAAGTTCAGCTTTCAGAGATTAATGAAAGCGTAAATTATTCTACGGCATTAAGAATTGCTTCAAACAAACAAACAGATCTATATCTAATTGATTTGCCAATTGTTAAGAGTAAGTCTCTATATTTGACAGATGAGAAACGCAAAGATTGTGATTTTGTGATTATGGATATACTCAGAAAGAAAGTTTATTTTATTGAGCTGAAAAGCAGTACAGATGCTGCTAGTTCTAAACATATAAATGAACAGCTTCTATGTGGTGAGTTTTGGTGGAAACACCTTGCTTTTTGTATGAAAATTGATTCTAATGAATATGATGGTGTTAAATTAGTGATATATGTTAACTCTAAAAACAAACGAAATTTCGGTAAAGTTGATCTAAATGAACAATATGGATTTTATCGAGGATATGGAAAGAATGTATTTATAGATTAGCTTATCGGAAAAACCGAGAGCAACAGATTTACGCAGTTAATGCGTTTATTTGTTGCTCTTTTTTTGTTATCAAAAAGGGGGAAATAACATGAACGAATTGTTACTTGAATATAAAGAAACACTGAAAAATACAAAAGCACTACTAAATAGATTGAAAGAGAATGAAGCATGTGAAGAAGATTTATCTAATGTTCGTTCGTGGATCAGTAACTTAGAGTTCACAATTAAATGGATCCGTACAGGTCGACAGCCAGGTGCAACACGTGCGATTGAGAGGCGTGCAGCTTATGACAGAGAAGTGCCAGTCGAACCTTATTGGATTCAACTAAATAAAGATTCAAATGTAGAAGTATTTGAAATAGAAGTGTCAGAAGAAGAAATCGAAAAAGATGAAATGAAACAAGATTTAATAAAAGAAATAATGAAAGTTCTGGATAAAAGAGAAAAAGAAGTATTTGAGATGAGTTCAAATAAACTCTCTCAATATAAAATTGCTGATATGTTAGGGATATCAAGAGATGAAGTAAAAGTAATTATTTCAAGATGTAAAAGGAAAATTAAGAATGAAGGGTGGATTCTTGTATAATGCGATATGTTCAACCGATTAGAGATATGGATCAAGTACAAGAATTTATGGAGTATCTTGATGAAAAAAATAAAAGGAATTTTATTATGTTTATGTTAGGAATTAATTTAGGTTTACGTATTTCAGATGTTTTGCAATTAAGAGTGAAGGATGTAAGAAATAAAGCTTCAATAAAGATATATGAAAAGAAAACAGGAAAGTATAAGCAAATGATAATAAGTGATGAATTAAGACGTGCGGTTAAAGAATATACAAAAAATATGAAGCCTTATGATTTTCTATTACAGAGTAGGAAGAAAACTAAAACAGGTGGTCAAAAGCCTATCAGCAGAGTACAGGCATATCGAATAATGAAAGAAACTGCAGATGCAATAGGATATACAGGTGATGTAGGAACGCATACAATGCGTAAAACATTTGCTTATCACTTCTACCAGCAGACAAATGATGTTGCCACACTTCAAGCGATTTTTGGACATAAACGTCAATCGGATACATTACGCTACATAGGAGTAGAGCAAGAGAAAGTTGACCAAGTAGTAAACAATTTATTTAGAAGAAGGAAAACTAAACAAAAATAAAGTAGCTAAAGTTGTTATTATATCAACAACTGTTATTATTTTTTAATCTATGAATGTTACATAACTTAGATTCTTGTACATTCAAAATGAAAAAATATAGAGATGTTGATACATCAGTGTTTTAGTGCCTGTTAGTGAATGTAACACTCAATAAGATATGTTACATTGGCACATGAAATAATCCCAAAAGCACGCTTATAGTGTAAGGGTAACAACTTACGCCATGTTAATTCCTCCTGTTTAACATAGTTGATTAGGTGATTGGCAGATAATAAGGCGATTAGATGCGCTTTATTATCTGCATATTACTAATATGTTTTGATACAGGCACACAACAATGCTCACTCGCAACCCCTATTGGATGTGTTCATAACAAGCTGGAAAGAGTTGTGTGTCTGTATGAAATTATATTGAAAGGGTGTTATGGAATGAGTAGAAGAACAATTCATTTTAAGAATGGCAAGACAATCACTGTTATTGGTGATGTAGTTCTATATAGTCCAACAATGGATAAGGTCCGTAAGACGGATAATAATGCACATTATGTTAATCAAGAAGAAGTATTATTTCTAACCAATGATGATAGCAATGCTTAAACATACTACAGAAGCTAAGAAGCTATACAAAAGCGCAGCATGGAGAAAGTGTCGTGCATCTTATATTGCATCAGTACATGGCTTGTGTGAGCGTTGTGATGAACCTGGTTATATTGTTCACCATAAGACTTATATAAATAGTGAGAATATTAATGATCCAACAGTGACATTAAACCATAGAAACTTAGAGTATCTTTGTCAGCCTTGTCACAACAAGGAACATCATGAAAAGCATAGTCCAGTAAGATACGGTATGGGGTTTGATAGGGAAGGCAATTTGATAGAAGTAAGAAGGTAATACCCCCCTTTCATTTTTATAAATTGGAAGTCATCGGGGACCGAGAGGGGAGCTTCAAAAAATGCACAAGTCGCGCGCGAGCCCCCCCACCCCAAGAATAATAAAAAGTAGGTGGATTTAGTGGTAGTTAAAAAAGTTTATACAAAAGCTGAAAGAATTACTCGCGAGGAACGTCGATTAAAAAGAAATTACAAAGACATCCAAAAAGACAAGTCGGCGGTTGTCGAAGGTCTGATTCGTCGTGCCGCATTTATGCGAGCAACGCTTGAAGATATGGAAATCGATTTAGATAACGGTGGCTTTGTTGAAATGTTTGCACAGGGCGACCAAGAACCATATGAAAGGGAACGTCCAGTCGCAAGGCAATACCAACAAATGAATAAAAACTATCAGTCGATTCTCAAACAACTTTCTGACTTGCTTCCTAAAGAACCACCAAAGCAAAAAGAAGATGATGGCTTTGACAGCTTTGTGATGCAATGTGGTTAAATATCCGATTGCTTATAATCCAATTATTGAATACTACAATAAAATGGAGTCAGGCAAAATCGTTGAAGGTTTTAAAGTGAAGCGGATTTATAAAAAGTTAGTCGATAATATTTACGAACAAAATAGTCCATTTGAATATCGTCCAGAGCGTGCGAATCATGCCCTTGAATTTGTAGAAAATTATTGTAAGCATTCAAAAGGTAAATGGGGAGGTAAATCCATTGAGTTAGAATTATGGCACAAGGGATTGATTGCATCGGCATTTGGTTTTGTTAGTAAATCAGACGGCACACGCAAATTAGCTCATTACTTGTTTTATTATATCAATTAACCCGTTATTGTATAAGAAGGCTTTGACTTTTGCTTTTCTTAAAATAGCGTATAATGTAGGTTGGTATAAAAATCAGGAGGCATTTGAAAATGAAAAATCACGAAATAGATTATGCAATACATGGCGACGATATGCAGTTCATTTCTGTGGAACTAGATCCTAATGAAACGGTTGTGGCAGAAGCAGGTAGTTTAATGATGATGGACGATCATATAAAAATGGAAACAATATTTGGTGATGCATCTGACAACCAAGGATCGGGTATTATGGGTAGGTTGATGGGGGCAGGGAGAAGATTAGTAACAGGTGAGGGTCTTTTCATGACGACTTTTACTAATATCGGACAAGGAAAGCGCAATGTATATTTTGCAGCTCCATATCCTGGTCAAATTGTCCCAATGGATTTGAGTAAGCGCAACGGAAAAATTATTTGTCAAAAAGATGCATTTTTAGCTGCAGCAAAGGGTGTATCAGTGGGTGTGGAATTTCAACGCAAACTAGGTGCAGGCTTTTTTGGTGGTGAAGGTTTTATCATGCAAAAACTTGAAGGTGATGGTATGGCCTTCATTCATGCAGGTGGAGCTATTTGTGAATATGAATTAACACCTGGAGAAGTATTAAAAGTAGATACAGGGTGTTTAGTTGCGATGACACAAGATGTTAACTATGACATACAGGCAGTTGGAGGAGTAAAAACAGCATTATTTGGTGGTGAAGGGCTATTTTTTGCTACTCTTTCTGGTTCAGGTACAGTATGGATTCAATCGCTCCCATTTAGTCGCTTGGCTAGTCGTGTCTTTGCAGCGGCACCAGCATCAAAAGGTGGGGGCGGTCAAAGTTCAGATGAAGGTGGTATTGGTGGTATATTTAATTTATTAAATCGTTAGCCTAAAATAAAGGATTTATTGCGTATAGCAATAATCCTTTATTTTTGACTATACAATAGTAGAAACTCATTTTTAGAATGAATAAAGGAAATTTAGTGTCTTAAAATAGCTGAGAAATCTTGGCTTTGTAATATAACTTCGTTTATTATAATAAATAAATTTTATAAAATGAAATTTTTTACCGAAATGAAGTTTTTTCAGTGTGAAATGAACAGAAGAAAGTGTCATTTTAATAGTTAAATTCCCTTATATTGGATAATGTAAATCGCTTCATAACAATATCTCTATCTAAACAGATGGTTAACTTGCAGAAAAAACCCATAATTCCCCATCTCTTGTCATCTCCCTGTAATGTTGCCGATACTGAACTGTCACCTGTGTGCAACTTCCACTTGGTATAGTGTTGTTAGTTAGTAAAACCGAGGAGGAAATTTCACAATATGAAGAAACAACTTATCGCAATTACAGGTGCCATCGCACTATCAACAGCAGCATTCGCAGGTACAGCGTCAGCCAAAACAGTAACAATTCATGCAGGTGACACTTTATCAGGCTTAGCTCAAACACATGGCACAACAGTGAATACATTAAAACAACTAAACGGTCTGACATCAGACTTAATATATGCAGGCGCACCAATTGAAGTAGGCGGAAGCAATGGGCAAGCTACACAAAAAACAGCTTACCAAGCACCGGTTCAAAAACAAACAACGTATAAAGCACCGGTAAAACAAGTGCAAACACAAACAACATACAAAGCACCCGTACAACAAAAACAAACATACAAAGCACCGGTACAACAAAAGCAAACGTATAAAGCACCGGTCCAAAAACAAGCAACAACAAAAGCATATACAGGTTCAAGCTCATCAGCAAAATCATGGATCGCGAATAAAGAATCAACAAATAATTACAATGCACGTTCAGCAACAGGCAAGTATATTGGGAAATATCAATTAGATAAATCTTATTTAAATGGTGATTATTCACCAGCAAATCAAGAACGTGTAGCAGACAAATATGTAAAAGATCGTTACGGTTCATGGAGTAACGCAAAATCAGCATGGCAACAAAAAGGCTGGTATTAAGCCTACCGAATAAATAAGTAACCACCTCAAGCACATCGCTTGAGGTGGTTTTTTGTCATGTATCATATTATTAAATAGTAGTATGAAAATAATTAATCTATTTTTGATTTATTATAACTATGTAGCTTTAATTCACCTGAAAGGTATTCTCCAAGATATATCTCTTTAATAGTTTGATAGCCAAGATGCTGAACTTTTTCAATTAACCATTGTTCTTCTTTATTGATAATTTCGAGAAGATCACTATTGATTTGTCCATCTACAATGATAGGGTATCGAATATTTTCATCGCCATATTCAATAATTGTCAATTGTCCATTTTGCTCTAATACGGCTCTTTTTACAACTTCAATTTCATAAATATTTGTTGAGCGTAATTTAAACATCAATTCATTTGCAGATAATCCGCAACGTAAACACTCTGCAACATCTACTTGTCCATCTTTTATAAGTGATATCGGTCGTCCATCTACTATTTTTTTTATAAAACGATTATGATCACGTGAAAATTTAACGATTAACACAAGTGTCGTCCAAATAATGAGAACAAGTACAAATTGTAAAATCGAAATGGCTTCATTATATATCACACCACCGATTATTCCACCTAGTACATAATTTTGTACTTGATCTAAAGCTGATGATGGAGCTAAATTCCCTTTTCCCATTAAATTAATTTGAAAAATGAGACAAATAATACCTAGTGAAAATTTTATAATAATTGGTCCATAAACAAGAAACATAGTTGCCTCCCTATTTAATTATATTAATTTTTGAATGAGCTAAAAAAGTTTCTTCTAAAGTAAATGATTGCTGTGTAGAGCTTAATACTAATAAATAATAATGATTATCCATTTTAATGATGACCTCATCGTTTAAAGAAGGTGAATTTACATAAAGGCTGTCTAAATCAACTCCATAGGTTGCAGCGACTTGTTCTAAAATACTAAGCATTTGTGTTGATTGTGTATGTTTATTTTCATTTTGAGTATAGTTATTGTATTGTAATCCAGATAAAAACAGTAAAATTAAAAATAAAATAATACTTAAATCTCGATATTTTGTATCCATTTTCCTTCTAATATATAAACTAAACACAATAATTAAAAAGATAAGAGCACTGAAAATGAGTATATACTTTAAATAGTCTTTAAAAGCAGATTGTGAATTTAAATAGTCTGTTCCGTAGAAATCCATAATACCCTCCAAAAATGATTAAGTATTTAAATAGTACCCATAAATCGTTTCTTTCATGCAAATAAACAAAATCAATGCATGCTTCATCACAGCATGAGCGTATTAATTATTAGTTAATTCCTAAATAATGGTTTTCTCAATTAGTTGTTCTACCTATGTTTCAGCATAATGATGAGGGGAATCGGTAGATTAATGACAAATTTTACCTATTGATGTCATATTATTGTAATACAGTAGAGATGATTTTGTCATCGCTATGAATTATTCAGAAGGTATAGTGTTGTTAGTTAGTAAAACCGAGGAGGAAATTTCACAATATGAAGAAACAACTTATCGCAATTACAGGTGCCATCGCACTATCAACAGCAGCATTCGCAGGTACAGCGTCAGCCAAAACAGTAACAATTCATGCAGGTGACACTTTATCAGGCTTAGCTCAAACACATGGCACAACAGTGAATACATTAAAACAACTAAACGGTCTGACATCAGACTTAATATATGCAGGCGCACCAATTGAAGTAGGCGGAAGCAATGAACAAGCTACACAAAAAACAGCTTACCAAGCACCGGTAAAACAAGTGCAAACACAAACAACATACAAAGCACCCGTACAACAAAAGCAAACGTATAAAGCACCGGTCCAAAAACAAGCAACAACAAAAGCGTATACAGGGTCAAGCTCATCAGCAAAATCATGGATCGCGAATAAAGAATCAACAAATAATTATAATGCACGTTCAGCAACAGGCAAGTATATTGGGAAATATCAATTAGATAAATCTTATTTAAATGGTGATTATTCACCAGCAAATCAAGAACGTGTAGCAGACAAATATGTAAAAGATCGTTACGGTTCATGGAGTAACGCAAAATCAGCATGGCAACAAAAAGGCTGGTATTAAGCCTACCGAGTAAATAGTAAAACCGCTTAAGCAATATATTGCTTAAGCGGTTTTTTTGTAGTAAGAAGTGCAATATAATAGATCCATTATGTATTAAATACCGAGCATCAATATAAATGACTATTAAAATGGCTTTAATGAGAAAAAATAATTAAAGAAATTGATTTGCTAAGAAAATACAGGTAGCTGAAGCGAGTGGTAACTGAATCTAAAAATTAGTAGTTTTAATCTTCATCATCGACACCCAAAATATCTGCACGATCCAATAAAAAGTTTTCATAAAGTACATGATTATTTATTTGATCAGCTTTAAATTGCTCAATTAACTGATGTAAAAGGCTGCGTGGGTTTTTCCGTAAGTAACCTGTATCATCTATCACATCAAGTATGGGCTCATTTAAATGGACAAATGATTTTGGTTTAGTAAAAAATGTCCAACCGACTTGAGGATAATTATGAATTAGCACTTCTCCATAATAAATCGCAATATCCATGGCAAGTGCATAGTCTTCTAACATAATATCAATTGGATTTGATAATAACTGAATTTCAGCAACTTCATAGGACAGTTCATTTTGATGGCGAAACCAAGTTAACTTTTCATGGAGTTCAGAATCTGAAAGTTTATATCGGTTAATAGTAGTTAAATACCAGGTGAAAAGAGGAATGAGTGATTTGCTAGAAAAATCCAGCTCAAATTTCCCGGCAATCATTTGTTTTAAAAATCTCATACGGGATGGGATTTCAGCTGTATACCAATCGAAATACTGCTGAGCTTCACCGAGTGACATGCTTTCAAAGTCCTTCAAATTAAAGGGGGGATACATATACGGATAGTTCATACTCTCTTGCTCCTCTATCATAAATAAAATGTAAAAAGTTATGGCATATACTTGATATAAGGAACGTTTCCTAATTGAAATAGTTCATTAATAAATAATGAGCCTGAAACAAAGGTATTTTCAACAGAGAAAAGCCATGTCCGCTGCGAAAAATACTTTCCGCGGACATAGCTTCAAAATCCTCGTCACTGCGTTCCTGTGTGGTTTTCAGCTCATGCTATTCCCGCAGGAGTCGTTTTCTGCACGTTCAATTAATTTGATTATTCGTATGTGAGACATACTATTTTTGTTCTGTCCCAGGCTCTTTATTCGCAGTCATTAGTCCTTCAATTCGTTTTCTCTATGCATTTTTTCAATAGATTTAAGTGGGCTCTAGCTAGTTAGTTAAATTTCATAAAAAGTAGTGGCAATGTCATTCTACAATTAACTTTATGCGACGGAAATTTCTTAACGAATGGTAGCGTGTTGTTCAATAGCAATCAATTCTTTTATTTTATTTAGCTCATCCATAATGGCAATGCGTGGTTGATGTTCACGAGCTTGAGCATCTGTAAGCTGAGCATATGTCATAACAATAATAAGATCGCCCGGTTGTACGAGGCGAGCAGCAGCGCCATTCAAGCATATAACACCGCTCCCAGCTTGCCCTTCAATAACATAGGTTTCTAATCGTGCCCCGTTATTATTATTAACTATATGTACAAGTTCATTTGGTAAAATATCAACAGCATCTAAGATATCTTTATCAATTGTAATACTACCAATATAATTGAGATTGGCCTCGGTGACAGTAGCACGGTGAATTTTAGATTTCATCATTGTACGTAACATAACTTGAACTCCTTTACATGCATTTTCATTCTGAGTATATCTTAACGAATATGCAAAAAAATGGCAAATTTATTGAAAGTGTGCTGAAAAAAATATGTATATTGTCATAAAGTAACGTATCTTTTATAGAAAATGACTGTGAAAGAAATAATTATTCCATGTTTTTTCTTTTTTTAATAGATAATTAATGCAATCAGAAACACTAGAAAAATAAAAAAAAACATAAAATGGATAGCTGGAATGTTGTAATGAAAGGATATAAGATAAATTATGCTTATCAACGTGTTTCATATACCAATAAACACCATCTCTTGTCATCTCCCTGTAATATTGCCGATACTGAACTGTCACCTGTGTGCAACTTTCACTTGGTATAGTGTTGTTAGTAAGAAACACCGAGGAGGAAATTTCACAATATGAAGAAACAACTTATCGCAATTACAGGTGCCATTGCACTATCAACAGCAGCATTCGCAGGTACAGCGTCAGCCAAAACAGTAACAATTCATGCAGGTGACACTTTATCAGGCTTAGCTCAAACACATGGCACAACAGTGAATACATTAAAACAACTAAACGGTCTGACATCAGACTTAATATATGCAGGCGCACCAATTGAAGTAGGCGGAAGCAATGGACAAGCTACACAAAAAACAGCTTACCAAGCACCGGTACAAAAACAAACAACGTATAAAGCACCGGTAAAACAAGTGCAAACACAAACAACATACAAAGCACCGGTACAACAAAAGCAAACGTATAAAGCACCGGTCCAAAAACAAGCAACAACAAAAGCATATACAGGTTCAAGCTCATCAGCAAAATCATGGATCGCGAATAAAGAATCAACAAATAATTACAATGCACGTTCAGCAACAGGCAAGTATATTGGGAAATATCAATTAGATAAATCTTATTTAAATGGTGATTATTCACCAGCAAATCAAGAACGTGTAGCAGATAAATATGTAAAAGATCGTTACGGTTCATGGAGTAACGCAAAATCAGCATGGCAACAAAAGGGCTGGTATTAAGCCTACCGAGTAAATAAGTAAACAAGCCTGAGACAAACGTATTTTCAACAGAGATAATCCCGTATGATTTTTCGAAATCATACGGGATTATTTATTTGAAGCCATTTCCGCTGCGAAAAACGCTTTCCGCGGACATGGCTTCAAACTCCTCGTCACTACGTTCCTGTGGGGTTTTCAGCTCATGCTATTTCCGCAGGAGTCGTTTTCTGCGCGTTCAATTGATTTGATTAATCGTATGTGAGACATACTATTTTTGTTCTGTCCCAGGCTCGTTTTTTGTCATTAAACACTATTTAAAAATAAGGCTCTGTGTAAAATAGTGGGATGAATGAAATGGATGTTTAATTTCATTCACCTTTTTTCATTTTTTCATTTAGCCCAGATGTAAACTAACTTCTTTATACTGTAATGTTAATAAGATCTTCGCTCTCAATCGATCAAATTGTTTATATCCATATGCATTTCGTTTCATTATATTCATCAATTGCGGTAGCCTTTGGTAGCGTGACACCTGAAACTAATTGTTGTTCTGCTACTTGATCAAAACGACGAATAATAGTCGCACTAGATGTCGCCATCTTCTCAGCAATTGATTTGCATGTAGGTGATTTTACGGATAAGGTTTGAATCGCTTGATGCCATTTCTGCCATTTTTGTGACTAAAACATCTTTAATCCTGGAATATTCATGATAGACTTCATATAGCACAGCTCACCTTTCTACTGTTACTTATTATGCAGCATTTTAAGTATAGAAGATTGGGTGAACCTGTGCTTTTTTCTGTCTATTTTTAGGTATGTTCATCATGTTTAAAAGAAATGGTGAGGATTACTTCCTATTTGTCGGCGGAAAGCTTTCGCTATGTCTATTTTTCTAAAACATGAATTATTTTAATACCGCAATATATATAATAGAACCAAAAATAAACGCTTAAATAAGCCAATTAGAAAAGAATTTCATGTTTTTTTAAATGATTCCCTTGAAAGAATAACTGAAAATGAGTAGGTAATTTACTAGTATTGGTAATGCAAAACAGTGATTTGAAGGGCTTTTATTACAAATACTAAGTATGCCAGCTAGTAACAGCTATAATTTCCCATGCGTTGTCATCTCTCTGTAATATTGCCGATATTGAACTGTCACCTGTGTGCAACTTTCACTTGGTATAGTGTTGTTAGTTAGTAAAACCGAGGAGGAAATTTCACAATATGAAGAAACAACTTATCGCAATTACAGGTGCCATTGCACTATCAACAGCAGCATTCGCAGGTACAGCGTCAGCCAAAACAGTAACAATTCATGCAGGTGACACTTTATCAGGCTTAGCTCAAACACATGGCACAACAGTGAATACATTAAAACAACTAAACGGTCTGACATCAGACTTAATATATGCAGGCGCACCAATTGAAGTAGGCGGAAGCAATGGACAAGCTACACAAAAAACAGCTTACCAAGCACCGGTTCAAAAACAAACAACGTATAAAGCACCGGTAAAACAAGTGCAAACACAAACAACATACAAAGCACCCGTACAACAAAAACAAACATACAAAGCACCGGTACAACAAAAGCAAACGTATAAAGCACCGGTCCAAAAACAAGCAACAACAAAAGCATATACAGGTTCAAGCTCATCAGCAAAATCATGGATCGCGAATAAAGAATCAACAAATAATTACAATGCACGTTCAGCAACAGGGAAATATATCGGGAAATATCAATTAGATAAATCTTATTTAAATGGTGATTATTCACCAGCAAACCAAGAACGTGTAGCAGACAAATATGTAAAAGATCGTTACGGTTCATGGAGTAACGCAAAATCAGCATGGCAAAAAAAAGGCTGGTATTAAGCCTACCGAGTAAATAAGTAAACACCTCAAGCCTATCGCTTGAGGTGTTTTTTTGTCTGTCACTCATAAAAATACTAGTAATAGGTATAAAATATAGGTAGCGTTATATTTATTGTAAAGAGTGTAATAATTGTATAAATAGTTACAAATTATAAAAAAGGAGAATACATGTATATGAAATCTTCGGGTGCCTCAAATGAATCAACAGGGGCTGAATTCATGATCAAACACCGTAGACGATTGCTATAATGACATATGGTTTTACGGATCATTATTCAAATAGGGTGATTTCTATGCTAGCCTACAAAATTAATAAAAATTATAATAAAGTGAATAAAAATAATCGAAATCTGTCTTACATTCATTCATGTCTAAATTAGTATAATGAAATAAAAGCTTTAAGTAAGGTTAGCTATACCCATAATCGTGTCACTGGGGAATAGTTGTAATCTGTTTGAAATAGTAAATATATCTAGTTAGATGGAAAAATATTCATATAAATGGTATGATTTCATGGCTAAAAAGTTGACACAGAAGCCATATAATCATTTCAAGCACCTAAGTGGCTTTCTTATGTGTTTTAGTATTTTGTTTAATGGGAAAATAGTAGTAGCACGATTTCCTGTCAATAGAGCAGTAAATACAGTTGTAAAGTTGCTGTTTTACTTCAAATGAAACATTATATTGTTTACAGGACATATTAACAGTAAAATGGAAGAAAGAGTTGCACGCTTGAAGGGGAGATTGTATGAAATTATTACGCAGTAAAGGTCCATTTTACTTGCAGATTAAAAATGTATTAAAAGAGCGGATTATCACGGGAGTATATCCAATCGAATCATTAATGCCTTCAGAACCAGAGTTAGAAAGAGAATTTAATGTAAGTAAAATAACGATTCGTAAGGCTGTTGAGCAATTAGCAAGTGATGGCTATGTTGAAAAGCAGAGTGGTGTCGGGACAACGGTGAAAGACAATCGCATCGTTTCAAAATTGTCAAATGCACAAGGTTTTACGGAGTACTTATTGGCGCAAGGATTTGATTTGAAAAAAGAACCAATTCAAATAGAGAAAATAAAAGTAGAGGATCATCCCATAATCAAAGATTATTTTACGGATGAATGTTATTGCATCCAACGCTTATATTTATTAGATGGCCACCCCTTTATTCATATGTCACATTACGTGTCAGGTGCTATTCATTTACCGAGTGAACCAGAAGCCTTTAAGGCATCTTTATATAGTATGCTTTATGATGAAGGTGTTGAGTTTACACGTTTTAAAGATTCTTATGGAATGGCACAACCGATTGAAGAAATTGGTAGATGGTTAAAAAAAGAAAACACACCCTTATTCCGAAGAATTCGCTATTCATATGATCAAAAAGATTCTTTAGTTGAACTGGCGATTGGTTATTACAATACGGATATACATGAATATATTGTCAACTTTGACGTCTAAATAACAGAAGCTTCATGCTTCTGTTATTTTTTTTTCTTAAACATTATAACGTTATGTTTACAACTTGTTAAATACATGTTATATTAATTTTTGAAGTCGCTCAAACATTATAATGTTAATGAATAAATCAATTGGAAGGGGTTTCAGTATGACGACCGTAATTTTACAAAATGTCAAACTTCTCAATAATCAAGTAGTTGATATTGTCATTGACAATAAAAAAATTAGTGCCATTAAACAAGCGAAGAGTGCGACTGGAGCAACCGTAATTGATTGTACGGGTCAATATATTTCTAGTGGATGGATTGATATGCATGTACATGCATTTCCGGATTTTGATCCATATGGTGATGATATTGATGAAATTGGTGTAAAACAAGGTGTGACAACGATTATTGACGCCGGCAGTTGTGGTGCAGATCGTATTGAAGAGTTAGTAGAAAATAAGAAAAAAGCACAGACAAATGTTTACGCTTTTTTAAATATTTCTCGAATTGGTCTTGAAAGAATTGATGAATTATCGAATCTTAACTGGATTGATACGAACTTAGCAAAAGAAGCAGCAAAAAAATATAGTGATACAATAATTGGCTTTAAGGCACGAATTAGTCAGAGTGTTGTTTTAGAGCAAGGCATTGAACCATTACGTCATGCACGTAAATTATCGGATGATACGGGTCTACCTTTGATGGTTCATATTGGTTCTGGTCCACCCGATATTTCGGAAGTGATTCCTTTACTACAAAAAAATGATGTAATTACACATTTTTTAAATGGCAAAAAGAATAATTTATTTGATGAAGTAGGTAGACCGCTTCCTTTGCTTCATGAAGCAATAGCAAGAGGCGTACATTTAGATGTAGGACATGGTAATGCCAGTTTTTCATTTAAAGTAGCAGAGCAAGCCAAAAAACATGGGATTCATTTTAATACAATTAGTACAGATATTTATCGCAAAAATCGCATTAATGGACCTGTTTATAGCATGGCCAGTGTTTTAACGAAATTTTTATATTTAGGTTATCCACTGGAAGAAGTGATTGCAGGTGTGACTAGTAATGCAGCTGCATGGTTACGTAAACCACAACTTGGGCGGATTCAAGTCGGTGATCTTGCAAACCTAACATTATTTACAGTGAGCGACAAAAAGGAAAAATTAATTGATTCGGAGCAGCAAGAACGTCAAGCATCAAAAGTAATTCAAACGACTGGAGTGGTAATCAATGGAGACTACGCAAAATGCTAAATATGGTTTAAAACGTGTCATCAACGCGAGTGGGCGTATGAGTATATTAGGTGTGTCTACACCAACGGACCGCGTCATGAAAGCAATGAAAGAAGGCGGGCAAAGTTATGTTGAAATTGCCGATTTAGTCAATAAGGCAGGAAGTCATATTGCCTCTAAACTGCAAGCGGAGGATGCGGTCGTTGTAAACTCTGCATCAAGTGGTATTGCCTTATCGGTAGCTGGAATTATAACGCAAGGAAATCGTCGCAAGAGCGAACGGTTGCATCAAGATAAAATTGCGAAAAATGAAGTGATTTTATTAAAAGGACATAATGTACAGTATGGTGCACCAATTGAAACAATGGTGTATTTAGGCGGTGGCGAACTAGTTGAGGTTGGTTATGCGAATGAAGGAACGGCAGCACATATTGAAGAGGCTATTTCTGATAATACAGCAGCTATTTTATATGTTAAATCGCATCATGCTGTTCAAAAAAATATGATTTCTGTCGAAGAAGCATGGCAGGTCGCACAACGTCATAATATACCAATGATTGTTGATGCCGCTGCAGAAGAGGATTTATTAAAATATATTCAGTATGCGGATTTAGCAATATACAGTGGATCAAAAGCAATTGAGGGTCCAACTTCAGGTATTGTTGCTGGCAATAAGAAAATGATTGACTGGGTGAAAGTGCAGTTGCATTGCAGTGGTCGGAGTATGAAGGTTGGAAAAGAAACAACTTTTGGCTTATTACAAGCAATTGATGATTATTTTGTTAAAGAAGATAATAGCGAAGCTGAAAAAGCGGTTATTGAAGTATTACACAGTTTAAATGACTTAGCAGGTGTTCGTGTAACGACTGTGCAAGATGAAGCGGGTCGCGCCATTTTTAGAGCACGAATTCAAATTGATGAATCTATAGTTGGTATGTCAGCTAAAGAAGTTGTGGATACGATTAAAGGTGGCGCCATTGCAATTTATCCACGTGATTATGGTGTTCGTCAAGGTTTCTTCGACATTGATCCACGCCCATTACAAAATGATGATATTCAAGTAATTGAAAATACTTTACGAATTTTATTTGGAGGGAAAAAATAATGTTAAAAATTAATGAACGTTTTTATAAAAATCGTGTAGCACTAAATGTGTTAGCGAGCGATATCAATAATGCTAAGGAAATTTACGAAGCTGCAGAAGGTTATGTAGTGGTCGGTGTGTTATCAAAAGATTACGATACGGTAGATGAAGCTGTAACTGCAATGAAAGCATATGGTAAGGAAATCGATGATGCAGTGTCAATTGGTTTGGGTGCTGGCGATAATCGTCAAGCAGCAGTAGTAGCCGATATTGCAAAATACTATGAAGGTAGCCATATAAATCAAGTATTACCTGCTGTTGGAGCAACGCGTGCCAATTTAGGTAACAAAGATAGTTGGATTAATAGCCTTGTATCACCATCAGGGAAGGTAGGATTTGTAAATATTTCGACTGGTCCTCAAAGTGCGGGCATTAAGCAACAAGCAATTGTTCCTGTTGAGGCAGCGATTGCTCTTGTAAAAGATATGGGTGGGAATGCACTGAAATACTTCCCGATGAAAGGCTTACAACATATTGAAGAATTTAAAGCAGTTGCACAAGCTTGTGCGGAAGCTGATTTAGCATTAGAACCTACTGGTGGCATTGATTTAGAAAATTTTGAAACAATTTTGGCAATTGCATTAGATGCTGGTGTGACACAAGTAATACCTCATGTATATTCATCTATCATCGACAAAAAAACAGGTAAAACAAATACAGCTGATGTGAAAACACTAATGACAATCGTTAAAAGATTGGTCGACGCGCATGAATAAGCGTGTCGCCGCTTTTGGCGAAGTCATGATGCGTATGCAAGTGCCTGGTTTTGATTTATTATCACAAGCGGATACATTAAAGTATTCGTTTTCTGGTACAGGTGTCAATGTTGCCTCAGCGTTGTCGCGATTTGGTCATACTGCATCGCTCGTAACAATATTACCTGATAATGCACTTGGTGAAGCGGCAAAATCATATGTTCAAAAATTGGGTATTACATCACAGTTTATTACAAGACAAGGGCAATACCTGGGTATGTATTTTTTAGAAAATGGCTTTGGTGTTCGTTCGAGTCGTGTTACATATACAAATCGTTTAGGAAGCACGTTTAACACAGCTTCAGCAGATGCATATGATTATGATACGATTGCTCAAAATATCGATGCCATTCATTTTTGCGGCATTGCATTATCTATGAATGATGGTGTTAGACAGCATATGGTTGCACTTGCAAACAGTGTGAAAAAACAAGGTGGCTTAGTTATATTTGATTGTAATTATCGTCCTTCACTTTGGGGGGAGCAAAGCTATGAACGAGCTAAACCGTATTACGAAAAAATGCTAACGCTTTCAGATATCGTTTTTATGAATGAGAAGGATGCGCTGCTTACTTTAGCAATGCAAACGCAGAAAACTACTCGTCATGATCAATTGCTAGATTTATTGCCACAAATCGCAGAAAAGTATGCTATTTCAGTAATTGCAGGAACACATCGTGCAATAAATGGAGATAACACAAACTCGTTAAGAGGATTTATGTTGAAAAATGATCAGTTCACCTTTGCAGACGAATTAGTATTTTCGGTATATGACCGTATTGGAGCAGGGGATGCTTATGCAAGCGGTATAATTCACGGACAATTAACAAATATGTCAGCAAGCGAAACGGTTGCTTTTGCAGCTTCCGCGAGCATGTTAGCGCATACAACAGTCGGTGATACACCTATGTCAACGATTCGAGATGTGGAGCAAGCGATGCAAGGGTTTGTAAAAGACGTCGAAAGATAAGCGCTAAAGGGAGAAAGTGAACGATTACAACAGGGGGTTTTAATATGAGTCATGAAGTGTATTTATTATTATGTACAGTCGTGTCAATTGTTATTGTAATTTTAGGTGTTGCATGGTGGAAATGGCATGCATTTATTAGTTTACTAGTCGCAAGTTTATTCTTGGCCCTAGCAACAGGTCTATCATTTGATCAAATTGTTACATCCTATGAAGCGGGTGTTGGAAGTGTTTTAGGACATTTAGTCGGAATATTGGCGCTAGGTACAATTTTAGGTAAACTAATGGCGGACTCAGGTGCGGGTAAGCAAATTGCTGAATTTTTCATCCGTATTTTCGGGATAAAAAAATTGCCTTGGGCGATGTTACTATCCGGTTTTATCATCGGTATTCCCGTATTTTTTGATGTTGGTGTCGTGATGTTATTACCTCTTGTAATCTCGATTTATAAATCTACGAAACAAAATATTTTATTAATTGCATTACCAGTTCTTGCAGGATTATCAATTGTCCATGGAATTGTACCACCTCATCCAGGTGCTATGACGGCAATCGGTATCTATAACGCTAGCGTAGGTAAAGTACTTGTTTATTCACTATTAATTGCTATTATTCCAGCAATTATTGCTGGACCTGTCTTCGCAAAATGGGCAGCAAAACGAATCAAACCAATCAATGAACCAAATATGATTGATGTAAAAGATGAATTTGAAACATTACCAACAGTTCGCACATCATTTTTGGTCATCTTATTGCCAATATTCTTAATGGTATTAGCAGTAATTGCACCATATATTGGTTTGCCAGAAGGAATTCTATCATTTGTTAAATTTATTGGCAATGCGGTAATTGCTTTATTAATTGCTTGTTTCACCGCAATGTTTTTACTTGGTAAACGTCAGGGGATGTCGGCTGCTAAACTAAAAAAAATAGCTGATGAATGTCTATTACCAGTAGGTTCTATTATATTAATTATCGGTGCAGGTGGTGGATTTAAACAAATCCTAATCGACTCTGGTGTAGGTCTAGCCATTGCTAATATGTCTGAAGACTTATCGTTGTCTCCCTTATTATTAGCATTTCTCGTAGCAGGATTGATTCGAGTAGCTACTGGGTCTGCTACCGTGGCATTAACGACTGCAGCAGGGATTGTTGCGCCGGTTGTAGCGAATATGACAGATGTCAATTTAGAGTTACTCGTAATCGCAACAGGCGCAGGTTCTTTAATGTTGTCACATGTCAATGATGCAGGTTTTTGGATGATTAAAGAATATCTTGGTTTAACGGTGACGGAAACATTCAAAACCTGGACGGTACTCGAAACCATTTTATCTTTCCTAACATTTGGGATTGTTATGTTAGTAAATGTCTTTCTATAAATAATCGCGTTATACATATGGTATTATCCATATGAAAAAGAGGAATGGCTCTATTTTAAGCTGTTTCTCTTTTTTACGTATAAAAAAGCATAAGGGAATGATTCACATAGTAAAAATTGCTTAAGCGTTTATAATGGCTATAAAGATGATTTATGAACTAAATTAAATCGTATATTAAATCCCCTTGAATTGACAGATCAATAGTGATACGATTTTTTTATTAGGAAAAAATTCCTATATTGTTCAAAGGAGCGTACATACAGTGAAATATATTGTTAGTATACTAGTCAGTTTGACATTAACGTGTTGGTTTTATGATGTTGAAATTGTAAAAGCACAATCTACTATCAGTTTCCAAAAAGATGTAGAAAACAAATTAGACCCTTATTTAAATAAAGTAGGTGGTTCTGTTTCAATTGACTACATAAATTTAAAAACGCATGAACAATATGCTGAAAAATCAAACAAACCCTATTTAGCTGCAAGTACAATTAAGCTACCGTTAGCACTGTATATTATGGAATTAGCCGATGCGAATAGGATTGATTTACAACAAGAATTAACGTATAAAGCAGATCATTATGTCGGTGGGAGCGGAATCATTCAAAATCAAAGTATTGGCAGTCGTTTTACTATTAGCGATTTAGTGGAAAAAGCAATAAAATATAGTGATAATATTGCTTTCGCAATGTTGAAGGAACGTATTGGGTCACAAAATTTTATAAATTATATGCAAAATCTAGGCGCTACAAATAGTTCACCTCAAGCATATAGTTTTACAAGTTCACATGATTTAGCTATTTATGCGGAACATGTAGATAATTTAAGTAGAAGTAGCGACAATGGTAAACGATTAAAAGAATTTTTAGAAGAGACTATTTATAATGAAGCTTTGCCCAATGGGGTTTCAGATGCAACTGTTGCGCATAAGGTAGGGATGATGCCTATAAACTTGGTGTCGCATGATTACGGTATTATAAACGATCAAACGCCTTATGTACTGGCTATCATGACCTATGGCTTTAGTTATAATGAGTCAAATAAGGTAATAGCTAAAGTTTCAGAACTAATACATACTGTGCATCATGCACATAATAAAGAATCAAAAAAGATAATACTAGAGAAGGATGCTATATTTACTGCAGCCTTTGTGATTAGTAGACCTATTTATAGCAAATTATTATCTTTCAATAAAGTGGAAATCACTACTTTAGTTGATTAAACAGCAAAGAGGCTGGGGCAAAATCTTAACCAAAATTAAAAGGAATGAGCCTGAGACAACAGTATTTTTAACAGAGAAAATCCATTTGCGCTTCGAAAAACGCTTTCCGCAGATAGGGCTTCAAACGCCTCGTCACTGCGTTCTTGTGGGGTTTTTAGCTCATGCTATTCCCCTAGGCGTCGTTTTCTGTGCGTTCAATTGATTTGATGATTCGTATTAGAGACAGACTATTTTTGTTCTGTCCCAGGCTCATTCCTTTTTGTCTGTACATTTATTGTCGTTTTTGGTGATGCTTTTCGCAGGAATACCTGCACGTCAACTAATTAAAAGGTAAGTACGCTACTACAGAAAATATAAAGAACAGGCTCTTTATGTATAACAACGATAGGTGGACCCAATAATCCATAACAATATGTACAAAAGGGAAGGAACGATTGGAGAATAGTAATTGATATGCATGGGGAAAACAAAAGGAAATACTGGATTGGGAACGGTGTACGAAAATCAAAATTTAGATTTTCGTACGTTATTTTGAAAAAATAATGTAAAAATAACGATTGTTTTGTAATATACATGTGAGAAAAGCGATACTTTTTAGAAAATGAAAGCGATTAATATAAAAAGAATGCATGTTTTAATTATTTTTTTTAGGGTATGTAAGTCGAAAAATGTCGAATCATTCCCAATTTATGGTTCGATAAAATGCAAGTTATAGCTAAGTTAATGGAAATTTAATCAATAATCTTTAAAAAATTGGTAGAAACTGCCACGTCTTGTAATCATGCCGTTACATCTGTGACATATTTTTGTCACGAAACTGAAAACTACTCACGGTATAGTTAAAACAGTTAGTAAAACCGAGGAGGAAATTTTCAAATTATGAAGAAACAATTTATCGCACTAGCAGGTGCAATCACATTATCAACAGTAGCATTCGCAGGTAGTGCGTCGGCAAAAGAAGTAACATTAGTGTCAGGTGATACTTTATCTGAACTTGCAGTTACTCACAATACAACAGTCAATTCATTAATGCAATTAAATAATCTATCTTCAGATTTAATATTTGCAGGAGCACAATTAGAAGTTGGAGATGGTAATGGTTCAACTCAAACTGCACCAGTTCAAGCACAGGCAAAAACAGCCTATAAAGCGCCAGTTCAAAAAGCGCAAACATATAAAGCACCAGTAAAACAAGTTCAAAGTCAGTCAACATACAAAGCGCCAGTTCAACAAAAACAAGCTGTTCAAAAAACAACTTCATATACAGGTTCAAGTTCTTCAGCTAAATCTTGGATTGCAATGAAAGAATCTACAAATAATTATAATGCTCGTTCAGCAACAGGCAAATATGTTGGTAAATACCAATTAGATCGTTCATATTTAAATGGTGACTATTCACCAGCAAACCAAGAAAAAGTGGCGGATAACTATGTTAAGAATCGCTATGGTTCATGGGAAAATGCAAAAGCTGCATGGCAACAAAAAGGTTGGTACTAAGTTAATTCTTAGCTCTAACTCTAATAGATAAACTATCAATAAAAGGTATAGTGTATGTTAACGAATAGTAACATATGCTATACCTTTTTTTTTGATTAAAATTTTAAGTGGATCAGCAATGGTATATTAAGCGACATAATTATTCTTATTATTCAAATAAAAAGAATAATTCGAAATATTAATGCCTCATGGTGATTAGAATATGGTATTATATGTATTAAATTAAAAAAGATAAATGAGCTATTTAGGTTTTATTCATGCAAGTAGAGATGAAGTGAATGTAAAGAACCGATGTTGCTAGTTCCGTTGCTTTAGTTTCTTAAATTTATAAAGGATGTGTAATTCTATGAAAATTGCTGTACTCTATGATATTTTAGGTAATTATTTTGCATTGGAAGCTGTTTTAAAAGAAATTGAACATCAGAATATTGATGTTATTATTGTCGGTGGGAATATCGTTTGGGGACCGCACCCTCTAGAAGTGTTAGATTTATTGAGGCAATGTCCGATTAAAAAGCAATTTATCCGAGGTAATACAGAGCGTGAGTTGTTCAATAGCTCTTGTGATGTGATGGCATCGCAAGGTTATTTTAGTGAAATGTATACATGGTGTTTGTCCAAGCTAACAGCACAAGACGTGAAGTGGTTAGGGGCGATGCAAAGTACTTTTGTATATGAAAATATACTGTTTGTTCATGCTTCACCCAGAAGTGATACAGAAGGAATTCGAAAAACAACAGCAGATGCTGAGATTAGTGAAATGTTGAAAAATGTTCAACAAGAAATAGTTGTTTGTGGCCATACATATCGTCAATTTACGCGTGAAATTGGCAATCAGATTGTAGTAAATGCAGGAAGTGTTGGACTTCAGATGGATAGTAAAGGAGCTTGTTGGTTAATGATTGATGATGCGGGTATTCAATTTATGGAGACAGACTATAATTTTGAAATTGCAGCAATGGAAATGATGCATAGTCATTGTCCTCGACGTCAAGAATTTGCCTCACATCTTCTAGAATCTTCGCTTGAATAGGAACGAATTTACAAGAAGAAACGCATATAGTAACTAGTTTGATTACAGAATGGTAGTCAAACTAAAAAAACTGCCCAGTCTCATCATTCTCATGTCAACCAAACTAGAGAAGGAAGATCCTAAAGGGCAGTTTTTATTTTATGAAAAATTGCTGTATTTCTGCACGTCTTTCAGGTGAAAGAATGACATCAAGCTCGCTATGAAGCCAAGCTAATGTTTTACCTTGTAAATACGCATGCATTTGTTGTTCAGCAGCTAACATCGTTAAATTGATAATGCAAGGTGTTTTCTTTACTGTACAGTCGGCGCAGCGTGTCTCAACTTTACTTTCTTTAGCATGTCGTAATATATTTTGACATTGGAAAATGGGTTGCACACCTTCCACTGCGTTTACAACATCTAGAAAAGAAATAGTGTCAGGCGCTGAGGCAAGGGAATAACCACCTTTGACACCAGGTACAGACTTTACAATACCAGCTTTAGATAATTTACCAAAAACTTTTGATAAATAGGTTTCAGAAAGACCTTGAAACTCTGCTAAATCTTTTATGCCAATTGGTTGTTCTTTAGGTAGATCAATTAAATAAGTTAAGCTATGCAAAGCATATTCTACCATGATGCTATATTTCATTTTTATTCACCTACGCTATCGATTCATCTATTCATGTATCGTATCATATTTCCATAGAAATGTTCTATGAAATTTATTGACAACAAATAAGAAAAAGAATAAACTAATTAAAGATAATATTAATCGTCGATTAATATTATCTTTAATTAGGAGGCGTTAATATGACGAGAAGAATTGATTATATGACAATTGCACCAAATGGTTTAAATAAAGTAATGGCTATGGAAGGTTATTTAGCAAAAGAGTCTACAATTGAACAATCATTAGCAGAATTAATAAAAATAAGAGTGTCACAAATTAATGGCTGTGCTTTTTGTCTGCATATGCATACTGCAGATGCACGAAAAAATGGTGAAACAGAACAGCGTATTTATCTATTAAATGCTTGGAAAGAAACATCAATCTATACGGCTAAAGAAAAAGCTGCACTGGCACTAGCTGAAGCGATTACACTTATTTCTACAAATGGTGTATCCGATGAGCTATACGAGGTTGTAAGAACATTTTTTAATGAAAAAGAATTTACCGATCTTGTGTTAGCTATTTCTCAAATCAATGTGTGGAACCGCATTTCAATTTCGATGGCCAATCCAGTCGATTAATAATAAGGATATAAGAAGAATCAACACGCTTGCAGAAAATGTGAGCGTGTTTTTAATTTGCAAAAATTGGTAATTAATAGTATTGTATGAGCAATAGAAACAACAGGAAAAACCGGCTGCTCCGTCATTTGATTATGGATGAAAGTAATGGAGGGGTTTAAAAATGGAGAAAGAAGTAAAAAACATTGCTGTCATTGGAGCTGGGTCTATGGGTCATCAGATTGCTATGCTATCTGTCTTAGGTGGTTTTACTACAAATTTGTATGATGTCGAAGCGGCTGCATTAGATCATGCAGAAAAAGCATTGCAAAAACGGATGACACAATGGCAAGAAAAAGGGAAGATAACAGATGAAAAGAAGTGTGAAGCATTTGCAAAACTACATATGACAACGGATTTGCAACAAGCTGTAAAAGAGGCAGATTTGGTTATTGAGGCGGTCGTCGAAAAACTGGATGTGAAAAGAGAAGTCTTTAAACAATTAGATGTTTTGAGTCCAAGTCATGCGATTTTAGCGACGAATAGTTCCTCCATTGTCAGCTCTAAAGTGGCAGACATTACAAATAGAGCCGAACAAATTTGTAATATGCACTTTTTCTTTCCGCCGTTAGTAATGGATTGTGTGGAAGTGATGCGAAATGAGCAAACATCAGATGCTACTGTCGAAGCAGCATTAGCATATTGTAAAAAGATTAATCGTACAGCTGTACTACTACATAAAGAGATTAACGGCTTTATCGCAAATCGACTTTTACATGCTTTAACAAACGAGGCGTTATATCTCTATGAAAATGGTTATGCAGACTTTAAAGAAATTGATTTAATTGCTAAAAAAGCACTGGCGCATCCAATGGGACCTTTTGAATTGGCGGATTTATCAGGCATAGATGTCGGTTATTTTGCCAATTTACAATTGTTTAAAGAAACAGGAAATATAATTGATCAACCATCAAAAATTGTGGAAGAAAAAGTGAAGGCAGGACATTTGGGTAGAAAGACTGGTAAAGGTTGGTATGATTATAGTTAATCACTGAAAATTTGTAGAATCATTCTATTTGTCACTGTCGAAATTCGTTAGTGAAGCAGATCGAATGATTCTTTTTAGATTGGTGTGTTTGATGAGAAATAGAGGTCTACAAAAGTATGGAATAAAAACGAGTATATTTTTGTGGTTTCAGTCGCATGTTAGGGCGTACACCTAGTTAACTATTTATAGGTATAACCGATAGAATTAACAAGAAGGAGGTGGGCAAATGGAAATTAATACAATTATGTCTCAACAGCTTTTAGAACTTCAGCAAACCATTCAAATGTCTGTCTTAAATAAAGCAATGCATGCTGATACCGAAGGTTTGACTCAATTACTAGCGAGCATACCAGAGGCACAACACCCTTACTTGGGTAAATCATTTGATGTATCTGTCTAACTACTAGTATAGACAATCTATAAAATAAAAGCTGTACCGCTTATTGTCAGATTGGGTGCTACACCTAGTATCTAACAATAAGCGGTACAGTTTTTTATAGCAAAGGTAAATTATACGATTATCGTGGAATATGGCTCAATAAATTTCATTTCGCAGTAGTTCATTATAGGCAGAAAACGTTTTGTGCTATACAATTAATAGGAGACTTCGATAAAAGGGGATATAAGATGAAGAATATTAATATATTGGCACTTATTTGTTTGGTTTTTAGCATTGCATCATTTATTCCTTTGGTTATTTTTAATATAGATAGCTCACTTTGGCTATTTACTTTTATTCTTGCACCAATTGGAGCTATTTTAGCACTATGGGGAAGTAATTATTTTTTATTAATAATCAATGTGATTATGTTTTTTGCAGTATTTCTAATTATGTACGGCCTAGAGTTTATACAAAAATATTTTTCTGTATAATAAAAAAAGTTGCCCAAAATCGTTGATTAATCAACTTTTGGGCAACTTTTTTAATCGTTCTCTAAAGTATTTGTCTAGATTTTTTCCTAGTAGACATATAAATTTATAGGAGGTGGTTATATGAATAGTAGTGAAATAGGTAAAAATCTCATTAAAAAGTATGAGGGCTGTCGATTGAAGGCTTATAAACCAGTGGTTACAGAAAAATATTGGACGATTGGTTGGGGACATTATGGTGCAGAAATATATGAAGGCATGATCATTTCCCAACAGCAAGCGGATGCTTACTTCCTAGTAGATCTAAGAAAATATGAATATTATGTGAATGTCATTCCCATTGTATTTAATCAAAATCAATTTGATGCGCTTGTGTCATTTTGTTATAACTGTGGTGCAAAAAACTTGCAAAGACTATGCGAGGATCGGACAATTTCTTCCATTAGTAAATGGTTGCCTGCCTATAATAAAGCTGGGGGCAAGGTATTAAAAGGGCTTGTACGCAGAAGAGCTGAGGAGAAGGCATTATTTGATCAGGATGCTAGTTCTGGAACTATTACAATGATGCGGGTCACATCAGAAAAGTTGAATATTCGACAAAAACCATCAATGACTGCAGCAATTGTCGGGAAATTATTGAAGGGAAATACCGTACAGGTAGTACATATAGACAAACACCGATGGGCAAAAATCAAGAGTAATGGACAATTTGTTTATGTATCAGCTATTTATTTGGAAAATAGTTAAGGATATTGACAGGGACTGTACTTCGAGTGAATTAAACGTCGCAAAAATACGCGGCAATTACTACTGGAAGTACAGTCCCTGTTTGTTTTTGTGTGGATAGAGAAGTCATTTTGATAGAAATTTTATTTATTTTTCTATTATTTTATTCCTCGT
This sequence comes from Kurthia sibirica, assembly GCF_003143975.1. GTDB lineage: Bacteria > Bacillota > Bacilli > Bacillales_A > Planococcaceae > Kurthia > Kurthia sibirica. The sequence goes on along the minus strand of NZ_QFVR01000003.1, from coordinate 27,289 downwards.
TTTGCAAGGATCAATGATACGAATGCGTTGATGATGAGCAATAATAGGAAAAATGATGCACAAATAATAATTGTCCAATCAAAAAAATCTGGCTGACTCCAATTGACATTATAAATCAATATATAGGCAGCGATGCCAATGAAGGCTAAGTTATAAAGTATTTTCATAAGTTTATGTGAGCCTCTTCCATATAGAATAAGTTGATTTTACCATTTTATATAGAAGAGGTGAATGCTAAATAAAACAATACTGTGTCAAAAAGATAAAAGTCAGAATATTTAAAACTGTATCAATTATAAAGAAATTACAATGATACAGTAATTGGTCACGCTTTCATCTGCATACTTCATTAAAATAAGTCGAAAAGCTATCTTTTAAAAGGGAATTGAGTTATTATTAAGAAAGAGATATAAATGGACGAATAAATATATAATACAGCTTAGTATAAGGAGATAGTACAGATGTCAAAAGAAATAATCAATTTTGTTGAACTAATTAAAAGCCAATTATTAATGGACTTATCAACTAAGAACGTGGCGGATTTAGAAAGTATTGCCAATCATTTAATCGCACGTCATAAAACAGATATGCGTGATATTTGCCAAGCATATGAAGTTGTAAAACATTCTTTAATAGGCTAGATTCACAGAAATGCTCGTAGCATATTCATTATGCTATGAGCATTTTTCTATTTATTCCTGGTTTTAAATAGTTGAAATCCCATTGAATTATAGTACGATAGAGTGGAATAGAAATGAAAAGATAAGGTGATAATTATGCCAGCATTAACAATGGATCAAGTATTAATGCTTGATTCTTACAAAGTCTATACGACAGAACCCAAACGAACACTCTTTACATTAGAAAGATTAAGTAAGGAGTTTTTTCAAGAAGAGTTTGGTGATTTAATGCAAGGAATCACAAATGCATCGTCTAAAGTAGCGGCTGTTTCGCATTTTACGAAGCGTTATGGTCAATTTATAGCTATGCAGTTTTATATGTTCACAGCTTATGATGAAATATGGGATGGTGATTTTAATGACTTGCAATTTGATGCGACTGAAGAGTTTGGACAGTATACGGTTTGCATGTTTGCGAATCCAAATGATTGGCGTTATGTAAATGATGACGATAGAGTAGCAGAAATGCACGCTATCCTTCAAAAGCAATGTCATGAAATTGTTTTAGCAATGCGCTATACAAGCGCCATATCACCTAAAATTATCTGGGAAAATATATTTGTTCATATCACGAATATCTATGCTAAATTAGTGCAAGATGTACAGTTGGCAGATAAAGTGATGCGGGATCTTGAACTTTTGGAAGATGCGCCAGTTTGGCAAGGCATTGCACAAAGGTCTTTGTATTATGACTATACGCAAGGGCGTTCGCCATCAGAACTCGTCAATAAACCAATTCGTAAAAGTTGCTGTTTATCCAAGGATGTTCCTGGATTGGCTGAATGTGGCTACTGCCCATTGGGCTAATGAATCATACTACTGGAGGGAAATAATGATACGACAAGAACGAGCAAGTGATTATAATGAAATACATGAAGTAATAAAAGAAGCTTTTAAAACTGTTGAAAATAGCGATCATCGAGAACCTATTCTCGTCGATAAATTACGTCAGACGGATGCGTATATGAAAGAGCTTGCATTAGTTTATATTGAAGACAATAAAATTGTTGGACATATTTGTTATTCAGAGTGCTTTATAGGAGAACATCCTGTTTTAGCATTAGCACCAGTTAGCGTCCTACCTGCTTATCAAAATAAGGGGATTGGCACAGCCTTAATAGAAGCGTCATTAGAACGAGCAAAATGGAGCGGTTTTTCAGCAGTCATTGTAGTGGGGCATGCAGATTATTACCCACGATTTGGTTTTCAACAAGTAGATACAACAGCTATTTCTTTACCATTTGAAGTACCAGCAGAAAATTTTATGATTCTACCATTATATAAAGGTTCTTTAACAGATGTCATGGGTGAAGTAGTATATGCGGCACCATTTACTGAATAGTATGTCAGAAAGAGCCTGAGACAAACGTATTTTCAACAGAGAAAATCCCGTATGATTTTTCAAAATCATATGGGATTATTCATTTCAATCCGTTTGCACTGCGAAAAACGTTTTCCGCGGACATGGCTTCAAACGCCTCGTCACTGCGTTCTTGGGGGAGGGGCAGCTCATGCTATTCCCGCAGGCGTCGTTTTCTGCGCGTTCAATTGATTTGATGATTCATATGGGAGACATACTATTTTTGTTCTGTCCCAAGCTCTTTTAATGGCAGGAAAGTACATTTTTTTCCTGTGAAACTTTTTAATGGAAATAACGTTATAATTAATTGAAGTGCTATCATACAGAGCTGTGAAAAGTAGGTTAATAAATATATGGAGAGTGAATGAATGTGATACGAAAATAATGTGAAATAAGTAAAATTAGGGGGATTGAGATAGATTTTATTAGAAAGCCGTGGTTCATTGCCTTGGTCGTGGTCATGATTACATTAGCAACCTTATTCATCATACCGGTAGAAAAACGTCATTATGGTCTACAACAAGATAGTTTGACGACAGATTACACGGGCTTATTACCACAAAAAGTGCAGGCAATCGAACGGGCGAAAAATAGACAACAGCTTGTGGATCTTGTGAAATTAGCAAACAAAGAAGGCAAAAAACTGTCGATTGCAGGCGTGCAACATTCACAAGGAGGACATACATATTATAAGGATGCGATTGTTATCGATATGAAATCTTTTAATCGTATTCTTGAAGTAAATAGGGAGAAAAAACAAGTGACTGTCGAAGCAGGGGCACTTATTTCGGATGTGCAAACAGCGGTAGCAAAACAGGGGTTGGCAATGAAAGTAACACAATCACTGCCGATTTTCACAGTAGGTGGTTCGCTCTCTGTTAATGGACATGGTCGAGATATACGCCATGGCTCGATGGCTTCTACAGTAGCTAAAATGACAATTATCACACCAACAGGCCAATTGAAAGAACTCCATCGTCAAACGGATAAAAAAGAAATGTCCTATATTCTTGGTGGGTACGGCCTTTTTGGTATTATCATCGATGTTACATTTGATGTCGTTGACGATACGATTTATCGCTATGAATCACAAGAGATGAATGTACGCAATTATGAAAACTATTTGAAAAAAGTTCTCGCCACACCAACTATTGCGATGCATTATGCAAGATTAAGTGTGGACCCCAAACATTTCTTAGACGAGATGTACGTGATGAATTATATCGACACAGCGAAAAAACCGCTAATTGAGCCATTAAAAGAAGAGAGTCTGGTCCATCTGTCAAAATGGGGATTAGATGTTGGCAGGCAGGGTGGAAAATGGGAAACTGCATTTTGGGCAATGCAAAAAAAATTATTTGCCTATCAATCTGGTAAGACAATTACGCGTAATAATGCAATGCGCTCCGAATCTACTTTTATGGAATATACAAAACTAGGTTCCGTGGAAGTGTTGCAAGAATTTTTCATTCCAATCGATGAATTTGATGAATTTGTCGCAGATTTGAAAAAGTGGATTCCTCAAGATGATAAAAATGAAGAGGTGAAATTGCATAATATCACGCTACGTATCGTGTCAAATGATGAATCAACTGCCTTAAACTATGCAAAAGAGCCGATGATTGCTTTTGTGTTGCTCATCCAACATCCAACATCTGATCAAGGGATTGAAGCAGCTAAAAGTTTTATTCAACAATGGACAGATGCCGCCTTATTACACCGTGGTACGTATTACTTACCTTACTACCCCTATCAAACATTGGCACAATTTGAGGCTGCTTATCCGCATGCAAAAGATAGTAAAAAGATGAAGTTATTGCAGGATCCAAATGAGGTTTTTTATAATAATTTCTATAAAAATTACTTGCAGCAGGTGAATCAATGAGTCGGTATTTCCCGTTGGTTATGACAGTTGGTAGTGCACTGGTATTTCCATATTATATTATTTGGTTAAAAAATAGCAGTTTAACTTTTCCGATGTTTGCTTGGTTTTTTGCTATTCATTCCTTTGCTGCGGCACTTGGTTATGTTGTTTGTCATAAATGGTCTACGCCCAGTATTTATTGGTTATACGGTGTAATGGGACTTGTTTTTGTAGGAGTAGGCTTCTCCGAAAATAACATGTCTGTCTTCTTGTATCTTGTACTAATGACGCAGCTTATACTGGGGTTTTTACAAGGGTATTTTCGTGCATGGCATATTACACAGCCGTTATATTCGATACATGCAGTAAGTAATTATTTACTCGTAGGCTTTGCGATGTTAGGTGTATCATTTATACGATTCGTTTCACCACAACAAATTATTCTACTATTTGGTATCGTATTAATTGTTTGTTTTTTTTCTGGTGCAGTTTGTGAGAAAAAACCAAAATCTGAGGAAAAGGCTATATAATAGCAGCTTGAGTAAACCATTTCTTAATGGTCTCAAGCTTTTTTTATTTCGCAAAAAAACAAAGAATTGAAAAAAAAATGATGAATGTTTTAGGGTAAATTAACAAGATTTAAGAGAAAAGAAATGGTAAAATAGTGGAAATAAATGAAGGGGTGAAAAGACATGGATGTTAAAGTTGTCGATTATCAGGATAGTTGGACGGAGGAATATAATCTAGAAAAAAACAGTCTGCAATTGCGCTTACAAGAACAATTAATTCGCTGTTTTCATATTGGCAGTACATCAATTAAGGGCTTGCGTGCGAAACCAGTCATTGACCTTTTACTAATCGTCAAAGATTTAGAATATTTGGATCGACTTTCTCAGCAAATGAAAATAGATGGTTATGAAGTTATGGGAGAATTCGGCATTCGCGGTCGTCGTTACTTTAGAAAGGGTGGAGCGGAAAGAACACACCATATTCATGCATTTAAGTTCGATAATATTACAGAAATAGTAAGGCATATAGCTTTTCGCGATTACTTACAAGAAAATAAAGAAAGACGACAGCAATATAGTGCATTAAAAAGTCATCTTGCATCACAGTATCCATATGATATAAAGCGCTACATAGATGGGAAAAATGCACTCATTAAGGATATTGAGAGAGAAGCATTAATTTGGTACTGGTTGGATCGTTAATACATATTTGTACTTTACAAAATTTAAAGACATAAAAAAATTCTAATTTCCTCCTATTTATAGAGTGGAAATTAGAATTTTTTATAGACCAGATTAAAAAGAGTGCTCAAATTTAGTATGAATCCCAAACGGTATCTAATTGTGTACTATAAAAATTAATTGCTTTTTTATAAAGTAAAATTTCTTCATCTTTAGTCGTATTTACAAGCAATTGCAATAAAATTGTCATGGCTTCAGAATGACGATCTAAATTATATAATGTCATGGCATAAAATGTTTTAAATGATCCATTATTTGGTGAAATACCGATTGCTTTTTCAAAGATAGTAGCAGCTTTTTCATACATACCTAAAGAGCGACAAGTACTACCATAACCTAAGTAAGCAGCTTCAATATAGTCGTCATCTAAGCCAATTTGCAATGCTTGTTCATAATGAATAATTGCTTGTTTTTCCATGCTTAAATTATCATAACACCAAGCCATTTGATAATGATAGTATGCATTAAACGGCTCTTTTGAAAGTAGCTGTAGCATGGTGGTTTTTGCCTCTTCGTAATGGCCATTTTTACGGAAATCTAACATTCTTTCGATACTCATAATGAGCAACTCCTTTAGGGGAAATAGTAAGTTGAACTTGTTACCATTTCATTATATAGTTATTTTTATGTTGAAAATTTAAAATAATGATAAAAATAGGTATTTTTCATCTGCTAGTCATCTATTATTTTTTGCTAGCATATGTCTCTCTATTCTAAAAAAGCTTTCTCGTAAATAAAATCATAAAGAATATTGCCGAACTTTCAAGCCAATAAAAGTAAATTATCTAATGAAACTAGCATTCACAAATTCAGTACAGTTCGTTGATGCTAAATAGTTAATCGACAGTGCTTATAGCGGGACGGACGTATTCAAGTTAATACTAATAAAGTAAATAATACCATTATATAAAGAAAATTAAATATTTTCTGATAATTCATTGACATTATGTTTTAAATAGTCTATTATTCTAAACAATCAGATAATTCAAATAAGCAAAGATTGAAAGTAGTAGAGATCAATCATCTTCTTTAGAGAGCTAATGGTCGGTGAAAATTAGCGAAGGTTTGACTCGAACTCGTTCATGAGCAAGCAGCCTGAAATGAACAGTAGGGCGGCACGGATTCCTCCGTTAGCAGGATAGGAGTTAGTTTTTGACTCCGATGAGTGGATGGATTGGTGACAATCCATCAATTAGAGTGGTACCGCGAGCAATGTCTCGTCTCTATTATGTACGTAATAGAGACGGGATTTTTTTGATGTTTTAAGAAAATGAAAAGAAAGAAGGAGAAAAATTATGTCTAAGAAAATTTGGCTATTTGATACAACACTACGCGATGGAGAACAAGTACCGGGAGCGAAGTTAAACTTATATGAAAAACTAGAAGTAGCTCACCAACTAAAAAAACTACAAGTGGATATTATCGAAGCAGGTTTTCCAGCTTCCTCAGAAGGTGATTTTAATGCCGTAAAACAAATAGCACAAAAAGTAGGGAACACAGATGATCTTATGATTACGGCTCTCGCACGTGCTGTTAAAGGTGACATCGATGCAGTATATGAATCGGTTAAGTATGCAGAAAGTCCAATGATTCATATGGTGCTTGGCACATCGGATATTCATGTAGAGAAAAAATTCTCTAAATCTAAAGATCAAATTTTACAGATTGGTATTGATGCTGTGAAATATGCAAAAACATTAATGCCACAAATACAATATTCAACTGAGGATGCCTCACGCTCCGACTTTGAATACTTATGGAAGACAATTGAAGCGGTTATGAAAGCTGGTGCGACAATGATTAATGTGCCAGATACTGTGGGATATGCAGTTCCAGAAGAATTTGGAGCAATGATTGCGAAACTGAATGATCGTATGAAAAACCTAGATGATTCGGTATTATTGAGTGTTCACTGTCATAATGATTTGGGGATGGCCACAGCCAATACACTTGCGGCCATTAAAAATGGTGCAGACAAAGTGGAATGTACAATCAATGGTATCGGGGAACGTGCCGGTAATGCAGCACTAGAGGAAGTAGTCATGGCATTGTCAACGCGTCATAATTATTTTGATGCCTATACACGAGTCAATAAAAAAGAAATTATGAACACGTCACGTATCGTTTCTAGTTTAATGGGAATTGATGTTCAAGTGAATAAGGCAATCACTGGCGACAATGCATTTGCTCACTCTTCTGGTATTCATCAAGATGGGCTATTAAAATCGAGAGATGCTTATGAAATTGTTAGCCCGACTGAAGTTGGACTTGATGATATGGAATTAGTACTGACTGCACGTTCTGGTCGTCATGCAGTTAAAAATGCACTTGAAAATCTATCAATTGGTCATTTGACAGAAGAACATTTTGAAGAAATATTTGCTGATTTCTTGAAATTAGCAGATGCTAAAAAAGAAGTGTATGATCATGATTTGTTCATATTAGTTGAAAATTATTTTAACAAACAAACCTCTAGTGAAAAAGTAAATCTGCATAGTGATAAATTTTACCACTTAGAAGATATTCAAGTAATTTCTAATCCGATTTTCCCTTCAGCAAGCGTTAAAGTGCGAAAAGGTGACGAAGTATTTAAAGCTTCAACAGTCGGTACAGGTTCAATTGATGCGCTTTATTCTGCGCTACAAGAGGTGACAGAATTTGAAGTGAAATTGATGGAATATAAAATATCAAGTGTATCACGTGGGAAAGAAGCGCTTGGTAAAGTAAAACTTCAAGTACAATATAACGGACAGACTTATATAGCAAAAGCTTCCGATACAGATGTCATTAAAGCATCAGCACTAGCTTATATTAACGCAATCAATACAATCGTTGTCGATAACTTCATCTATATTCCACAAACTGTCTAATATCCTTTGACTTTCCGTTATGAATAGATGATGATAGTGTTGTACAACCAAAACAAATGAATACACAAACAATCACTACTAGGGGTGCCTTATGGGCTGAGAAAGCAACTGCTTAACCCTCTAACTTGATGCAGTTCGAACTGCCGGAAGGAAGAAGTGACAGTATCATTTATGCCATTTTTAAGCGTAAATTATAGTCGCGATTTTCTTTTATAGGAATCGTGACTTTTTTTATTGCCTTCCTTGTTTGTGGGAAAAGAGGAAAAGATGATGAAATTTTCAGATGAGTTAATCGCAGGCATTAATAAGACGTGGAGAGCCAACCATAGCCATCCATTTGTACAGGGAATTGGCCATGGAACACTAGAACCAGGAAAATTTAAATATTATTTGATTCAAGATTATTTATATTTGATTCAATATGCTAAGGTGTATGCTCTTGGTATACAAAAAGCATCGGATTTATCGACAATGACAGAGTTATCGAACAGTGTAAATTATATATTAGCAGGAGAGATGGCCCTTCACCGGCAATATGCGGAGCGTTTTGGTGTGACAGCGCAAGATTTTGAAGAAGCAATTGAAGCGCCAACGACGATTGCTTATACGCGTTATATGCTTGCTGAAGCTCAAAATGGTTCATTAGCACATGTTATTGCAGCGGTGCTTCCATGCGCTATTAGCTATGCTGAAATTGGTGCCGAATTGGCTGCAATACCAGGCTCTCTAGAGCATCCTTTATATGGAGACTGGATCCGTACATATAGCAGTGATGATTTTGCTAAAAGTGTACAAGCGACTGTGGATTTAATGGATAGATTAGCCATTGACCTGCAGGGGGTGGAACGTGATAAATTAAAGGAAATCTTTTTGACAACGACAAGATTTGAATATTTATTCTGGGATATGGGAAATGATGTAGTGGATTGGCCACAAAATTTATTAGATGCAGTAACAGAAACAGTCTAATTATGGAACACTTGACTAAGTTTTATAGGTCAAGTGTTTTTATTTATTGCAAAGAAAAATTTCTTGTTGGGTATATATATATATTATTTAGGTATTTTATCCCTTAAAAGATATTCATTACAGGAATGATAATAAAAAAGTACTGAAAATAGTAAATAACACTGTAGTTTAATGGTGAAACACTTATAATTAGAGTAAATACTGGCGATATAATTTTTTGAAAAAAGGGAATAAGGCTAGAGAGGGTGAGGTGGAGTTGTGAAAAAAATCGTAGCAATGACAGTATATATATGTATATTTATCATTTTTTCACTACCAGCTTCAGCGAATCATCAAACAGAATTAAATATTGAAGATGCAAAATATAGTGACTTCAAGACAACTTTAGATGGTCAATGGCTCTACTTTGAACACCAGTTATTAACGCCTCAAAGGGCTGCTATTTATTATAATATTGATGCAGGTCATGTAGTAAGTGTCCCACATAAATTTAAAATGAAAACTGGGACTGCGCAAGGTTATGCTACATATGTTACGAAACTCAAGCTACCTAAGCATTTTATCGGTAAAAGATTAACGATTAATATACCCTTTCAATATAGTGCATATCAGTTTTACGTCAATGAACGTTTAGCGATGAAAAATGGTGTGGTTGGTGTGAGTAAAAAAACATCTCGTCAAAGATTAGCACCTAAAAATTTTAGTTTTACTGTCCCAGAAAATCAGACTATTTTATTAACAATGCAAATATCGAATTTTGATAATATACGTGGAGGATTTGAAAAAAGTGTAACAATTGGTAATGATAAAATAATGAATGCTAGTATGTATCGTCAACTATTCCTTTATTTTTTCTTGTTTGGTAGCATCTCACTCATGGCTATTTTTTCTATTTTATTTTCATTATTTAGACGACAGGATCGAGTTTATTTAGTATTTGGTTTGTTTTGTCTTTCTATCGTTTTTAGAGGTTTGTTTGCAGAGCCGTATTTGTACACACTAATATTGGATCCAATCAATTGGTTAGTCGCTTCTAAAATTGCGTATGTGTCTGCTGAAATTTCTATTTTTCTCTATATTGTTTACGTGGCACAATATTTCAAAAATAGTATACCTAAGCGGTTTTTACAATATAATATAATCATTAGTATAGCGATGGTTATAGTGACGATCATCAGCGCTCAGCAGATCTATCAATTTCTTTTTTCGACAGTGTACTCCACGCTATTCCTTGTGTATTTTTATATGCTCTATTGTATTATTCGTAAAATTAGTTGGAAGGATCAAAATGCGGTTTTAACACTAATTGGTATGTTTATCGTCTTTATCGGAGGAATTCATGATATTTATGTCGTAATTACATCACCAAATTCAACGCAATACTCCTTTGTGTTACTCGGTGTATTTGTTGCGATTCAAAGTTTTATTTTCTGTCGTTATTTCGCAAAACAATGGTTAAAGGTAGAGGAATTGAACGAGGAATTACTTCAATTAAATACAACGCTAGATGACAAAATTCAAATCCGTACACAGCAACTAGTTGAAACGAATATTAAACTACAAAAATTAGCTTATTTAGATGGTTTAACAGGTGCTTTTAATCGCCATTTTTTCAATAAAAACTTAAAAAACCTTTTTTATAAAAATAAGGAAACCGGCGAATGTTTGTCCGTTATTATTATCGATGTAGATGAGTTCAAGCGATATAATGATTATTATGGGCATGTAAAAGGTGATGCTTTACTAAAACGCCTTGTTGAAGTATTGGTTGATAATTTACCATTGGGTGCTCAGTTTGTCCGTTATGGCGGTGAAGAATTTGCTGTACTTCTCGATAATATACAAAGAGATGAAGCGTATGCTGTGGCAGAAAAACTACGCGCCTGTATTGAAGAGCAACATATGGAGCATAAAGGACGTCAATTTGGAGAGGTGACGATTAGTGTAGGTGGCACAACACTCTGCAGTAATAACTATGAAGATGAGTTAGAGCTATTGTCTGAAGCGGATCGTCAACTGTATTTGGCGAAGACAGCTGGTCGTAATCGCGTATTTTTCAACTAATAACATAAAACACATCAAATAGTCAGGCTACTATTTGGTGTGTTTTTCTATTCATATTTGCGATTATATAGTTAATAATGCTAAATAAAGGAAATTTTCTACTCTAGCAATAGCGTTAATAAACGAAGTGCTTATACTGTAATCTATTCCTAGCGTACAGACCAATATATTATTTTAGTAGAACAAGTAATTTGATAAGTGAAGTTGGTTGACTCTGTTTAGAAAATATGATATCTTTAATTCAAGATAAATCAATTCAAGATAAAAGAAGGTGTATTAAGTGACTGAAAATAAGTCTTTAAAATCATTGACTGTTTTATTACGAGCAGCACAAACGATTGAAAGTGTTATTCGCAAAGATATGCAGCAATACAATATTAACTTGAATGAATTTGCTGTACTAGAGTTGTTATACCATAAGGGGGAACAACCTATTCAGCGAATTGGAGATAAAATACTCATTACGAGCGGCAGTATTACATATATTGTCGATAAGCTTGAAAAAAGAGGTTTCGTAGAACGAATTGCTTGTCCGACTGATCGACGTGTAACTTTTACTGCTATTACAAAGGCAGGTCACGCTTTTATAGAAACTATTTTTCCGCAGCATGAACAACTTGTAGCGGAAATGTTTTCACCCCTATCAGATGTGGAAAAGGATACAATGATCGACTTAATAAAAAAAGTTGGCTATCATAGCAAAAACTTATAATTTTGGAGGAATAAACAATGACAAATCAACTAAAAGGTATTCACCATGTAACAGCAATTACAAGCAGTGCGGAAGAAAATTATAAATTTTTCACATATGTATTAGGTATGCGTTTAGTAAAAAAAACAGTCAATCAAGATGATATTCAAACATACCATACTTTTTTTGCAGATGATAAAGGCTCTGCAGGTACGGATATGACATTCTTTGATTTCCCAGGTATTCAAAAAGGCCAACATGGTACTAACGAAATTTCACGTACTAGTTTCCGGGTACCAACAGATGCCGCACTAGTATATTGGCAAAAACGTTTTAATCGTTTAGACATTTCTAATGATGGTATTCAACAACAATTTGGTGTGAGCGTACTACCATTTGTTGATTTTGATGGTCAGCAATATCAATTGATTTCTGATGAAAATAACACAGGTATTGAAAGTGGCACGCCATGGCAAAAGGGACCTATTCCTTTAGAATTTGCTATTACCGGTCTTGGACCAGTAGAAGTAACAATCGCAGAATTTAAAAATTTTAAGGCTGTTCTTGAACAAGCGCTGCAATTTAAAGAAATTGCACAAGAAGGAAACACGTATCTATTTGAAGTAGGAACTGGCGGAAATGGTGCTCGAATCATCGTTAAACATGATGAGCAATCAACGCCCGCCACACAAGGTTTTGGTACGGTTCATCACCTAGCATTACGCGTAGAAGATCGCCAAGCGTTGGATCATTGGATTGCACGCATGTCTGAAATTGGTTTCCACACTTCTGGTTATGTAGATCGTTTCTTCTTTGAATCATTATATGCACGTGTAGCACATGGCGTATTATTTGAGTTTGCAACGGATGGTCCAGGTTTCATGGGGGATGAACCTTATGAAACACTAGGTGAAAAACTGTCATTACCACCATTCTTAGAGCAAGAAAGAGAAAAAATTGAAGGACTTGTACGTCATTTTGATACAGTACGTTCAACAATTAATTTTGAAAAAGAATACGAATAATTTTTTAAAAGAGAAATTGCTAAATAGTGAAGTGAGCTCTTTGCTTACAGCATGTTAATATAAGCAAATTTATTCTTTTAGAGGGGATCAGCAGATTTCGGTCATTGTCCGAAATCTGCTTTTTTTAATTATTTTTTGTCAAAAACTGTTGTTGAAGAGAGGTAACGGAGAAAAAGAATCATTTCATTATATGGATCATGTTGCATTTGTGAAGGCCGGTACACTTTTAATTTGACGTGCATATAGCAGCTAATTGTTTTTTACAATCTCCAGTATTAGTACCTCTTCTTTTTTATTTCAATAATTGTCATTTTTTGATAAAATAGATGATATACATAAGGGGGTGTCAAGTGTGAGAAATAGATTAGTAGTTTTAATAACAGCTATCATTCTAGTACTTGCAGGTTGTGGAACTAAAAGTAGTGATCAGACATCAGCAGCTCAAAAATCTGTAGAAGAGGCAACGATAAAAATATTTATGCCTACTGAATATCTAAACGACGCAAATACTGTAGAAGAATGGGATCCAACATTTATTTCGAAAAAAATAGTAAAAGCAGATGGTGTAGAGTTTTTAATGACATCAACGCAATACGAACAGTTGAAAAAAGATACTAAAGCAAACTTGAAAGCGATGTTTATGCAAATCGAAAAATCATCTAAGTTTCAAGCAGTTCAAAGCATTGAAGTCAAAAATGAATATGATAGTATTCGTGTGAATGTCGACAAAAAAGCCTATAAAAAGATGAATCGTGATGCGCTATTCCAAACGATGGGTCTACCGATTATTCACTATTTAATTTTGAATAATGAGCAGCCAGATAGCTTTGTCATTGAATGTGAAGTATTTGATGCAAATAAAGAAGAAAATATTGAAGTTATTAACTTGCCGATGGATCTATCAAATGGTGTTTTAAATTAATAAATATTCAAAAAATGCACTTATTATAAAATAGTAACTTGATAGTGTTTTTAGCTTCTATGCTATTTTCTATACATTCGTTTCGAATGGCTTTTCGACGAGACTTTTCGTCTTTTACGAAGAAAATACATTCCCCTAACCTAAACACATATTTATTTTTTGTACTTCTTATGCAATAAAATGAAAAGAGCCTGGGACAGAACAAAAATAGTATGTCTCCCATACAAATCATCAAATCAATTGAATGCGTAGAAAACGACTTCTACGGGAATAGCGTGAGCTGCAAACCCCACAGGAATGCAATGACGAGGCGTTTGAAGCCATGTCCGCGGAAAGCGTTTTTCGAAGCGCAAATGGATTGAAATGAATAATCCCGTATGATTTCGAAAAATCATACGGGATTTTCTCTATTGAAAATACTGTTGTCTCAGGCTCTTTCCATTTTATTCTAGTTATACGCAGCTTGTTGAAATATATGGTATCCCTCTATTAATTGAGTGAAACATTAGCGGGATCAATGATATAAAGATAGTAGAGGTTAGTTTAGCTACTTAATTTAATGTGAAATCTAGGCTGTAAGAGTCAAAAATAAGCATGTGAAATAGTATGGTAGAAAATAATGGTCATGAAAAAAGACTTCGATAACTTACTGAAGTTACTTGATTGTACTAGTATAAACTACTAGTATTGTATTCTTTTTACTAAATTATACACTGGTCGAGATGTAGTATATAAATGGACTATAGTATGTTGTTATTTAAAGATTTGAGCAATAATTCCGCCTATACATTCAAGAAATGTGAAACAAGAAAAGAAAAAGATTATAGGGGGTGTGACGGTAGAGCTGATTTTCCTCCCTTGAATATACGCCCATGTTTTCGCTATGGCGAACCCGCATAACAACAAAATAATGAAAAATATGGCAATTCCCCACCAACCACTTAAAAAACTCATTGTTGTTTTGACAAATAATATAATGCACAGACCAATAAAATAGAAAAGCCATTTTTTACGTGTAGCTTTTTTTTTGAAAATAGCTATTTCATTTTGATCTTGAATAGGGAGTAGGTCTTTAGCTTCTCTATAATCAACTTTAGCAACAGTAATTACTTGGATTATTTGGTCCTCGTTCTCTCGGGTAAAGGGGATTTCTCTCGCCCGTAATTGATTTTCATAATTTTTTATGGAATCTATCTTATTCATAATATAAATTTCTTTTGTGCGTGTTCCCTTCAGCCAGGATTTTCGTTCTTTCTTGGTAGAGAATTGTTCGAGTAGATTGTTCACCATTGTCAGATCGTTAGCATCGATTATCATCAAAAGTACTTGTGAATTTTTGCTTTGTCGACCAATGATTAGTGGGATAGACTCAAGGCGATAGTCAATATGATGTGCTTGCAAGGCTGTTAAAAAAAGAGTTCTATTTTGAGAAGATCCGCCAAAAAAAACGTATTCAAATGCTGTTGCTTTGTTTTTTAATTTTTGAAATTCTTCTGATGTGATAGGTGATGCATGTGTACGTAAACAATCTTCCACATGGTCCGCGATGCTAGTATGAACAGAGATTTGGCAATAATAGCGATCGTCATCAGCTTGTTGCCCTCGGAAAAACAAAACATCTTTTAGCTGCCAAGTATATTGGTTTAATGCATCAAAGGATGCTTCAATTTCGCTAATTGTATGGCCAATAGTAAATATTTTTTTTGTCATTTTATAGCCCCTAATTATGTTGGATTTGTAGGTTTAATGCAAATTGTTCATTCATATACGCCACGCTGTATTCAAAATCACTACGAACCCACTCGATAATCATACCAATGATTGCATAGGTTTGATATGATGCGAAAAGTACATGATTGATCTGACTATTTTTGTTTTCGATATAGAGTGCATCCATCATGAGCTCTCGCATTTTATCATAGAAAATACGATGATTATGGATTGAGCCATTCGGTCCAAAAATGATTGTATAAAAACTACGATAATCATAAATATGCTGGAAAATGGCAATTGAATTACTATCAATTGTTGCGGGTTTCAACTCTGGATTCTGTTCATAGGGTTTAAAATAAGCCTGGACGATTTCATTGGAAATAAGGTCAATAATTTCATTTACCAAGTCATCCTTGGTTTTATAATGACGATAAAACGTCCCACGATTAATATGTGCGACTTCACATAAATCAGTTATGGACATCGTATCAATTGTTTTAAATTGAATAATATCAAAGAAAGCCTGTTGTAATGCTTGTTTTGTTTTTACAATTCGAATATCTTCAAGAACCATGCTAGATTACCTCCAATACATAATGAACAAAAAGGACTGAAAACGTTTTATTTCTCCTTTTTATACGCTATGTTCCTAATTGCTAACGATTTCTTGTTTATATTATAATAGATATTGAACAAATGTTGTATAAAAAAAGGAGAGATTATGAATGAAACTTCAAAATAAAACCGCCATCGTTACAGGTGCAGCATCAGGAATGGGTAAAGCAATTGCAATAGAGTATGCAAAAGAGGGTGCAAATGTAATTGTCTCTGATTTAAATCTTGAAGGCGCAAATGTAGTTGCAGAGGAAATTATAACAGCAGGTGGCGTGGCAGCAGCAATAAAAACCAATGTTGCAAATTTAGATGAATTACAAGCTATGTATGATTTTGCAGTTGAAAAATTTGGTTCAGTCGACATCGTTATGAATAATGCAGGTATTATGGATGGTATGCAACCGGTCAATGAAGTAGAAGATGACCGCTGGGATCTAGTAATGAATGTTAATACAAAGGCAGTTATGCAATCAATGCGTATTGCGACAAATATATTCCTTGAGCAAGGTCATGGTGTAATTGTCAATAATATTTCTGCTGGTGGGTTATATGGAGCTCGTGCAGGTGCTGTGTATACAGCATCTAAACATGCCGTTGTAGGGTTAACTAAAAATACAGCATTTATGTATGCAGATAAAAATATCCGCTGTAACGGAATTGCTCCCGGTGGTGTCGCAACAAATATTGGCGCATCCATGAGCAATATGAGTGAAGTGGGGTATAAGCGCCAAAGCCTAGGAATGGCAATTAATCCACGTACGGGTGAACCTATTGAAATTGCAAAATTAGCAGTATTTTTAGCTTCTGATGATAGCAGTTTTATTAATGGTCAAGTTGTAGGTGCCGATGCAGGATGGTCAGCATACTAAAATAATATTGAAAACAACAAAAAGCATGTAAAAATCATTATGATTTTTACATGCTTTTTGTTTGTCATTCATCGAAAATGACTTCCTTTAATTAATGGTTCAAATAGCTGGATATTTTCATGGAAAGCAGGTAAACTGCCAGTATTTTGTGCTGTAGTTAAACAGTCAATAATAATATCATTAAAAGGAGTAGGTTGATCAACCTTTATTGCGTAGCGCTTAATACTATTATTAATCGTATGCAATGGTATATTTGGTTCGAATAAGGATGATTTGGATGCAGCGTGTATGGATACAGCCTTATAGAGTATCGTTTTTAATTCGTCCATTTTACAATCTGAGTCAATGATAAAATGATTATAATTTATATCAGTGGTCGTTGTAAGAAGTATTTGTTGTTTCTTAGCTGTTCGTGCCACTTCATCTGCAAGTTGAACTGCTACTTGCAACGCAAGTGGATGTTGAATAATGTCACCGTATAAACAATTTAAGGCACTAGAAAGACTATCGATTGAAGCATTAAACAATGCTTTTGACCACTTGATACTTGCGTGTGATTCGACAATGATTGTTTGTCCAATAAAATCTAATATATGTTTAATCGTCAATATATCAGTACTTTGAGGATCATGGAAATCTGTTAAATCAAAAGCATGTAGGGCTATTTCTTTAGAATCAGTCGTTAAATTTACAATATGAAGTTCTTTAAAATAAGCTTGGAAATGACAAACTGCAGAAATGATAGGTACAGGATAAAAAGCCTTTATTAGTTCATTATCAGATAAAGTTTCTTGAAAGGAAACGACAATACATGGTTTCAACATATTATTTTTTATAGTGGGTAAAATCATATGATTATCTCTTTGTGGTGAAAAAATAAAAATAATATCATAATCATTATCAAATTGTTCAATAGATTTTACTTTAATATTGGGCGTGTACATGGTTGAAGTGCCACTTACAATAATCCCTCGAATTTGAATCGCCTCCAGGGGGGAAAGATGAACATTTATAAGTGTTACATCAGAAAAATGATCTTTTAAAAAGGCGGCAACAACAGCTCCAGTCGGTGTTGCCCCAACAATTGCAATTTTCATAGCATGGCTCCTTATCGTTTTACGTCGTTACACTTATCTTCAGAGTGATTACAAAGAGAAAAATAAGCGTCTATAAAGTCACCAAATTCAGCTAAAGAAAGCGGCGTTTGCGCTATATTATCTTGGAGCAAGTCACTTTGCAATGCCTCTGAACGTCTAAGTAATAATGATTGTTCCAATTGATCAGTCATTTTCTTCGTCCTTTCAATCTTTTTAGTATGGTGGTTGATCATCTAATTCTTCAGGTGTAACACCTTCATATTCTGCTTCAGCATTTTCCTCTTTTGCCTCACCACCAACAACCTCATCTAAAACTGTATCGTAAGACTCGGGTGTTTTATCGTATACACGTTGGGGATCGTCATGTAAAATTGGCTCGTCTTTTTTTTTCATTACTATCGACTCCCTTTCATACTATTTCTTTCCCTTTTTTAAGCCTTTTACACATCGTATGACAATTTGTTATAATAATAGAACAAATATTCGATAGAAAGGTATTGGGCGAATGACTAGATATAGTGTTTTACTTACGATTAAAGACAAAGTGATGGCATCCAAGGGCCATAGTGTCTCGATGAAATGTAGAAGTTTTGTCAAAAAATTAGGTTATACGAAACGTTCTCGAAAAATGATTCGAGAAATTGATGAAGAAATAAAAGCAACAGGACTACATATATCATTACCCAAATCAATGGCTAATTGGGGACAAATTGAAATGGATCAGACGATAAAATTCACATTAGTTCGCCCTAAAGCATTGCAGATTATTGTGAAAGATCAACCCTCTTCTACCGCATTATTTGCATTCCAAGCGGAGGCTATTCATGCGCTTCATCGCCAAATAGTTCAGCCTTCTTTTAAAGGATTACTTGTATTACCGACGGGTGGAGGAAAGACGACAACCGCTGTACGCTGGCTTTATGAAGCGGCTTTATTAAAAGGGAAAAAAGTGTTGTGGATTGCTCATCGTCATGAACTCTTAAACCAAGCCTTTGCTACATTTCAACGTTTTGCTATTGGACGGCGTAAGCCGATTGCGACACGTATTATTTCTGGTGTACATGAGCGAGCCGAATTTATTGAAAGTAGTGATGAACTAGTAATCGCAAGTAAAGATAGTTTAATGAGTCCCTCAAGTAAGCTAAGTGATTGGTTGAAACATAGCGATGAACTTTTTGTCGTCATTGATGAAGCACACCATGCGACAGCAATAACGTATAAACAACTTATTTCAACTATTTATGCGCAAATTGACAAGGTTCGCTTACTCGGTTTAACAGCAACCCCTTTCAGGACAGCTGAGACAGAGCAAGGGGCCTTGCGAGAACTGTTTAAAGATGGAATTATTTATAAAAAGGATTTGAAAAACCTCATTGCAAGTGGGATTTTATCGGAACCTAGCTTTTTTGAGCTACAGACGGACGTATCATATAGCGGAGAACTTGATGATGATATGTTAAAGTCGATTAAAGATTGGGACCTTCTGCCGGAGTCAGTGGCGAGTAGCTTAGCACAAAATAAAAAACGTAATCATTTGATTGTTCAACAGTATGAAAGACATCAAATGGGGTATGGCAAAACTATTATTTTTGCTGTTAATCGCTCACATGCGACAATACTGGCGGCGTTATTTAATAACAAAGGCATTGATGCCCGAACAGTCATTTCAAACAGTGAGAATGACGAGACGAATAGTAGCGTCATTGAAGCATTTCGCAAGAATGTTTTTCCCGTACTCATTAACGTCAATATATTAACTGAAGGTGCAGACTTCCCAGATGTGCAAACCGTCTTTTTAACACGTCCGACAACCTCCTCTATCCTCATGACACAAATGATTGGACGTGCACTAAGAGGCATAGCAGCTGGCGGGACGAAAACAGCAACAATCGTTAGTTTTATCGACAATTGGACCGATAAAATAGCGTGGTCCAACCCACAAGTATTACTAGCTGGTGAAAACCTAGACGCTCCTATTAGTGATGCTCAACAGCTAAATATTGCAACAATCATCTCGACAAAAATGCTACAAGAAATTGCTTTACGCATAGATGATACAGTTGATTTTGAACGTTTGAATCGCGTGTTATTTGAAAAAAGTGTCCCAGTTGGTATTTATGCATTACAGTATACGGTACAAATGGAGGGCGCTACTATACAACGGCAAGAGGAAGTACTTGTTTATGAAAATGATGTAGAAAACTATACAAATATGCTTAAAAAATTGCCTCAATTACTCGCATATTATGGCATTCAACAGCAGGCGAGCTATCGGCAGCTTCAGCCCTTAATTAATGAAATTGAAATGACATTTTTCTTACAAGACCACTTTAAACCACTATATGCTCCAGAAGATATATCAGCTATTATTCACTACTATATGGCGACAAACTCAGTACCAAAACTATTATATTTTAAGGAAAGAACACAAGTGAACCTCACATATATTGCGAATACGATTATTAGGGAGAATATGTCCTATTCTATGCAAAAACAAGTGATTTCAGATTATTGGCAGCAAAACCCTTTTTTACAAATCTTCTTTAGTTATAAGGAACTTTATTATAAAAAATGTCTTCAAACAGAGTTGTTAGCTTTGGAGTATGTGGAGGAAATATCAGTAGAGAACCTTACATCACCCTTGAGTTTAACAAAGCTAAAAAAAGTCGATCATCCTTTATGGAGAAATATTATTCTCACGGTATTTCAAGAAAACATGAAACAAAATGGGGCATATACATGTGTTCAAACGGGTTATAAAAGTGCTGATCGAGCAAAATTCACAGTAGCATACCGTCGATCTGTAAAAAATGGTGGACAAACAACACCATCTAATTTAGCTCTAATTAAACGAATATAAAACGAACTACAAGTTTCTGTGGACTTGTAGTTCGTTTTTGTGTTTTATATAATATGATTTTGCATAGCTACATCTCGACTAGATGGACGCATTGTTAGCATGAATAAAGAAGCGGAAATCATTAGAGCGCCTAAGATATACATACCAATTGTTAATGTGAAATATCCTAAAATGACGGGACCGAAAAATCCGCCGAGAGACGCAAGTGAATTTACAAAAGCAATTCCTATGGGGGCGGTAACTTTTGTGAAGAAAAATGTTAAATAGGAGTAGAAACATCCTGTTGTACCATAAAGGCCACCAGCAGCAATTGATAACATGATAATCATAGGGATGAGTGAAGTAACTAAGGCGCAACCGACAAAACCTACTGCGGCTATTAGCTGGCAAATGATTAGGTGAATTTTATGTTTACCAATACGATCAGTATTCCAACCGGTAACAAGAATGGCGGGAATCCCTATAACTGGCGGGATAATAGCTAACCAACCAATTTCTAAATTTGTCGTTACGTCAAGAGTCAATGATTTAATAATTGTAGGGATCCAAAATGACAGGCCGATTAGACCGGTATAGCCAGCGAAGTAAAGCCAGCTAAGTTTCCAAAGTGTTAGATTAAAAAGCATTTTTGAAATTTTTACTGGATTTAAAGAAGCAGATAGTTGTTGTTCCTTTGCTATCTCGGCATTTAACCATTGTTGTTCATCATCTTTCAACCATTTTGCATCACTGGGCTTATTAGTTAAGAAGAAGAATGTTACAATCCCTAGTAAAATCGCAGGTATCCCTTCAAGTACAAACATCCATCGCCAACCAGCCCATTCAAACCAATAAATAGTATCCATAATCCAAGTTGAGACAGGTGCACCAATGAGGGTGGCAATCGGGATTGCTAAAAATAAAGTGGCAGTAGCTTTGCTGCGATCACGTTCTCTAAACCAGTGTGTAATGAATAATAAAATGCCAGGTAAAAAACCGGCTTCAGCAACACCCAATAAAAAACGAAGTATGTATAGATGCATAGCAGATTGTACAAATCCTGTTAAAATAACTAGAATACCCCATGTTATCATAATGCGAGCAATCCAAAATTTTGCCCCCACTTTATTCATCATCATATTACTGGGTACTTCAAATAAAAAATAACCAATAAAGAAAATACCAGATAGTAAACCAAAAACTTCAGCTGACAATGCTAACTCTGCGTTCATTTCTAAAGCTGCAAAACCAATATTTATACGATCAATATGACAAATAATATATAATAATAAAATATAGGGAAGAATACGTCGCATCGTTTTTTTCTTTGTGCGAGCCTCCACTGTTAGCACGTTCATAATAAATACCCCCACACCTGTTTTATTTAAAACCAAGTTCATAAGCGTTTTCCACGTAAGCAACCGTAAAATTTATTTAACTTAAACGTCTAATTTTTGTTCTCGATGAGAGGGTTCCATAATGAGCATGATGAAAAAAGCCAAGAGTAAAAGTGCGCCTAAAGTGTACATACCAAATACTAATGTCATACTTCCTAAAATCATGGGCCCTACAAAACCGCCAAGAGAAGCAAGTGAGTTGACGATAGCTATTCCAACGGGTGCTGTTTTTTTGGTGAAATAAAAAGTTAAGTAGGCGAAAAAACAACCGGATGTACCATAGAGGCCGCCAGCAGCAATCACTAACATAGTTATCATGGGAATCAAGGAAGTAGAAAGTGCACAGCCAACAAACCCGATAATAGCTATCATTTGACAGGTCATTAAATGAAGTTTATGTTTCCCTATGCGAGCAGTGTTCCAACCTGTAAAAATAATGGCAGGAACCCCAACTAATGGCGGTATAACTGCCAGCCAGCCAATCTCTAAATTTGTCGTACTATTCGACGACAATGATTTTATAATAGAAGGAATCCAAAAGGATAGACCATATGTACCTGTATATCCTGCGAAATAGAGTGCAGAAAGTTTCCATAATGTAGCGCTTTTGAGCATGCTTGTTACTTTTACTGGATTTGATTTTATTGATTGTTGATGTTCTTTTTCAAGTTCTGCTATTAACCATTCTTTTTCATCAGGCTGTAACCATTTTGCGTCGCGTGGTTGATTCGTTAAAAAGAATAAGGTTATGATACCTAAAATCATTGCAGGAATGCCTTCTAAGATAAACATCCAACGCCAACCAGAAAGTCCAAACCACGAAATAGTGTCCATAATCCAAGTTGATAAGGGTGCTCCAATCAATCCCCCCAGAGGCAGGGCTAATAATAAAACAGCAGTTGCTTTACTACGCTCACTTGCTCTAAACCAATAGGTTAAATATAAAAGTACACCTGGGAAAAAACCAGCTTCTGCAATACCTAAAAGAAACCGTAAAATATAAAGGTGCATAGCAGATTGAACAAAACCAGTTAAAATGACCACGATCCCCCAACTAATCATAATACGTGCTATCCAAGATCTAGCACCAACTTTATTCATCATCATATTGCTTGGCACTTCAAAGAAAAAATACCCTATGAAAAAAATACCTGATAAAAATCCAAAAACCTCAGCTCGTAAAGCAAGATCAGCGTTCATTTGTAACGCTGCAAATCCAATATTTACGCGATCAATATAACAAATAATATAAAGTAATAAAATATAGGGAAGAATACGCCACATTGTCTTGTTTTTCGTACGAGCTTCTACAGAAAATGTCTTCATCAATCAACCCTCCTAATTATTTTGTATACAAAAAAACATCAATTCACGGCATAAAACGTAAAAATACGTTTTGTATAGGCCGTAAATCGATGTGAACCAATCAATTAGGTAAATTATTCCTTTAATTCTAATGCAATACAACAAAAAAGTAAAGTGTTATAAAATAAAGTAATCTGAAATACACAAGGCGTGTATAAATTAGCTGTGTCACTTAGCTTGTCATGCTATAAAAGCTAAAAAATCATCCTCAAATAGTATTGATATGGAATGACCATTTTGTTGTAACTGTAGTGCCTTCTGCCATTTACTACTGCGATGATTGGTTTCCTCAAATTTGATTTGACTGGAGCGGCTAACGATAAGAATATCAACCTTTTTTGACATCGTATTTGTAAAATAAGCCCCTGTTCTCATCACTAATTTTGCGGCGCTACTACGTGTCATTCCCTGTAATCCACCGGTGAAAATAATTGTTTTTAAAGCTAATGATTTAATCGGTGTATTTTCTATCGTGGATTGGATATTTAAATCTACTTCCCAAGTTGCACGATCTTTTAATATCGATAGAGTGATGGAAGCAATTGTAGTTGCATCTGTATATTCAATGGGTACTGCTAAATTTTGAGCAATTGTAGTTAACGTATAATTAGTCCAATGTGGATTTTCTTTTTTGAGAAAAGGTAGTAGACTATAATGTTTGAAAAGTAATGGGATTTTACCGATTGTAGCATATGCCTCTTGGAGTACTAATGCTTCATAATCTTTATAGAAGGAAATGACGGGTTCATTTGATAACCAAGTGTTCAATAGAGGGTGGAAATCCTCAAAAGAAGGAGAATTAGCAACGTCTGTAGAGTCAATGCCATGTTGACTTACATAAAAGGGATCAAATGTTTGTTGAGGATTTATATAAGTAGATAGCGTATCTATAATGACATTATTTTTAACTTTCACAACATCAATGGCACAAATACTATCTGGCCACTGATTTGCTGTTTTTAATGATAGTGCAACGAAATCCATGTAGTAATCACTCCGAATATAGTATAGAGGTAGTATAACATTGCTCTTGTGAATTTGTTACACTAGAACGGTAGAAAAAGGGGTTGTTACTATGAAAATACGCATGCTACTACTTATTTTCGTCTCACTATTTTTATTAAGTGGTTGTTTGGGCGAAAAAGCCACTATTCAGTTAAAAAAGATGGGTCAACAGAATATTTATCATTATGAGATAAAGAAAAATACAGAACTACAAGTATCATTCACTGAATACCAGAATGGTGAAAAACAAATAGTACAGTCATATATAGTGAATGAACCTTTAAAAGGTACTTTTAGTATGCAATATGAAAAAAATCAGCAGTATTTTACAATTATTATACGCAATGAAGAAACGGGTAAAGAACAACGAATTAAACGTAAAGTGATGATGAAAAACCAGAATTTGTTAATTGAAACATCTACGTTTTTATTAAATGAATACGATTTAGAGAAAACTAAAATTATTAGTTACTTGGCAGTACCTAAAAATAATAAAGTGAAAAAAGTTGATTTTGGTTTGTTAGAAAACGTCGATCATTATTCAGCATTTTTGAAGGAATTTGATTATCTTTTAATAGTACAAGTTAAAAAGATTGAAAAATAAGTAGAATAAGTAGCCAATCTGCATTACATATCACAAGTGTAATATGGGGAATTGTGTTAGAATAGCTTTATTAATAAAGGAGGTTTTTTTAGATGATTTCTGAAAACTTACATGAAGCTTTAAACGAACAGTTAAACTTTGAATTTTATTCTGCACATGCATATTTAGCGATGGCGTCTTATTGCACAGATCAAAACTATGATGGTTTTGCGAACTTCTTTTTAGTACAAGCGGAGGAAGAACGTTTCCACGCAATGAAATTTTATACTTTTTTAAGTGATATGGGGTATCGTGTAACAATTAAAGAATTCCCACCAGTTGAAAATAATTTTGAATCTATTTTAAATACTTTTGAAACGGCATTAAAACACGAGCAAGAAGTAACGCGTCGTATTTATGGTTTATCAGATATTGCTTTAGATGAAAGAGAACATGCAACGATGGCGTTCTTAAAATGGTTCATTGATGAGCAAGTAGAAGAAGAAGCACAATTTGAAACATTGATTACGCGTATTTCACGTGTAGAAAAAGATTCAAATGCAATCTTCATGTTAGATACTGAATTGGCTTCGCGTTCATTCACTGCTGAATAATATGTAGATGAAGGGTTTTTACAATAGTTTTATACTATTGTAAAAACTTTTTTTTTTGGAATTTATATTTATTTGAAAAAGTAGTTGACGTGAAATAATATTTCGTGATAATATATTATTTGTCAGCAAAACAATTTGTTGTTTAGTGCAGTATGCGGAAGTAGTTCAGTGGTAGAACATCACCTTGCCAAGGTGGGGGTCGCGAGTTCGAACCTCGTCTTCCGCTCCACAACATGGAGGAATACCCAAGTTTGGCTGAAGGGATCGGTCTTGAAAACCGACAGGCGAGTCAAATCGCGCGGGGGTTCGAATCCCTCTTCCTCTTCCATTTTTACTTTAATAAATAAATATAGCAACAAAGTGACGTTATTCATAACATTGTCGCGGGGTGGAGCAGTGGTAGCTCGTCGGGCTCATAATCCGAAGGTCGCAGGTTCAAATCCTGTCCCCGCAACCAATGGTCTGGTAGTTCAGCTGGTTAGAATGCCTGCCTGTCACGCAGGAGGTCGCGGGTTCGAGTCCCGTCCAGACCGCCATTTTTATTTCGATAAAAATAGCAGTAAGCAACACCATTATTTAGGGTCGGTAGCTCAGTTGGTAGAGCATTAGATTGAAGCTCTAAGTGTCGGCGGTTCGATTCCGTCCCGACCCATACTAAAGAAGATTTGCACTTGATGCAAATCTTCTTTTTTTATAATTGTACCGAAGGTGCAAGAGCTGTTGAAGAAGAAATGTTTTGAACAATAATCCAAGCATGACGAGGCAGCAAGCGGCAAGAAAGAGGAGCGTACGATGTGTACGTGACGACAGAATGGCGAGCAGCTAACGAAGACAGGCGCAGGAGAAGTGTTCAAAAACAAAGTGTCGGCGGTACGATTCCACCCGACCCATACTAAAGAAGATTTGCACTTGATGCAAATCTTCTTTTTTTATAATTGTACCGAAGGTGCAAGAGCTGTTGAAGAAGAAATGTTTTGAACAATAATCCAAGCATGACGAGGCAGCAAGCGGCAAGAAAGAGGAGCGTACGATGTGTACGTGACGACAGAATGGCGAGCAGCTAACGAAGACAGGCGCAGGAGAAGTGTTCAAAAACAAAGTGTCGGCGGTACGATTCCACCCGACCCATACTAAAGAAGATTTGCACTTGATGCAAATCTTCTTTTTTTATAATTGTACCGAAGGTGCAAGAGCAGTTGAAGAAGAAACATTTTGAACAATAATCCAAGCATGACGAGGCAGCAAGCGACAAGAAAGAGGAGCGTACGATGTGTACGTGACGACAGAATGGCGAGCAGCTAACGAAGACAGGCGTAGGAGAAGTGTTCAAAAACAAAGTGTCGGCGGTACGATTCCACCCGACCCATACGAAAGAAGATTTGCACTTGATGCAAATCTTCTTTTTTTATAATTGTACCGAAGGTGCAAGAGCAGTTGAAGAAGAAACATTTTGAACAATAATCCAAGCATGACGAGGCAGCAAGCGACAAGAAAGAG
>NZ_QFVR01000039.1 GCF_003143975.1 Kurthia sibirica | reverse complement strand
AAATCTGCAATTTCAGCCATCGTCACACCTTTTTGAAACATATGAATGACAAAGGATTCGAGTGTATCGTTAGAGCGCTTATAAGGCGCCACTGTCTGTTGATTAAACTCACCGTTACGATCACGAGGAATCGTGACCTGAAGGTCACCGTACTCTGTATGCAGTGTTCGATCGTATGAGCCATTCCGTGAATTCCCTGAATTAAAACCAATCCGATCATATTTTTCATAATCTAAAAAGGCTGTTAGCTCCGTAGTCAGTAACGTATTAACTGCTGTTTCTAAATGTGATCGAAACACCTCGGTAATATCTTGTTTTTGGACTAGTGCTTGAACAATATCTGATGTAAACTTAGTCATAGGGAAGACCTCTTTTATAGAATTGATTGTGGTGACTTAATTCTACCAAGAAAAGGTCTTCCTTTTTGTATTTATTCATTTACACAAGATATTTTACACTCCCTTTTATACTACCTAATTTTATATTAAAAGTAAATATTTTCATTTTTGTTGTAATATATATTAGAAGAAGTAAAGGTTATTTCTAGATTAGCAGCTATTTTGTTTGATAAAATAATTTCCGTTCATTTAATGTTTCAAATCCGAAATTTGAAGTTAATCTAATCAAATTAATTTCTTAATTCTTATAATAATATTACCCATTTTCGATAACCGACTTAAAGTTCCAAACTAAAAAAGTAAGGTAAATCCGAAAACCTTATCAAATTTCACTTTTCCCTTTCACTTCTTCTAAAAAAATAAACAAACTATCCAACTTTTCCATTTTAAATCTCGGCGGTATTGCAATTGGATTTATCCGTACCCATTGAATAATTTCATATACTTCCTATACGTATTAGGTGAATATTCATTAGCTGCTCTATCTAAATTTCCGTTAGACACTAATTTTACAAACTTCTTCATATTATTTTTTATGTTGGGTTTTTCACTTAGTTTATAAATAATTGATTCTAAATCAGAATATGAGTAAAAGTCTCCAGTAGGGAAAATTTTAAAAAGGTATTTTTCCATATACCCTTGGTACTTCGCTTTTCTAAAATAATTCCTTAAATTCCTTTCTTCCCCCTTTTTTGATTTTTGATATTGTAAATGAGCTTTTTCTATACATACTTCAAACCTAATTACTCCAACTTCCCATTTCATTGGCGGTTTATTATTTGCCATGCGTTCTACCTCTTTGTCATATACGATTATATGAAGGCTTTTATTTTTATGGTATTGCGAAGTTGAATACTTTTTTTCTTTTTTCAAATGGTTTACTTTCTTTTTTAATTTCTTAAAGAGTTCATAATAAATCTTTCTAAGCTTGTCATCCTGTACCATCACATCTAACCGATAATCAATTCTAAGTAGGTTATGTTGCTCAAATTAGTCGACTCTTTTATTCAGTTGAATCTCTTCACCAACGTCATTTGACAAAGAGCCTAATATCACTGTCCCCATAAAAATCCCGTTTATGTCTAATATGATTTTTATCTAACTTTATTGAAAGTTCTGCCGTATGAATCATAATTTCCCCTCCTTAGTTAAGCGTTTAATCTTCCATAAATATAGTAATACCATGGATCTCACAGTTTTTATTGCGCAAATTCATCCGCTTATTTATTGTTTTTAATCACTAATTAAACTAGCGATTTTTCATTCTACAAATCTAAGAGCAAAATTATTCTAAAAAATAAGTTACATCTCGAAAAATATCAAAATTGGAGGGTTTCTACTATTAAAAGTACTATTTAAAATGTTCTCAAGGTAACATCTGATTTACTGGAGAAGATAGATAAAATGTAGATATAAAATAGTAGAAAAATCATCTTATGCAACGTAAGCCCGTAATTAAATAACGCGTATAAACAACCAGGTATCTCCAGAACGATAAACATATCAATTAATGGTGGTGCTTTCTTATGCCAACAAGACGTAAAGCCTATCGGCGATGGATTTTTCGCCTTTCTTCGGTAAAAATACCATAGCGGAAGCAGCTGCATATACATTCTGAGTTAAAGGTCTTTTTTGAAAATGGGGACGTCACAATTGATAACAATCCTGCTGAAAATGCGATTCGTCCAAATGTCATTCATTGCAAAAACTAGCCCTTCTCTGTGAGTGAGGCAGGAGCTAAAGCTAATGCTGATGCCATCTGTTTAAGCTTTGCTAAAACGGCAAAAGCAAACGGAATTGATTTATATCAATTTTTGGGGAAGCTGATAACGGTGGTACCAAATTTACCGTTTCATCAACAAACTGAGATTTTACATAACTACATGCCATGGTCAGAAAATATTCAAACCACATGTACAAAATAGTCAGCTATCCGAAAAAAATTCAGATAACTAGCCATTCGTCGTGCGCACCGTAAATGTGCGCTATTTTTTATATTTCGTGCTTACTATATACAATTAACAGTAGACGAGTATTATTGGGGGATTGATTATTGTCGAGGTAGTTCGGAATATGAAAATGGATTAAAATTAATCATGCATGTTGAAAAGATTTCTAGTCGTAATGGGAATCGTGTTGAGCTTGGGCATGCAATGACGTACAACGCGGGATTAGAAAGTGCTAGAAAATGTGGAATAGTAGGCGGAAGCCTCCAAATTGATGATAAAACAAAGAAAAAAATTCGAACATTATTTAAAGCAGGTGAAAGGGCTAAGATATTGCGAAGGAATATGGAATAGACAGAGCAACGATGTATAAAATACTTTACCAAATATGGTTATAAAGTGGTAAAATGAGGGTGATGATAGTGGGTTTAAGAAGGAGGTCTATTATGAGCTTTTTTAATCAAAGAATGAAAGCTTTCGCTTCAACTACGTCGGATACTTTAATTAATCCAGTCGACTTGTTTAATAAGAAATTAGTTCATCAAAAGGGATATGACTTTTTACGAGACAATCAAACAGAGTTATTAAAGAAATGGGATGCTAGAAGAGAAGAAAGAGATATCGTAGGATTAATGGATACTGGATCAGGAAAAACTTTGATTGGTTTATTGATGCTTTTTTCAAAAGCTCAAGAAATTAAAGAACCAGTTGTTTATTTATGTCCTGATAATCAACTAGTAGAGCAAGTTTGTACACAAGCAAGTTTATATGGAATACCAGTGTGTCAAATTGAGAAGAATGAATATGGAAGACAAGAATTCCCTTCAGAATTTAGTAATAGTGAAGCAGTATTAGTGACTACTTTCGAGAGATTATTCAATGGCAAATCTATCTTCGGTGTTAACGGAAGCACAAATAGAGAGATTCAAAATATTGGAGCTTTATTAATAGATGATGCTCATGAATGTGTAAAAAAGGCTAGAAGTAAGTCTACGATAACAATCAAAAAAGACAAACAGCCTGAATTATTTAATGATATTTTGAATATATTCAATGATGCTCTTGCTTATCAAGGTGTTGGGGCATTAGCTAGTATAAGAAGAGGTGAGGTTTCAGTTATAAAGCAAGTTCCATACTGGGCTTGGAAAAACAGTATTGGTTCAATTCAAGCTTTATTGGAGAGTTATAATAAAAAAGCTCACCCTAATATTTATTTCAATTTTAATTTAATTAGCAATAATCTTGATAATTGTGAGTGCTTTATAAGTGGTAATTCAATAGAAATCACACCCATGTTAATACCCACTGAAAATATTCCATCTTATGAAGATGCAAAGTATAGATATATCTTATCGGCTACATTAGGTAATAACTATGAACTAATTAGAGAATTGGGTATTGATAAAGCTTCTATTGAAAATCCTATCATTGTTGATAATGTAAGTATGGGAGAACGATTAATCATCTCTCCAAAAAGGATACACAAAGAAATTACTGATAATGAGATCAGAGAACTATGTAAAGAATATTCAAATTATACTAATGTAGCTATTATAGTACCAAATGAAACAAAGGCATCTCCTTGGATAGATAAAGGTGCGAAACTGATAAAGACTGAAAATATAATCAATGATCTTAACACTCTTAAATCTACTAATAAAGAGAATTTTATTGTATTTATGAATAGATATGATGGAATAGATATGATTGATTCAATGTGTAGAATTTTAGTTATTGACGGTATGCCTACTAAGGAGTCTTTAAAAGAAAAACTAGATGCGCCGTATAGAAAAGATTCAATATTGACTAATCTAAAAAGAGCTCAAACTATTGAACAAGGGCTAGGGAGAGCGGTACGTTCCGGAACAGATCATTGCGTATCAATACTAATGAGTAGTGATCTATTAGGTTTTATTAGTATTAATAAAAATAAAGAGTTGTTTAGTCCAAGCGTACAAGCTCAATTAGACTTCGGTCTCAATTTAACTGAAAATGTTACTGTTACAAAAAAAGAAGCTATTGAGATTGTTAAAGAATCAGTAGCGACTTGTTTAAAAGCTGAGGAAGACTGGAGACAGTTTCATAAAAATATGATAAATGAAGCTCAACAAAAATACTCCAAAGTAGATCTGACAAATATGATAAATATAGCAGAGTATGAAAAAAATGCTATAAGAGCTTCGATTAGAAAACAGGTTCAAGTTATAGATGATAATATGAGAGATATCACTACTTTAACTGATGGTACATCAGATGAAGGTTGGATGTATCAATTTTATGCGCAGTTATTAAATGATGTAGATACAAATAGAGCTCAAGATTTACAATTAAGAGCTTTTGAAGCTAATGACTCATTGATAAGGCCTTTAACTTTTGTGAAATCTAGAAGAGTTAAGCGTTATAGTGATCAATTGTCTGAATTCAAAAAACGTATCCATCAATATGAAAAGGGAACTGATATTGCGATAAAAGTTGATAATATTATATCCTTATTATTATATTCCCCTCAATTATATTACAAAGAGTTTGAAAAAGCATTCCAAGAGTTAGGGGGATTTTTAGGATTTGATTCTACACAACCTGATATGGGAACAAATGATGGACCGGATAACTTTTGGAGAATGGAAAACGTTGACTTAGTTATAGAATGTAAGAATAATAGTATTAATAATATTTCAAGACAAGAAACAGAACAAATGTCGTCTTCTACACGATGGTATAAAGAAAGATACGCTGAAGAAGAACGTATGAAACCTATTATGCTCCATAGAAGTGATCTTTTAGAAAATAATGCTTATGCCAATGAAGAATTTGTAGTAATAAATGAAAGTAAATTAGAAATGCTTAAAACCAATTTGAGAGGTATAAGTGAAGAATTGTCTTGTAAGTCACCTAACATGTGGTTAGATAACGAATTAGATACTCTCTTAACTAAATATCATTTAGATGAAAAAAGTTTTGTAGACTATTATTCAACAAATGTAAAAAGAACGTAACAGAAAAAGCTTGGAGCGCCCTATTTTAATGGGAATTATTCAAGATTTCCCCTTTAATAATACATAGTTTTTTCGTAATGTTATAAAGTTTTAATACTATTTATATTTC
This sequence comes from Kurthia sibirica, assembly GCF_003143975.1. GTDB lineage: Bacteria > Bacillota > Bacilli > Bacillales_A > Planococcaceae > Kurthia > Kurthia sibirica. The sequence goes on along the minus strand of NZ_QFVR01000039.1, from coordinate 3,428 downwards.
GGGCTTACTATGCAACTGTATAAATCTTTTTTTACACAAATGCACTCGTTCCATGTCATGCATACAGGGGCTGTGTTCTAATCTTTATATTTCGTGCTTAGCTTCCTCTAAAAACTAGTAGTACAGACCATTACTTTGGTCCGTACTACTAGTGTTAGTATGTTTTGCTACAAATTCAACTTTTTGTTTGGTTCTGAAATATAAACGGAAATTTTTGAGCCAGCATCGGCAATATAGACTTCACGATTACCTACTTTAAACTTTTTGTGGAATTACTTTAATACAGCTTTATCTCTTTTGTAACCTTTTTCTACAATGTCGTAAACCTTATTTGAGTTTGCTCCGAAGAATAAACGAGTAATTTCCTTGAAAGCATAAGGTGTAAGATTTTGAATTTGCACTTCGTCACTACAAGAACACCAATAATTTAGTTGAATCTGATAATCTTTGTGTTTCTCGCTATATCTTACTGTCATTGAATTCGAAGTTCCATATGGGAACATAATTGCAACATTATTTGCTTTTTCAAATCCAAGTTCATTAACTAAAATGTCGATATTCGCTTTGTAGTTTGTCGTAAAGCTTTTTGATTTAGCTTTAAACGGCTTGATTCCAGCTGGTAATGGATACTTCGAGTTCACATCTTGGTAAAGGCCAGTAGGTGACTTCTTCCAATGATTCGGAACAAATTGATCTTCCTTATCAACTGGCTTCGTCGGCTCTTTAAATGTTCCTATGTAAACAATATATACCTCGCCTTTTTTTACTACTTTCACTTCGTAGCCAAATAATTGAGTCAATGTTTCCATAGGCACAAACAGATCAGAACCTATTTTGATAACCTGTAAATCAGTAGGTGTCGTAATCCCTTTAGATTCTTTTACATGCAAATATGCATCCTTACCGTTAACTTTTACCTCTATACTAGCTAATGTAAATTCAAATTTTTCTTTTCCTTTAATCACAATGCCCTCGTTATTAGTTGAGTCTACCGCTTTATAATTGTCGCCCATACCTTCAACAGCAACTTTTAGAGGAATTGCCATATGACGAACAACGCTACGCTAGACAAGTCGAAAACTTAATTGAATCGATGAAAACTACGAAAGTAGAAAAGTCGTTTGAACGTCATCGTGATCGTATTGGTGAGATTATTAAACAACACATATCTCCATCACCAGTATTAGATCGACTGTTAAAAGAAGCACATCCATAGGGCGCGGTATTAGATGTACCTTATCCTGATAGTTCATACTATAATGGTACATTTCATGGATTCATTAATGGTGAAAAGGATGTTGTAAAGTCTCCATTGCGAGATCGTTTATTACGTAAAGTGCATATGTATGGCGGCATGTTAGATATTCCTTATTCAACAGGCTATTATTATCAATGTATCGTTAGAAAACCGTGGGAAAAATATCAGACACAACCACCTGTAATCACACCGCCTGAAAATGGTTGTGGTTCTAATAACGGTGATAAAGTGGAATTCCCTTATGATCCGACACAAGAAATTTTAGATAGTTATATGCAAAAAGTTGTAAAATTTTCAGACAAAAATATTGAAAGTCTACGCAAAAGATCGAGTTCAGAAATAAGTCGAATAAACTTTGAGGCGAATATGACTAAAATTCCTAGTCAATATACAGAATTAACATTATACTATCGAAATTTATATAACGAAATTGTAGGACAATGATATTTTTTGTGGGCTGCTTGAAAAGTCAGATGAAAATCTGATTTCTCGGCAGTCTTTTTATTATGGGTATCCATTAATTAATAAAAGAAACCAAAGTAGATAAGTTTCACTATTTTTGCTGTGATGATAATTGATACAAAATATAATATATCCAAAGTTAAGGCTTTACAAGCTTTGACGGATAGTTTATCTGTTGGACGGACGATTAATAATATATTTTTCATATGAATTCAAGTCCTTAATTCGGATTATTTCAATAATTATATCACGGAAGTATATCCGTAAAAATACATTTATTGAAGCGGTAAAAGTTGCTCCTTGTCTCCTTTAGCCGAGGGGGATATTGCCGAGCAGAAATCCGCCTAAACCCTTGATATAACTGATTTTCATTTTTAAAAATGAAAAACTTTTTTCAAGTTTCTTTAAAAATAATTTCATCATTTTTTCACTAAATCTAAACTTTTTTCTGCTTGGAATAAACTGCAATAGTTTTTTACTTTCTATTCCTCCCAAAAAAGTTATTTAACACTTACACAACAATTATATAAGACTTGGTTAAATCTTATATAACTATTGTGTAACTTTTCAAATTTAATTTCCTCGCTTATTTTTCACATTTCAACCAAATCCCTCTACATGACCTGTATTCCAGAACATATATACTTATTACACAACATTTAAACAACTGTTAGATAAGTATTAAATAAATCTTGAATAAACTTTTGTTTGATTACGTTTTCCTATCCACTCTCCACTCCTTCAATATTCACCATTCCAAAAATCTCTTTAATCATACAGATTTTAATAACAATTTGATAAAAGCTATCATTTTTTCACGCAAAATTCATTATAAAAAGCTTTTTAACTTCTAAAAAGTTTACGGAAAATCATCGAAACTATTCGAAATTTTATGGAAAAATCCATTATCTCAATTAAAGTTTTAGTTTTTTTCTTATAATCCTCATTATTCCATAAAGAATATCAAAACAAATGTAAATATCAAATTTCTAACAAATATTTTCTTTGAATACTCCCCCTACTTTCAATTCTTGGAGAAGTTTTTAGATCCCACACTTTTTTTGGAATCAACCATTCCTAAGTAGGATAGAATGTCGTAAATAGTAAAAATACATTTTACAATAATTCCGTTTTAAATGCTTGGTTAAAGAAGTTCCAAAGTCAGCATAACCTAAAACAAGTAACGATTCATGGGCTTCGGCATACATGTGCTACCATTAAATATTATCAAAATGAAGATATAAAATTTATTCAATATTTTTTAGGTCACACTTCATTAAAAACAACTGTAGATACGTATATTCATTGTATTCCTGAATTAAGTAGATACTCTTTACCAATCACAAGCAATAAAGCTTGCTGAACTAAATAATAACATTACATGGGGCTGCCTCATATGTCCTTTTGAAGTGTAATCATATGAAATTGAAAAGGCAGAAATGTTGTTAAATCAATGTTTCTGCCTTTCAATTTTTATTCGTTTTTGGCTAAAAAAATCCTTTGGAACAGCCCCAATTTCCTCTTATTATTTGACATCTATACTATTCTAAATAGATACGATTATTGGTAATCTACACATTTTGGAATGTCAACACTAAACTGGACAAAAATTATAGGGGCTGTTGCTTGAATTCCACAGGCGTTAAATAACCTAGTGTTCCGTGAATTCGTAGGTTGTTAAACCAGTGTACGTAATCCCAAAGTTCAA
>NZ_QFVR01000038.1 GCF_003143975.1 Kurthia sibirica | reverse complement strand
TTCACTTCTACAATCATCAACGTTATCAAAAACGACTAAACGGCCTGAGCCCTCTAGAATTCAGAGCTCAAGCCGCTTAGTTCAATTTTTATTATTTCCGCTGTCTACTTGACAGGGAGCAGTCCATAATTACTTTTACGGCTTTTCTATATGGTTTAAGCTTTTTAACAATGCATTTGCATGGTCTTCTGTTTAAGGGAAGTAATTTGTATGTGCATTTTTCATGTATTAACCCTTTACTTGATATCTCGTAGAGGGGCCATTTCCGATACGGGTAATTCGATTCTTCTCTAGTAAATCTGCAATGATTTTTCGGACAGTCGCTTTACTTTTATCTAAATATACTTCCAATTCTTTCGTTGTAAATTCAGGATGTCCCTTTAACCAATCATTCAATAAACCATCTTCAGAAGTAGGTGTATCGATTGTTTTTTTAGGTAATGTAACAACAAATGCATTTGGTCCCACTATCCAAAAAGGTTGTTCCGTACTTTGTTTGTAGCTTTCTTTCATACGCTGTAAGCCCGTTCCGTAACTTTCAATCCACTTGAGGCGATAAAATACATTGGCTAGTTTGGGATTTCTGCTTTGTGAGATCCCAAGTTCAATATCTTCTAAGGTTAAGCCTTTTACTAATCCACCAACAGAAACGATTTCTAAGCGGTTTTGGAACAAGTGAATTAAAATACTTCCACTAAAGCTATAGTCTCGGTGTGTTGCAGCATTGATTAATGCTTCGCGTAAGGCGTATGTTGGGAAACTTTCTTGCTCAATGCGTTGGAGACCTTCAAAGTGCGCAGACTTGGCATTATAAAGGGTTAAATACTCAAAAGCATCCTCTACTTGCGTTAAAATGGAGCCAGTAAACTCCTTACGATCTTGGAAGTCGAGTTTGTCGTTTCCTAAATAACGTGCACATTTAATCGTATGCTCACATTGATCAGAGAACAGCAATCCTAAGTTTGTATAGTAGCCTTCATCTGAAATTAGTCCAAGTGTTCGTTGTTGTTCGGATCCGAATTTTAAGCTCTGTTTTTCAAATACCATTGTGGCTTCTTTGAATGTTAAATCCTGCTGTAAACTACGCATCGTTTCGAAATTCGTCCCGTCTGATTCTAGTATCATTTGACGAATATTTTCTTCGGAAGCATTTGTCACAGATGTACCATAACGAATAAATACACCTGATGACTTCATCCCTTTATTTTTCAAATGGTAGGGACGTCGTGTACCTCGTGAAACGGAAATCTTCACAATTTCCTTGTTTTCCATGATTTCAACACTTAAGTAAGTATGGACTAAAATATCGGGTTGAATACTATCATGCAACATACTTGAAACAGCTTCTAACGTCTTATGTGCATTTTCTAAACCAACGACTGTACCATCGTCATCAATCCCAATATAAAGTTCACCACCTTGCGTATTCGCAAAGGCGATAATTTCACGCTTAACACCATCAGTTAGTTCATGTTTAAATTCTACAGTTGGTGATTCCTTAAATTGCATAAAACTCACCTCTATCGATTATTTATATATATTCAATATAATCGATTATAATCGATTAATCAATTAAAGTGTCGTTAAATATAAGAATCTGTATCAAAGCTATAAAATAACAATAGTTATAGCTCGCCAACTCATTTTAAATAGCTGTTACATTCGTGTCTGTTTAATATGACAATGTTCTATTTGTCTACGGATCTTAACCAAGTAAAAAAGCATGATGTAACTAATAATTGCAACTTAAAGTACGCTTAAAAGCATCTAAGGAGCAATTTTTTTCTATTGTATGAAATCTGTTTAATTAGCCATACTAATATATCAATATACGTATATATGAATATATTAATATGTACGTATATTTTTATTTTGTTGAAAATAATAAGGCCCGTAGAAGCTTTTTTAATCCAAAATTCTATTTAATTTAAGTTCTGTAAGAAGGATTTTGTCTGTTCAATACGGATGGCCCATTTTATTTTGTGAAGTGTAACCACATCTTTTTAGAAGTTAGAGGTGGAAATTTTAAACTTTGCAACAGAACCTAAATATATAACAATAGATAAAGATAGTCATAATGGTGGAACATGGAAAGGTGCAAAAACTATAGAAGGCTTAGCTAGTAAAAAAACACGTTCTGGCACATATGATATTGAATTAAATAGAATAGGAGATTAAATTTAAATTATGGTAGAATTAAAAAAATTTAATATAAATTTTTCGCCAAACAAAGAAACTCCATATTTTCAAACTACTAATGACAAAAGAATAAGATTTATTTTAGATGAATTATCACTTCAAACTACAAAATATATTTTCAAAAAAATATATAAAGATAAATGAGAGTGTCAATATTTATGTGTAAATGACAATCCAACCTTTTCATAGTATCTGATCATTTTCGAATATATATATGCGTTAATTTGAGTTACTGGTCTTTGTTAACTTCAAACATTTCGGCCAGCTCTGCTCGAGCTTGATTGAAACCGATATGGCATCGAGTAAGGAAACGCTGATTATAGTCTTGGAACTGGGAAACTAGGAAGCGCTCAAGGGATTCTTCGTTTGGAAACTGTTCTTTACGCTTCGTATATTTCTTGATTTGCTTATTAAAGGATTCGATTAAATTCGTTGAGTAGATGCTGCGCCAAATAGGCTTGAACAATATCTGATGTAAACTTAGTCATAGGGAAGACCTCTTTTCTAGAATTGGTTGTGGTGACTTAATTCTACCAAGAAAAGATCTTCCTTTTTGTATTTATTCATTTACACAAGATATTTTACACTTCCGTATATTTTTGTTAAAATCATTTCATAATCATTTATTTTTGAAAGTAGGCGGTTTATTTATCATTGTTTTGTTATTAACATTTTTTAATTTAAAAATTGAAAATGTTCAAGCAAAAGAAAAAATTAATACAGTACCCTTATACAAAGATACTAATGCAATTGGTATCACTGGTACGAAAAAAGAAGTACATAAAAAAGCTATGAAAAAATATAAAACTCATATGGATATTGTAGAAAAATATTATAAGAAACAAAATATTATAGTATCTAATAATTTAGATGATGTTTTATATCAAGATAGAGTAAATAATCTTGCTTTAGAATTAGATTATTTTACAAAATCTAATTCTAAAAAAGTTAAAGAGTTAGTTAATTTTATAGGATATTATAGTAATTTTGATACGAATGCTCGTATTAAAATTTTAAATAAAAAATTAAAAAATGGAACTATTACTAATGATGAAAAAAACGAATTAGAATCTTATAGACCAGTTGATACTAATTCAACTAAAAAAGGAAATACTCAAATAACTACGGTATCTAAAAGTAAGAATGGCTATGATTCAGGAAAAGCTGTCATATGCTACAAAATGGACTAGTAACTCGAAAAAATTAAGAAATAATTCAAAATATCCTTATTATAAAAAGTCAAAAAAATGTGAAAGTTGTTGGAATGAAGTATCGTAAAGGTGGAATATTTACAACTTATAGAAGTGATAAAGTATGGTATTATAGTGATTCAAAGCCTAGTCATACTTGGGGAGGCGCTCATAATTTCTATAAACATTGGAAAAAACGAGCTGGTATTGCAAAAAAATCAGGTTCTTTAGGAAAAGGCGATGTAGTAAATATTGATTTTCAAAATGACGGAAAAATAGATCATACAGTTATCATAACTAAAGTGAAATCTGGAAAACAATATTATACTCAGCATACGACAGATAGTAAGAATAAAAATACAATAAGTGATTTGTATAAAAAAGGTTATACTTTATATGGATATGAGATGGATAAAGTAAGTAACTAATATTAATATAAATGGGGTTTAATGATGAAAAAAATAGGTATTTATATGGGGATATGTATATTATTAATAAGTGTTTATGGTTGTTCTTCAAGTGATGAAACAACTTCAACATCAAAAAATATGGTTGCATATAACGCTTTAAATGAAGAAGAACAGTCTTTAACTATTTCACCTTCAAATTCTACTGTAGAAAAAATAAGTGTAAAAGATATTCCTAAAAGTCAATTAGATGAATCTTATGATGGAAAGAAAGTTTATGCTGTTACTTTTTCTGACACAGCCAATACTAAACATGGAGACTTAGTTGTTTATTTAGATGAAAGTGGAAAAAAAGTACTGGGTAAAGTTTTTAAATAAATAACTTTTTAACTTTAAAAGTTATTTCAAGTTTATGTAAAAATATAAAATGTAAGAGGTTTAAAAATACGAGAAATTCTCGTATTTTTTTTTGAGAAAAATTAAGGTGAGTGTCAACGGTAAATCGCAATAAAAAGAAGGGTCAGCGTGTTTTGCTGATATTTGAAGTGAGAATTTAAGGAGTTGATACGTAAAAATCTCCACCCTCAAGCCCTTTCATTCCAAAATTTTGGCGGTGCTAGAATGTCGCCAAGCCGACGTACCTAAAATGAAGATTTTAAATAAACGGCTTGCTTTTTTCAGTCTACCGCCAAAACCGCCATTGCAGCCGTCCAAGTTTTTCTCTTTATCCATATGATCGACACCAAAAGAAAGGGCAAATCAAAAAACCTTTAAATACCTATCCAACATATAGTGCGTTAATTCATGGCGTAGTACTAATTTCGATCCACTTGGATAGGCTACACTAAGTTAGTCAGAATAAATGAGGGCTTGTAAACTAAGACTAACAATTAAAAAGAGTGTGCTACTATGCCACGTCAACTAACGAAAACAGTTGGCGATACAACACATGAATACTTCTATAACGACGAAGTATTGAATATGGAAGTTGTGAAAGTAAAGGATGTTGTTACGGAATACCGTTCATATGAATGGAATGGCTATACACCACTTGGTATGATGGTGAAGGCGAAAAATGAATCAGGTACATTTGAAACTGTAAAGGAAGGCGAGCCAAAAGCACAAGTGGAAGATAAGTCGAAATCGCAACGTCCTGTTGCTGACTTATCCAACCTACATCATGTAGGCAGTGTTGTTGGCTCGCCCAACTTGCGTCCTGCAAGCAGCAATTCATTACGAATCATCGTGGAGATGTATTAATTAAGGAACATCGACTAAGTTCCGCGCGTCCTGTGCGAACGTTGATGGCTCTCACATCTTGTGGGGCCGTGATAAAGATGACCAAGAAGTCGGTGCATACATATATGATGCCTATGGGAATGTATTAACGGTCGAAGGGGATCTAGCAAAAGCGAAGAAGATAAACGCTAGCAACGACGTCCTGTCGTAGCGTTTATCCAATCGACTACTATGATGAAGAAACGAAGAATTACTATTTACAAGCACGTTACTATAACCCAGTAAATGGAGCATTTCTAGCAGAACATCGACTAAATTCCGCACGTCCTGTGCGAACATCGATGGCACTCACATCGTGTGAGGCCCACATCCAGGCGATGATGACGAACCGTTATCACAGAATGGTTATAGTTATGCGAATGGTAATCCAGTGATGAATATGGATTATAGTGGGAAAATGGCTTATGCTGCAGTAAGTGTAACACTATTTTCTATACCAGGATGGGGACGGGGAGCATTAGGTATAGTAGCTGTAGTTGCAGCCGGTATATGGGTGGCGAGTTACCTTCCTAAAAAGACTTATTCGTTTTCGATTCCTAAAAGATTATTAAAACCAAATGGAAATGTAGATATAGGGAAATTTACAGGAAAGATTAAGGGAAAGACAGCTCGTAAAGATCCGAAAACAGGTTGGAAGATAGAGAAAGATGTTGCTGGTCATGGAGGAAGGAAATGGAAGCTTAAAGATAAAAGTGGGAAAAGAAAAGCGAGTTTAGACGGCAATGGTAAAATCTTATCAAAATAATGATTGGTCAAGGAGGATTTATGGAAAAAATTACTTTTTTAGAATTATTAGATATACTTAAACGTTATGATTTTTATGATTGGGAAGATGAGGGGAAAAAGCAGTATCAATTTAATTTAGCTATGCCTGAAAAATTATTAGAAAAACTAAATTTTCCGGAATTTTATGAAAGTTTTGGTATTGAAGCTGTTCAAAATAGAAGTGCCGAACGAAATTTAAAGGTAGCTGAGTGGTTAGAAATAGTATCTTTGTTTATAATTTTCAAATAAATCCAATTATACCATTATATATACTTTAAAGGTATATAATGGTATAATTGGATTTATAAGGAGGTGAATGATATAAAAAAAACTATACTTGCTACTATTTCAATTGCAATAATAGCAATTCCAATGTACGCTCACGCTTATAGTAAATCTGTTAGCTTTGATTTATCTTCATCTATTAAAGGAACAACTAAATTCTCTTTAGATTCAGCTAAAACAACTGTTACAGTAGACGGAAATACATATTATGCTAGTGGGAAAGTTAGTCCTGATAAAAGCGATTACACTCCGGATCTATATAAATCTGTATTTACAAACTATTCATTTAGAACTCAAGCTACAGGAGTTACAAAAACATATTCTTTAGGAACCATAAGCGCAGGTAGTTATGTACTTAATTTCACAAAGAATACCACTAACCTTTATGGTGAACGTATAAAAGGTTCTGCAACAGTAAAACAATAAACAAGACAGGCAGAACATATCTATGTTCTGCCTAAAAAAGGAGGAAGACTTATTTATAGTAGTTTAATACTAAAAGGTGAGAATATATCTCAATCTTATAATGGGTATACTGTGTTAAATAATATTAATTGTGAATTCAAGAAAAATACTATTACATTGATTAAAGGTAAAAGTGGTTCTGGTAAATCTACTTTATTACATATTTTATCTGGTTTAGAGAAGCCTAAAAGTGGTTTTGTTTTATATGAAGGTGAAAACATACATATTTTAGATGAAAAGCAACAAGCTAAGATAAGAGGTGAAAAAATAGGTTTTATTTTTCAAGAATTCAATTTAATACCAGATTTAACTGTTGAAAAAAATATTTTATTACCAATAGAATTAAATAAAATGCATATAGACAATGAGGAATTGAATAATCTTTACAAAAAACTCGATATTTCTCATTTGATTAAAAAAAATGTTAGACTACTATCTGGTGGAGAGAAGCAACGTGTCGCTATAGCAAGAGCTCTATTAAAAAAACCTGAAATCCTTTTTGCTGATGAGCCAACAGGGAATTTAGATGCTATTAATACTAATGCCATTGTAAAAATGTTAGAACAAATAATAATAGAACAAAAACTAACATTAATTGTTGTAACACATGAAGAAAAACTATTTAACTTACCCTATAAAGAATTTGAATTAACTAACGGTATCTTGAGTGAGTGTATAAAAAATGATTAAAGTATCCTGGCAATTAGTTTATAGTCAAAAAAAATGGTTTTCATTATTATTGTTCATTTGTATGATGACAATAATTACAATAACTTTATTTCAAATAATAGCTGCAACTACAGAAAAATATACAATAGAAAAAGCTCAATTTAGATATGGAGATTTTACGGGTCTATTAGTAAATACAGATGAAGAAGTATCTGTATTAAGAAATTCACTTTTAACAGTTGGGGAATATGGCATAGAAGATGCTGTAAAAATAGATCACAATATTGTTCAGATTGGTTTTTTTGATGAAACAGCTTTTCAAATGGCTAATTTTCAATTATTAAAAGGACATTTACCTAATAAATCCCATGAAGTTGTCATCGAAGAAGCGTATTTACAAAAAATATATGGGGATTCATGGGGGATAGGGACTCGAAAAAAAATTGGTAATCAAAATTTACTTCTAGTCGGTATTATCAAAAACTACAGTGCAAATTGGTCGATGAATATTGATGTAAAAAATACATATTATGGATTTCCAAACATAATTAAATTAAAAAGCTCAGAAAATATACCAAAAAAACACTCTTATATGATTAAAGATTTTAAAAGTCTTGAAAAAATTGATAATGAGCTCGCAAATAAATATGGGTTGAATTATATAGTAAATGATCAATTTTACTATAAAGGATTAAAAAGTTATAAAGTAATGAATTTAGTGAAATATTTTTTTCTTACAGCTTTACTCATTATAAGCAGTGTTAGTTTATGTCAAATTATTTTAATTTATTATAAAAAACAAGAAGTACTTTATGAATTATTAAAAATAGAAGGCATGACAAAGCGAAAAATAGAAATTATCAAAATAATACAAATATACTTGATAATTAGTATATCAAGTATATTGAGCATTCCAATTATATATATCATATATCAATTTTTATCATATTATTTATATGAATATAATTTATTAATTCCTTGGAGTGAACTAGTAGTTGGGCTTGTATTATCGACTGTCTTCTTTTTCATAATATTAATTTGTACAATTTCATTGCTTTCGCACCAAAAAAGAAGAAAACTTAAAAGTCAAACTATTATGTATGGATTAAATTCAATAGTATTAATAGCATCAATCATCCTACTTTTCACATCAATTTTTATTTATAAAGAAGAAATTATGCCTCCTCCAAATACAAATACTCTATCTATTTCTGCCAATAGAGTTACTCAAACGATAAATATTGAAGGATATGATGTCGCCTTACCCCCACGCAAATATATCTCAGAAGGCGAAGTAGAAAAGATAGAGAAATATAAAGGTGTTTCATCTGTACAAGTAAGTGCTCTAACGGATGATTTAAAATTATACGTTAGTTATGTAAGTTCAGATGATTTGGAAGATGCATCTGAATTGGAGGAATTTAGCCTTAAGCCAGTCTATTTACAAAGTGATATTACGGATAATCTTCAAATTAAAAAGCCATTATCTGAAAATCATGCAATTTTAATTGTCTCATCAAAACAGGATGTCCAAAAAAATCAGTCAAAAATAGGAACTAATTTAATAGTAGTTCGATCTGACTCACAAGGTAACTTGAAATCTTGGACTTACAAAATAGATAATATTAAAATTGTTGAATCTGAAAATGCTAATGTGAAGGTATTAATTAATGCAAAAAAAGCTATTCAAACTAAATTATTTAGTGGATATAATGATGTAGAAGTATCTTTAAATTCTGATGTCTCACATAAAAATCGTAATAACCTAATTAAAAAATTAAGTACATTGTCTGCACTATACAACAACGAAGTTATAGATGAAAATAACATCAATAATCCACTATCTAAATTATTTAAAGTATATTATATTATTACCTTTGTAGTAAGTATTATATTCGTATGTATAACTATTTACTTCATGTTAGATCGTAATTTAGAAAAAAATAGTCGTAAATGGGGTATTTATCTTTCGCAAGGTATGACTAAAGGTGAAATTTGGATTTTATTAGTTAGAAGTATTCCTTTATTATGGTTACAATCTACTTTAATTAGTAGTGTTATATTACTTATAATCTATATTAATTATGATTATATTGTATATCCAATAACTATTTATACAGAAATATTTATTATAATTTCATTGTTGATTCTAATATTCTTTTCAATCGTATCTATTATTTTTTATGTAAAACTATATAAATTATCGATTGCACAACTATTGAACAGGGGGGGTTTTACGTGAATAAAACTATAAAAATCAGCCTACAACTCTTATTCTTCATTTATTTAATCTTACTTAGTAAGTTGATTTTATTAAAATATTATTCTTTTAATGGAACAATTGATCAATTGCTTTTCCGTGGAGAAAGTTTATTTTTTTTAAAAGAATATAACCTTATCCCTTTTCACACAATTACAGCGTATATACAGGCTGAAGGTACTACACCATTCAGTGCTTTTAAAAACTTAGCTGGTAATATTATTGGTTTTATACCCTTTGGTATTTTCATGGCATTATTATTTTTCAAGAAGCCTACAATTATTAAAATTATAGTAAGTACTTTTTCACTGAGCTTTATATATGAATTAATTCAATTAATTTTTCGTTTAGGAACATTTGATGTAGATGATTTATTACTTAATACGCTTGGTGGTTTAATAGGATTTCTTATTTATAAATTATTGTATAGTATAATTAAATCTAATTGGATAGGATACACTAAGTTGGACAGATAAAATAAGGGCTTGTAAACTTAGATTATAAAATTAAGGGAGCGTGCAAAATATGCCACGTCAACGTCGAACATTTACACCCGAATTTAAACTGCAATTAGTGAAGCTTTATGAAAATGGCAAGCCACGTGCAGAGATTGCCCAAGAATAT
>NZ_QFVR01000037.1 GCF_003143975.1 Kurthia sibirica | reverse complement strand
TAAGCTCTTTAGCGCCGATGGTAGTTGGGGGTTTCCCCCTGTGAGAGTAGGACGTCGCTAAGCACATGAAGAAACCACGTTGTGGTTTCTTTTTTTTGATGATAAATAAGTGTATTACATCCTTTTAGATGCCATTATTTACTGGAGCAAGTAGTTCGAGGAAGCGACAGAAGTGAGGACGCAACGTACATGAGTACGTGAGGATCAAATGACTGGAAGCTGACGAAGAAATGCGCGGCTCCAGTGAACAATGACTTTCTCCCAGTGAGAGTAGGACGGCTAAGCACATGAAGAAACCACGTTGTGGTTTCTTTTTTTTGATGATAAATAGTGTATTACATCCTTTTATTTTCTCTGTTTTGTTGAAAGGAAGGAATTAGTTGTAAAATAATCGTATTAAAAATTAATAGAGTGGTTGTGCTAAAAAAATGAGTTATTTTTGAGTATAGCCTCCTATAAAAAAAGAGTTTATCTGATATAGATAATTTAAACAATCTTACAGCCATCATAAATCGTGTTATTAAGTGTTAGAAGCTGTTTTAATAGGGATACTGTAGATATTTATTGAAATGAATTTAAAGTCATTAGAGCGCATGCTAAGTACGAAATATTACATATGCTCTATTCTAGAAAATTCAAAAATAAAGATAAATACGTAGGTGTCAGTATGTAATAAAATAATTATAATTATTCATTATATATATGTTATTTAAGTCTTTATTTTAGTAATTATGTATGAATTACAGTACACTGTTTAAATACAAACAAGTAAAAACTACAAGGAAGCGTTCTCATTGTTACGCCTTTAATAATGGGAAAAATCGGAATACTCTTTTATTTCCGAGCTTCTTGACAGTAGTGGATTACGTTGTTAATCTTACAAGTAATATATTTTTTAATAGGAGGAATTACAGAACATGTGGGAAACAAAATTTGCCAAAGAAGGCTTAACATTTGATGATGTATTATTAGTACCGGCACACTCTGAAGTATTACCGAAGGAAGTAAATTTATCGGTGAAGTTAACTTCGAAAATCACATTAAATATTCCAATGATTAGTGCGGGAATGGATACTGTAACTGAAGCGTCTATGGCTATTGCAATGGCTCGTCAAGGTGGACTTGGAATCGTGCATAAAAATATGTCGATCGAAGAACAAGCTGATCAAGTTGAAAAAGTTAAACGCTCTGAAAATGGCGTTATTACAAATCCTTTCTTCTTAACTCCAACTCATCAAGTGTTTGATGCAGAACATTTAATGGGCAAATACCGTATTTCTGGCGTTCCTATCGTAAATAATGAAACTGAATTAAAATTAGTAGGTATTATTACAAACCGTGATTTACGTTTTGTACAAGATTACTCATTATTAATTGATGATGTCATGACAAAAAAAGATTTAATCACAGCTCCTGTAGGTACTACTTTAGCTGAAGCTGAAAATATGCTTCAACAATATAAAATTGAAAAATTACCAATCGTTGATGATGCGGGTGTATTAAAAGGTTTAATCACGATTAAAGATATTGAAAAGGTTATGGAATATCCAAGTGCAGCAAAAGATAGCCATGGTCGTCTTTTAGTTGGTGCAGCTGTTGGTGTTACAAAAGATACTATGGTACGCATTGAAAAATTAGTAAATGCACAAGTAGATGTAATCGTCATCGATACAGCACATGGCCACTCTGAGGGTGTACTGAATACTGTAAGAGATATTCGTTCGAAATTCCCAGACCTTGATATTATTGCTGGTAATGTTGCAACAGGTGAAGGAGCAGAAGCCTTATTCAATGCTGGTGCTGATGTTGTTAAAGTAGGGATTGGTCCTGGGTCAATTTGTACAACACGCGTAGTTGCTGGTGTAGGTGTTCCTCAAATTACTGCAGTATATGATTGTGCTACAGTTGCCCGTAAACTAGGGAAAACAATTATTGCTGATGGTGGTATTAAGTATTCTGGTGATATTATTAAAGCTTTAGCAGCTGGTGGACATGTTGTAATGTTAGGTTCACTACTAGCAGGTACTTCAGAAGCGCCAGGGGATACTGAAATTTTCCAAGGTCGTCGCTTTAAAGTATATCGTGGTATGGGTTCTGTATCAGCTATGGAAAACGGTTCAAAAGATCGCTATTTCCAAGACGATGCCAAAAAATTAGTTCCAGAAGGTATCGAAGGTCGTTTACCATATAAAGGCGCTTTATCAGATACGATTCACCAATTAGTTGGTGGTGTACGTGCAGGTATGGGTTACTGCGGTACAAAAGATCTTGCTGATTTACGTGACAATGCACAATTTGTTCGTATGACTGGTGCTGGCTTACGTGAAAGTCATCCACATGATGTTCAAATTACAAAAGAGGCACCAAACTATTCTCTTCAATAATAAAATTGAGTAGTAAATATAAAAAAGATTATGTAACAGCTACTGCTGTCGCATAATCTTTTTTATTGTTGACGACTAATTTGCCAAGCATTCATGAGGCGATGAATAGAAGGAATGATTAGCTGCTCATCAATGCCACCAAAGCCGAGTAAAAAATCTTTTTTCTGTGTTACAAGATTGCTAGGTGTCATACGATAATGATCGATTGGTGCAATACGAATACCTTGTTGTAAAGCGATTTTTGCTAAGGTACTGGCAGATTGACTGTGAATGACAGTTAAGACAATATGCATACCTGCTTGTTCACCTGATATTTTTACTGTTGGTGCATAATGTGATAGTGCTAATGTTAATTTTTCGATTTTTTTGCGATAAATTTTCCGCATGCGATTTAAATGTTTTGCGAAATGACCATCCTTCATAAATTGAGCTAAAATATGCTGCTCAAATCGTGGGACCGTCGATGTATAGTAAGTAAATAAATCATTGTAGCGTGTCAGAAGTTGTGGCGGTAAAACAAAAAAGGCAATACGTAGAGAGGGCATTAAAGATTTTGAAAAAGTGCTTATATAAATAACTGTTTCACGATGATCCATGCTTTGGAGAGAAGAAATTGGTTTTCCAACATAGCGGAATTCACTATCATAATCATCTTCGATAATAAAGCGATTATCTTTTTCAGCAGCCCAATTAAGCAATTGGGCACGCCTTGATGCGGATAATACAGCACCGGTTGGGAACTGATGAGAAGGTGTAACATATGCAATATTTGCTTGTGTACATTCTAAATCATGTATATTTATACCATCTTCATCAACATCTATAGCTATTGTTTTTTGGTAGTATTGAGTGAAAATATGATGTGTTAATTTATAGCCTGGATTTTCTATTGCATAGACATTATAATCGCCAAATAATTTCATCATCATCGGTAGTAATTGTTCGGTACCAGAACCAATGACAATTTGTTCTGGAGAGCAGTGGATACCACGCGATTGATATAAATAATGAGCGATTTCTTCTCGCAATGAAAATTCACCTTGTGGAGAACCAATTAACAACAAATCCTTTTCATGAAAATCTATGGCATCTTTTGCATACTTTCTCCATATCGTAAATGGAAACGATGCTGTATCAATATGACCAGGGTGGAAATCAATTTCAATGGTAGGAGATGGTTCTTTTATAGAAGAAATCACTGCTTTTTTCGTTTCAATATATGCTAAATCCTCCACGTCCTCTACAAAATAACCAATACGTGGTTTTGCTATAATATACCCTTCAGCAACGAGTTGAGCATAGGCTAATTCAATCGTTGTTTGACTGAGCATTAAAAACTCAGCTAATTTTCTTTTTGAGGGCAATTTTGTATGTACAGGGATAACGCCCTCTATAATACTTTTTTTAATTTCCTTATAAAGTTGTTCATAAAGAGGAATAGAAGAATTTTTTTCTAATTGAAACATGAGCATGTCCATCGAATCACTCCTTGTGATCTTGCTACTATTAATTGGATTTTTATCAGAGTCTCTCTTCTTTATCATTCCTATTATACTAAATAGTGGGAGTGTTGGACATGGCAATTCACATAGTACAAATTATATAGAATACGAATTAGCGATGAAAAATAATATATAAATATATATCCATCATCTATATTAGATGCTGATTTTTTACATATTCATTACTTTCAAGGATCGGATTGATGAAATTTAATAGTAACGACTTGCGAAACAATCGAATTTATTGTAAAGTATGATTAAATTAATATTTATTACGATGATAGGAAGTAGTAGCAAAGTAATGCTTTTATAGAGAGTCGGCGTTTGGTGAAAGCTGATAAAGTATCTTGTGAATCCGTCCTGGAGTTGCTCAGTCGAATAGATAGTAGACTGTAGCCGGCTTATAAAGCCGTTATAAATTAAAGCGGATTAGGCTTTTTGTGTCTAATCAATTAGGGTGGCAACGCGGGTAGCTCTCGTCCCTTTCCATAGGGGATTGAGGGCTTTTTTGTGCCTTTTTTTTGCAAAATTTATAAAGGATTTTAAGTTATCGAAAACGAATTGGAGGAATCAACATGTTAGACATTAAACGTGTTCGTGCAAATTATGAAGAAATAAAAGAAAAATTAAGCCATCGTAACGAAGATTTAGGGACTTTTGATCATTTCGAGGAATGGGATACGCAACGTCGTGAATTAATCGCGAAAACAGAGGTCTTAAAAGCCGAGCGTAATAAAGCAACCGAAGCAATTGCTCAAAAAAAACGTAATAAAGAAAATGCGGATGCAGAAATTTTACAAATGCGTGAACTAGGTGATGAAATTAAGGCATTGGATGCTCAATTGAATGAGGTAGAAGAAAAATTCAAGTATATGATGATGCGTTTACCGAATATCCCACATGATTCTGTACCGATTGGTTCAGAAGAAGAAGATAATCAAGAAATATATAAATGGGGAACTGTTCCGACATTTGATTTTGAAGTACAGGCGCATTGGGATTTAGGAACAAACTTAAATTTAATCGATTTTGAACGTGCGGGTAAAGTGGCCGGTAGTCGTTTTGTATTTTATCGTGGAGCAGGTGCTCGTTTAGAACGTGCACTATGGAATTTCATGATGGATTATCATGCTGACAAACATGGCTATGAAGAAATGTTACCACCGTATATGGTAAACCGTGAAAGCCTAACAGGCACAGGTCAATTACCAAAATTTGAAGAGGATGCTTTTTTAATTGAAAAAGAAGATTATTTCCTCATTCCAACTGCTGAAGTGCCAGTAACGAATTTTTATCGTGATGAAATTTTATCAGGTGATTTATTACCGCAAGCATTTAATGCATTTAGCGCAAGTTTCCGTTCTGAAGCCGGCTCTGCTGGTCGCGATACACGTGGCTTAATTCGTCAGCATCAATTTAATAAAGTCGAATTAGTACGCTTTGTTAAACCGGAAGATTCATACGAGCAATTAGAGTTATTGACAGGTCATGCAGAAGCAATTTTACAAAAATTAAACCTACCATATCGTAAATTATTAATGTGTACAGGCGATCTTGGTTTTACAGCTGCTAAAAAATACGATTTAGAAGTATGGATCCCGGCACAAGGTACTTATCGTGAAATATCTTCATGTTCAAACTTTGAAGATTTTCAAGCCCGTCGTACAAATATCCGTTTCCGTCGTGAAGCTGGAGCAAAACCTGAATATGTTCATACATTAAATGGTTCTGGTTTAGCAATTGGACGTACAGTTGCTGCAATTTTAGAAAACTATCAACAAGAAGATGGTTCTGTAGTTGTACCAGAAGTATTACGTCCATATATGGGTGGCTTAGAAGTTATTACAGCAAAATAAGTAGAAAAGATGAGGTCATTTAAATGACCTCATCTTTTTCATCTTTTAAAGACGTAAATAGACCGTTAATTATATAAAAAGAGGTATAACGTCATTCTTTAGAGAATAGTGTTACAAGAGAAAATAATAAATGGGAGGGCACTTATGGAGATCAAAGATATGTTGGCATTTGTGGCGGTTGTTGAATATGGTAGCTACACGAAGGCATCTGTCGCAACTTTTGTGTCTCAGCCATCACTTAGTAAAAGTATTCAAAGATTAGAAAGTTTATTGGATATAGAATTGCTTAGACGTTCTACTCGCTTATTGGAACTTACAGATGCGGGAGATATCGTCTATCACCAAATTTTAAAAATTGTTCGAAATATAGATGATATGCAACATCAACTTCATGACTTGAAAAACACGCAACGTGGTAAATTAAAAGTAGGTATGCCACCTTTACTGGCAGCGTTATATTTCATGGGAATTTCGGAGTTATTTCATCATGAATACCCAGATATCGAAGTGGAACTCATGGAATATGAAGCCAAGGAAATTTTACAGTTTGTGGATACAGATAAGGTGGATTTAGCCATTGTTATGTTACCTGTAGATGAAAAAAAATACGATATCACACCATTTATGACTGAAGAATTTGGCGTATATGTTGATAAAAATCACCCATTAGCACATCATAAATCACTTACGGTAGCCGCGTTAGCTAATGAAAAATTTGTCATGATTGCTGAAAATTATGCACTGCATAATGTCATTGTCGAACTGTGCAGGAAAAATGGTTTTTCACCAAATATTGTTTATAAGAGTTCGCAATGGAATTTATTGGTAGAGCTTGTTGCTTCAAAAAGAGGCATCTCCATTTTGCCAATAATCGTCAATGATAAGCAAGTAAACGATCAGGTGGTCGTCATTCCATTTGAAAATAATACTGCACCATGGGAACTTGTTACGATTACGAAGAAAAATATGTATCAATCATTTGCAGTCAGAAGTTTTTTACAGATATCACAATCTTTTTTGCATAGCTTACCAAGGGTTTTGAACGTATAACTAATAAAAGACTCGCAGAAGTTTATTCTTCCTGTGAGTCTTTTAATTTGCGTAACCGTTTCTCTTCTTTTTTTCTATTGCGAAGTGCTTTAAAAAAATCGCTTAATAACTGGCTACATTGCTGCTGTAAAATACCCTCTGTTATGTCACACTCATGGTTGAGACGATTGTCACTCAGTAAATTATAAAGTGAATGAACACTACCCGCTTTATGATCACGAGCACCATAGACAACGCGTGGTATACGACTTTGTAAGATGGCACCAGCGCACATAGGACATGGTTCCAATGTGACATACAAAGTTGTATCTTCTAAACGCCAACGATTTTGTATTGTGCAAGCTTCCTGAATCGCCATCAATTCAGCATGCATGACAGCATTGCGTGTTGCTTCACGTAAATTATGTGCACGTGCAATCACTTCGCCCTCATAAACGATAATTGCGCCAATAGGTACCTCACCTATTTCGGCAGCTTTTTGTGCTTCTTCAAAAGCTATAGCCATGTATTCTTCATCAGTCAAAATCATAGTACACGCTCCTTATAGCAATAGTGTAGCATGCTTTGGAAGCAACGCGAAAGGGTGTTACTCCATGTCAGCATATGATAAAATAAAGAACATTGATTAAAAATGAGCGTGAAAGGGAGATTTTTGATGCCTGTTCCATTTATAGCAGTTGAAGGGCCCATTGGTGTTGGAAAGACATCATTGTCACATAAAATAGCCGATGTATTTGGCTTCGAATTATTAAAAGAAATAGTTGATGAAAATCCATTTTTAAATAAGTTTTATGAAGATATTGATGAGTGGAGTTTTCAAACAGAAATGTTTTTCCTATGTAATCGATATAAACAATTGAGAGACATTAAAAGAGATGCAATTGATCATAAAAAACCTGTCGTAGCAGATTATCATGTTTTTAAAAATTTAATTTTCGCTAAACGTACTTTGCAAAGTAATGAATACAATAAATACGATAAGATCTATACTATTTTAATCGAAGATATTGTTACACCTAATATTGTCATTTATTTAGATGCTTCTGTTGATACTTTAATGAAGCGTATAGCAATGCGTGGTCGTGAATTTGAACAAATGATTAAACGCGACTATATGGAGCAACTCGTTGTGGATTATCAAAAATTTATTGAACGATTCGAAAAAGAAAACCCGGAAATCCCTGTTGTACGTATTGATGGAAATGTTCATGATTTTGTGAATAATCCATACGATTTAGAAAAGATTCTTCAGCAAGTAAAGGATGCACTCGAAAAAAGGAGTTTGAACAGATGAATTTAAGAGAAAAATATAATATACCAGCCAATGCGGTCATTACGATCGCTGGTACTGTTGGTGTTGGAAAATCAACGATGACAGAAGCTTTGGCGAATGCTTTGAACTTTCGTACATCCTATGAAAAAGTAGATTCGAATCCCTATTTAGATAAATTTTATGATGATTTTGAAAAATGGAGCTTTCATTTACAAATTTATTTTTTAGCAGAGCGCTTCAAGGAGCAAAAACGTATTTTTGAATATGGTGGTGGTTTTATTCAAGATCGATCTATTTATGAAGATACAGGTATTTTTGCGAAAATGCACTATGATAAAGGAACAATGACACCCATTGACTATGAAACATATACGAATCTTTTTGATGCGATGGTTATGACACCGTACTTTCCACATCCGGATTTATTGATTTATATTGAAGGCTCTGTTGAAGATATTATTGGTCGTATTGCAGAACGTGGACGTCCAATGGAACAACAAACAGATCGTAGTTATTGGGAAGAAATGCACGGTCGTTATGAAGACTGGATTAATAATTTTAATGCATGTCCTGTATTGCGTTTGGATATTAATGATTATGATTTATTGGATAATCCTGAAACAATCGATGTAATCGTTGAAAGAGTAGGACAATTTATTGAACAGGCACACCATCTACGTAAAGGTGAATAAAAAACCCGCAGAAAATTAAATTTTCTGCGGGTTTTTAAATGATTAAACTGCTTGTTTTTTGATGCGATATTTAAATTGTTTGATTTGGAAAAATAAAAAACAGCCAATACAAAAACCTAGAATCGCAATGCCTGAAGCAAGAATGACCATAGTGGTAAATAGATAACCAATAATTGATACACCAGTAATAAAACCAATCAATCCAATAGTTAAACAAGATATGGCGATAATTGAATTGAATTTTTGTTGTGTGATGTCTTCAGGAATATATTCACTGGGGTTTTTCTTTAGAAATAAACGAGCAAGTTTCATAAATGGATTAAAATTAAAAAATAGACCAAGTAAATTTGCTGTCAGTGGGATAGCCAAAAGCCAGGGTGATTGGAAAATCAAAGCTGAGAGAGCACTCAATAAAATAGTCCACTGATTGACACGCACAAGTGGTCTAGGAATAGATAATGGTTTTGACATGTTATAACCAACCTTTCAGATAGGTAATTGTGTATTTATAATAACCTATTATGATTGAAAATGACAATATAAAAACTTTAGTATGTATTACGTTGCTTTAAATATAATTGAATGATTGTACAATAAGATGTTTAAAATAAAAAAGCCAGAGACAAACGTATTTTCAACAGAGAAAATCCCATATGATTTTTCGAAATCATATGGGATTATTCATTTCAATCACTTTCCGCTGCGAAAAACGCTTTCCGTGGACATTTCTTCAAATGCCTCGTCACTGCGTTCCTGTGGAGTTTTCTGCGCATTCAGTTGATTTGATGATTCGTATTGGAGACATCCTATTTTTGTTCTGTCTCAAGATCTAAAAAAATCCAAAAAAAAATCGTTACGCAATCGTAACGAGTAAGAAAAAATGGAAGAGGAAGAGGGATTCGAACCCCCGCGCGATTTGACTCGCCTGTCGGTTTTCAAGACCGATCCCTTCAGCCAAACTTGGGTATTCCTCCATAAAATTATATTGTTTCTTTCTGACAAGTAATACTTTATCATCTCAATAACTTTAGGTCAATAGTTTTTTGAAAAAACATTATAGAAAAATAAAAAAACGTTTTTTCTATAGTAGAATATAAATACTTCGTAGCTTTAGGTTGATTTTTTTACGGAACCTTAGTAAACTAGTATTTACCGTGCTAGGTGGGAAATTAGCGGTGTCCTGTAACTCGCAATCCGCTTTAGCGAGACTGAATTCCTTTTCTAGGTTGTCCGAATTGTAGAGCAGCCTTTTGCACGTAGTGTTGACGATTGGGTCCTGCGCAATGAGTTCCCACGAACCATGTCAGGTCCGAGAGGAAGCAGCATTAAGTGGTCAAACTTATGTGCCGCAGGATCGCCTAATCTGAGCTAACGACAAAAGTAACGTTTATGTTCGGCTGTCAAAAAAAGGTGCACGGTATTCATGTGTATATTCAAAACTCACTCGATTATCGAGTGAGTTTTTTTATTGTTCTAGGTAATATTGTCGTTGCATAAAGAAGAATACATAGTAGCACTATGTTATAATATACAATAATAAAACTCGGCGAAAAGGAGATTGAAACGTTGACATATCAAGCATTTTATCGAGTATATAGACCCCAATTATTTAGGGAAATGTCCGGCCAAACGCATGTGAAACGCACATTGCAAAACGCACTTCTTGCAGATAAAACAACGCATGCCTATCTTTTTTCTGGACCACGTGGTACTGGGAAGACCAGTGCGGCGAAAATTTTTGCTAAGGCGTTAAATTGTGAAAAAGCACCAGCAGAAGAACCATGTAATGAATGTGCAACATGTAAAAGTATTACAGATAATGCCCATCCGGATGTTATTGAATTCGATGCAGCCTCTAATTCAAGAGTAGAAGAAATTAGAGATATTATTGAAAAAGTTCGTTTCGCACCCGCGAGTGCACGCTTTAAAGTTTATATTATCGATGAAGTGCATATGCTTTCTACTAGTGCATTCAATGCCTTACTGAAAACATTAGAAGAACCACCAGCCCATGCGAAATTCATTTTGGCTACTACAGAGCCACATAAAATACCAGCAACTATTATTTCACGTTGCCAACGCTTTGATTTTAAACGTCTTTCTTCTATAGATATTGTAGAGAGGATGAAAGTGGTATTAGATGATATAGATAGAAGTTATGATGAAAAAGCTTTAAAAGTTATTTCTCAAGCTGCTGCAGGCGGGATGCGCGATGCATTAAGCATGTTGGATCAAGTTGTATCATTCAGTGATGATGAAGTACGTTTGGAAGATGCTTTATTTGTGACAGGGTCTATTAGCCAAGACATTTTTTATGAATTAGCAGAACATCTACAGAAAAAAGATGTCGCACAAGTTTTACATCTTTTAGATCAGTTGATGGATGAAGGAAAAGATGCGGTGCGTTTAGCGGAAGATTTAATTACATTTTTCCGTGATTTACTTTTAATACAAACTGCTCCTGATTTAGGCGATTTATTAGAGTTGGCTTCCTCGGAAGATAAATTCCAAGTATTGGCGAACGACTTCTCATTAGAAACTTTATATAGCTATATTGATACTTTGGCAAAAACACAACAAGAAATGCGTTATTCACTTCATGCAAAAGTATACTTAGAAACAGCGCTATTAAAAATGCTGCAAGGTTCAATCCGTCAAAATACGATGAGTGCAGTCGCAATAACGCCAAATACCGATGCTATGCCAGAGTTTCAAAACCTACAATCAAAAGTACAAATGCTTGAAAATCTTGTACATCAAATGCAAAGTGGTCAACAGTTACAGCAAGCACCACAAGGACAAAGAGCAAAAACAAGACCAAAAACAACATCTACATTTCGTGTACCAACAGGGCGTGTATCCGAAGTATTAAAAGTCGCAACGCGTGCAGATATTGGTACTATTAAAGGTGCTTGGGCCGATGCAATGAATCAATTGCCTAAGTCTCAAGAAGCACTACTTGCTGATTCGGAGCCAGTAGCCGCATCAGACAATGCTTTTGTGTTAAAATTCAAACATGAAATACTTTGCCAAATGGCTGCAGAAAATAAAGATCTAAGCGAGCACTTTACTCAATTGTTAGCAGGACTTACAGGGAAACAGTATGAAATGATCTTCATTCCTGAAAATGATTGGGAAAAGGTACGTTCAGAATTTGTGGCAAAACATCGAAAAGAGTCTCATGACGATTCCAAACCAGTAGATAACTCTGGAAATGATGTTCAAGAGCCTGTACAATCGTTGTTAGAAGAACAACAAATAGCTTCGCAAGATCCATTGGTATCTGAAGCAGAGAAGTTATTTGGTAAAGATTTTATTCAAATAGAAGAATAAAAGTTCGTAAATAAAAGGAGGACAACAACATGCGCGGTATGGGAAATATGAATAATATGATGAAACAAATGCAAAAAATGCAAAAGAAAATGGTGGAAGCTCAATCAGAGTTAGAAACTGAAGTTTTTGAAGGTACAGCTAGTAATGGTCTAGTGAAAGTAATTATTACAGGTAAAAAAGAAATTAAAGAAGTTGTAATTAATCCTGAAATCGTCGATCCAGATGATGTTGAATTATTACAAGATATGATTATCATTGCAACAAACGATGCAATTAAAAAAATGGATGAAAAAACAAACTCTACAATGGGTCAATTCACACAAGGATTAAACATTCCGGGGTTATAGGGGGAAATCACTATGCATTACCCAGAGCCTATTTCCAAATTAATCGATAGTTTTATGAAACTACCAGGCATTGGCCCGAAAACCGCCTCTCGCCTGGCTTTTTTTGTATTAACAATGGAAGAGGATACTGTCTTAACTTTTGCTAAATCATTAGTAGATGCGAAACGTGATTTATCATACTGTTCGGTGTGCGGTCACATAACAGATATTGACCCATGCAATATATGCCAGGATTTATCACGTGATCGATCAATTATCTGTGTTGTGCAAGATACAAAAGATGTTGTCGCAATGGAAAAAATGCGCGATTATAGTGGTTTGTATCATGTATTACAAGGAGCTATCTCTCCAATGGATGGTATTGGTCCAGAAGACATAAATGTACCTTCGCTTATTAAACGACTGCAAAATACAGAAATTGAAGAATTGATATTAGCTACAAACCCTACTATAGAAGGAGAAGCCACCGCAATGTATATTTCTCGACTTGTAAAACCATCCGGTATTAAGACTACACGAATAGCGCATGGTCTACCTGTTGGTGGAGATTTAGAGTATGCAGATGAAGTGACGCTTTCTAAGGCAATAGAGGGAAGAAGAGAAATATAAAGCGAGGCAAAATAATGTTCTTTAATAACAAACAGAAATTACGTAAAGAGTATGATGCTAAGCTCGTTCATCTAATCAGACAATCGAAACAAGATCTCGACAATCTTCAACAATTAGAAAATCTTGTCGATGACTTTAGTTTAGATACGATTGCTCAAAAGAAAATAGCAGAGAGTAAATACTTTTATCTATTTAAAGAGGCGCGAATACGTAGAGTACAACTTAAATGATGAAAAGATGTTAAGAATGTAATTCTTAACATCTTTTTTTTATAAATGCTTGCAATCAGTAAATGATAGTGGTATATTAATTGAGTTGCTAATTCAGCAAATGATTTATACATAAAAATAAATTTTAAAGTTGTTGACAAACGACAAAGGATTTGTTATTATATATAAGTCGCTAATGAGTGACGCAAATAAAAAATTATAACGGTTAAAAAAAGTTGTTGACAACTTAAAGTTATGATGATATAATAAGTAAGTCGTTAAGGTGACTTTGCGACAACAACAAAACATGAACCTTGAAAACTAAACAAGCAGTGAAGTTAATCAATATAAAGTCTTACAAACTTTAATTAGTGCG
>NZ_QFVR01000036.1 GCF_003143975.1 Kurthia sibirica | reverse complement strand
CTGTTCGCCTACGTATATTGACCAGTGTATTGAAAAACTAAATAAACGTCCGCGTAAATGTTTGGAGTGGAAAAGTCCTTATGAAATTTTCTTTAATAAAGTGTTGCGCTTAATTTGACTATTCAAGATATAGAAATCAGCTACTTTTTAGTCTACTAGACTATGACTCACTTACTTTGAAAAATCGGGCTTGAACCCCCAAAACTCTTTTCCTTTGTAGCTTTGTTTTTGGAGTGAACCTTTGCAACGAGCT
Organism: Kurthia sibirica; assembly: GCF_003143975.1. GTDB lineage: Bacteria > Bacillota > Bacilli > Bacillales_A > Planococcaceae > Kurthia > Kurthia sibirica. Next base: position 16,731 of record NZ_QFVR01000036.1, on the reverse strand, counting down.
TTTTTCTTTTTAGCCGTAACATATTCAATTTCAATGACTTCACCAGCTAGTAACGATTTCTTCTCTTGTTCAGTGAAGGTATGACCGCCCCACACTTCGTTAAACTTAATGACTTCCCCGTTCACTGTACCTTCTGTTTTCGGTTTCTCCACAAATGTATCTTTTGCTTTTGGTTTACCTAAAACCTTCACCAATTTGCTACTGTTCTTCGCCATCAACTGCTTATCGTGTGCAATGATTTTATCAGCAATATCAATGATGTATTGCGTTGGTTTTTTAAACTCACCCACATCATTCATTGCGTCAAATAACTGCTTCGTAATCGTCACAGAAGAAATCCATGTACCCTCTGCCATAATTGCCGTAATCGCACCTGTTTCTGTTAATTTCAATGTTCCTTTTTTCTCGCTCAACATCGCATTTTTCCCACTCGATATTTCAGCTAATGTACCTGTTCGGGTTGCACCAGTACCTACATTGTATTTTGATAAGTACGCCATAATCCATTTCATCGAAGGTTTTGTCGGTTTCTTATTTGCACCCTCGAATAAAAAAGGGTTTGCCATCGTCCCGATTCCTTTTGTACCTGCTTCCACTTCTTCATCGTCCTTCACTTTCGTTTCGTTCGATGTATCAAAAATTCGTTTAAAGTTGAGTTCTACTGGCACTGTAAAGCTCGTCACGAACGTTGGATATTTTTCTAATCGTGCTGAAATCGAATCGTAAATGTAATCTTCACCGTACATCGCTAAAAAGTTTTTCGCTAATGTTGTATAAATAATTTCAGCACTCTTACCATATTTACTTAATTCAGCTAACGATTTAGGCACTACACTACCTGGTCTATTCGCTCCATGTGCTCCACCATCTTTAACGTGTGTTTTTCGTGCGGTACGGTGTGTTAATAGGCTTGTATCTACACCAACCAAATTCGCTATTTGATTGACCTTACTCGACATTTCATTAAATTGTTCATTCGAGATGAATTTATCTTCTGTACGTGGATAAGATACGACTTGATCCTCATACATTTTCTGATACGTGGCTAATACTTCTTTTGCTGGATAACCTTTCGTGGCTAAGATGGACGCTAATCCCGAAAGTTCTAATAACGCACCCGGAGCAGATGATTTTCGCGTCTTTTTAATATCTGTAATCCCCGATGGACCGAATTTTTGCATGTCAGCAGCACCATCTGTTTTCGAGAGGAATCGAATTCCTTCTGCTTCATCGTCCTTCACCTTACGAGCGAACATGTTCCCGAACTCATCTTTAAATTTCACTTCATAAAATGGTGTCTTTTTATAATTTTTAATTGCATCTTCTTGTTCAAAAATGTGTCGGACAATAACCGATTTCAGTCGTCCTTGTCGTGCTGATTTGATTGGGTAGCCTGTTTGACGAGCGTATGTTGTCGCTAATCGTGTCAATTGCATACTTAAATAGTCGAATCGGTTACGAGCTTCAGCTTTCACGTAGTCACCATCTTTGTTTTTATCCGATACGTCCTTCATTTCACGAAACGATTTGTGAATCGAAGGAGCTGCTTCATCTGAAAAGTACATACGGTACACTGGACGCTTCCAATTGATTGCGTCAATGATTTCCCATGCTAACAATTCACCTTCACCAGACGGATCTACGTCCGTTGCGATAACCATAATTTCAGCATCCATCGTATTTTTCTTCAATTTCGCTAAATCAGTTGCTCTTGAACGTTTCTTACCGTCCATACCTTTATAAACGATTGGACGCTTTTTCCACGACAGTTTACTCGAATCCCAGGGCATTTCATTTGGCGACCACGAACTGTATTTATCAGCCATTGATTCATCAACCATTTCTTCGGGTTCAACTAACGTTAATAAATGACCGCTACCAGCCACAATGACATAAGAATTACCTTCAAAATTGCCTTGCATACCCCCAAGTGCAGCAGCAAAGTTTTTCGCCGCACTTGCTTTTTCACATAAAATCGCATATTTCACCATTTATTTCATTCCCCTTCTCAACTTATCGACTCGTATTTTTTCTTGTCGTTCCCATTCCTCTGTACCGATTCGTAACATTGAATTAACAACCCTCGTCGTTTCATCACGTACAAGCGCACCTTCAAGCTCTTTTGTATCGTTTATGCGAGTTGCACCTACTAATCCTGTCCGAACCCCTTCTTGATACGCTAACGTTCGTATAACCGCACCATTCTGTTCTAACAATTGATTATTTTGTTCATGTAAGTATTTGTTTTGTTGCTCTAATCGTCTAAGTGTTTGTGACTGTTTATCTAGTGCATTGATTAATGAATTTACTAATTCATCTGAAACATTTCCTTTTGCTCCATCTGAATGAAATAAACGGGTTATATCATCACTTTTCCGAATACCTTTACTAGAATTTGCAATCGCATTACCTAATAGCTCCTTTAAGGTTCTATCTTGAATTTGAGCGACTAATGCTAAGTTGATCGTATCAATATTTGATATTCCTCTTGCCCCACTCAACCCTAAACGATTTGAAAAAATCTCCCCGACTTCTTCAATTAAAGGTAATGGTACGCGTGGTTTTGCGTCTTTACAGTTGTCGCCCTTCGCATTAGCGACTCTTGGTTTCTCTTTCGGCTTGCGAAGTCTATACTCAAATGTATTTTTCCCATCACTATTGAGCGTTTCTTCTAAATGGACCAATCTACCGATACCTTCTACACCTAAACCAATCCCATTTAGACGCTCAAAATTCAAGTAATCAGTCACTTCTTCCTTTTGAACTTCAGGAGCAGTCGGTTTCGCTTTTGTTTTCACCCTTTGTCGCTTCACATCATTCACCGTTGCACCAACTTTATTCACTTGTCCTGTTGTCGCATTTGGTGTCGGTGCTTTCGGTTTGGCTACCTGTTTTCTTTGACCTACCGCACCTGTTTGTTGCGTTTGCACTCTTTGTTGAGTGTTTGTTTGTGTAGCTGGTCTTGTATTTTGAGTTGGACCATTTTGTGATGTCGGACGTGTATTTGAAGTTGGAGCAGTTGTACCTTGTGGTGTTGTTACTCCTACTTGTTGCTTCAATTTCTTTAAATAATCGGGTTCTTTTTCTGTCATATTATTCCCCTTCATCCATCAAGTAGTTTTCACCTTTAGTTAAATCAATAATTGAACGTAATCCTGTATCTACCACATTTTCTAAAGTGAACATTCGTCGTTCCATTGCCGTCATACCTTCTACTAACTGATTAATCCGTTGAACACTCGCTACTGGTACATTAAAATCAGTCACGATTTGATTCATGTAATGTTCACAGGCTTCCGTAATAAATTCACTTCTCGATATACCTTCCTTTTTGGCAAAGTGGTCTAATTTCACCAAAAAATCAGAGGGTACTCTAAACTCCACTCGCACACTATCTGTTTTCTTCGTAATAGCAAACAACTCCTATCTATTAAAACGCTTATTATACGCTAAATAGTAACATATTTATTTTTAAAAATCTTGAATTATTCTATGTTTCTTATTTTAAAACTTGTTTTAAAAAGGTTTATAAGGATATAATTAAGCGTATTATTTGTTTTTAAATTTCAGAAATGCTATGGAGGTGTCATATGAACAGAAAAAACAATTACATTCCTGTCATCGCTCTTGTAGGTACATTATTCTTATCTACTGGACTTTCAATGACGGCAAGTGCTACCGATTCCCATGTTCAAAAAGTTATTAGAGATGGTCGCATTTTAACGGTTCCGACTGAAAGTAAAGTGACCGAATCGAGTAAGAAACAAGCTCGTTCATTCCCTGCTTCAGTTACCGAACAAAAATTGAGTAAGTATGATAATTCAAAAAAACAAAAGCGTACACTTGTGATTCGCAATCAAGATCGCAATATTTTGTGGGTAGCCAATCAATACAATGATGTTGAACAAGCACTGAAACATCAAAATATTGGTGAAGCTGAAATGTTACAAGGGGCATATTACGAAATTCAAAATGGTGATACATTATCCGTTATTTCACACGTTACAAATATCCCTCTCTCTAACCTAGTTTCAGCAAACAATATTTATAACCAACATTTGATTTACGCATCTGATTCACTGTATTTGAAAAAATAGTTACAAGTTAAAGAGAACTACTGCAATTGCAGTAGTTCTCTTTAAAAACAAAAAATAGAGTGTTGTGAATAGGGAAAATTAAGATGGAATATACTACTATAACTATCTACAACAATATGATATGTTAGAAAGTGATATGTGAAACGTGAATTACCTAATTTAGAATTTCTATATACTATTATTGTGGAGGGATTATTTTGAGTTCTTTATCTACGAAAGATTTACGTTGGATTGAACAAATTTTAAATATGGAAACTGGATGGGTATTGAATTTTAATGACAGAACCTTTCAAAATTTTGTTTTAAGTTCTGTGAACATTGACATTGCGGGAGAAAATTATGCGTATGTGGGGTCTAAAGCTAAGAGATTGCGACATTTTTTTAAGATTGAAAATGACTTCGTTACTCAAAAGTTATTAACTGATTTACTTTTTGAATGGCATGACTCAAAAGAAATTATCAATGATATTAGCGAACCTGAATTGAATTTATACGAGAAGTGTACGGCTATTATTGAAATATTAAAAAAGAAAAATACTACTGAAAATTTAGATGAATTTTCTATTGTTTTAAACTCTGATTCTATTCAATTATTAACAAAAGAAATTAGAGAAAAATTACAAGAAAATGAACCAGAGTTGGCTTTAGATCGATTACATACTTTTTGCGTGAAAGTTTTTAGAGAATTGTGTAATAAATACAAATTGGAATATAAAAAAGATGATGGGTTGCATACTTTATTAAAAAAATATCGCGATTTTTTAGAAAAATCTAAAATAATACAATCGACTATGACTATTCAAATTTTAAAATTGAATACAAATGTGTTGAACAACTTTAATACTGTCCGAAATAATGAAAGTTTTGCTCATGATAACAAAATTCTAAACAAAACTGAAAGTAAATTAATTTGCAATCATGTTATTTCATTATTAAAATTTATCGATGAAATAGATATAGAATTTGAAAATCTTGTTTTCGAGGGTTAAAAGAATTGAATTAAAATATATGGTGAACAGGAACTCTTACTTTTTCAAAGTGAGGGTTCATTTTTTTCAGCAACTTACGTTGCAGTTGTCTTTTTGAACTAACTGAAATTGAAAAAAAGGAGCGTTCCCATGTCGCTAAAAGAAATAACGAGTAAGGTAATGACTGCTTTAACAGACGACATTACTTATACAATCGCTAAAAGCTATACGCGTAAAAGTGATGTGGTTGAACTAACAACAGATATTATTGAGGGTTATTCTTATGCTTCAGAAGAATTAACTTTTGGTCACTTATCAGTTGAGGAATATTTGATGAGCCAATTAAAGGCAGCCAATTTAACACGTAAATGGAATTTTTACGATAGCGAAAGTGTCGCTAACAATGACGGCTACTATTGGTTTGATGAATGTGATCTATGGATTAAATTATATTCTTAAAGGAGTTTTTTAAATGGAATTACACGAAAAGGTACGCGTATTATCGCAACTTCCACAAGGGACACTTGTAAAATTAACGAACGGTGAGTTATTCAACTTCGTAAAACTAAATCGTACAAGGTTCAAAGCTACTAAGTATCAGAGTCACGAAAGTGGTGTTTATACAGTCCCTATTGAAATGTTTGAATCTATCGAATATGACAACCATTCAACAGATACTCGTACATTCAACAACGGTGAATTAATCTATTCTGTTGATTTTAATTCGATTTGGCGAATCTACAAATACGTGAAAAAAGATGAACAAACAGGCAGACATATTTGTTCGCTACCCGATTCAACATCACACATTTTGCTAAGTTCCGAACAAATCAATGGTTGTATTGCGGAATTAATCGAAACAAAAAAATAACCTGTGCCTTTTGCACAGGTTATTTTTTTAGATAGATTCTTTTCGATTCCACATATTCTCGAATGTGTTCGCCAGGTGTGGGAAGGAACTCCCAACCATACCGTTCATTTGGATTAATCGTAGCAACATCGAATAAACAGTTATTTATTTTATCAGTCATTATTTGCATTTCGACTAACTTTCTTCTTGTACAAACCGTTCGGAGTGGCGATAAGTGGAGCACATCCATTTTCTCCCCTTCCCACGACAACACACCGTCCTCTAAAAACAGTTTTATCACTTCGTTGAAGTCACATTCGGTAAAGTGAATTCCGTCCTCTGTAAAGGCAATACGCAACGCTGGTGTCATAATTAATAGTCGAATGTAGTAATGAACCAAATCGGCATCACTTAAACCTTCTGGGTGAAATGTTGGAATTTTATAAAGTAACGGACGGTGAGCGCCCAACTGTAGAAAATCACGTTTGTATAATCTGCATACAGTTTTCAAAAATGCCATTTCACCTTCTGCTAACGCGGATAAGTACACACCTGTTGTTGTCTTACACATCGCTTCAAACACACGCTTCAACAAAGTTTGATCGCCACTTGTTATCACATAGGACGTAGTTTTTAATCGCTTTTCATTTTCGGGTGCATTTTGCCAAAGCATTTCATTTTCAATCACATCACTGTACCAAGTTTTGTACAATCCTTTGGGTGCAGCATCTAATTCAAAATCTAATCCACTTTCATATTCAGCAAGTGCTATGCTTCTCATTACGCTTGAACTGAATTGATTCATCAAAATCTGATTATTCATCACAACTTCAAAATCTTCAATTCGCTCCGTATAAGCGTCAGCTAAAACCTGTTTTTCTAAACATCCATACTCATTTCGGACAGCAATCACTGGTCTTTCAAAGCTACCTAATAGATTCAGAAAGACTTCAAAATGGCTTTCGTTAATTAATTCATCTATCGGTAAAAAGAAACATTGTTCTTCAAGAGTTAGTGATTCATAAATAGTTTGATAATCGGTACAAAAGCTATCAAACATACGATGTTCCACGTCACGACTGTATAAACTATAGACTGTTTTCTCTGTATTCATCTAAGATAGCTCCTTTGTTTTGAAGAATAATAATTCTCTTTCGTCCGTTAAATCTTTTTTTGAATCTAATTCACCGACAACTACAATGCTTTTATCTGTTTCATAGTCACCTTGTACGTTCAGGCTCGTTATTAGTGTAATTAAAGGCTTAGTATCTCCAGCTTCAACCAATCCCTCTAATTCATGCTGAATATCCGTCACATTCGCTGAATTGGTTACGAAAGTATTGCTAACTTTATAGGTGTAGACCATTTCATTATCCGCTGCTTTAATCTCCATTCCCTTTTTAATATTCAAATAGGGTTTCAACGACTCCTTATTATTTATGAATTCATAGGGTGCTACTTCTTTTTGGAGTGGCGATAAGAGGAATTGTTCTGATTTTTTTGTACCGACAAAGTTATAACCTGCCACTGCATACAGACCTTCACCTAATTTTTCAGAATCAGAAGCCGTACCTACACCATTACTCAACTGTTTCAAGTTCGTCCCTTCATAGATTGACGTTCTTAATCCAATATCAGCGACCTTAATTTCCCCTCTACGAATCAAATCACTTTCTCGAACGGCTTTACTTTGTTTATAAAGATCCGTTACAGAAATTGAATCGACAGGCATATCGAATTGAATATCTTTTGAACGTAAAAACGCTTCAGTTGGAGCTTGTTTAGATATTTTGTTACTTGTATTTAAAGCAATTTCATTATTAATTTTAGTAATTCGCTTAACCGTTTTTGCGTCCGTATGATAACTGCAAACACCCACAATCGTTGCACCGAACACACCCACACTCAATAACGATATGAGTAATTTACGATTGAAACCATTTCGATTTCTTCTCGATAACCTTTTATTCATATAAACCCCCTAATTAAAAATACAGAATTATTCTATGTTTTTAATTATTATAAACGATATAAATGGAATTATCGACACAAAAAAACTCCTTCGTCTATACAAAGGAGTTTTCGTTTATTCGTTTTCAGTTGTGTTTTCAGTTGTGTTTTTATTTTTTGAACCTTTTGGTCGTCCTGCTTTCACAACTTTTGATTCTTCTACCCATTTCGGACGTATTGGAGCTTTCTCGATACGCTCTTGCATTTTGTTTAATTGCTGACGCTGAATTTTCTTTCTAGTCGTTTTACGAGCTTTTGGTAATGGCGGAAGGTCTGTTTCTTCTGTTTTCTTCGCAACGACCTTCTCTGCTTTTTCTTTTTTATCGCTCTTTTTAGATTCGCTCTCTGAAACAACCACTCGGATGTCACTCATAATTTTTTGACCGAGTGGAGTTGGCTTTTTAGCTGCTCTGTCATAAAGCATATCTTTTTTCGCCATACCGATGTCAAAAGATACATTTAATCTATCTGGTACTTCAATAATTGATTGATCACGCGGGCTTCTAATGACACGCCCTTTAGTTATATACAAGTTAAACGAACCAAACCCATAAATTGATAAGAGTTTTTCTTCTAAAAGCAATTCCCAAACAGAATCTAAAACATCATTTACGATTTCTTTACTCTCATCTTCTGTTATATATCTTTTATCAGCCACTCGTTCAATCAATGTTTTTTTGTTAGCCATCTCTATCTCCCTTTCCCTGTGTAAGCACAAAAAATCTCTTTCTATTCAGTTTGTAATACTTTCATAGGCTTTTCTGGCTCAATCTTTATTCTTATCCTATCACATAACTAGGAAATACTCATTGAATTTTGAATATGATTATATATTAACGCTTAAAAAGAATAATTTCATATCTATTTTATCGTTTTTAACAAAAAAACTTTGATTAATTCTATAATTTTATTAATTAAGGTTGTATTTAAGATAAAAATAATTATTATTAGCATTACCGTTTTAAAAATAAATAAACTTCGAAAGGACTCAATTATTATGATAAATTTAAAAAATCCACAACTTCTTACTTCATTTGAAAAGAAAGAATTAGCGTCAGAAATCTTGTATTACTCACGTAGTTCACTAAACAACATTCAAATTATTCTAATTATTTTTAGTGCTATTTTAATCTCTGGAAAAAATTTAAGCAGCACCCATTTACTTCACCTTATTCTCTTTACCCTTTTTTATCTACTCGGTAAGTTTCTGCAAAAACACAGTTTTATATTACTTCAAAGATACTCTAAGTGGAATGTATTTCGCAATGATTCTTTACGTCAAAGTTTTATTATTCCTCTCCTTCTGCTTATTATCGCCATTTGTTTATAATTTGTGCCGAGAACACTCGCGACTTTAGTCGTGTAGATAAATCGGCATTTTCTTTTGTTTTGCTGTTTTAATACCAAATAATTGATATTTTACATAAAAATGTGATATAATTATATTGAAATAACTAATGAAAAAGAAGTGAGGTGAATACAATGCTACGCCACAAAGCTTATAAATTTAGAATTTATCCGACTAAAGAACAAGAGGTATTAATTGCGAAAACAATCGGTTGTTCTCGTTTCATCTATAATCATTTTCTAGGGTTATGGAACGAAACCTACACTCAAACAGGTAAAGGGTTATCCTATAGTACCTGCTCTGCCATGCTACCGAAAATGAAAAAAGAAGAAACGACAATATGGCTAAAAGAAGTGGATAGCATTGCGATTCAATCTTCTTTAAAACATTTAGCTGATGCTTATACTCGTTTCTTTAAGAAACAAAATGCGAAACCAACATTCAAAAGTAAAAAGAATCCTGTTCAAAGTTATACAACACAATTCACAAACAATAATATTGCGATTGTTGATAAAAAATTAAAGTTGCCTAAATTGGGACTTGTTTCGTTCGCACAAAGTAGAGTGTTAAAAGGACGCATTATCAATGCAACGATTTCACTTAGACCAAGTGGCAAATACTTTGTTTCATTATTGTGTGAAGAAGAAATCTATGAACACCCGAAAACAAATTCTTCTATCGGTATTGATTTAGGTATTACCGATTTCGCTATTCTTTCAGATGGACAAAAGATAAGTAATAACCGCTTTACCTCTCAAATGGCGAAGAAATTAAAACGTGAACAGCGTAAGTTATCCAAACGTGCATTAATCGCTAAAAAGAATAATGTAGGTCTATTTGAAGCGAGCAACTATCAAAAACAAAAACGTAAAGTGGCAAGACTTCACGAAAAAGTAATGAATCAACGGACTGATTTTCTGAATAAGTTGAGTACAGAAATCATCAAAAACCACGATGTGATCTGTATTGAAAACTTGAATGTAAAAAGTCTGTTGAAAAATCATACATTAGCGAAAAACATTTCCGATGTTTCTTGGTCTGAATTTGTCACTAAATTAATATACAAAGCGAATTGGTATGGCAAAGAAATCGTCAAAATAGATAAATGGTTTCCGTCTAGTCAAATCTGTTCTGAATGTGGCAATCGTGACGGTAAAAAAGGACTGCACATTCGGACTTGGACTTGTCCTCGTTGCCATACAAATCTCGATAGAGATATAAATGCGAGTAAAAATATATTAACCGAAGGTTTACGCCTTTTAACCGTAGGGACTACGGAGTTAGCTTAGTCAATAAGAGAAACCGCTGTGAGCAAAGACATACGCTCACAAGTATGCTCTGTTCCTAAGAATCTCCTGACTTTAGTCAGGAGAAGTTCAAATCAAGCATTACCATTTTGGCTCTACTCTTTCGTCCTTCTTTACTTCAGTATTGGATATGCAACACAAAGTATCATCAGTTACCTTCAATTTACGAGCACCGATCTATTCTATCCATTACCGATTGGTGCAACAAAAATTGAAAACAAACGTGTGCTTAAAAAGATTTTACCTGAATGGTGCTATTTCAAAAACGTTAATATCACCTATACAAATGAACAGTTAGTAAATACTTTTAAGGGTTCTGTTGCAAATTTTCTCAATTAGCATGATATCAGGTAGAATTAAGTGAAAATAAACGATAGGAGATTTCAAATGACTCATTTTAAGGGGAAACAATTCAAAAGAGAGATTATTACAGTAGCCGTTGGCTATTATTTGAGATATAACCTGAGTTATCGAGAAGTTTCTGAAATTATGGCTGATCGAGGAATTGATGTTTGTCACACCAGGGTCTATCGGTGGGTGCAAGAATATAGTCAAATTATCTATTGTTTGTGGAAGAAAAGAAATCACGCTGTAGGTAATTCTTGGCGAATGGACGAGACCTACATTAAAGTGAAAGGGAAGTGGTGTTATTTATACCGTGCAATCGATTCTTCAGGACTGACTTTAGATATATCGTTACGAAAAAAACGTGATAGTCGGGCAGCGTATGCATTTTTTAAACGCTTAATCAAACATTTTGGGAATCCTAGAGTACTTGTGACGGACAAAGCTCCTTCATTAACGTGTGCCTTTAATCAACTTAAAATAGCAGGATATTTTGATTCAACGACACATCGAACCAATAAATATTTGAATAATATCATTGAACAAGATCATCGGCCAATCAAGAAAAGACACAAACTCTATCAGTCCATAAGGACTGCCTCATCTACGATTAAAGGAATTGAGACGATACATGCCTTATACAAGTCTAGCCGAAAAGAATTCAATCTTTTTGGTTTTTCAGTGACACGAGAAATAAATCAACTACTCGGAGTTTCTGCCTAAAGGGCGAAACCTAATGGCAAATCATTTGTTATTTTAAACTTTGCAACAGAATCGTCAGCGATTTATTTCATCGGTAAATTATTATTATCGATTTCTTGAACAAATTAAAAGTGCCAAGCCTTAGAGGGCCTGGCACTTTTTTTATTTACGTTTTCGAGCTTTTCTTAAATCCGCTGGTGATACATCCTTCTTCATTGGTACATCGGGTGTTGTATCAACAGTTTCTTTCGTAACAGGTGTATCAGCGATTGGTTCTGCATCGTGTTCATCGTTTAATTCATCGGTTGGCTCTGTTACCTGTTCATCGGTTGATTCAGTACGAATAACCGATACTTCATCATTTTGTATTACTTCATAAGTTGGGGCAGCTTCTTTCAGCTGCTCTAATCTTTGCATTTCTTTTTTTAATTCACGAAACTCTTTTGTGACATATTCAAAATAATCTTGATTCCCAATTCTTGATTCTGCATCAAGAATTAGGTGGCGAATTGTTTCAGAAAGGTTTTTTTGCGACGCAATGAAATTAATGATTCTTTCATCCGTACTGTCGATAAGAAAACTTTTTCTTATTTTTTCAGACTCACCTCTTTTACCCACGATTTATTCCTCCCCTACTAGAACTTTCAGCATTACTTCTAAGCCAGTACGGTTTAAATCTTGTGCGTATTTTTCAGATATGAATACTACAGGTAATCCAGTTTCGTCATCAGCTGTTTTCGTCATTTCCATCATACCCGAACGTAAAGTTGGCTCTAATGGAATCGCACCGCCACCTAAAACAATAATAAGCTCGGTTCTAACGGCTTTTTGTAGTGTTTGCTCCGTCGATGTGATGATTTCTTGTGATAATCGTTTCATTTTCGCTTCAACGATTTCTCGCATTTTTTCTTGTTTGTTACGTCTAACCAGTGATTGTTTCTCTGCTAACGCTTTTTGTAACTCTACACGCGTTTTGTATTTCACATTACCACTTGACTGTAAATCTTCTAATGCTGATTCTAAAACCGTACCATAGCCTTGTTGCAATGAATTCGATTTTAACGTGTCGATTTCGCCATCTTCAATTACGGCTTTATCTGTTGTACTTTCACCAATATCAACAATGATGATATTTTCAATGTCGATTAATTGATCGGCAGTGATGTAATTAAAGTCTGGGTTATGTTTATCTAAATCAGCTTTTAATTCTTTTTTAAATTCGTCAGTTGCTTGTTCAATTGCGTAATATGACACTTCACCTTCTAATAAAACACCAGCTGATACGAAATTAACTGTCACGTTTACAGGTGTTTCAAAATTGTGGAATGTAACAACGTGTTCACTGTTCACATAACGCTCTTGTAATAAGTCTACGGCTTCATTTTTACGACCTTCTACAATCGGCAATGCAGTTGTCATTTCAACGTTTACTGTTAATTCGCTAGGAATTTCATTCGTTTCATTGTATGAAGCGATTAATCCTTTAGCAGCCACCGTACTAAGTGACATGATTAATGGAATATCCGAGTTCTTTTTATCAGAAGCCGTTACCACATTGAAACGAGTTGCTACGATATTTGAAGATACTGCTGATTCACCAACGTACATACGTCCTTTATCTGATACCACTGCTGAATCAATAGATACGTCTAATTTATTTAATAATTTGTTCACGTATTGCTTTTCATCTTCTTTACTGACAAAACGTGATGGACTTAAATATTCGTGTGATTGTTGAACTGCATATGCAGTCGGAAATGTATAACGTTCACCATTCATTGTGATTTTTTGGAATCCTGCCCCTAAATCATTTGCTGCATGAATTGTTACTGTTTGTTTAACGTTTGTTACCATTTTTTTAACACTCCTAATTTGTTAGTTTTCGTATATAAAAATAGTCGGATTGATTATGTAAAAAAACAGAGTATGGAAGTTACTCAATATGCCCTCTCCAACCAAATTAATTATACCTTTTTATACCACCTAAAACAACAAGAATACACATAAAATATTATTTAATGTACATTAAAAAGCTAGAAACTACATGAATTAGAAGGAATCTATAAAACAATTAATTATTTTTAAAAACAAGAATTATTCTATGTTTCTTTTTGTTTCTCTTGATTTTTCTAAACTTGTTCTATAAAATAAGAGCCATTCCTAAAGAATCGCTCTTATTTTATGCGGTCTATGCCCGCTAGTTTTCTTTGTGGAGAGATTAAAGAACGTTTTAACAACTCAAAATATAAAAAATAACTAATGAAAGTAGTGTTAATTATGTACGAAGAAGAACAAATCCCATACCCATTTAACGTAGGGCTTGATGAAGAAATTCCTGTTGATGATAAAAAGTCTGCTTTTCGTGGACGTAAAGTAATGTTTGAAATGTATGAAGATTATTATGAAGAAGGTGTCATCGTCGATGTAAACCGTATCGTCTATGACGCACCCGACTTAGATCGTGAATTTGTAGATATGGTTACAATTCGCGTAGCTGGTGAAGGTACTGCTGAATTCCACATTTTCTTCCGTAGACAAGAAGAAATTGAATTTCAATAATTAAATAAGTTTTAAAGCATATATGCGTATACGCATATATGCTTTTTTTTGCTCACGCAAGAGCTACTCCTTTTGAATTCTAAAAAAATACGAAAGCGAGTGACTATCTATGTCAAATCAATTACCGTCTATTCAACAATTAACACCTAATACGCAACTAGAAAACTACCCGTTGCTTATCAAATCTGTAAAACCTGCTATCACTAAAACGAATAAACCTTATTTATCGTTTGTATTCGCAGATAAAACAGGCGAAATTATCGCAAATCTTTGGGACACGCCCGCTTCAGCTATTGCGAACTATCCAACAGGACGCGTTATTTTAATAAACGGTGTTACGGTTACTTATCAAGAACGCATCGACATTCAAATTCATCAGTTGGCGTTACTCGATCCGAACCACGAATATGCGAACCCTATGTTATATGTAAAATCTGCGCCCTTATCTCGTTCAAAATTAGAGCCAGCTATCGAAAGTACGATTCAGCAATTAAATGATTCCAACCCTCTACTCTATCAACTGGTTGGTAGCTTATATGCGAATAAACGTGACGCTTTTTATGAAATGCCCGCAACTGTAAATTCCCATCATGCTTTATTTGGTGGTTTAGCTTATCACACAGCCTTTTTAATTCAATTAGCAAAGAACCTTTCGCCTTTATATAAAAACGTGCGATACGATGTCCTATACGCTTCAATCATGCTTCAATCTCTAAATGAAGTGGAACGTCTTGCGAAACCAACTGCTCCTGAACTATCCAAATTTGGGCAACTTATTTCAACGCAAGATGGTGGTATCATCGAAGCAGCCACTCGTTTAAATATACCAATGGACGATGAATCGCTCCTACTTGTACGTCATACGTTACAATCTTTCTCGAATGAAGGAATGTCACCTATCACACGCGAAGCGATTTTCCTACAACACTTGAAACAAATGGACGCAGATATGTTTGAATTGGATTGTGCTCTAGCTGACACACCATTTGGAACATTTTCTAAACCGAGTCCTTATTTCGGGAATAAATCACTTTATCAAAGTTAATAATCCCCTTTGCAAACGTTGCTATATCAAGGTAAAATAGAATTGTTCTGATATATTTTTATCCATTTTGTATCGGAACAATAAACGCTTAATTATAAAAACTCCACTACTAATTTTTAGTAGTGGAGTTTTCTTTTAAAACCTTTCCGCCTTAACAGGCGCAGTTCTAAGTTTGACAATACGTTAGTCAGAACGTGTTGACATTCTCTATTTTTCATCCCTTTACGATTAATTATGTGTTTCTCCTGATTAATATTTAGTGTGTATTCTGTAGATAGGTGATTGCAGATTACAAAAAGAGCAACGATTCCCCTCCAGAATCGTTGCTCTTTTTTTACTCCTATAGCGTTCACTTACTTCTCGTAAATAGAGTGAACTTTACCATTTACGAAAGTAATATGATAATACTTCGATGATTTATTTCCTCGATAATAATACCAATCCTCATAAGTTCTTTTTTTAGAAGTGTATTTCGCTATTTCATCGGGTTTACCTAAATTGTAATAAAATAACGTGCCTTTTACAGCCGACTTACTCATTCCAATTTTCGCTTTACTATATTTGTAATAAAAGAATCGTCCTTTTTCAAGATTGTTACCATACTTATCTTGAATGTAAAATGTATAACTCTTACCCGCAGCTACTTTATTCGGTAAATTCACTTTTGCTTTACCTTTTTTTGAAAAATTAGCACTGTAATATTTTTTCCCAACTTTTACTTTTACTTTGTCTGTTGTTTTTGTATTTTTGGCTTTCACTTCAATATACTCATCTGTTGAGTATGTGGTGTAGTGTGATAAATTCTCAATCGGATTCGATGTCTTTTCTTCAATGGTTTCTTTTAATCCGTCTTTATAAAGAATCGTGACTTTCAATTTTTTATTCAATTTCGGTTTTTTAACAGGGATCGCATACTTTGTGCCACTCACTTTTTTAACCTTTACACTCTTATTATCATAAGTTGCTTTAAGTGTTTTAATACTTTGAGCTTCAAGGTTAATCGTTGTTTTTCTTACAGTCGGCTTTGTCATGTTCACTTCTGGTCTAACTGTAGAAGTTAGCAGCGTTGTCGTTTCTAATTGGTCATCTTTTTCTTTTTCAATCGTAACTGTAATTTTTTCATTTACTTTGAATTCATTGTAGAACGATAAAATATAGTAATTGCCCTTTCCAAACATGGCTCTATCATCTTTATTTAATTTCCAATAATCTTCCCCTAGATAATCTACTGGGAAAAATGTATTGTGCGAATACGATTGTGGTGAATCACAATATTGTTTTAAATATTCGTCCTCATATTTACTATCTAAAAAACCATCTTTATTCAACATCGACTCATCAATGGTGTATTCAACTTTTTTGTAAGGACAACCGTAAGCCCGTAATATAAAAAAGCGCACCTTTTCGGTACGCACGACGAATAGCCAACTATCCTAATCTTTTTTCGGATAGTTGGCTATTTTGCACAAGACAATTGAATATTTTTCGACCAAGGTAGGT
>NZ_QFVR01000035.1 GCF_003143975.1 Kurthia sibirica | reverse complement strand
TCGCAAACTCATTGCGCGCCGCAAAAGCGTCGCCAATTGGTGGATGAATTAAATCGGGTGGTGAACCTGGAATCGTACGTAATAGTTCATCCGATTTGTTTTCCAAATCAGGCATTGAACCAAGTAAGCCCCAAGTATATGGATGTTGTGGATTATAAAAAATTTCATCCACTGTCCCATATTCGACAATTTGACCAGCGTACATCACTGCTACGCGGTCTGCAATATTGGCTACTACACCTAAATCATGTGTAATAAAGATAATAGATGTATTGCTATTTTTTTGAATTTCTTTCATTAGTTCGATAATTTGTGCTTGAATTGTTACATCTAGTGCAGTCGTTGGTTCATCGGCAATTAATAATTTTGGATCTGCCGCTAATGCAATCGCGATAACAACACGTTGACGCATACCACCTGAAAATTCATGTGGATATTGGCTAAAACGTTTTTCTGGATATGGAATACCCACTTCCGTTAATAGCTCAATCGCACGGCGTTTAGCCTCTGATTTTGGTGTTGATTTCTTATGTTTTAAAATCACTTCCATAATCTGTTTGCCGACCTTCATCGTTGGATTCAATGCCGTCATTGGATCTTGGAAAATCATCGCGATATCATTACCACGGATTTTTGTCATTTCTTTTTCTGTACATTTAATTAAGTCTTTACCCTCAAAAAGAATTTCTCCGCCTGCATAAATACCAGGTGGTTGAGGAATGAGTTTCATTAATGCGTTACTTGTTACCGATTTACCTGAGCCTGATTCACCTACGATTGCTAATGTTTCACCTTGTTTTAAATCAAAGCTTACTCCACGAACAGCCTGTACAGTTCCAGCATATGTTTTGAAATTGATTTTTAAGTCATTAACTTCTAAAATTGTTTCACTCATTTTCTCACCCTCTTCTATTTACGTAGTTTTGGATCAAGTGCATCGCGCAATCCATCACCAATGGCGTTGAATGCGAAGATCGTCACCGAAATAAATAATGCTGGGAATATTAAACGCCATGGTGCAGTATCAATGGCATTATTCCCTTCTGAAGCCATCGTTCCCCAACTCGCCTGTGGTTGTGATACACCCAGACCAATATAAGATAGGAATGACTCCGTGAAAATAGCACTTGGAATTGTTAACGTCATTGTTACAATAATAGCTCCCAAAGCATTTGGTACTAAGTGGCGCATGATTAAATGTCCTGTACGTCCGCCTAGTGTGCGAGCTGCCAGTACATATTCTTGATTTTTGATTGATAATACTTCACCACGTACGATACGGGCCATATTTACCCAACCTGTAATCGATAACGCGATAATCATTGGGAGTAATCCTGGTTGCATAACAACTAGTAAGATGATTACAACTAATAGATAAGGAACCGCTGTTAAAACATCTGCAATACGCATCATAATATCATCGACACGTCCGCCTGCTAAACCAGCGATTGAGCCCCATGCAACACCGATAATTAAATCGATAATAGCCGCAGAAAGACCGATGAATAATGAAATTCGTGCACCATACCAAACGCGCGTAAAGACATCACGTCCTAAATCATCTGTACCAAACCAGTTTTTGGCACTCGGCGCGTGATTGAAATTACCAAGAACATCCGAGTATTTATAAGGAGATAACCATGGTACGAAAATCGCCATTAATGCGACGATAGCAATAATGATTAAACCGATAATAGCTAATTTATTATGAGAGAAGCGAAGCCATACTTCCTTCCAGAAGGACACTGATTTTTCAGCTAAAACTTCAGATGCTGATGAATTACCACCTACACGTTTGAATTTTTCTTGTGCAACTTTTGGTATTTCTCTTGTTTTTTGTGTCATTATTTTTTCGCTCCTTTCAATTTAATACGTGGATCGATTATGCCATATAAAATATCGACAAGTAGTACACCTACAAGAAGAATAATTGAGTAGAATACTGTTGTACCCATGATTACTGTGTAGTCACGGTTCGTAATAGATGTTACAAAGTATTTACCTAAACCTGGAATCGCGAAAATTTGCTCAACGATGAAACTACCTGTAATAACACCGGCAAATAGTGGCCCTAAGTAAGTAACTACTGGTAGAAGTGCGTTACGTAGTGTGTGTTTGAAGACTGTAGTCCACTTACCAAGTCCTTTTGCACGCGCCATTTTCACATATTCACTGTTGTTTTGTTCAAGCATACTCGAACGAGTTAGTTTAGCGATAAAGCCCATATGTGTGACAGCTATTGCAAATGCTGGCATGATACTGTAAGAAAACCCGTTCCAACCACCAATCGGTAGCCAGTGTAATTTTAAACCTACAAAATATTGCAATAAACCTGCCAAAATAAAGGACGGTACTGATATACCAAGGACTGCAAAGGTCGTACCTAAATAGTCGGGGAATTTATTGTGATACAGCGATGTAATGACACCGATTAAAACACCGAAGCCTACCGCCAATAACATTGCTTGAATACCGAGTGTCAATGACACTGGGAAACTTTCTTTAATCATATCATTCGTCGAACGATCTTTGTATTTCATCGATTGACCAAAATCTAATTTTGCTGTTGAAACTAAATAGTCTTTGTATTGAACGTACCATGGATTATCTAAGCCATATTCTTCATTCATTGCTTGCTCTATCTCAGGCGGCATGCTTTTTTCACTGGCAAATGGGCTACCAGGCGCTATACGCATTAGGAAGAACGTAATAGTGACGATGACGAATAATGCTATTAAAATATACCCAACTCTTTTTAAAATATACTTTAGCATTGAAATTCCCCCTTATTCTTAATGAAAAGATGGGCTGCTACAATACTCATCCGAAGACGGTATGCGCAGCCCGAATGCATTGCTCACCCTAAGATTCGCAATTCATTATTTAAGACATCATTATTTATTGATTTTTACTGCTTTAAGATTTACATTACCTAAAACATCAGGCTCTAAGTTCTTCACTGTATCTTTAATAACGAAAATAGTTGTGTAATCATAAAGTGGTGCAACTGGGAATTCAGACATTGCTACAGCTTCTGCAGATTGTAATAATTTAAGACGTTTTGCAGGGTCTGTTTCTTTGTTTGATTCAGCCATGAATTTTGTATACTTAGCATTTGACCAACCCGTTTGGTTATTGCCGTTATCAGCAGTTGTATACATATCTAAGAATGTATTGGCATCGTTGTAGTCACCAGACCAGCCCATACGGCCAACTTGGTAATCAAAACTTGTCATCTTATCTAAGAATACTTGCCATTCTGAGTTGTCAATCTTAGTAGAAATACCTAAGTTTTTATTCCAACCCTCTTGTACGAATTGTGCGATTGCAGCATGTGCTTCATCCGTATTGATTGACAGTTTAATTTCAACGTCTTTGGCATCTTTAATACCAAGTTCTTTCATACCTAGAGCAAGTGCTTTTTTAGCGCCCTCGATATCATTATCTTTAAAGAATTTTTCTTGTGTATCCCATCCAGCAATTGCATTTGGTACAATACCGTTTGCAGGTTTTTGGTTGGCTTTTGTTACATTATCAATTAGACCTTGACGATCGATTGCTAATGTTAAAGCTTTACGGATATTTGCATTACTCATCATTTTATCTTTTGTATTAAATTTATATAGATAAATGGATGCTGTATCTTTAATTTTTAAAGTTTTGTCTGCTTTGTAAGCATCGATTGCATCAAGTGGTACAGACTGGAACGGTGCACCTAAGAAATCAATGTCTCCGTTTTTGTACATACGGTTCGCTGTTGTTGAAGATTCCACCATTGCGATATTGATTTGATCAACATCTACATTCGCTTTATCCCAATAATTTTTTTCTTTTTTAAGCGTTACTGAGCTGTTATGTTTCCACTCTGATAGTGAATAAGGACCGTTTGTTACATAGTCTTTACCTGCTTCAGCAGCCCATTTTTTATTGCTTGTAGCTACTTTTTCATTTACTGGCATAAATGTGTAGAAAGCAGTTAATTGCGTGAAATATGGAGTTGGGTTCTCTAAAGTAACGACAAGTGTTTTGTCATCTTTAGCTGTTACGCCAACATCTTTTGCTTTACCTTTACCAGTGTTAAATGCTTCCGCACCTTTTACTGGGTAAAGAATTGAAGAATACTGTGATTGGTTTTCAGGATTTAAAGCCCATTTCCAAGCGTATTCAAAGTCACCAGCGACTACTGCATCGCCATTTGACCATTTTGTATCACGTAAAGTGAATGTGTAAGTTAGTTGGTCTTTACTTACTTTAACGTCTTCAGCCATCGCGTTCTCAACTTGACCTTTTTGATCAACACGAGTTAAACCTTCAAATAAACCATTTAGGATTGAACCTGATTGAGTATCTGTAGATAGTTGCGGATTAAGTGTTGGTGGTTCAGAAGCGATCGCTAAGTTTAGCGTTTTGCTTTCTTTAGAAGAATCTTCTTTAGAAGAATCTCCCCCGAATCCACATGCGCTTAATACTAATGTTAAAGCAGCAAGGATTGCTAACCATAAAAAGTTTTTTTTCATGATTGTGCCTCCTAGATGAATTTAGAATATAGCTATGTATTAATAGCATGTTATTACTATATCAAAACAATTTTAAGAAAAAAAGAAGTTAATTGAATATTTTTAACTCGCACACTATTACAGTTATTCAATTTTCAATATACTTTATTATCCAATACAAAAAAACTTGTAGTTTTATGAGAAAAAAGGTGTCAAAATCGTCAAATAAATAATAAAAATACTATAATGAGGATATATATACAAAACTGATTATTCTGTAAAATGACACAATTAAAGAAAATAGTTCTTACACTAATGTATTAAAGCGCTGTTTTTTTAGTGTAATAAGTTTCAAATATGATTCATTTAAACTATCTAAACATTTTAAATAGTTTAATTTTTGTAAATATTTGATTTATGAGTGAATTTAGTAGTATTGTACTTTATAGAGAAAATAGTCTACTTTTTGATTAAATTTATGTCTTTTCTATGTTTATAACATGAATTTACACATAATTAAAAGCCCTCACATTTTTCATGTAAGGGCTCAACATTTTATTACGCTAAAGTTTTATCAGACAATTTTTCACTTCAGTGAGGAGAAGTGGATTTTCTTTTTCCAAATCAATCTTGATGTACATTGTCTGCAATAGTGATTTACAGTTTTTATACAAATTCCAGTATTGTTGTTTGTTCAATTTCTCTTGTTGTTTCTCTAAAAATTCTGGTACTCTTATGAAAAAATCAATTAATTTCTTCTCATTAAATCCTTTTTTTAACAAACTATAAATGGCTTCAATCGTGTATTTTTCCTCATCGTAAACATATAAGGTATGAAAAGTAAAAATTTTATTAAGTAATGTTTGAAAAATTTCAGTATAATACTTTGCGTCTAAACGAGATGATTTAATCATTTCATGTAAAGCATTAATAGACAAAATAATACTGTTTACCGCGCCCATATTTTCTGTGTAACTACGGTAATCCTGCTCTAAATCTAAATATAACAGTAATCTCGAACGGATTTGCTCAAAGAGCGCTGTCGGTAAAAATACATCCTTGGCATCACGTTTTAGTAATAAATATAAAATATAACATGAAAAAACACGTGTCATTTTATTGCGACTAGCCGTATCACCAATCTCTAAAAACAGATAATCATCTGTTATGATACGTCGTGCCAACGCTTCCATCGAATCTTCGGAAATATAACCTTCTACAAGAATTTCCTCAATTGCCGGATTAATAATATCTTCTTTTAATTGTAAATCTTCTGTTTGTGTATGTTCGATCATCGCTTCTACTAATTCATCCACATTGACATCAGCCCAGTCGATATCGTCCTGACGAAGCGCCACTAGCTGTTCTTTTAGTTTTTCCTCATTCATATATCGGTTCCCTCCACTCCATCATAGGCATCCTATGATGTAAACTGTCATGTGAACTAATTTTTGCCCTATATATACTTCTCTATACCTTTATAAAGGATGTACTAAACTATTTTCAAGCGTCAATTCAACGGCAATTCTTCCAGTATTGGTTGCAACTTTTGTGCTGCCTGCCGGAGAAAATAGGACGCATTTTCAAGAGATTGTTGTGGTGATACATCTCCTTGAACAACCGATAAAATCGCATAAAAATAGGGTTGTAATATTTTGCGATCACATGCCGAAACACGACCTGATAATAATATGGTGGGTACTTCATGCCTCCTAGCAATTTCAGCTATATGAAGTGGTGCTTTACCAGCCAAAGTTTGTTCATCCGAACACCCTTCGCCCGTAATAACAACGGTACTGTGTCCTAAATATTCTTCATACTTTGCATTATGCAAGACAAGTACCGCTCCTGCAACCATCTCACAATTAAAAAATGCTAAAAATGCGGCTCCTATTCCTCCTGCTGCACCTGCTCCAGGAACATTGCTAACCGCCTTACCAACACGCCTTTCATACATGCGCCCAACAGAAGCTAATTGTTGATCTACCTGCTCTATTGCTGGATATTTCAACCCTTTTTGAGGACCAAACACCACACTTGCCCCTGCTTCTCCACATAAAGGGTTGCTAACATCATTAGCGATGATAAAGTGACAATTTACCAATCTTTCATCGAGTGTTGTATGATCCAAATTTTGAACGGTCATTATGTGTGGATTAGCTAGAAGTTGCTGTCCATCATCAAAGAACCTCATACCCAATGCCGCTAACATACCTACCCCACCATCATTTGTCGCACTCCCACCAATACCAATTGTAAAATGACGATACCCTTCATCGATTAAATTTTTAATTAGTTCTCCCACACCATATGTTGTAGCAACTAATGGATTACGATGATGATGTTCTACTAAATGAAGACCACATATTTCGGCCATTTCAATGATTACTTTATTTCCAATGATCGCGTAGCTTGCTGTGACGGATTGCCCCATTGGTCCAGTGACCTTCTGCTTAAAACGCTGTACCTCATCTGACATTGCCAATAAGAAACCTTCACCACCATCTGAAATCGGTAGATTGATAACATCATACGTACTATCCATTTTTTTGAGTTCCTCTATTATAATGGCACTGACCTCATCTGCTTGTAATGACCCTTTAAAAGAATCGGGCGCGACAATTATTTTCATCTAGTGTATACCTCCAGTCTAATTTCACGAGAAATGTATGTCTTTAGGATCCTGCAATCTCTGAACAACCTCTCTTTCACCGGTACACAAAGCCTATTGTATTGAATCTATTGTATCAAATTACTAGAAAAACCTCGAAAAAACCACAGCTTACTATAAAAATAGTCAATGCTCTCGAGCGTGACTTTATGACAATTAACAGGGTGTAATGGCTGTGAAAAAACGACAAAAGCCTCGTAGTAACTAGCATGATACTAGTTTACTACGAGGCTTTTATTATACGTTCTTATTCTGCTTCAGGAATACCATCATACAACGCTTGAACTGGTTTTACTAAGACATTTGTAATTTCTTCAATTACTGAACTCAATGCCATTTCAGCAATTAACATGGCATTTATTTTTTCATTTTGTTGCGCTAATTGAGCTGTTTTTTGAGCATATTGTAACTCATCTTCATTTAAATCTTCGCCTGTTGCTTGTTTTTCTTGTAAAGTCATTTGCATTTTGCGAAAGTTTGAGAATAAAGCAACTGCTGATTCATCCTCTTTTACTGCTTCAATTGCTGTTTCCAATGCTTTAAATTGTTCTAATTGACGGAAAGTACCTTCAAGTTTGTTTAAATCATTATACATATTAATCATTTTAATAATCTCCTTTTATTTAAAATAGTATTGCAATAAAGCCTTGTAATAAACCGATGATGCCACCTAAAAAGAATCCAAGAACTGTAATCATTTTGAACTCTCTTTTTGATATACCTAATACAAGATCTTCCAATGTTTCAACAGGGAATTTATCCACCTGTTCTTTCACAACATTTTCAAGATCCATACGCGATAGTATATCTTCTAGTTTCGCTTCGATTTGTGTAAAAGCAGTATCGACTAATTTTGGATACGCATTGTCCTCTAACCATTGAGCCCCATTCGGCAAATAGTGTACAAGAGGTAAATCAAGGCGATCGCGAATAGCTAATTGTTCTTTAGCATACGTTTGAATTTTAGTAGTAGTGGAAGTGAAATCTAGATCACCAAACATTTGTGGCACTGTTTGCACTTGTAACTTCTGCCATTCCTTCGTCAATAATGATGTTAACATAACAAAGGTCTGATCCGCTACGATAAACTTCTTCACTTCACGTTGTAACATCGGAACGAGTGCTGAACCATCGCCAATGAACATTTGCACCATACCTCCAAAAGTTCCTTTAGAAGAAAGGAAGCCATCAATTAGCCCTTTGATTGTTTGTGTGCCTTCTTCTGATTCGAAATAATCATCCCCCTTATTCAAAATATAGCGGGCGATCTCTGGAATCTTACTTTGTGCTTTTTCTTGCCATTCTTGCGGCAGTAATTGTTGCACGGTTTGAGTAGATAATGTATTTTTTAATGTATCAATTTGTTGCATAATTAGTGCATCTACTTTGTGTTCAATCAACTCAGGTGCATGCGGAATACCAGCCTGATCTAACCATTGTTGCAATGTTTTATCATCGCTAAATAACACTGTTTTCGTTTTGTCATTTAACCATTTTGAAACAGTTGCTTTCATCGTCGCATTAAAAAATTTTGTGCGGAATGTTTCCGGTGTCAATAAATAGTTAATAACCGTTTTCCCTAGTTGTTTTGCTAACTCATCACGTCTTCTAGGTATTAACCCCGGAGTGAACGGTAATCTTTTCCCCCATAAATATACGGCATTATGTGGTCTAAAAAGCATTTTAATTGCGACATGATTCGTCAAACCGCCGATTAACGCACCGACAACAACCATGAATACTATTGTAAAAAATGAAGTCATTCATTTCACCTCTTCTATAAACTATAGCTTATTATAACAAAGCGTTCACTATTGTAAAATGAATATCTTCCGCCACATTAGTAGCATTTTTCACAAGCTGTCACGTATACTACAACTGAGGGGGAATGAATGATGATTCAGCATTTTACATACGAAAGATTATACGCTGGTGAATTACCGGGTTGGCGTATTTCCTTCTATTATAATAGAATAAAGCATGATGCTCTTTATTTAGGTGATGGCACAATTGAAATGGTTCATCCTTTAGAAGCTAAGCTTTCATCAAAAGTAAAACAGGATCTACATGAACTCATGGTTTTTCACATCTATGATTAATAACAGAAAAAGACTTTGGAATCGGCAAGCGACTCCAAAGTCTTTTATTGTTTTTTACTACCCGATTGCAATTTATACATCTGCTTATAACGTCCCTCAATTGCTAGTAGCTCATCATGAGATCCACTTTCAACAATTTCACCTGCATCTAAAACAAGAATTTTATCAGCATTTTTAATAGTAGAAAGTCGATGTGCAATAATAAATGTCGTACGTCCTTTTTTCAGAACATCCATCGCGTGTTGAATAATTTCTTCTGTTTCTGAATCAATATTAGATGTCGCTTCATCTAATATAAGAATAGCCGGATTAAATGCCAATGCACGTGCAAAAGAAATGAGTTGTCGCTGACCGGAAGACAAGGTACTACCACGCTCAACAACTGGCTCATCAATACCTAGAGGTAGATTTTCTAATACGCGTTCACCGCCAACTGCATTTAATGCTGCGATGATTTGTTCACGTGAAATATTTTCATCATTTAAGCTAACATTAGAGGCGATTGTACCGGTAAATAAATAAGGATCTTGCAAGACGATTCCCATATGTTGTCGCACTGTTTGGCGAGAAAAATTTTCGATGTTTTGACCATCAATTGTAATCGTCCCTTTGTTGACATCATAATAGCGGAAAAGTAAATTCATAATTGACGATTTACCTGAACCTGTATGACCGACTAACGCAACCGTTTCTCCTGGAAATGCCTCGATTGAAATATTTTTCAAAACATACTCTTCTTCCTTATAAGCAAACCATACATGCTCAAATTGCACATGCCCTTTATAGCGTGGTGTTTTTTGTAATTCAACGTCCTCACCTGGATACTCCATTAACTCGAATACACGAGCTGCTGCTACATTTGCACGTTCTAAACGTGAAAACTGATCAACGATTTGCATAATTGGATTCATCGTGCGCGTAATATAGTCGACAAATGCATACAATACACCAACCGACACGACTAAATTTCCTGAAATTTCCTGAGAACTAAAATACCAAATAAAAGCAATAAAGATTAGCATACGAATAACACCAACTAAATTATGTGATGTTAATGAATCCAATAATAAAATTTTCGTATTAAATTTATAATGTTCATCATTGATTGTATCAAATTCATTTTTCATTTTCTTTTCTTGTCCATATGCTTGAATAATCGTCATACCATTGATGGATTCGTTAAGCATGCCATTCAACTCTGATAACTTCGAACGGACTACATGATTATATTTAACGGCATATTTACGATACACAATCATCCAAATAATTAATATCGGTATGATGATGAGCGTAAATAAGCCCATGCGCCAATCAAGTGCAAACATGATGATAAAAATACCAAGTAACGTAACAAAGCTCATTGCAAATTGAGCAACAACCGATACGAATAGTTCACGAATTGCTTCCGTATCATTCGTAATACGCGATACGACTTTCCCCGCTGGTAAACGATCAAAATAATTGATTGATAAACGTTGAATTTGTGCGTACACATCTTTACGAATTTTTTGAACGATACGATTTGCGCCCAACATAAGCATATAGTTTTGTCCATAACGGAAAAATCCGTAGACAACTGCCATTGTAAAGTACAGACCTAACATCCAGTAGAGTGGCTTCACTTGTAAACCTTGTCCTGAGATATTCGTCACATAATGATCTAAAATATACTTGACGATTAAAGGCCCCGATAAATCGGCCGCTACCGCTACTAATAACAAGAGTAGACCAATAGACATTTCTTTTTTGAATTGCAGGGCATAATGCCATAATTTTTTGCTAACAGACATTAGTCAAGCCCCCCTTCTAGTTGTTGCAGATCAAATTGTTCTTTGTACCAACCGCCTTCTTTAATTAGTTCTTCATGTGTTCCTCTTTCTGTAATGACACCATTTTCTATAACGATAATTTGATCGGCATGTGTGATGGCAGATAGTCGATGCGTAACAATAATTGTTGTGCGCCCTTTACGATGTTCTTGTATATTGTGGATGATTGTACTTTCTGTTTTCGCGTCTACCGCTGACAGGGAATCATCTAATATGAGTATTTCTGGATTGCGAATAAATGCCCGTGCAATCGATATACGTTGTTTTTGTCCACCTGATAATGACACACCTCTTTCACCCACAAGCGTTTCAAGACCTTCCGGTAAACGATTTAAATCATCTTCAAAATTAGCCATTTGGATTGCTGTACGCACTTCATCTTCCGTCGCATCTGGTTTACCAAATAAAATATTTTCACGTATTGTGCGCGAGAATAATACATGACTTTGAGGTACATAACCAATCCAATTTAAGACATCTTTTTTCATCTGCTGCTCGATTGGTACTTCTCCAATTGCTAGAATACCATCGCCATTCGGATACTCTTTTAAAAGTTGTTTCACAATCGTCGATTTACCACTACCTGTTTTACCAACAATACCTAATGTCTGTCCTTTTTCTAAATTAAAATCCACATCCGTTAAATTGACATTTGATGATGTTGGATACGTGAAATGAACATTTTTAAATGAAATATTCGTCGGAGAGTGGACTATATTACGTTTTTCTGGATCTGGTACATCGTCCACTTCTTCTAAAGTTTCCATGACACGTTCCAATGAAGCCTGCCCTTGTTGGAGTACGTTGATTAACTCACCAATTGCCATCATCGGCCATACGACCATGCCCAAGTAAACAGTAAATGTTACAAGTTCACCAACTGTTATTTCGCCTGTGGATACTAAAGAAGCACCATAACCTAGCCCAATAACATAACTTAAAGAGGTGATAATTTTACTGACTGGTCCAAATAAACTATTCATAATTGCTACACGCATATATTTTTGTACAACTTCCTCTGTTTTTGTAGCAAATCGTGCTTCCATATCACGTTCTTTAACATAGGCACGTACAACGCGAACGCCTTCTACACTTTCTAAGACACTATCATTGAGTTCACCAAAAGAGGCCTGTGAAATTTTATAGCGCGTATGAATTTGCTTGCCAATCACTTGTAGCAATATAGCAAGAATTGGTAATGGTAGAACTGCTGCTACTGTTAATTTCCATGAAATAGCAAAACCCATCATAACTAAAATTGTTGCTAAGTATAGGGTAGAATCAATCAATGTCATAATACCAAAACCAACGGTATCTGATACTGCGCTCAAATCATTTGTCGAGCGTGCCATTAAATCCCCCGTACGATTGCGCTCATAAAAGGGCGGACGCATTTTCAAAAATTTCGACATCAATCGAGAACGCAACGTTTTTTGAATGACATAAGAACCTCCAAAAAGTTGAAATTGCCAAATGAAATTTACAATATACGTTAAAATAAGTAAAATAATAAATAAAATAACATACTGCCATAATAATTCCGTTGTCATATCATTTGTATGAATTGCATCGATCGTATCCCCGATAATTTTTGGTGGAATTACTTCAAAAATATTGGCGACTATTAATAATGCCAGTGCAATTGTATATCTACGCCAATTATCTTTGAAAAACCATTTAAGTTTCCATAATACAGTGAACATTAAGTTACCTTCCTTCTAATGCTATTATTCCCTCTACCAAACGACAAAAAGACGCACAACTCTAGAAAGAGCGTGCGCCTTCATAAGAGTATTGATTGCATATGCAGCCAATACTAAAAATAGACAAATTAATAGTTCATTTGTTATTTGTGTTTTAGTAGAGGCATGTTTTTGAAATTACGTTGTAATTGTTGTAGTTTAGTCATTGTAGTTTTCATTATTCATACCTCCATTCTCGTTATATTCACATATTTCGTGTATCTATATGCTAACACTTCGGTTTCCGAACTGTCAATAATTTTTAGAAAAAAATGAATTATTAATCTTTTATTTCCAGCGTATTATATGAAGTGTACTTCATATTCTGTCGACTTCTCTCTATACAGAAAACAATTGAATTCGGAAGAAGTTCTCTATTTTAATCAACTTTATCCTATAATTGCTGTCAGGCACCGGATTTTTTGATTCGGAAATTTGTATTTTTTGCGTATTTATCTTATTATTGAGCTACTTAACATTTTTTAAAAATACAGGAGGTGTACACTTTATTCTCCCCCTCATTTGGGTTTAGAGTAAAGGAAGTCTTTGGACATAGCCATACGGTTGACAGCATTTGCTGTCTTGATCGCATGTTCAGCTTTTTTCGTAGCGACAGAGTTCTCTATTGTAAAGGTTCGAACAACAAAAATTGACCAGCTTATTGCAGAAGGTAATACAAAAGCAATAAAAGCTAAAAAAGTAATTTCAAGTTTAGATGAATACTTATCTGCATGCCAATTAGGTATAACGATTACTTCATTAGGACTTGGTTGGTTAGGTGCCGAAACAATTGCCATGGTACTCAAGCCAATATTTGATTTAATCGCAGTAGATGCTAGCGTGATGACGGTTGTATCTTATATTGTGTCATTTTCAATCGTGACTTTTGTGCACGTCGTTGTCGGTGAATTAGCACCGAAAACACTTGCTATTCAAAAAGCAGAAGCTGTAGCCATACATACAGCACCTGTATTAATACTTTTCCATAATGTCATGTATCCATTTATAAAAATATTAAATTCTTCAGCAAATGGATTGGCAGCACTTTTTGGTATACGCGGTGCAAATGATTCTGAGGTCGCTATGACGGAAGAAGAATTACGGATCATCTTATCGGACAGCTTAAAAGGCGGAGAGATTAATCAATCCGAGTATAAGTATGTTGACAATATTTTTGATTTTGATGACCGTACAGCAAAAGAAGTCATGGTTCCAAGAACAGAAATTGTTGGTATCGATAAAGAGCTTACACTAAAAGAAGTTTTTGACTTGATGGGCGTCGAGCAATATACGCGCTACCCTGTCATTGATGGTGATAAGGATCATGTATTAGGTTTAGTAAATATGAAGCACTTATTAACAGCGTATATTCGCAATCCAGAAGTAAATGGTATCAAACCAATCACTTCATTTATGCGCCCTGTTATTCGCGTGTTTGAAACGAGTCCAATAAGCGATTTACTATTGAAAATCCAACGTGAACGAATTCATATGGCTATTTTGATGGACGAATATGGTGGTACATCAGGTCTTGTTACAATCGAAGATATTATCGAAGAAATTGTAGGTGATATTCGAGATGAATTTGATGCTGATGAAGTACCTGAAGTACGTATTATTGGTGAAAACCACTATATCGTCGATGCGAAAATGCTACTCGAAAATGTCAATGACATCTTGAATATTACAATTGAAGATGATGATATTGATACGATCGGTGGATGGTTTATGACGCAGAACTTTGATGCTAAAGAAGGCGAAAAAGTCGTCAATCAAGGCTATGAATTCATCGTTAAAGAATTGGATGGACACCATTTAATCTATCTTGAAATTATGAAAGAACCTTTACCGATAATAGAAACTACAGCAACTGTAGCACAGCAAGCATAAAAACGACGTCACACCTTTTACATGGTGTGACGTCGTTTTCTACTGTTGAAATTTCTTGTAGGAGGGAAAAAGAGTGACCACATATGAAAACTTACGCAAAGGAGAAAGAGGTGCGTGGATCAGCATTACCGCGTATATTATTCTCAGCTTTGCAAAACTACTAATCGGCTATATAGGAAACTCTACAGCACTTAAAGCTGATGGTTTAAATAATACAACAGATATCATCGCATCGGTTGCTGTATTGATCGGCCTACGTATTTCTCAAAAACCACCTGATGGCGATCATACGTACGGGCATATGCGTGCCGAAACAGTGGCTTCTCTTATCGCTTCTTTTATTATGGCGGTTGTTGGGATTCAAGTGTTATTTAGTGCGGCAAAACGTCTTTTTGAACCCACTGACCTTGCCCCTTCACCTCTTACAGCTGCGGTTGCTGTCGTCTCTGGTATCGTGATGCTCTTTGTCTACCGTTATAATATGAAGCTTTCAAAAGAAATAAATAGCACTGCCGTAAAAGCGGCGGCTCTTGATAATCGCTCAGATGCTTATGTCAGCTTTGGTGCTGCAATTGGTATAGGAGCTGCTTCTCTTGGATATCCAATCATTGATTCCATTACAGCAATGATTGTGGGGATGATCATTATTAAAACTGCATATGAGATTTTTGCAGAGAGCGTCATGACATTAACAGATGGTTTCGACGAGCATGAACTCAAAGCACTTTCTGACGTTGTCAAACATGTTGATGGTGTCATCGAATTAATCGATATTAAAGGACGTAATCACGGTAGCATGATTCTTGTTGATTTGACAGTTACAGTGGACCCTCAGCTCAATGTTTGGGATAGCCATCATATTACTGAAAATATTGAAAAAGAAATTCGCTTACAAAAACCAACATCCATCGTTCTCGTCCATATTGAACCCGAGGGCTTATTACATGACCATAGCCATAATAATTTTTAATTAGTTTGACAACTTCATTTGCTTTTGATAGTATAATATTAAATTATGAAACGAGAGAAGGTGAGTATTA
The DNA here is from genome assembly GCF_003143975.1 of Kurthia sibirica. Classification (GTDB taxonomy): domain Bacteria; phylum Bacillota; class Bacilli; order Bacillales_A; family Planococcaceae; genus Kurthia; species Kurthia sibirica. The sequence goes on along the minus strand of NZ_QFVR01000035.1, from coordinate 1,493 downwards.
TGACAATAACTAAACATACAATTGCGCAACATCTTTTTAGTATGTCATTTACCACTCGCCTCGATTCGCCTTGTAACTAAGTGCGACTCGTCTTCTTTATTGTGCGGTTAAGGTCTATGGCATCTAAAAAGATGCCATAGACCTTTTTTTAATCACACACTATTGGAGGAACTCACATTGAATTTAACAAATTTTGGCTTCACTGAATTTTTTCACACACAAACTACTGAACTAACACAACTAGATAAATATAAAACATTAATTCCAGGGCGTGTTACCGTTGAACATAAGCACTCTTATCGGATTATTACTGTAGAAGGAGAAATACTTGCTGCCGTTTCTGGTCATTTTGCCTTTCATGCTTTTGAACGTCAACATTACCCTGCTGTCGGCGACTGGGTGCTACTTGAAAAACTACCTGGTGAAGAGAAGGGCGTAATTCACAAGCTATTAGACAGAAAATCTGTTTTTTCCAGAAAAATTGCCGGCTTAGAAATAGACGAGCAAATCATCGCATCCAATGTTGACATCGTATTCATCGTCACAAGTTTAAATGATGATTTTAATATTCGCCGCATAGAACGTTATATTACTGCAGCATGGAACTCTGGCGCCACACCTGTTATCCTATTGACGAAAGCAGACCTTTGTGAAAATGTAGATGACTTTGTGGATGAAGTGGCAACTGTCGCATTGGGCGTTGAGATCATACCGATTAGCACACTAACAGGTCTTGGCTTATCCACCGTACATGAGCTGTTACAACCCAATCACACTGCAGCCCTTTTAGGTTCATCAGGTGTCGGCAAATCTACTTTAACGAATGCTCTTTTAGAAGAGAATCTAATGACCACACAGACGATTCGAGAAGATGACGCCCGCGGACGACATACGACGACACATCGTGAATTATTTGCACTTCCTACTGGTGGTGTCATCATTGATACACCAGGAATGCGTGAATTACAGCTATGGAATAACGGTGACGCCCTTGATAGCAGTTTTTCCGATATAAAAGAATTAGCTGAAATATGTAAATTTAGAGATTGTACCCATAAAAAAGAACCCGGTTGTGCAGTGCGTCATGCTATCGAATCTGGCTCCCTTGATGAAATTCGCCTTTCTAGCTACTTCAAACTTTTAAAAGAAATAGCCTATATCGATGCAAAAACAGCTAAACAGACAACCGCAGCTAAAGCAAAACAACAAAAAATCTTGTATAGTCGAAAAAGACAATAAATAAATTGCTACAAAAGCTAAAAGAAGCTAGCATAAGAGATGTTTTTTAACAATTGAAATGCATTTACATGTTAGATCGTGTTCTTTTGGCTACATGTCTCGAGTAAAATGAGTTCGGTCTTGTACAAGGGCACTGAAAAACTTACGTTTTTTATGACGAGTTGATTTTTTAGATAAAAATAAGGCACTTTCTGTTCGATTTGAACAGAAAGTGCCTTATTTCATTGTCTATTTCTTACTCTTTTTCATTTAGC
>NZ_QFVR01000034.1 GCF_003143975.1 Kurthia sibirica | reverse complement strand
TAAATGAAAAAGAGTAAGAAATAGACAATGAAATAAGGCACTTTCTGTTCAAATCGAACAGAAAGTGCCTTATTTTTATCTAAAAAATCAACTCGTCATAAAAAACGTAAGTTTTTCAGTGCCCTCCATTCTTTGGAGGTGTATTTTTTATGAGCATATAGGTAAGTGATCCGTATGAAGTTACAATGAGAGCTGTTCAGATGACATTGTCTGGTATTCCAGCCAAGTAAATTTATGGAAGTTCATAGCATACAGTAGAGATAGGGAGAGCTAGGGTGCTTTAAACAATCTGTAGGCACATCCTATCGTTTTAAAAAAATCATAATGGGAGAATCAATTGAGTTTATCTTTAGATATAGAAATAGATTACTTATAAATTGTTTCGCTGACAATATCAAAACAACAACAAGGGAAATTGCCGAAGCAATTTCCCTTGTTGTTTGAACCGAGACCACACTATGTCCCAGCTTTTTTTCGATTCTATGATCTAGGTTAGGGCAGCGAAATAATTGATGGTTTTTGTCGTTTAGAAATCGCTTCACCTTGAGTGGAGCAAATTGCTTTTTAGAAGGTATTCATAACAAAATACAGATGAATCTAAATAATGTACTCGACTTTGGGCATACTGGTACAGTAATTAATTTTCCTGATTTATAACCACTTCAAATTTGTAGCTGCATTATCTAATACTTAGTCGTATTCGATTTCCAATTCATATGGATGAATGAATGCATTGCCGTCACGATCGCGTACTTTAAAGTAGTAAATTCCTTTTGTCATTGTCAATTTAGCAATTTCATAATCGCCTTTACCATAGGAATCTAATTTTTTGACCAATTTTCCCTTTTTATAAATTTCAACCACACCATCCATATCATCTGGTACTTGCAAAGATACTGTGACCGTTTTTTTGTATTTTGATTTTAAAGAATACCAATCAACATCACCATGAAGTTGCCCTGGATTTAGGATCCCTGTTTTAGAATAAAGGTAGTCATCTGTATTGATTAATTTAATCGCTTTGGACGGTGTATTATTTTTCACCTTATTTCCAGCATCTTCATCTATCATTTTTGCGGGAGTGATGCGCATGGTATATGGAAAGATAGAAAATAGACTTGTTGTCACAAAACCAGTTGGATTCGCTAAAATAAAGAATTTTTCACCTTTTTTGGCTTCTATTGAGCCATTAATGGCTTCACCTGTTTTATCGATTGCTAAGGATACAACCGACTCCATATCTTTGGTGTCCATTTTATGGTTGCCATTATAATCTTTGAAAATTGAAATGTTTTTTGTATAGTAATTGAGCCATTGCGTACTAAATGCCGATGTATCAACGTAATCACTCGCTAAATCAATACCATAAATACCACTTGTAGGTGCAGTGAAATAATAGAAATCCACATCATTTGGTGAGCTGAAATTAGCGGTTATATTTTTTTTCACTTGAATAGATTTAGCTTTTTCAGGTTCATCGTTATTTTCATAACGGTCTGCAATATTTTCACTTAAAATTTTTGCCGTAGCTTTATAGCCGTTAAATGGGATAGAACCTATAGGACCAACAGATAACTCAACTAAGTAAGTTGTGTTCGCCGCTAAACTCGCAATTGCTGTATCGTTCATCATGCCATCATCTGTAACATTTGATGCAATAAGTTGCTCGCTGACATCGCCGGTCTTCGGGTCTTTAATAACTGCATAAATAGAGAGTGCAGGTTGATCATTATCATTTTTCACCAGGCTGGCAAATTCATAAAAACCTGATTTTTTCGTTTTAAAATAGTAGCCATCAATATCATTAGAGCCTTGTAAATAACCTTTTACACCATTTTTAATATCAAATGGTCGACCTGCTTTTTTTACAAGCTGTTCCAGCGAATATGATTTAGTCGGTGCATCACGATCCACTTTTGCCATCGTAGCATTATCAAAATAGATGCGGTCTTCATCAACTGGAATATTTTTTGAAGAAATGTGTAAGTTATAAGGTAGTAATGATGCTTGTGGTTTAGATAAGCCACCAGTAAGAGAACCGAGTAAATCATCTGGTGTAACAGCTAAACTATTTGGAGCATTTGACACAATGACATAATAGTCTTCACCTTTTTGCGTTGTGAATGATAAATGTTCTGCCTCACCAATTCCATTTTTATTGATGGATGCAATCGGTCCATCCTCTCCGTCACCATACAAATTATTTTTCGTATAAACTTCTAGTGAAAGGTCGACTCCTGGTAATGCGGTTGTTTCAAATTGCATTAGCTGGTTTTTCGATGCTGAAAAATGAAAAACATCTTGATCAGAGCTAGTTGATTTTGGCTGCATATAGAGTTTGTTGATACTTGAAGTAGAACTACTAATTGTCATTGGTTTGTCCATGGATGATTCATCTGTTGGGAAAGTCGTAGGTGACTGCATGGACAGCTTATAACTGCCATTCGCATTGCCAAAAACGTCTTTGACACCGACAGCTAATTGCCCATCAAAAGGAGCTTTCACATATTTTGCTTCACTACCTCCAGCTGTCATATGATCAATTGAATATGATTTAGAGGTATTTTTACCGTAAAAACGTAGTGATAATTTTAAATCAGAATGCTCACTTGGGACAAGCTTTGCTTGAATTAATTGTCCTTTTTTAACCGATACTTTACGCCAATGTTGTTCTGAAGGTTTTGTTAGTTTACCAGCAACTGTGCTATGTAAAGAGAGTTTACTAGCTTTTGTTAAAATGGTTGCTTTTGTCCAATTTGTTGATACGAGTGAAGGGATTTTCTTAGGATTAAACTTCAAAGCAGCGACCGGTTGAATTAAACCAGCACCATATGTAAAATCAGTGCCTTTTGGTCCTAAATCCTTTGCTGTATGTTGCAATATATAATTGACTTGAGCAGGTGTCAGCTGTTTATTTTTCGATAGTAACATGGCAATGATACCAGTCGCTACTGGCGAAGCCATTGAGGTACCACTCATATATTCAAAGTACGATGAACGATTGGGTGTATAAGAAGTCGAATAAATATCTTCACCTGGTGCAACTAAGTCAATAGATGGTCCATAGTTTGAAAAACTGCTCAATTTGTTTTTGTCATTTGTTGAGCCAATATTAATAACATTATCAAATGATGCTGGATAAGACGGCTCACTAGTTGATTCATTGCCTGCTGCAGCAACGATGACAACATTTTTCTTCGTTGCGTAGTTAATAGCGTCTTGTAAAATAATCGATGGCTCTGTACCACCAATGCTAATATTAATAAGTTGAACACCTGATTTAACTGCCTGTATAATAGCATTTGCTAAATTATAATCATTGGTATTCGCGGAACCATTAAAGACATCATATGCGTATATTTGAGCATTTGGATAAACGCCAAAGCCACCGATTTCGTTGCGATAGTTAGCAGCAATAATACCAGCTACATGTGTACCATGAGCGGATTTTACAGACTTTTTCATAGGATCCATAATATTTTTTTGGAAGACAATTTTTCCTTTTAAGTCAGGGTTTGTATCGTCTATGCCTGTATCAATTACGGCAACCTTTACTTTTTTCATACCCGAGTCACGATAGGCTTTCTTCGTTTGAAGTTTGCTGTGTATATACTGGTTGTGATCTTTTAAATCTGGTGTCGCCATTGTTGTATATTGTGGGCTTAGTGCAAGATTTGTAATTTTATCATTTGTTGATAATAATGACACAGCTTGTCGGAAATCATCCTCATTTTTAAATTGTACAATCACATAGTTCAAGGCAGGTAATTGCTGGACAATCGACCCTTTAACTTCAGCAATCTCTTTGAATGACAATGGTGAATTGTATTTAATCACAAGTTTATTTTGCGTGTATGCGGGCTCTTTTTGCATTGTCGGCATAATTTTTTGTGCCTTAGAGGCTGGTGTAGCATCTGCAAGTATCGCAGAAATAGGTGTGGTAATAATCGTCGTTGCTACAATCAAACTTGCTATTTTTGTCAGTAATATTTTCAAAAAATCACTCCTTCTTTATAGGTGCAAATTGTATAATAGCATACTTCCTCATTTTTTTGTCACGTAAATGTAATATTTGTAATATTAATACTAGAAAATTTAATTCATTGTCTACCTATTTAACTATAGTAAGTAACGAAAATAAATGAACAATGTTGCTCTAGTTCACCTGATTAATTAGTAAGAAATTCTTCATAATTAACCAAACCTATTCTTAAGAATTAGTTGTTAAAGTGATAACAGAGGTGAAAAATATGAAAAGAATATTATTTCTGTTGATTATCGTAAGTGCAATTGTTTATTATTTTTCAACGAATTCAGTAGCATATAAACCATTGACAACGGTAAAATTAGATAGTGAAAATGTCGTAGTGTTAAATAAATCCGGAAAAATTATTATGGAAAAAGAAGCGCAAATGCGTGTTGCACCAGCATCACTGACAAAATTAATGACAGCAATAATTGTTGTAGAAACGATTCATCAATTTCAGACAAAAATTACTATTGAGGGACAGGTAATCGATCATCTGCAGCGTCAACAGGCTAAACAAGCTGGATTTCAGCCTGGGGAACAAGTAACGGTTACAGATTTAATGTATGGCTTATTACTGCCGTCCGGAGCGGAAGCAGCCATTACATTAGCAAATCATGTTAGTGGCAGTGAAGAAGAGTTTGTACAGCTGATGAATGATCAAGTTGAAAAGATGAATTTAACAAATACGCATTTTAAAAATTCTACAGGTCTTGATGCAGAAGGGCAGTATACAACAGCGTCAGATTTAGCCATTATTTTAAACTATGCTTGGAAAAATAATACGATAAGAACAATTATGTCGACGCCTCAGTATACGACTTCGACTCAATTATTAACGATGTATAGTACGGCTTTTCAACAGTTACAAACACCAGTAAAAGGTTATTTGGGCGGTAAGACAGGCACGACGAAAGCAGCAGGTTATTGTTTAGCATCAGTTTATAAAAAAGGGGACGAATTATTTTATATAATTACGATGAATGGCTTGGAATTTCAACCGTATCAAGATTTAATATCTATAAAATCATCTATTAAATAAACCTCGCTAGTCTATATTAAAAAAGAAAAAGAAGTTTTTACAAAAAAAACTAAAACACACACGAAAGAAAGTACACCATTAAAGCTCATTCTACAGTTACTATTGTATGAGCGTTAGTAAAAGTAATTACTAGAGGTTTTAAGTGGCTAGTTGAATAGATGATTATCACTGAATAGTGCAGCACTTTGAACATTGCATTTTATCCAGTGATCGATTAGTTTTTTTTTCAATTTTACTCGTTGCCATAATTCTGTTCATTCAGCTTATCAGTATGCGATGAACTCAAAGGACTAATTTTAACTGATTTAGTGAGCAGTAGTGGCTGTACTTATTAATAATTTATTAAAAAACCCCCCTTTTTGCAAGATAGTTCATTTGCAAAAAGGGGGGTTTTTATTTAGAACATTAACGTGCAGCGTTTAAACGTTTATAACCTGCAAAATGGTTTTTCCAATAACTAGAGTTCACCGATTCAATTTGAACACGATTTCCAGCAGCACTTACCATTTGGCCATTACCTAAATAAATACCAATATGTGAAATACCAGATTTATATGTGTTTTTGAAGAACACTAAGTCCCCAACTTGTGGGTTAGATACGGCAGTTGATACGGAATAGAATCCAGCTGCTGTATAACGAGGTGTTGAAATACCAGCTTTGTTGTAAACATATGTGATAAATCCAGAACAATCAAAACCATTTGGAGATTGGCCACCCCAAACATAAGGTACGCCAAGATATTGTTTCCCAATTGAGGCCGTATTTGCTAATCGACTTGAACCAGAGCCAGTTGTCGTCGGTTTATTGACAACCGAGTTGCTAACACCAACTGCTTTTCCTTTAACGCTTAATTTTTGTCCTACACGAATTTGAGTAGATTTCATCCCATTCCAAGACATAAGGGTTGTATAAGAAACCCCATATTTAGAGGCGATTTTAGATAAAGTATCGCCTCGTTTAACCGTGTATTTTGAAGTAGAAGCAGTTGACTTGGAAGAACTTGCTTTTTTCGTTGTTGTCGTTGTCACAGATGCCTTTCCTTTGACGCTAAGTGTTTGACCTTTTGTAATAACTGTTGATTTTAGACCATTCCAAGACATTAAAGTTTTATAAGAAACCCCATATTTAGAGGCGATTTTAGATAAAGTATCACCTGATTTTACAGTATACTTAGATCCTGAAGTAAGCGGTTTAGATCCATTGGATGTTGTCGTTGTTTTTTTAGCGGCACCTTTAACACTTAATTTTTGCCCTTTTGCAATAACGGTTGAATGTAGATTATTCCAAGACATGATTGTTTTATAGGAAACGCCATATTTAGCGCCAATTTTAGATAAAGTATCACCTGATTTTACAGTGTATGTTGCATTTGAAGAAGTTGTCGTTTTCTTAACAGTTGTCGCTTTTTTCGTTGTTGGTTTAATTTGTAATTTTTGCCCTTTAAAAATAGTTGTTTTGCTTAAATCATTCCAGTTCATCACCGTTTTGTAAGAAACCCCATATTTGTTACCAATTTTAGATAATGAATCACCTGATTTTACAGTATACGTTGCAGCTGAGGCTGAGAATGATGTTAAAGTGGATGCAGCTACTAGTGAACCTAATGCAACTGCTGAGACAATTTTCTTTTTCATTTTTATATGTAAACCCCTTTATATTTATATTTATGTAGAACACTACTCATTATATAGAATACAAATAACAAAAACATATTAAAAAAAGCATTTTTATATTACAAATTCAGCCTTTTTTGTAATATTGATAAACTATTGTAACAAAGTAAGTCTTTCGACTTTATACAAGAGGAAGAAAATACCTGTTCTGTTGAAGAAGAAAAGGACTTTTGTATAGTGACTGTATAAAAAGAGAAAAGAATAGTTTATAATGAGGTTGGTTTACACGATACGTTTTATTACAATAATAAAGCATCATTATTTATATATAATTTTTAAATAAGTAGGGGAGGATAAAACCACATGTTTAATAGTATGCTAAACGCTATTGTCGGTTCCAATATCGATTCAATTGCATCTTTACCCGACAAAGATGAAAAAACAACAAAGTTTTTTAATTCGTTTACATTAAGTCAAACCGATATTTGGTTGTATAGCGTATCTTTTGGCGGTTTACTTGTTTTAACCATTGTCATTCTAGCTGTTATGCGATTTAATAAAAATAAAACAACTTCAAAGACCCACAAATAGTTTACTAATCACCCCTTCGGGTAAAAAGAGTGAAAAAGGGGTGTATATTGATGTTTAAAGCCTTTATATTTGATGTCGATGGTACGATTATTGATACAGAGTTAGCCATGCTTAATTCATTACAACAAACATTAAAAAACGAAAAAAATATTAACGTAACACATGAAGACATTCATTTTATTCTAGGTATTCCTGGTAAGGATGCTCTACGTAAAATGTCATGGGAACCTGTAGATGAGCTTCATGAAGTATGGTCTGCTGCTGTCCTCGATTTTTCACATGATGTGACTGTTTTTGATTATATGGAAGTAGCGTTAAAATCATTGCAGGTACAAGATAAAAAATTAGGCATTGTCACATCCAAAACAAAAGCATCAATGTGTGATGAATTTAATCATTTCAAGTTAAATGATTATTTCCATCATATAGTTGATGCTGATGATACGACTGAACATAAACCACAGCCGGAACCAATTTATTTATCTTTAGAAAATTTAGGTGTCAAAACATCTGAAGCTATTTATATAGGGGATTCTTTCTATGATATGCAGAGTGCACATCGTGCCGGTGTAAAATTTGCGCTAGCTTTATGGGGTGCAAAAAGTACAGCACAATTTGAAGATGCTGATTATATTTTGAATAGTCCGCTTGATCTCTTAAAATTAACGCAATAAAAAAGATGACCTCAACAGTTAATTGTTATTGTTGAGGTCATTCTTTTATGATTACTACATGTAAGATTTTCATTATTGAAAATAGATTGATTTTTTAGTTTTATTTATTCCACATTTTTCCTTTGAATTTTATGCTATGAATATTATTATTTAAAGAGTTTGTTTTTTATTTCTTCAGATAGAAGATTTAAATCATTTAGTTTTAATTCCAAGTCATGTTTATACGGTTCCGTTATATTTAGTTTTGCTAAAACTAAAACTTCATATGTATATGGTTCATCTGTTTTTACGTTATTGTCTGTATAACTCTTTGCATCTGTTGTTTTTATCAATTCTCCATCTTTGTAAAAATTGATTTCTTTATTTTTATAGTCAGAAGAAGCAAAAGATGTGTTTGTATCAACGGAAAGTCTAAAAATAAGAACTAAAGAACTAAAAAATGAAAATAATATTTTTTATTCGAAGGAACCTCCTTTTTCCAAAGTTTAATATATTGAAATGGTATATTTTTTAAAAATAAAGAGATAATGGGAGTGCGCATAATGATGATTAGAGAGTTTTTATCTAGTCTTTTTTGGATACTAAGTTGGTTGTTTTTTGTAATTGACGTATATCTACTCTTCTGGTTGATAATAATGCCAAGCTATATATTCTGGTATTTAGTATGTTCTATTGTTTTAGGTTTATTATGTAGGAAATTATCAAGGAGATTAGTAGTTTCAAAATGAACGGTATAAAAGAAGCAAGAGAAATATGTATAATATGGGAGGGTGGATAGGCTTTTTCTCTTTATCCATATGGATGGGCAACACGTAGTTGAACAAAAATTATAACATTTAGAGGGGTACTCCTAATCGTTTCAAAGAAGAATTGCTTTATCTGGAGTCCTGTGCATAATAGCCTTTCTTCACTAATGCAGCATAATATAGCTGGATTTCTGTCGTAGTAACTCATGTACAGAGAGGCACCATGTCAAGAAAATTCTGTGCCCCATAAGCTTTTAGATACCTCTCAGAAAAGTGTTACCCTACCAAAAAAAGCAACCCATCAAATGATAGGCTGCTTACTAATTAAATACTTCAGTTGTAGATCAAGTTTCTTCATCTTTATTTTTATTCGCTTCTTCCTCCCACTTAATTAACTTGTATTTGGCAATCGTAGATGCGATTATAAAGATTGGGAGAATAGTCAAGACTACTGAAGTCCATACGAACCCTGCGAAAGTCCAGCTAATAACACACGTCACTGTTATAGCCAAAAATAGGATCTTATCATAAGTTGATAAAAGTTTCATATATTTTTGAGTTGTGTTAAAATATATATGGTATCAAGGAGTTATGGCTCCTTGATATTTTGTGAATTTACTCTCTAGACTTTTTATCTATTTCTAAGTCTAATAGTTTTATTTCTCTATTATGACGCTCAAGTTTCATTTTTCTTTCTAATTTGCTATTCAATTGTGTATCAATTGCGTTGCTTAATGGATTAATGAACTTGAGTGCCAAAGTTAGAAATGCTAGAGTAAAAGCCCCTAATATATTAGTAAACACTACTCTTTCACCTCCTTTCCTTCTATATTTATTATACTATATTTGGTTCTGTTACAAATTTAAAAAATAAAAAAGTATTTCTATTTCTTAGTTGCGTTGTATGCAAGAATTCTTAATAATTAATTGATTTCATAAAAGTCAAAGAGATTTTCTCTTCGGCTTTTTTTGTATAGTGCGTGTATCGTTTCAATTCCTTTAATCGTAGCTGAGGCAGTCCTTATGAACTGATACAGCTTATGTCTTTTCTTGAGTACTTCTTTTAAGCTATCATCGCGAATGCCGACGGCAATATACACGGCTTTTTTTGAAACGGTATCACGACGAACAGCGATATAAGTCGCATCTAAATAAACGCAGACGTAACGATTGTACAACGTGCGATTATTGAATGCGGCTACTGTTTCAGAGACAGCCTTTGTCATGTTTGAAATCGTTTGTGGTGTGTAATGATGCCCGTACATTTTTTCGATTAAAGGCGAGATTTCAGACATCGTAATGCCTTTTTTGAACAGGTGAATCACAGTTTCTTCGAGTGTATCATTCGTACGTTTATATGGTGCAACGGTCTGTTGTTTGAATTCACCATTGCGATCACGTGGAATTTGAATCGTCAGCTCACCAAATTCTGTTTTTAACGAGCCTTCGTAAGAACTGTTGCGAGAATTACCTGAATTAAAACCAATGCGATCGTATTTTTCTTAATCTAGGAATTCAGTTAATTCCGTAGCCAGCAGCGAATTCACGGCTGTTTCTAAATGTGAGCGAAAAACTTCAGTTATATCTTGTTTTTGGACTAGAGCTTGAACGATTTCTGTTGTAAACTGATTCATAAGGAAGACCTCTTTTCTAGGATTGGTTGTGGTGACTTAATTCTAGCAAGAAAAGGTCTTCCTTTTTCTATGTCTTTGGTTATTTACACAAAATATTTTATACTCTCATAAAATTACCCCTTCCCATTAATATGTTCTAAATAATAACATTAAAAGAAAAAATAGGTTAATTAAACCACCTGTTTTTTCTTAGAGCAGCGCTGATCATGGGACGAAAATAAATGTGATTCGTAATATTGCTCACAAATATTCGGTATCAGCAATGTGGATGGGCAACACGTAGTTGAACAAAAATTATAATATTTAGAGGGGTACTCCTAATCGTTTCAAAGAAGAATTGCTTTATCTGGAGTCCTGTGCATAATAGCCTTTCTTCGCTAATGCAGCATAATATAGCTGCATCTCTGTCGTAGTAACTCATGTACAGAGATGCTTCATGTCAAGCGAATTCTGTGCCCTATAAGTTGTCTAAAAGTGTTACTCTACCCATATTTTTGTTAAAATGAATACTAGGAGGAGATTTATTTGAACGTTTTTTATGCAATGTTATTAGGTGGAGTAAGTGCAATTATAATTGGTTTCTTTTTAAATGATATTTCTATAATTTTTAAAATTTTAATTGGGGTTATTATTGGTTTTTTAATAAATTTATTAAAAAATACTAAAGCTAATTAATTATTTTATGCAACATTTAACGAATTTAGAGATGAGTGCGAAACGTGTTCATCGCTCCAATAGTTGGGGGAATCGATTTTGTCCATTATGTACGTGGAATAAAGCAAAAAAGATGCCATTATGTTGTCTGTGTTAATGCAGGCGATTCGAGAACAGAAAGAACAAGAATTCATTTTTTTAACATTGACTGCGCCGAATGTACAAGGTGATGATTTAAAAAAAGAAATTGATCGATTTAATCAAGCTTTTAAAAAGTTGTTTGATAGACGAAATGTGAAAAAAGTTGTGAATGGTTATGTACGTAAATTAGAAGTGACCTATAATCAAGAGCGTTTTATTACGAATATTATGCATAAACGTGCACAAGATTATTATGATAAACGCAATTTGAAAGAAGGGAATCATAACCCGAATTATGATACGTATCACCCTCATTTTCATGTGATTTTAGCTGTAAATAAAAGTTATTTTAATCAAGGTTCGCAATATATTAAACAATCTAAATGGTTGGAAATGTGGCGTGAATGTATGGACGATATGAGTATTACGCAAGTCGATATACGAAAGGTTCGTTCTTCTGAAAAATCGGAGAATGGAGCTGTATTAGAGGTTGCGAAATATTCAGTGAAAAGTAATGAATTATATGCATCACAGTCTGTTTTTGAAATTTTTTATCGTGCATTAAAAGGTCGTCAGTTATTAACGTTTAACGGATTGTTTAAAGAATATGTGAAAAAATATAAGCAAGGTGAGTTAGATCAGTACAAGAAACCAGATGAAAATGAAGATACATGCCTTATACAAGTCTAGCCGAAAAGAATTCAATCTTTTTGATTTTTCAGTGACACGAGAAATAAATCAACTACTCGGAGTTTCTGCCTAAAGGGCGAAACCTAATGGCAAATCATTTGTTATTTTAAACTTTGCAACAGAACCAGAAGATGCGTATTGTAGATCCTAATCATTATACTGAATATACAAGTAGTGGGTCATATTGGGCATCTATTGCTAAGTCTACAAGTAAATTAGGGATTACAAGAGCTGTAAATGAAGCAGATCTTGAATCATCGAACCCTGTGATGGTTTGGTAATAAGAAAATATTAAAGTATTAATATTGTTTGGAGGCTATTTTGAAAAAAAAGAGATTAGGAATATTAGGATTAATAGTAGTTGTTACTATAATTTTATTTATTGGTTTAAAATTAGTTCAAAGTGAAGAAAAGGCGGATGTCACTAAAAATAAAAATTCTGAATATTTCCAAATAGTTGATAAAGATATGGATAAAAAAGTAGATGTGCCTTTTACTAGTATTACTTCATATAGGGGAAATAAAGATATAGTGTATATGAGTGTAGAAGATCAGAGTCCATCTGGTTTGGATAATAAAATTATTCAATATAATCGTAAGACTCAAAAATATACAACAATATTCAAAAGTAAATTTGAAAATCCCTCAGTTCAAGGAATAGAATTGAATAATAATTGGATGGTTTGGGTAGATTGTGATGAATTTGGGTCGCAGATAAATCCTTATATTATGAATTTAGATACTAAAGAAATCCAACCTTTAGCAAAAGAGAACGATAAGAATTTCCAAAATGATTTTCCTATACTTATTGGAAATTATGTTGCATGGATAAAGAAAGATATACAAAAAGAAAAAGCATATATTATGTTGAAGAACCTTCAAACAAATGAGACTAAAAGTATTTTTGATTTAACTACCTTTACATTTAGAAATATGTCTTTATCTTCAACAGATGGGAAACTATTGTTTACTGATGAAAAAAATAAATCTGGATATCTTTATTTATATGATGTAAAAAGTAAGGAAATGAAAGAAACGAAAAGTCCTTATGAACAAATTGGTTGGGCAAAACTTATTAATGAGCAACAGCTGGTTTATTTATCTTTTGCTAATGATTCATCTAATAATAAGAAACTAATTTTTTACGATTTTTCAAGTAACAATACACAAGAAGCTCTTTCGAATATCACACTCGTCTATAGTTTGGAAAAAGATACCAAAAACCAGGTGTACTTAGGTTATGACGAAAATGAATATTTAGAGAAGTTTAGAGTAGAAAAGAACAAATTAGTAAAAGTAGAAGAGTTTAGGGTTCCTAATATTAATGGCATTTCCGCAAAGAATGGAATTTACCTTCTTCATCAAGATAATAGTAGTCGGAAAAAAATTATTATCCAAAATAAGTTGACTAACTAGTTAGCCAACTATATTAAAATGGTTTAAAACGTATGAAAATTGTATATTTTCATACGTTTTTTTGTGCGATTTTATTGGGTTCTTTATTTCGTGGTACAATAACATACATATAATGTACGATACCGGATGAAATGAGGGGTTCAAATGGCCAAAGAAAAGAACGTGCAGCCATTGCGCACAAAGGCAGAAATTGAGGATTTTCGGTGGGCGCTGTCCAAGTATGCGCGCGCTCGAGATCTGTTTTTATTTAATTTAGGGATTAATGTTGGGCTGAGGGTGAGTGATTTGGTTCCGTTGAAAGTGGACGATGTACGAGGGAAAACGCATTTGGTGATCACCGAGCAAAAGACGAAGAAAACAAAACGCTTTTTGATTCCGCGGGCCACAAGAGAACTGATTGAGTCGTATACACGTGATATGAGCCCGTCTGCGTGGTTGTTTCCGAGTCAAAAAGGAAACGGCTCTATTTCCACCACACAAGCGTACAGAGTACTGCAAAAGGCGGCGGAGGCGTTAGGGCGTGAGGATATTGGTACGCATACGATGCGTAAAACGTTTGGGTACCATCATTACAAGCAACATAAGGATGTGGCGGTGTTACAGCAGTTATTTAATCATTCCGCCCCCTCGATCACGATGCAGTACATAGGGGTCACAGAAGATGAAGTGGATGCCACTATGGAGGGTTTTTCCTTGTGAAAAGTAAATTTTGTGTAGCTATGTGAGAGATTCCTCAATGCACGTGATGGTACAGTTCGTTGTCCGATAAGGGGAAAAGGAACATTCAAAAAAGAGAAGGCGATTTTCACCTTCTCTACCTCTTTTTATTCTTTTGATTTTGTCTCTTGGTCTTCGTGGTCGTTCACTTTTTAAGAGTGGAAATGAAACAAGCAGGATGTTGAAAGGTTGCTATTAAGCTCGTAACCAAGACATTAGCGGATATACGATTAAACATTATACATAAATATATTAAATAAGGAAAAATAGAAGAAAGAAGGACGTGTATTCATGACTCAACCATTTCGGGAATATTGGCTAATAAATCCAAACCAACCGATACAACAACCACGAGCACAACCACCAATGCAACTACCACCAATATATCCACTACCGTATCCTCCAACGTACATACAACCATATACACCACAATATCCTCCACAATCCACTTATGCTGGATGTATTCAAAAATGGGCTAATATGAATTTAAGAGACGGAAGAAGGTTCTGTTGCAAAGTTTCTCAATTAGCATGATATCAGGTGGAATTAAGAGAAAATAAACGATAGGGAGATTTCAGGTGACTCATTTTAAGTGGAAACAATTCAAACGAGATATTATTACGGTAGCCGTTGGCTATTATTTAAGATATAACCTGAGTTATCGAGAAGTTTCTGAAATTATGGCTGAACGAGGTATTAATGTGTGTCACACCACGGTCTATCGTTGAGTGCAAGAATATAGTCAAATTATCTATTGTTTGTGGAAGAAAAGAAATCACGCTGTAGGTGATTCTTGGCGAATGGACGAGACCTACATTAAAGTGAAAGGGAAGTGGTGTTATTTATACCGTGCAATCGATTCTTCAGGACGGACTTTAGATAGATCGTTACGAAAAAAACGTGATAGTCGGGCAGCGTATGCATTTTTTAAACACTTAATCAAACATTTTGGGAATCCTCGGGTACTTGTGACTGATAAAGCACCTTCATTAGCTTGTGCCTTCAATCAACTTAAAACAGAAGGATATTTTGATTCAATGACACATCGGACTAGCAAATACCTGAATAATATCATTGAACAAAATCATCGGCCAATCAAGAAAAGACACAAGCTCTATCAGTCCATAAGTACTGCCTCATCTACGATTAAAGGAATTGAGACGATACATGCCTTATACAAGTCTAGCCGAAAAGAATTCAATCTTTTTGGTTTTTCAGTGACACAAGAAATAAATCAACTACTCGGAGTTTCTGCCTAAAGGACGAAACCTAATGGCAAATCATTTGTTATTTTAAACTTTGCAACAGAACCCATTAACTGCACCAAATGTGACAGGAGTAGAATTAAAAAATGAAATTGATCAGTTCAATCATGCTTTTAATAAATTATTTAAACGAAGAAATGTAGAAAAGGTTATAAATGGTTATGTTCGTAAATTAGAAGTAACGTACAATCAAGAACGTTTCATAACAAAAGAAATGTATAAACGTGCAAAAGATTATTATGATAAACGTAATTTAAAAGAAGGGGATCATAACCCGAACTATGATACGTATCACCCTCATTTTCATGTGATTTTAGCCGTTAATAAAAGTTATTTTAATCAAACTACTCAATATATTAAACAGTCTAAATGGTTAGAAATGTGGCGTGAATGTATGAATGATGAAAGTATTACGCAAGTAGATATAAGAAAAGTACGTTCATCTGAGAAATCAGAGAATGGAGCAGTGCTGTAGGTTGCGAAATATTCAGCGAAAAGTAATGAATTATATGCTTCACAATCTGTTTTTGAAATTTTTTATCGTGCATTGAAAGGACGTCAATTATTGACGTTTAACGGATTGTTTAAAGAATACGTTAAAAAATATAAGCAAGGCGAGTTAGATCAATATAAAAAACAAGGTGAAAATGAATATACGCATTTGTTGACGTCTGTTTGGCAAACATCAAAATATGAGAATATGCTTCGACAATTAACCGTTGAAGAATTTGAAGAATATAATTCTAAAGCTAAAAAATTGAGGAATTAAAAGATCTATAAATACGAGAATTTCTCGTATTTTTTTTTGGAAAAATTAAGCTAAGTGTCAATGATAAATCTTTTTACCTTTTTGGTATTGAATAAACCATGTTTTTTTAGTATCAAAAAGGGTGAGTATGGAATGGGGATTCATTTTATAGTTTGATATTATTAATTTGTTATTATTTTATAAATCAAACCTTTTTTTATTAAAAATGGTATGTTAAGGTAAAAGAGGAGGTGAAATTATGAATAAAATTATGTATTTTATACTGCTTTGATTGTTTTGTCTATTGGGTGTTTTGCAGTGGGAACTCCTTATTTAGCAGCTAATTTAGGTATTTCTACTGCTGTAGCAACTAAAATAATTACTATTATTGATACTTATAGTACAGTTACAACTATTATAAGTTTAGTTGGTTTACTTGTAGGTTACGGTGTTTTTACAACTGCACTTGTAGCAACTGCTAAAACTGTAATTTCTAAATATGGTAAAAAATACGCTGTAACTTGGTAATGATTTTAATATGATTATTTTAAAATGCACTATAGTAATAGTGCATTTTTTTAGAAAGGATTAAATAAATGTTAAAAAGTATATTTCAAATAAAAAGAGCAGAAATAAATTTTTTGTTTGAAAGTTTATTGATAAATTCAAAAACAAATAAATTTTTATTAGCTTTTTTAGTTTTTATGTTTTTTATGTTCTTTATTTTTTTTATGTTTTTTTTTCCTGAAAGTTGTATAGAGATTTTCAATATGATTAATATATCTATATTTGATCGAAAAATAAATATTATTTTTTTATTTTTATTGATTTCTTTGTTAGGTAAAAATAAGAAATTATTAAGTTTATATAGGGATGATTTTTTTATATTTTATAAAAACATTTATATTTATGTTTATTTTTATATAAAAGAAAAAATAATTTCATTTTTATTGTTATTTATTGTTTTTTATTTTTTAATAGAGTCTTATTTTTTTTCTTTTATTAGTTTTTATAATCTTTTGTTTCTTATATTTATGTTTTTATTAATTTTAGTATTGAATATTTTTTATTTGATGTTAGCTTTGAAAATTACTATTAAGTCATCTTATAATGTTAAAAATTTATTTTATATACTTTTGTATGCTGTTTTTTTATGGTTATGCTTAACTGATTATTCATATTTTAGTAAAGTATCTGATTACATATTAATCAATGTTCCTCTTGTTTTATTATTAACTAATTTATTTATATATTCAGAAGTTATATATTTAAATTCAAGTTATAAACAATTGTTTTTCATGTTTAAATATTTAAAAGTTCCATTTAAAAATGTTATTCTAAATACTTTTCTTTTTAAGAAGACTTTTAATATTTATTTTTCTTTGATTTTATTGAATATATTTGGATTGATATTAATAAATGAATCTTTTTTGGCTGTTTTTTATTATTTTATTATTTCTTTCTTAGCATATATTATTATTTTGTTTATTATTTATAAAATAACAATATATGAGTGTTATAAAAGTAAAAAAAGCTATGTAATGTATTTTTTATGTTTAGAAATTCTATTGTGTTTTACTGTTTTTAATATATTTATTTTTAGGTGATGATTTTTGTGAAAAATACTTTTAAGAAAATTAATCTTTTGTTTTTTATTAATATTATATTAATAGTGATTTTTTTATTTGTTGTTCAAGTTAATTTAGATTCAGAAATGAAAATACCTTATAATGTTGAACAATCTATATATTTGAATATACTAAGTATACTTACAAATAATTTATTAGCTGTTTCTTCTTATATAGTGCCTATTTTGGGTTTTGGTAAGTTTATTTTAGATATTTATATTACAGTATATTCTATTAAAGTTTTCATTATTGATAATAGATTAATTGATTTTTTTGTTTTATTTATTCCACATTTTTTCTTTGAATTTTATGCTATGAATATTATTGTTTTTTTATTTTTTGCATCAATTATTGAAGTTTTAGAAAGGAATTTTATCTAATGATTAATTTAAATAAAATTGATTTTTTTTATGAGGAGAATAAAGAAATATTTAAAGATTTTTCGTTGGATTTGAATGAAAAATCTAAATATTGGTTAAAAGGTAATAATGGTACTGGTAAAACTACTCTTTTGAAAATATTGTTAGGTGTTTTGAAGGTAAAAAAAGGTTCTGTTTTATTAGATTATAATAAAAAAAAATCACTTTTTATACCTTCAACTCCTTTTTATGAACCGTTTATGAAATTAGAAGATTTTTTAAAATTTTATTTAAATAAAGTTTTAAAATTAAAATTGACTCAAAAAGATGTTAATGAAATTATTAGTAGTTTAGATTTAGAAGTACATAGAAATACATTGTGTAAAGATTTATCTAAAGGAACTATACAAAAAAT
Organism: Kurthia sibirica; assembly: GCF_003143975.1. Classification (GTDB taxonomy): domain Bacteria; phylum Bacillota; class Bacilli; order Bacillales_A; family Planococcaceae; genus Kurthia; species Kurthia sibirica. The sequence continues at coordinate 1,117 of NZ_QFVR01000034.1, read as the reverse complement.
TATTATTTCTCCTTTGTATACTAAATTTGATTGGGATTGTTTGTTTATGGATGAACCTTTTGAACATTTAGATATGAAAACTTGTGAATTATTGAAAAATAGAATTAATAAATTTGAAGGTTTTATTTTTATCATTAATCATAAAGATCATATATTATATGATCTAGATGGATTTAATGTGGTGATGTTATGAAAAAAATGTTTTTAATTAATTTGTTAGCTTTATTGATTTTGAATTTCCTTATTATTTTTGAAGTTAAAGATTTTTTTGGTGATTTAGAAATCAATGTTATGACAGTTTTTGTATTGATTTTTTCTTTTGTTTTTGTAATGTTTATTATGATTTTTGTATTAAATATTATTTTTAGTTTTGTATTAAATTATTTTACATCTTATGATTTAGATTATGAAGAAAATAGGAGTAAAGTATTGAATACTATTATTTTAGTTAATGAAATATTATTACTAGTTCTTTATTTGATTCTGTTGATTGATCCAAATTTAATTTTTACACTTCAAGCTTATAAATTAGTTACGCCAATAATTTTTTCTGTTTTATTTTCAATATTATTATCTTTAAAATTGAAAGATTTTATTTTTTTTAATGTTAGTATGATTGTTGTAAATATTTTATTGGTTTTTTTCGAGAAAATTCTTAATTTGTATGTACATATTTGATTTAATGTTTTTTAAAACGATTATGTTTAAATTTGCTGATTTGTTTGGCAAAAATTTTGGAAGAGCATACGCATTAAGGTAAGTGTCAACGGTAAATCGCAATAAAAAGAAGGATCAGCATTATTTAGCTGATTCTTTTTTTATGAGATTTCAAATGACTCATTTTAAGGGGAAACAATTCAAAAGAGATATTATTACAGTAGCCGTTGGCTATTACTAGAGATATAGCCTGAGTTATCGAGAAGTTTCTGAAATTATGGCTGATCGAGGTGTTGATGTATGTCACACCACGGTCTATCGTTGGGTGCAAGTATATAGTCAAATTATCTATTGTTTGTGGAAGAAAAGAAATCACGCTGTAGGTGATTCTTGGCGAATGGACGAGACCTACATTAAAGTGAAAGGGAAGTGGTGTTATTTATACCGTGCAATCGATTCT
>NZ_QFVR01000033.1 GCF_003143975.1 Kurthia sibirica | reverse complement strand
GCGGGAACAGCACGAGCGGAAGCACCCGGACTGAGCGAAGCGAGGGAGAAGGCTGGAGCCGTGCCCGCGAAAAGCGCCCGCCGGAACGGAATCAACGGCTACGAGAAAAAGCGAGGACAGGAACGAAATTCGTTCCTGTCCTCGCTTATCTGTGCATAAGTGGACTTTTTCAGTGCCCTCAAAGAATGATAGGAATCTGTATCCGACGCTGTTGTTTTATTTTTTTATAAGTGATAGTGATTTAATTTCGCCATCTGTATCTACATTGATTGCAAATGAACCGTTTGAATGGCGTTCAGCATGGCGATACTGACTAATATCGACTTCTTCAATGACACCCTTCGTAGTTTCTATGATGAGCTGATCACCTGTCGAAACTTTTAAAACCGCATAAATACGATGTGGATTTGTTTTTAATTCTCTTAGTGTTTGCAGACCGCGTTTAGCACGTCCTGTTTCTTCGTAATCTTTTATGGCCATACGTTTGATAGAACCACGTTGTGTTACGACTAAAAGGTCACCCTTGTCCTCTGGAGATACCAGAATTGCCGAGATGACTACATCATCCTCCTTGAGGTTAACCGCCTTAATACCAGCCGTTCTGACGTTTGTAACGGGTACTTCCGTTAATGCGAAGCGTAAAGCAAAGCTCAAGTACGTTGTAATGATAACATCTTGTGCTTCTGGTACGACATCTACGAATAATAATTCATCTTCTTTTTTCAAGTTAACCGCTTTGAATGGCTTGCTATAGCGTGTAACAAAATATTCCTTCAGTTCACTGCGTTTAATTTGGCCATTTTTTGTCACGGTTACGACGAATAGATCCTTGTTAAAATCTTCAATACCAACGACTTGGATAATACGTTCGTCATCATCGATTGGCACGATGCTAGAAATATGCTGACCGAGATCCTTCCAGCGAATATCAGGCAGTTCATGAATTGGTTGGAAAATATAATGTCCCTTATTCGTAAACAATAAAATATGTTGTTGCGTATTCCATTGCGCTTTAAATAAGATAGAATCCGATTCTTTCATCGCAAAACCTTGGCCGTTTGATGATTTATGTGAGCGAAGGCTTGTGCGTTTTACATAACCATCCTTCGTTACCGATACAATGACATCTTCAGATGGAATTAACACTTCCATATTCAATTTAATTTCAGAAATTTCTGCTTGGATATCCGAGCGACGGTCCTGTTTGAATCGCTTCCGAATATCTAATAATTCCGAACGTAATACAGCAATTAATTTTGCTTCCGAATTCAAAATACCTTCCAATTCCTCGGCAATTTTTTTCAGTTGTGCTTCTTCTTCACGCAATTCGGTAATATCCGTATTTGTTAGGCGATATAGTTGTAAGGATACAATGGCCTCTGCTTGGATTTCAGTAAAGTTAAATTTATTTTGTAAATTTAACTTAGCATCTTTTTTATCAGTCGAGTTACGGATTGTTTTAATCACTTCATCTAATACGGATAAAGCTTTCATTAAACCTTCTACAATATGTAGACGTGCATGCGCTTTTCTTAAATCAAATTGGCTACGTTTCGTAATAATTTCTTTTTGGTGATCGATATACGCATCCAACATCGTTTGTAATGTCATCATTACCGGGCGACGATTATAAATTGCAATCATATTGAAATTGTAAGTTACTTGTAAGTCAGTATTTTTAAAAAGAAATTGTAAAATTGGCTCTGCTGGCACATCTCTGCGCATCTCTACGACAATTCGTAAACCTTGACGATCGGATTCATCACGCACTTCGGAGATGCCATCCAAGCGTTTATCAACGCGCAATTCATCCATTTTACGTACGAGATTTGCTTTATTCACTTCGAAGGGGATTTCAGAAATGACAATTTGTTCCTTCGAGCCTTTTAATGTTTCAATATAGGTTTTAGCACGAACGACAATTTTACCACGGCCTGTTTCATAGGCTTTTTTAATACCTGCAACCCCTTGAATAATACCACCAGTCGGGAAATCAGGTCCTGAAATAACCTTCATTAATTCGTCAACGGTTACCTTACTATTTTTTAAGCGCATTAGTACAGCATCAATTACTTCATGTAGTGCATGAGGTGGGATATCAGTCGCGTAACCTGCTGAAATACCGGTAGAACCATTTACTAATAGGTTTGGAAAACGGGCAGGTAAAACAGTCGGTTCCATATCCTGATCATCAAAGTTCGGGATGAAATCTACTGTTTCTTTTTGTAGATCACGCAACATTTCACCAGCGATACTTGACAGACGAGCCTCCGTATAACGCATAGCAGCAGGTGAATCGCCATCCAACGAACCATTATTACCGTGCATTTCTATAAGCATATGACGCGCTTTCCAGTCTTGCGACATACGTACCATTGCTTCATACACTGATGAATCACCATGTGGATGATAGTTTGCAATAACATTTCCTACTGTTTTAGCAGATTTACGGAACGGTTTTTCATGGGTATTATTATCCATGTACATGGCATACAAAATACGGCGTTGTACAGGTTTTAAACCATCGCGTGCATCTGGTAAAGCGCGATCTTGAATAATATATTTACTATAGCGACCAAAGCGGTCACCAATTACTTCTTCCAAAGGTAGATCTTGAAAAATTTCGTTCTGAGTCATCTACAGATCCTCCTCTTTTGCTGTCTGCTCAATGAATTCACTCTCTAGTATATTGTCGTCCTCTTCTAAACCAAAGTCGACATGTGTTTCAATCCAGTTTCTACGTGGTTCTACTTTATCCCCCATCAATGTCGATACACCGCGTTCTGCGCGCTCTAAATCATTGATACGTACGCGAATTAATGTGCGGGTCTCAGGGTTCATAGTCGTATCCCACAGCTGATCGGCATTCATTTCACCTAGCCCTTTATAACGCTGTAAGATATAACCTCGTCCTACTTTATCTGTCGCTGCTTTCAAATCTTTTTCCGTCCAAGCGTATTCAACGACCGCTTTCCGTCCAAGTCCTCTTGACACTTTATAAAGTGGTGGTAAGGCAATATATACTTTTCCCTCATCGATTAGAGCGCGCATATAACGGAAGAAGAATGTGAGTAGTAATACTTGAATATGTGCACCATCCGTATCAGCATCTGTCATAATAATAATTTTGTCATAAGCCGCATCTTCTACTTTGAAATCAGAGCCTACTCCACCACCGACTGCATGTATAATCGTAGAAATCTCTTCATTTTTCATAATATCTTGCAACTTCGCTTTTTCAGTATTAATAACTTTACCGCGCAATGGTAAAATCGCCTGGAATGAACGGTCTCTACCTTGTTTTGCTGAACCGCCAGCCGAATCACCTTCCACGAGATACAATTCATTTTTAGCTGCATTTTTTGATTGAGCTGGCGTTAATTTACCCGATAAAATAGATGCTGATTTTTTATTCTTCTTACCGCTACGTGCATCTTCACGTGCTTTGCGCGCTGCTTCACGTACCTGTTGTGCACGAATTGCCTTGCGTACTAATGCCGTTGATAGATCTGCATTTTCTTCCAACATATACATCAATTGTGTAGATACAACGCTATCAACTGCGCCACGTGCCTCACTCGTACCTAATTTACCTTTTGTTTGTCCTTCAAACTGAAGCAACGACTCTGGAATACGCACTGAAATGATGGCTGCTAACCCTTCTCGAATATCCGAGCCATCTAAATTCTTATCTTTTTCTTTTAGGAGAGATGCCTTACGTGCATACTCATTGAAAGCACGTGTCAATGCTGATTTGGCACCTGTTTCATGCGTACCGCCATCACGTGTACGGACATTATTGACGAATGATAAAATCGTTTCAGAATAACCGTCATTAAATTGGAAAGCAAATTCGACTTCGATTTGATCTTGTGTACCTTCGACATATTTTACTGGATGCAGGACATCCTTATCTTCATTTAAATAACTAACAAATGCTTCAATACCATTTTCGTAATGATAGGTTTCATGCTTATCCGTATTATCATCAATCAATTCAATTTTTAAATTTTTCAATAGAAATGCTGATTCACGAAGACGCTCTGCTAAAGTATCAAAATTATATTTTGTTACAGAGAAAATTGTTGGGTCCGGTTTGAAATGCACAAGCGTACCCGTCTCTTTTGTTTTCCCGAGACTCTCCAGACCAGTAGCTGGCTTACCGCCATTCTCAAAGCGCATGCGGTATTTTTCTCCATTGCGATAAATTGTAACCTCTAAAAACTCAGATAAGGCATTTACAACAGACGAACCAACACCATGTAACCCACCGGATGTTTTATAACCACCCTGTCCAAATTTCCCGCCTGCATGTAGAATCGTAAAGATTACTTCAGGTGTTGGTTTACCTGTACTGTGCATTCCCGTGGGCATTCCACGTCCGAAGTCACGTACGCTAATTGATTGATCGTCGTGAATACGCACAACGATATGGTTTCCGAAGCCAGCCAACGCTTCATCAACTGCGTTATCAACAATTTCGTAAACTAAGTGATGAAGACCTCGACCATCTGTTGATCCTATGTACATACCTGGTCTTTTGCGAACTGCCTCAAGACCTTCAAGTACTTGAATATCATCTTCATTATATGAGGATAACTTATTTTTTATTGTCAAAAAGATTCCCTCCTAAATACAAACATCCGTTCTACTTCTTTAAAGTTTAGCTTGAACTCTAGTTGCTGTCAACGTGTTTCGTTTTATATATCAGGGTTGATTATACACCAAACGTTGAAAATAAAGCAAAATAAGAATAAACTAAATGTATCAGATGTTGTTTTATTGTTTGAAGTTGCTTTAAATGATAAAATAATTATTACAATATACTAGTAGCCACTACTAAAGTAAGAAGGAGCTTATTATGAATACAGTACTTGTCATTATTCTAGCCTATTTGATTGGTTCCATTCCTTCTGGACTTTGGATCGGTCGTGCATTCTACAATACGGATATTCGCGAACAGGGTAGCGGCAACCTAGGCGCGACTAATACATTCCGCGTACTTGGAAAAAAAGCCGGTATCATCGTAACCTTAATGGATATCCTTAAAGGGACACTCGCTACATTACTACCCACATTTGCCATACTGTCAAACAGCAATATCCACCCGCTAGTCGCTGGTGCAATCGCTGTAGTTGGTCATATGTACCCTGTTTTCGCTAAATTTAAAGGTGGTAAAGCCGTAGCTACTTCAGCTGGCGTTTTATTAGGCTATCACTGGCCAATCTTTGTTATTTTAGTAATCGTCTTTCTAATTTGCTTGAAACTCTTTAAAATGGTCAGCCTTGCATCCATGCTTGCTGGTATTATTGCATTGATTTATGCACTAGCTAATGCAATGGTCAGTCATGAATACTATTTATTGATTATTACAGCAATTCTTGTTATCTTTGTGTTCTACCGCCATCGCTCTAATATTGGGCGTATCAAAAATGGTACAGAGCCCAAAATTACTTGGCTGTAAATGAAGGAGTGTGCAGATGATGAAAATAATCGTAACGGATGAAGCAATACAATGGTTTAAAAATGAGATGGATTTACAAGCAGGCGATCATATTCGATTCTTCGCCCGTTATGGCGGTTCCAATCCATTTCACGAAGGTTACTCGATTGGTATGAATACCGATATCCCTATTAATGCAATTGTGACAACAACTGCTGGTGGACTTCATTTCTTCATAGAAGAAGATGATGAATGGTTCTTCGCAGGCCATGATTTTCAAGTGACCGTCGATCAAGAGCTAGATGAAATTTCATACGACTATTTATAATGCATACTAAAAGGAAGAAACGATTTTGTTCATCGTTTCTTCCTTTTTACATGCCGATAGCATAACATATTTTTACAAATTGACAAAAAATAAACTTTTAATTTGTTTCAGCAATTTCAATATACTTGTTATACCAAGCTTCATCCACTTTTTTAAACGATACAGGTCTAAATGAATCTTTTTTCACTAAAATATGTTCTGTCGTCGCTACTGCTGCAACAACACCATCTTCGTGTAAAATTTCATAGGCATATACTGTTCTTAAGCGGTCTTGGGACTTCACCCATGTACGGACGATTGCTGGCTCACCATAACGCATAGAGGCCTTATAACTAATATTCACATTCATTACCGGTGACACAAAACCAGCTTCTTCAATATCTGTCACAGAAAAGCCTAAATCTTTAATCAGTTGTGTACGACCTAATTCCAACCAAATGACGTAATTTGCATGATAGACAACGCCCATTTGATCTGTTTCTGCATAACGAATTTCGATATTTTTATTACTTATATACATTGTTCTGTTCACCTCAGCAAGTAGTATAACAAAAATAGTCCCTTTAGGACAAGGTTCTCTATCTATAGTCTATTTTTAGTACACCGGTAAAATACTACTAAACTTACAGCGTCAAATTTCTAAAAATACCTATAGCTTTCTTCCTGTAGATACATTCAGCAAGTCTCCTCGTGTAAAGACGTAATTTTTTATCGCAAATTAACAACTTTAGCTGTATAATACCTCAAAAAATGATTCTAAAACCGTTTTATACGTTCTCTATAAAACAAAAAAAATAGTAATACCCTTCGTAACACAGCCTTTTTAAGCATAAATCCACTTCTTTTTTATCGCAAATCTTCTACTTTTAAGTATATAAAGCATCTATTATATTTCGTTTTTTTGCTTTTTTAATACGATTTTCCGCTATTCACATCGTGAATATAGTCTTTTTTACAATAAATCGGCCCAAAAATCATGTATTTATAATCATTTCTGAAGCGATAATTGCAATAAAAAACGGCTAGAATGCTACGTATAAAAAGAGAATTCCACCTGCTTTCTACCAGTAAATGTCGCAAAAAATGTAAATTCCCCATCATTACTAGTATACACCGTATCATTGGTTATTTAAACGGACTGCAAAGCCCTATATAAGCCCTCTACCTTTAGTTATAGATGTTTGTATGAAAACCCGTAGACGCTTGCTACATGGCTATTTAGGCATTTCTTGTTCCTACTTCTTTTCTCACGATCGTTAACATGCTTATAGGTATCAGCTGCAAGCCCATTAGCCATACTGCCCTCTGTTTGTCCTTCCTCCTGGTCCAGATGATGAATAATACTTGAAGCGGATATCCCTATTTGCTTAGCCATTCTCTAGAACAGTATCATGACACTATTTATAGGATACATTCACTGATTCTACGTCAACTATTGAGGTGAGCTAATTTTTTTAAACACCGTCACTTTTCTATTTGTTCATTTCGGACGAGTGCTTTCCGCCTGCGAATCGCTGAGCCTCCATAATCCCGCGGAAAGCGTCGAGCAGAGAAACGAAAAAAGCCTGCCCCTCAAGAGGGACAGGCTTTTAACTAGTCGTTAAAAATTATTTTTGTAATTTTTTACGTAAGACCATTTGTAAGATCCCACCGTTACGGTAGTAATCTACTTCTACTTCTGAATCGAAACGAGCAAGTGCTTTAAATTCTTTAACAGAACCATCAGTTGCTGTTGCAGTTACAGTAAGCATATCGTGAGGTTTAACGCCTTCAGCGATATTTACAGAGAATGTTTCTTCACCAGTAAGACCAAGTGATTCAGCGTTTTCGCCAGCTGCATATTGCAATGGCAGAACACCCATCATTACTAAGTTAGAACGGTGAATACGTTCGTATGATTCAGCAATAACTGTTTTAACACCTAGAAGGTTAGTACCTTTAGCTGCCCAGTCACGTGAAGAACCCATACCGTAATCTTTACCAGTTAATACAACTAAACCAGTGTTTGTTTCAGCGTATTTCATCGCTGCATCATAGATGTACTCAACTTCGCCTGTAGGCCAGTAAGTAGTGAAACCACCTTCTGTACCTGGAGCGATTTGGTTACGGATACGGATGTTAGCGAACGTACCACGCATCATAACTTCGTGGTTACCACGACGAGAACCGTAAGAGTTAAAGTTGCGAGGTTCAACACCGTTTGCACGTAGATATTGTCCAGCTGGTGTTTCTTTGCCAATCGCACCTGCTGGTGAGATATGGTCAGTTGTAATAGAATCACCGAATTTAGCTAATGTGCGTAAACCAGATAATGAAGAGATATCTTCTGGTGAAGCAGATAGGTTTTGGAAGAACGGTGGGTTTTGGATGTAAGTTGATTTATCATTGAACTCATAAAGAGTACTTGTTGATGTTTCAATTGCATTCCAAGTAGCGTTAGCGTTAAATACTGTTTCATATTCTTTTTGGAATAATTCACGAGTAACAACTTGTGCTAATACTTTGTTGATTTCTTCAGTTGAAGGCCAGATATCATCGAAGAATACATCTTTGCCATCTTTATCTTTACCGAACGAATCTTTGCGTAAGTCAACGTCTACAGTACCAGCTAAAGCGTAAGCAACTACAAGTGGTGGAGATGCTAAGTAGTTAGCTTTAACAAGTGGGTGAACGCGTCCTTCAAAGTTACGGTTACCAGAAAGTACAGAAGTAACGAATAAATCATTAGATTGAATCGCTTCTTCGATTTCTGGAAGTAATGGACCTGAGTTACCGATACAAGTAGTACAGCCGTAACCTACAGTGTTGAATCCTAATTCGTCAAGGTATGTTTGTAGACCTGAATCTTCAAGGTAACCAGTAACAACTTTAGATCCTGGAGCCAATGAAGTTTTAACCCATTTAGGAACAGTTAATCCTAGTGCTACCGCTTTTTTAGCTACAAGACCTGCAGCGATTAAAACGTATGGATTTGAAGTATTTGTACATGAAGTGATGGCAGCAATACCAACAGCACCTGCTGGAATCTCTACATCGCCTTCAGCGAATTTAGCAGTTGACGTTTTAGTGAACTCTTCTTCAGTTAAACCAAAGCCTTGAACACCAGAAGGAGCAACTACTACTTCGTGGTAACGTTTTTTCATTTCAGTTAATGGAATTAAATCTTGTGGACGTTTAGGACCCGATAAGTTAGGTTCGATGTCAGCAAGGTCAATTTCAACAACTTTAGTATAGTCAGGCTCTAAGTCAGCGTCAAAGAACATGTCATTTGCTTTTAAGTAGTTTTCAACTACAGCGATATGTTCCTCTTCACGACCTGTTAAGCGCATATAGTTAAGTGATTCTTCATCGATTGCGAAGAAACCACAAGTAGCACCATATTCAGGAGCCATGTTTGAGATTGTAGCACGGTCAGCTAATGGTAATGCTGGTACGCCAGGTCCGAAGAACTCAACGAATTTACCAACAACGCCTTGAGCACGTAGTACTTGAGTAACTTTAAGAGCTAAATCTGTAGCTGTAGTTCCTGAAGGAAGAGAACCAGTTAATTTAACACCGATAACTTCTGGAACTGGGAAGTATGAAGGTTGACCAAGCATACCTGCTTCAGCTTCGATACCGCCAACGCCCCAACCAAGTACACCAAGACCATTGATCATTGTTGTATGTGAGTCAGTACCTACTACTGAATCTGGGAAAGTTTCGAATGTACCATCAGTATTTTCGTTTACGTGTACAACTGGAGCTAAATACTCTAAGTTTACTTGGTGAACGATACCTGTTGCTGGTGGTACAGCACGGAAGTTATCATAAGCTGTTTGAGCCCATTTTAAGAAGTTATAACGTTCAGCGTTACGTTCGAATTCGAAATCCATATTCGCTTGTAATGCTGCTGCGTTACCATATTTGTCAACTTGTACTGAGTGGTCAATTACAAGGTCAACTGGGATTGCTGGGTTGATTTCGTTGCCGTCGCCACCCATATCATTCATAGCTGTACGTAGAGAAGTTAAATCAACTACTACTGGTACACCCGTGAAATCTTGTAGTACTACGCGTGATGGTTTGAAAGGTACTTCAGCGTTAGCTTCTGCATCTTTACCCCATTTAGCTAAGTTCGCTACGTGGTTATCTTTGATTACGTAACCGTCATGTTGACGTAATACTGATTCTAATAAAATTCTGATTGAGTAAGGAAGGCGTTTGATGTTTGCGATTCCTGCTTCTTCGATTGCGCCGATACGGTAAAAGTTATACGTTTTGCCGTTAACGTCGAATGAAGAACGACTGTTATGCAAGTTAGTGTTTGCCATTGTTTGGTTCCCCCTAAAAATTAAATAATTGAAAAGGCTTTTTAATGAGCCGCTTTTCTCCAAAGCCAATACTATAGAAAAACAGAACATAAGTAAATAACATTAAAATTATGCATTGTGATAAGCAAATCTTATGACCCGTTATTTAATAAAGCGTGCACGTTCCTCCAGTGTTGGCAGTTTACAAGATTTGCTGTACGACGAGAGTTTTTGCCTATTTTGTGCGACGATTGTATACGCTTTATTGCGTATCGTTCGCGGCATAAGCTTCCCTATTTTCGCCAAAGAATAAGGTAGCGACAAAAATGATACGATGAGCAACATTGCATCTGACTGTGTATAAAGTTGTTGTTTGTACAATACGACGAGAGAGTTTAAATCAGTCGTCAATGAAGTTGGTAGTTGCTGTGCTGCAAAATCACCTTGTAAAGGTGCAAAATAAAAGCACGGTACTTTTTCATTGTCGATAATCAATTGAACGGATCTTTGACAAAAGCCACAATCACCGTCATAAAACAGAATTGGATTGTCCATTATATGAACTCCTTTAAAAACCACTCATATCAGATTTTTGTAATTGAATCTACCTCTATTATCATGCTTAGTGATGACATTCGTCAATCGAAACGATAAACCTCTCCTTTATTCATATACCCTATTTACACTATTATAATTTTTTATACGCCTATTTTAAAAAAAGCAATGATTCGAGAGTAACTAAAGGGTAACTAACAAACCGTTTTTCATTTATTATGACTGATTTTAGAATGAGCTCGTACTAACCATCTATCTACTTACTCTATAGAAGAAACTACTTTTCTATCTTTCTCACAAAAACGTGATTTTCATCTATTTTTTTCTTTGATAGCGCTCGTAAAAGGCTGTATACTCACTTAAAAAAGGAGAGTGATTGATAAAGACGTCCTCACTGCTACGCCAAATCATCCAACAAGCCTGTCAACAGTATACGAGTACCTATAGTGAATTAGTCGAGCCTGTCAACAACTTATTAATTGCCTTAGATGCCGATATTTCAGAAAAAACTGCCTCTTCTGTTATCGCTAATCTACAAAATTATTTTAATGGACAATGCTCTATTCAAGCCTGTCATCTTGAGGAGAGTAATCACTTTTTAGAGGATGGAATCCGCACATTAAAAAATGGTGATACCGCTAATGGCGCCGTCCAATTATTTGGTGCTGGTTTGAATTTCGCTAGCTATTTAATGAAGTCTGATGGTTTGAAAAATACAGACCCCTACTTGGAACTGAATGAACGCTTTATTAAATTATTTCAAGAACTTCAATAATTAACGAAAAAAACCCAATGGCCATTTGATAGGCTGTTGGGTTTTTAAACAGATTTTATGAATTCCGATTATACGCATGGCTGCTTAATGCAATCGTATTTTGCTGTGTTAATTTTTGAACAATTTTCGTTAAAATTGGCATTGTCAACGTTTTTTCATGAGCAATTGCTTCTTTAAATTGTGCTAAGTTATGTAATTCACCCTGTGATAAACGAATCGTATACACGAATCGTGGTGTCATAAGCAAAATTAAATCACCTTCAACATCCATAATCTTCACGCCATAATTATGTACTTGTCGCTCATCAATGAATAATAGACGCTCAAATGAAGGTTCTGTCGAAGGGGCTGTGTTTATATCCAGACGTTCCACAATATAATTCGTGTTATTCTCACTACCACCATTTCTTGAATACCAAATATCCGCATTAATAATATTATCCCCTAAATGATAGTGCTTATTCACATAGGCTAGAAAATCATGTAATGATACATTAGCGCATAGATTGGTCATGACAAAACCATTGCCAAGCTGTAATTGATTGTTGCTGTCATCGATCATTAATTTGTCCGCGTTGTAACGTGTTTTCCCAAAAGTAATTTTAAACATAAATTAGTCCTCCAATAATACTTCAATGGTACTAGTATACAACGAATAGTAATTAATGGACTACTAATTATTAAGACAAAGCATAATTTTTTTCATTATGTTAGCAACCGCAATGGGTTTTCCAATAAATCTGACACTTCTTGCATAAAAGCTCCTGCTGGTGCTCCATCAATAATACGGTGGTCAAATGTACAAGACATCGTCAGTGTTTGGCCAATCCTAATTTCATCATTTACAATGATTGGTTCCTTCACAATAGCATGTACGCCAAGAATGGCTGCTTCTGGATAGTTAACGATTGGTGTCGCAAAAATACCACCTGATTCCCCTGTACTAGACACCGTAAATGTACTACCGGTCAAGTCTTTACGATCAAGTGTGTTCTCCACCATTTTAATCCTTATCTCTTGTAGTTCCATAGCAATTTCTAACAGTGATTTTTGAAGCGTATTTCGAATAACCGGCACCATTAGACCAGCTGGAGTTGCTATCGCTACCCCTATATGGATGTTTTTGTGAAGTTGAATAATAAGAGCCTCTTCATCAACAGAGGCATTTAATAATGGATGCTGTTGCAAAGCCTTAGCAGTCGCTTTAATAATGAATGGTAAATAGCTGATAGGTACATTTTGATATTCTGGTAATTCTCGCACCTCTTTGCGTAATTTCACGAGAGCCGTCGCTTGTATTTTCATCATCGCTGTACAGAGAACCGCTTTGCTCGTCGCCTTCATCATATTATCAAAAATCGCTTTGCGTACGCCACGAATAGCCATGTTCTCTGTAGGTTCAATGACGCTTGATGAAGCGCTTATACTCGATTGTAAATCTTGTAAAAGAATACGACCTTTAGGCCCGCTACCACTGATCATCGCAAGATCGATATTACGTATCCTGGCTTCTTTACGCACGGATGGCGCTGCCAGCGGCCGTTGTAATTTACTTTTCAGGGTACCTGTTTGGGATGTATATTCACTATTATTGTATGTACAAAGTATTTGACCTACAGCTAAAGTATCACCCTCGTTACCACCAAGCGATACAATTTCACCACTAAAAGCAGCCGTTATTTCCACGGTTGCCTTATCCGTCATCACTTCAACAAGCGGTTCATGTTCACGAATTGTATCCCCAACTTGTACGAACCATTTAACAATCTCTGCTGCAACTAAACCTTCCCCTATATCTGGCAATTGGTAATCTGCCATGCTAGCCCCCTCCTTCGTCTGCCATAACCGTCTCAATTGCTTGCATAATCGATTCATTATTTGGAAGCCAATATGCTTCTACAGTCGATACTGGATAAGGCGAATGCTGTCCAGTGACACGCATAATGGGCGCATGTAAGGCATATAAACAATTTTCTGCAATATTTGCAGCAATTTCCGCACCAACACCTGCTGTCTTTACTGCTTCATGAACAATGATGACACGACCTGTTTTGTTAACTGACCGATAGATTGCTTCGAGATCAAGTGGTGCAATCGTTCGTAAATCGAGCACTTCAATACTATAGGATGCCTGCTTAACAACTTCTAACACGGTCGGCATAATGGCACCATACGAAATGATTGTCAAGTCCTGCCCTTCGATAACCGTATTTGCTCGTCCTAACGGTATTTCATAATAGTCCACTGGCACTTCTTCTATTAGGCTTCGATACAATTTCATCGGTTCTAAAAATAATACAGGATTTGGATTGTTAATCGCTGCTGCAAGCAAACCTTTAGCATCTCGTGGCGTACTAGGTACAACAATATACAAGCCTGGCGTATGCATAAATAATGCCTCCAAACTATCCGAATGCATCTCGGGAGCTTGAATACCACCACCATAAGGACTACGAACGACAAGTGGCACTGTCAACTCACCGTTTGAACGCGTATGAAGACGCGCTGCCTGACTAGCTAACTGATCCATTGCTTGATATATAAAACCAAAAAATTGTATTTCCGCGATTGGTCGTAAGCCACGTGTTGCTAAGCCAACTGCAGTGCCAACAATCGCAGATTCTGCGATCGGTGCATCCACTATACGCATTTGACCAAACTGTTCGAGCAACCCTTCCGTCACGCGAAAAACGCCACCATTTTGAGCAATATCTTGCCCAATACACAATACTGTTTCATCAACTTCCATTGCTTGAATGAGCGCTAAACGAATCGACTGTAACAGCGTCATCTTAGCCACGGCTGTTCAACTCCTTTGCATACACAACATCTGCTACTTGTTCAAGTGTAGTACGAGCAACTGCATTGGCAGCATCAAAAGCCTCTTGCACCGCTTTTTCACTTGTCGCTATTAATTTTTCTTGTTGTTTTGTAGACCATAGACCTTGCGCCACTAAATAGCTTTCACAACGAGCGATTGGATCTTTCGCAAGCCAATTCTCTACTTCCTGGTCTTGGCGATACTTAGTAGCGTCATCAGCTGTTGTATGTGCTTCTTGTCGGTAGGTGAACGCCTCGATTAAAACTGGTTCATTATGACGCGCTTTAGCAATTGCCAACTTCATCACTTCAAAAACTGCAATGACATCATTACCATCAACTTGAATCCCTTCTATCCCATAGGCCAATGCTTTTTGTGCAATCGTCTTACTCGCCGTCTGTTGATGAATCGGCGTGCTGATCGCCCATTGATTATTTTGAATAAAGAAAATAACCGGCAATTTATGAACACCCGCTATATTTAATGCTTCATGAAAGTCACCCTCTGACGTTCCCCCATCACCCATATAGCCAACACTTATACTCTGCTCGCTCTTATATTTACTTGACCATGCACCACCTACTGCATGTAATAACTGCGCAGCAATAATAATTTGTACTGGAAAGATGGGCAGCTTGGCTTGCTGTTTAAGTGGTAATTTCCCCATTAATAATGTGAATTGTTGTGTCATTGTCATGCCATGTACAAAAGAAGCAGCTACTTCACGATAGCTGGGGTAAATCCAATCATGAGAGCTTAATGCAAAGGCGCTTCCCACTTGTGCCGCCTCTTGCCCTCGAATAGAAGCGTATGTTCCAATACGTCCCTGTCGCTGAAAACGCAGAGCAAAATCATCAAAAATACGACTCCGCACCATATAACTATACATATCCATTAACTGTTTTTCCGTCGCCGTAATCGCCAATTGTTGCGCATCAAGTTCTCCAGTAGAATCTAGCATCCTTACTTGCTTAATCTCTAATGTCGATTGATTGAGCCACATACTATTCACAGCCTCTCGTATTTTCCATCATAATAGGATATTTTCCAAATGTTGTCAATTTATATGCGTCGATTAGACTTTCCTTCTCTTAGCTGTATACCTAGCCATCGTTTTGATGAACAAGCACTTCTTTGAGAACACTCTTCATATAAAAACATCTGTTATTGACGTAGAGGTATTTGCTCCATACCTTTTTCAATAACAGATGTTTGGTTTGTATTATAGTCGACTCCATACTAGCTTTTTCTTAAGAGAAACATAACGCACCCGAAAAAAATGACTCTTTGAGTAATCCTTTCATCCGGACTGGTAGATTATGTTCGGGTTACAATTTATCACTACATGAATCGAATCTTTGTCCGTGTTCACTTCTAGTTCATTATTTCGACAATATGTCATTTTGTACATTCTATAGATCCATTAGTAAATTTACGACTGGAAGTTACTTCGTTATTTAGCAAAAACCTACATAGACCATGTTTAACATATGCGATCTTGCACTATTCATCCGTCACTACAATATAAGTTACATAAATTGGTCCATGTACACCGACGACTAAATCCATTTCGATATCGGCTGAATTACTCGGTCCTGACACAAAATCGATAGATGCTGGTAAAAGTTCCCCTGCTTCAACTATTTGATGAATTTCTGCAACCGCTTGTGTAATGCGTGGTTTTAAAGTACTTTTATTGACAATTGCGATGAAAGCATTTGGTAGTAAACCAATCGCCTTTCCTTGGCCGGCAGCAGATTGGAGTACTACCGTACCAGATTCTGCTAATGCATATTCAGCAAAAGCAATACCGATATTTGAAGCATTTGTCCGTTCAAAGTTTGTTGTACGATCAAGCGTCGGATCCCATATATGAACCTGTATATTATTAGTTGGCCAAGTATCTTCACAGAGCTTAGAAATACCTAATGCGGTAAGACGTTCATCTTGCCATAATGCCACAGATTCACCACCATATTTTACAACAAGATTATGCAGAGCTAGCGTCAAATTTGCTTTGTCTACCGTGACGACATCGGTGTGAATCTTACTACACTGTTCTATAAATGCAGGAAGCAATTCGTCAATCGACATTTTTGATAAACGTTGTTCTTCTGGATGATGTTGCCATTTTTTTTCGGGCTTCATACCAGGCAAAAAAGGTCGTTCTAATGCTGTAGTAATTTTTGATAAAAACTTTTCACGATTTCTAATCATTGCTATTTGCTCCTTTCTTTTGTCGTTTATCAAACCAATCGCGTAATTTTTCGCGTTCTACAATTGGGAAATCACGAATATCCGTCCAATCTTTTAATGGACCTATACCTTTTGAAATCATCTGATCCTTCGATAATGGTTTCATCACAGTCGCAGCAACTTTTGTACCAATATTAAATAATTTGCTATTGGATGCACCCACACTAAAGCCTTTCATCATCAGTCCCTCCGACAATGGAGCACGACCTTCTTGTTCGACAATAATTTGACGGTGTTTTAATAATAATTCATGCAACGGAATTTTCACCGGACAAGCATCCGTACATGCACCACAAAGTGATGAGGCATAGGGCAATTCCTTAAAATCATCATAACCAGCTAAAAGAGGTGTTAATACCGCTCCTATCGGGCCCGAATAGATTGAATTATAAGAATGACCGCCAATATGACGATAGACCGGACAAACATTGACACAAGCAGCACAACGAATACATTGTAATACCGATTTAAATTCACCAGCTAAAATATCCGAACGTCCATTATCCAATATGACAAGGTGGAACGCTTCTGGTCCATCAACATCAGTAGGGCGTTTTGGACCTGTAATAACATTGACATAAGACGTTAATTTTTGGCCGACTGCGCTACGCGTCAGCATATTCACCAATACCTCCATCTCTTTTAATGTTGGCACAATTCGCTCCATGCCCATCACGACAATTTGCGTTTCTGGAATCGTTGATACCAAACCAGCATTCCCTTCATTAGTCACTAGGCAGATGGAACCCGAGTCAGCAACTGCAAAGTTACAACCCGTAATACCGATTTCAGCCTTCATATAATCATCGCGTAAAATCGTACGTACAAAACGAGCTAAATCAGCAGCATCAGAAGAACCATCTGCTGGATAATTTAATTTTTTGACAAAGACATCTTTGATTTGGTGTCTATTTTTATGCACGGATGGTGCCACAATATGCGATGGTTTATCGTGATCATCTAATTGTAAAATATACTCGCCTAAATCGGTTTCCAAAACAGTACAACCGATTTTTTCTAATGCTTCGTTCAAACTGATTTCCTCTGTGACCATCGACTTCGATTTCAGCACACGTGTAGCATTTTTACTTTTTACTACTTGTTGAATATAGTCATTTGCTTCTTCTGCAGTTTCAGCAAAAAAGACATGTCCACCTGCTTTTTCTACATTTTCAGAAAGCTCATATAAATAGTAATCTAAATTATCTAATACATGTTGACGTATCTCCTCACCATGATTACGCCATTCATCCCAGTTCCCCAACTCCTCTACCGCTGTTAAACGACCACCATGTAATCTATTTTGAGCGGCTGCCACAGCGCCACGCATAAAATCTTTATCTAAATTATCATTCACGTTCACTTTAAAGGATTGTTCATTGAACTTGATTGCCATCGTAATTCCCCTCCCTTATACCTGTTGATTTAAAATCTCCGCAATATGTAATGTGCGAATTTTCTCACCACGTCTATGCATACGTCCTCCGATATTCATCAGGCAACCACCATCTGCTCCAACCAAGTATTCCGCTTCTGTTTCCAAGGCACTATTCACTTTTTCATCGACCATTTGCTGTGATATATTTCCCATTTTCACCGAAAAAGTACCACCAAAACCACAACAATTGTAAGCGTATGGTAAAGGGATCAATTCCAGCCCCTGCACATTTCCCAATAATGTAAATGGTGCATCCTTTACACCAAGTAAACGCGTCATATGGCAAGATGGGTGATAGGTTACCTTATGTGTGAACGTCGCTCCAACATCTTCAATCTTCAAAACATTAACAATGAAATCTGTTAGTTCATAGGTTTTATCCGCAACAATTTGTGCTTTTTCAGCATAGGCAGCGTCATCTTTAAAAACATGAGGATATTCTTTAAACATCGTCGCACATGAACCTGAAGGCGTCACGATTACCTCCGCATGTAAAAATGTATCGATCATTTTTTTCATCGGTTCCTTTGCTTTTTCAATATGCCCCGAATTATATGCTGGTTGACCACAGCATATTTGAGATTTTGGAAATTCAATTTCACAGCCTAATCGCTCCAACAATTCAACTGTTGCTCGTCCTACATTCGTTTGAAAAGTGTCAACTAAACATGTCGCAAACAATGATACTTTCATAACGAAACCCCCTTCAAAACTAATTATTAGAATAGTTAAAATTCTACTATCACCAGTATACGATGAAATCGATAGGAATGAATACTATTACAAAATGGAATAGTTATTTATTTTCATGGTATAGAATATACAAAAATAACTTCAATTATTTCGATGGCGAATCAATTTATTTAAAAGAGTTCAGAGAGGTATTATAAATTATAGTAAAATTATTCCCTGTGTTATTAGAGGACTTTTTTGTCGATTTACAGTACGATAATATGGAAAGAATAAGAGGGTGTGGCGCTGTGAAAAAGAAATATCATACGGTTGGAGAAATGGCTAAACTGGCTAATTTATCAAGCCAAACACTGCGTTATTATGATCAGATTGGATTATTTAAACCAGCTTATACTGATCAAGCGACTAACTATCGTTACTATGCAGAATCTCAACTCTATTTATTGGATTTGATCAAAAGTTTACGCTTTGTCGGTACGCCGTTAGAGAAAATTAAAGAAGTGCAATATTTTTCGATTGAAGATATGATTCGTTATTTAGATGAGCAAGAACATACGATTGAAGATCAACTTGCCCGTTTAGCTGAATCACAATATACATTGCGAAAAACGCGCAAGCAAATGCAAGAGCAGTTAGCAATTCCTGTCATAGGTGAAGTGTTTATAAAAGAGGAAGAAGAGTCACGTTTGCTTTGTTTGACAGTAGCAGATGCGACGCCAGTTCATGTATCAAATGACGCGATGCTGATATTGACGGAAACAATTGAAAATGCTGGTAGCGTACAAACAATCCGTTATGGTAGTTATTACCCTTTACAAGCATATGATTCGGTTCAAACTTTATACTATACGCAAATATTTATACCTATCCTAACATCTCGACAATTTGTCATTCAAAATGAATTGGTTGATATCGTCAGCATGTCGGCTGGACGTTATATAGAAATTGCTTTTAATTATTCTCCAAACATGTATATTACAATGTACAACAAGTTACTTCATTATATTAAAACACATAACATTGCTGTAGAGAATACCGTGTGGGAAGCAGTTATGCCGTCTAACTTTTCGGCACAAATGGACGAGCAATTAATCGTTGAGCTAAAAGTCAAACTACTTTGAGTATACAACTTGGATATAATTGGGTATAATTATCTATACTACTCATTACTGGAGGCGCTGCACATGATTTCCTATAAAGCCGTATGCCTTAATTGTAAACAAACATTTGATTTAATCGAGGGTACACAAAAATATCGTGAATATAAAAGAGATCGCAAAAAAAAGTTTTGGTGCGATGCTTGTGAAGGCGGCATTGTAGACGCTGCTCGAAAAGGTTTTATCAATCGGCATATGTCATAAATGGTGTGAGCTTATGCTCGCATCTTTTTTATTTCCTCATTTAAAATGAATGTATTTTCTATCAACACTTTATGTGATTTTATAAGAACTGCTAACGAAAACGCTTTCCTACATGTAAATAGTAAAAATTTCTTGACCTTATGGTAACTATAAATTCAAGCGATTTCTTTTATTTTTATATGCTTTCTCAGCACTTGATTTATCGGCTTTTTCAAGAGGTTTTACTTCTTATTATTTCACACTATAACGCTTTGTCATGTGACTTTTGTGACTTTTATGTGATTTTTAGTAATAAAGATGATCTGATCTTTTAACATAGAAGTGAAATATAAAATAACTATTATATAGAAGAAACTCAAAAACACTCATTCAACACGGGTGTTTTTAATTTGGTCATTAGATCTTTAGTTCTTGGTAAAAAACACTCAATAACGGGTATACAATCAGATAAACTTATTAAATACAATATGCCATTTTCTTGTTAATATTAGGGAGTTAATAAAAAATAGAAATGGAGTGTTTTTATGAAAAGTTTTCAGTTCGCCATAGCCTTTCTTATATGCCTTTTCACCATAATATTCTTTCATTCAGAAGCACACGCTGCTACAACTACAAATGGAGACTATGAGTACGAAATTTTAAACGATGGGCGAGGTGATTATATACAAATTCTTGATTACAAAGGTACTAGTACTTCTATTGTAATCCCATCAGAAATTGAAGTTTCACCTGGTCGCATTGTTCCATTAAAATCTATAGGAGATAATTCTTTCCGTTCTAAAGGCTTAACTAATATTACACTTTCATCGAATGCTCTTTTAACTATTGGACAATTTTCTTTTAGTGATAACCCAATAGAAAAATTTACCTTTGATTTTAATTGTGATACCTGCTATTTTAACGCATTCTCTAATACCTCTATAAAAGAATTATATATGCCTGATGACAATAAAACTGCATACTTTTTAATCCCTTACGCATTAAATCCCAACCTTACAGCAAAGATATATGCAGATCAATATACTCATGATGGAAGTTCACCTTCAAATGTTTACCAAATTTATTTGGGGCGTTTTTATAAACCAACAGTAATTGAATTCATTGATACGAAGTTAATCACATTCAACTACGATGATGGCAATACGGTGAATAAAAAAATTCAAAATATCGCTACTACATTATTAACAGAACCCACCACGCCTTCAAGACCTGGCTATACATTTGATGGCTGGTACGATGGTACATCGAAATGGAATTTCGCAACGGATAAAGTAACGAAAATTATGACGTTACAAGCGAAGTGGTCACCAAAGACTCCACCGGTAACCTATTATAATGTAACGTTCCTATCAAATACAGATACTTCTATAACTTCCCAACAGATTGCCAAATCTTCTTATGTAAAGGCACCAGAAGTGATCACGAAAAAGGGCTATACATTTGCTGGTTGGTATGATGGAGAAAATAAATGGTATTTCTTAAGCGATACGATTAGTAAAGATACTACACTTAGCGCTAAATGGAAGCTAAACGACTATAAAATGACGTTCGATTCTA
>NZ_QFVR01000032.1 GCF_003143975.1 Kurthia sibirica | reverse complement strand
AGTGTATTACACCCTTTTATTTTCTCTGTTCATTCACTTGAATACGATGTCATTGTTTACTGGAGCAAGTAGTTCGAGGAAGCGACAGAAGTGAGGACGCAACGTACATGAGTACGTGAGGATCAAATGACCGGAAGCTGACGAAGAAATGCGCAGTTTCAGTAAATAATGACTTTCCCCGGACATGGCTTCAAACGCCTCGTCACTGCATTCCTGTGGGGTTTTCAGCTCATGCTATTCCCGCCGCAGGAGTCGTTTTTAGCGCGTTCAATTGATTTGATTATTTGTATTTGAGACATACTATTTTTGTTCCGTCCCAGGCTCTTCTTTTTTTGTATTTTTTAATAATATCTAGTGGGAGAACCGCCACTACCCGTATGAACTTCTCTGTTCATTATTTTGCAATGAAAAATACACCAGTTTGCTAGCTTTCAATTTTATTCTTATTTTTGTCGTGATCAAGCGTTGGTTACACGAAAACTATCGCTAGTAAAATTCGAAATATGCGCGTGATGTATTACTCAATTTACTAATACTGTAGTTAATTTAGAATCACTAAATATGAGATTCCATTGGCTGAACTCTAAATTTGACGTGACAATTAAATTTTTACTGTATCTGGCATAATTTCACCATACGTATTCGACTTGATTTTACTCTCTTTAAACATAGGGAATTCTTCATCTGATAAGGCTAATAAATAGTCGAATTCTTCTTCCACAAGTTTTTGTATTGATACTTTCTTCTTGTAATGAATTCATTTTCGATTCTTTGTATGCTTTTGCTGTAATAAGTGTGTGTGATATTTCAAGTCCTTTATTACCGGTGCTGGAGTGATAAAGTTATATCGAATATAGCCCACCTTATTTTCTGCATTTCCTTTCTCATGACCTGAATATGGATTACAGGTTTGAGGCTCAAATCCATAATGATCGGCGCATACTGTTTCTTCATGTTTATTTCTAGCTTTAGTGACTGCAGTGATCAATGCGTATTTTTCTTAGTATGTCATCTAACTGCTGAAATATTCTCCTGAGTTCATATATAAGTTAGTAGTGCAAGAATGGCTTCAGAAACGTATAATGAGTTATTACTGTATAGAAGTAGATATTAGTATAGAGTCGTTTGTCAGGTGGGTTCTAAGGGCAGGAGAGTGGTAGTAATTTTCATTTGTTTTATAGTTGTAGAAGATGTTGTGATATACTAACTTTTACTAAGAAAATAATCGTAAAAATTGTGAATATTGCTTTGTTTTATTGGATATGATTGGTTGGAAAATGAGTGGGATTACATATATTTTGTAATATATCTGAAAAAAGAGATAGATTTCATTTTATTTTCAAAAAACGTATTGCTTTTACTTTATATTTTGTTATAATAATAAATGTGTTAAGGAAATTACATCAGATTTTCATATAATTGTTCCGAAGTAGCTCAGTTGGTAGCAGCATCTGACTGTTAATCAGAGGGTCGCAGGTTCGAGTCCTGCCTTCGGAGCCATTTTTTTGTCTTTTGTCTATGCTTCCATAGCTCAGTAGGTAGAGTGCTTCCATGGTAAGGAAGAGGTCACCGGTTCAAATCCGGTTGGAAGCTTATAAATCCAACCATTTTTAAAAAAATAAATTATTTTGAAAAAACACTTGTAAAAGTATTTCATAAATGATATTATAAATCTTGTCTTGTTAAAGACATTAATTATCTGATGGCCCCTTGGTCAAGCGGTTAAGACACCGCCCTTTCACGGCGGTAACACGGGTTCGAATCCCGTAGGGGTCACCATTATTTTCATATTTTTTTCGGAGGATTAGCTCAGCTGGGAGAGCATCTGCCTTACAAGCAGAGGGTCGGCGGTTCGATCCCGTCATCCTCCACCATATTAGCTTTTAACACCTGGAGAGGTAGCGAAGTGGCTAAACGCGGCGGACTGTAAATCCGCTCCTTAGGGTTCGGCAGTTCGAATCTGCCCCTCTCCACCATTTTAATTTAATATCATTTCCATTGTTGGGGTATAGCCAAGCGGTAAGGCAACGGATTTTGATTCCGTCATGCCCTGGTTCGAATCCAGGTTCCCCAGCCATTTTTACAAATTATATTTTAGAGCGAGTCATTAGCTCAGTTGGTAGAGCATCTGACTTTTAATCAGAGGGTCGTAGGTTCGAATCCTACATGACTCATCAAGGTTTATTTAAAAAATCACTTTCACTGTCATGTGAAAGTGATTTTTTGTTTTAATTTTATATGAATGGGTAAAGTATAAATAGACTGATATTAATAGGAGGTTTTTTTAATGGGTGAAGGTCTATCTGACAAATTAAAAGGCGCGGTTAATAAAGGTAAAGGTGAGGCAAAGGAACAAGTAGGGAATGCTACTGGTGATAAGAAAAAACAAGCTGAAGGTAAGCTTGATAAACTTAAAGGTGAAGTTCAAGATAAAATTGGTGATTTAAAAGATAAATTTTCTAAATAAAAGAATATCAAAAGGTTGAATGAGAAAATTATTTCTTATTCAACCTTTTTTACGTCATTAGAAAGTTATATTTGTATATTTATACGAATTCATGTGCAGTTGAACCATTGGAATGATAGCGTTTACAATGGTAGTAGAAATCAAAGGGGGTTTTTGGAGTGGAAAAATTACAAATATCATTAATAGGTGTTCCAATCGATTTTGGTCAAATGCGTAGAGGGGTAGATATGGGGCCAAGTGCTATTCGCTATGCAGGTGCAATTGAGCGTCTTGAAGCGATTGGTCATACAGTGATAGATGAAGGTGATATTCATGTGCCGAATGCAGCAAAATTAGAAGTACATCCTAAATTACGTAATTTGGGTGCAGTTGTAGAAGCCTGTTCGCAGTTATCTATGCTTGTAAACAAAGCTGTAAAACAAAAGCAGTTCCCACTCATACTTGGTGGTGATCATAGTATCGCGATTGGTACATTATCTGGTTTGGCACAGCACTATAAAAACCTTGGCGTTATTTGGTATGACGCACATGCTGATATGAATACAGCTGATACATCGCCTTCAGGCAATATACATGGCATGCCATTGGCAGTTGCAATGGGGATGGGGCATGAAAAATTAACAAGCATCGGTGGCGATGCAGCAAAAATAAAACCAGAAAACTTAGTCATCATTGGTGCACGTTCTGTAGATGCTGGAGAAAGAGCGTTAATTAAAGAGAAGGGTATTAAAGTGTATTCGATGCATGAAGTTGATCGCTTGGGCATGACAGCAGTAATGGAGGATGCCCTTCAATATCTGAAAGACAGAAAGGTAGATGGTCTTCATCTATCACTAGACTTAGATGGTTTAGACCCAATGTATACACCAGGTGTAGGTACACCAGTTCCTGGAGGGATTACATATCGTGAAAGTCACTTAGCGATGGAAATCTTACAAGAATCGAATATGCTAACATCTGCAGAATTTGTCGAGGTTAACCCAGTTCTAGATACGAAAAATGCAACGGCTAATGTGGCAGTTGAATTGATGGGGTCTTTACTAGGAGAATCACTTGTGTAAACGGTTCTTTAATAAGGCTATACAACTCCTTCTCATGGTACAATAATAAATCATATAGTCGTTGAAACTATATGTGATGTCATGCGTAAATAAAGTACAGGTTAGTTGGAAGGAAAATAGCAATGGACACGTTAATTCACAAAAGAATAAAGCAGGTGCTAAAAGGCGATCAAAATGCATATTCTGACATTGTGAAGTCATACCAGCAAAGTCTTTATCATGTATGCTATCGCATATTAGGCAACCAACAGGAAGCCGAAGATGTTGCACAGGAGGCGTTTGTACGTGCATATATTAATCTGCATACATTCGACCCTAAGCGTAAATTTTCGACATGGTTATATCGAATCGCTACGAACCTTTGTATCGATCGACTTCGTAAGAAAAAACCAGATTACTATCTAGATGCTGAAGTACCGGGTACAGAGGGGTTAAATATGTATTCGCAAGTCGCTATCGAAGAACGTTTACCGGAAGAAGAAGTCGAACGAATGGAATTAAAGGATCGTATCCATTATGAAATTAATCGTTTACCTGAAAAATATCGAACGGTTGTAATATTAAAGTATATTGAGGAGTTACCTCTGCAAGAAATAAGTGATATTCTCGACATTCCATTAGGCACAGTTAAAACGCGTGTCCATAGAGGACGAGAAGCACTACGCAAGCAGCTAGGTGATGTGTAGGGGGAACCATGATGATTGCATGTCCAGAAAAATTAGAGAATTATATGCATGATTATCTTGATGGCGACATTAGTCAAGAACATGAAAATGATATGCGACAACATATGAAGAGTTGTGTAAACTGTCAACGTCATATGAACGAGCTACAGCATATTGAGCAACAACTCATGTCCAGCCATCGAATGCACGTAGAGGTTCCTCTAGGCTTCACTCAAAATGTTATGAGTAGATTGCCAAAACCAAAATCAAGAGTAGGTGCAGGATTTTGGTGGAGAAAACATCCCTTATTGGCAGCGGCAGCAATTTTCTTTATTATGATGAGCGCTTCACTATTATCGGGTATGTCAGATAGCAAAGAATTTTCTGTTTCAAAAAATAATGCACTACTTGTTGAAGGTTCGACTGTCACAGTACCAGAAAATGCGACAATCAAAGGTGATCTTGTCGTGAAAAATGGTGATTTAGTTGTTAAAGGTAAAGTGGAGGGCAATGTGACAATCGTCAACGGTCGTTATATGGCATCCACCGCCAATGTCACAGGAAATATCGAAAAAATCGATGAAACATTTGAGTGGTTATGGTATTCAATGAAAGACGGTGCAAAAAAAATATTTACTGTCGAATAGACAAGGACTGTCCAATATGGGCAGTCTTTTTTTAGTAAAATAATCCCTTTTATCGCTTCGCAAAGGCGAAAAATGGGTATACTATGATATACTGAAACCATACGTAAGCGCTAGAAAAGTGGGGGATTCCACGTGACATTTATTAATGAATTAACACATTTTACAGAAAATGATCTTGTCCGAATGTTTCTCAACATCTTAGATGTTCTTTTAGTCTGGTTTGTTGTTTATAAGATTCTTGCACTGATCAAAGGAACAAAAGCAGTACAGCTACTAAAAGGTATTTTCGTAATCGTCATCATCCGTATTGTAACGGTATATCTCGGTTTAAATACATTGAGCTGGATGACGAAGCAAGTTATTGATTATGGATTTTTAGCAATCATCATTATATTCCAACCTGAGCTTCGTCGAGCATTAGAGCAACTAGGGCGCGGTAAACTCTTTGCTCGCAGTGGTTTACAGGAAGAGGAAGAACAGGATCGATTGATTGGGGCAATGACGAAATCGGTAAGTTATATGGCAAAACGACGAATTGGTGCACTTATTTCGATTGAAAAAGATACAGGATTAAACGATTATATCGAAACGGGTATACCGATGAATTCAGATATTTCATCGGAATTATTAATCAACCTATTTATACCGAATACGCCATTACATGATGGAGCGGTCATCGTCCAAAAAAATCGTGTAGCAGCAGCGGCTTGTTATTTACCGTTATCAGAAAGTCCATTTATTTCGAAAGAGCTGGGAACTAGACATCGTGCTGCAATTGGTATTAGTGAAGTGACGGATGCTATCACGATTATCGTCTCGGAAGAAACCGGCGGCATTAGCTTGACCGTCAATGGAGAATTACATCGAGAATTAACATTAGAAGATTTTGAACTTCGTTTAAGAAAAGCTTGGTTTGGTGACTCTCCAACCAATAAAGGCGCATCTATTTGGCGATGGAGAGGGGGCAGAAAATAATGGACAAGTATATTGATACACCGTGGATACTGCGTATTACTGCACTTGCTCTTGCTGTCTTAATGTTCTTTAGTGTTCGGCCAAATGGTACGGGGAATAATGTCGATACGACAACCTCCGGTATGAAGTCAGAAATTTTACAGGACATACCTGTAGAATTACGCTATGATGACAGTAACTTTGTCGTTACGGGTGTTCCTCAGACTGTCAATGTGAAAATAACGGGTCCAATTGGTATCGTTATTACCACGCAATCTGGTCGCAATGCAAAAGTTGTTGTAAATGTGAAGGATAAACCTTCAGGTGAACATGTTGTAAAATTTATACCAGAAGGTTTTTCGGATAAGCTAGAAGTGGAAGTAGAGCCAAAAACGGTTAAAATTATGGTCGAAGAACGCATTACAAAAGATGTTAAAGTCGAACCCGAAATTAATGAAAACCAGCTAGAAGATGGCAAGTATGTGAAATCGATGACGACGGAGCCTCAAATGGTTACGGTATCAGGTGCGAAGAGCGCTATTGAAAGCATCAGCTATGTTAAAGCAACCGTGTCAGCAGACAAGGGTGTCAATAAAACCTTTGATAAAACAGCGGGCGTTAAAATATTTGATCGTGACTTGAATATTTTGAATGTGGATGTTGAACCGAAAACAGTCAAAGTAAAAGTAGAGATCGGTGCATACAATAGAAGCGTTCCGCTGTCTATTAACCAAAAAGGAAAGCCTGCTAGAGGATATGTTGTCGATTCGTTAACAGCGAAAACGAAAAATGTTACAATTTACGGTTCTAAATCTGATATCGATCAAATCCAACAGCTTTCCGTAGAAGTAGATGTAACTGATATTAAAAAATCGTCTACATATTCGGGGAAAATCGTAAAACCTACTGGTGTAACGAGCATGTCTTTAGATAATACAGATGTGAAAGTTAAAGTAGTGAAGGAAGAAGATGCAGATACTAGTAGTATCAAGGAAGACGACGATGATGTCGCAGCGCTACCTGACGAAGAAGAACAACAAACAAAAACATTCAAAAATTTAAACATTCGATTGAGCGGTCTTGATGTTGATAAATTCAATCAAGAATTTATCTCACCAAAAACAGGTCAAGTAGATGTGAAGGTTGAGGGTGAAAAATCAAAAATTGATGCCCTCTCGGCTTCTGATTTAAGCGTTTATGTTGATGCAGCAAAAATCTCAGAAGGAATCACAGAACTGCCGATTAAAGTCGATGGCCCTGCCGGTATAACAACGAGTTTATCGCTAGCGAATATAACAATGAATTTCACAGAGCAAACTTCATAAAGAAGTGTTAGTAAATAATGGATAGGTTTTGAAGGAGAGAACATAATGGGTAAATATTTTGGTACAGATGGCGTCCGTGGAGTCGCTAATAGTGAGTTAACACCGGAGTTAGCATTTAAGCTAGGCCGCTTTGGAGGATATATTCTAACGAAGGACGCTACCGAACGACCAAAAATTCTAATCGGTCGTGATACGCGTATTTCAGGTGAAATGCTCGAGGGCGCTTTAGTAGCTGGTTTGATATCGGTAGGAGCAGAGGTAATGCGTTTAGGTGTTATTAGTACACCAGGCGTTTCTTATTTGACGCGTGTTATGAGTGGCAATGCAGGCGTCATGATTTCAGCATCACATAATCCAGTAGAGGATAATGGTATTAAATTCTTTGGCGCAGATGGTTTTAAATTATCCGATGAGCAAGAAGCGGAAATTGAAGCACTACTAGACGAAGAAGTAGATACATTACCTCGTCCTACAGGAGCAGATTTGGGCTCTGTTAGTGATTATTTTGAGGGTGGATTAAAATATATCCAATATCTAAAACAAACAGTTGAAGAAGACTTTACAGGTATTCATATTGCATTGGACTGCGCACATGGTGCAACTTCATCATTAGCAACACATCTATATGCGGATTTAGAAGCAGATTTATCATCTATGGGATCGTCACCTAATGGCTTAAATATCAATGCAGATGTTGGTTCAACACACCCAGAAAAACTGGCAGAGTTCGTTCTTGAAAAAGGAGCGGATATCGGTTTAGCGTTTGATGGAGATGGTGACCGTCTGATTGCAGTTGATGAAAAAGGCCAAATTGTCGATGGCGATCAAATTATGTTCATCTGTGCAAACTATTTCCATGCAAAAGGTCGTTTAAATAAAAACACAATCGTTTCTACAATAATGAGTAATATGGGCTTTTACAAAGGACTAGAAGAAGCTGGAATTGAGAGTATCCAAACACAGGTCGGCGATCGTTATGTAGTTGAAGCAATGCGTGCAGGTGGCTATAATGTCGGAGGAGAACAATCAGGTCATATTGTATTCCTAGATTATAATACGACGGGTGATGGCCTATTAACAGGTCTACAACTTGTGAATACTATGAAAATAACAGGTAAAAAATTATCTGAACTGGCTGCAGAAATGACGGTTTTTCCACAAAAACTAATTAATGTACGCGTGACAGATAAACATGCAGTAACTGAAAATGCAGTAGTTGCTACAACAATTGCATCTGTTGAAAAAGAGATGGATGGTAATGGTCGAGTACTCGTACGTGCATCAGGTACAGAACCATTAGTACGTGTAATGGTTGAAGCACAAACACAAACTTCTTGTGACGAATATTGTCAACGCATTGCAAATGTTGTTAAAGAAGAAATGGGTTTAACTGAATAATAATATATTTAAATTGTAAAAACACTAGGCCTCGTGCTTGGTGTTTTTTTATGTTATTTTAATATTCTACTGAAGTTTAAGCGTTCTTATAATGTGGTAAATACTATTACCCAGGAAATAATAGCAGTAGAAGATTATGAGAATTATATGAGAAAAGCATTGTATTTTCAAGAGAATGTAAATATTTGTAGGGAATGAATTGACTACTACGAGTACACCGTTTATGATAGAAATCTAGTAAAAATTGCGAAGGAGCTTTGTGTTAACGCAAAAATCGGAAAAACAGTTATAGCGCCAGTACTGAAAAAATCGGACGATAGATTTTCAGTAGACGAGGTGGAGGAGTATCGATATTTCGGCGGATGCCTCCCGGTCGACAGCCCGACCGTCAGTTTATCTTTAAAACAAAAAAGCGATTTTTTGGACAAAGAGATAAAACGGCAAAAATGATCGAGTAGAGAAATTGGTTTAGTATGTGCTAAGCGAATACGGTACCGACCTGTTTTTATCAAACAGCGGCTGACCGTTTGATTTCCTATGCAATCAAATTTGCGAACTTCGGAGGAATTTAATTATGTGTGGAATTGTAGGATATATTGGTGAATTAGATGCAAAAGAAATTTTATTGCAAGGGTTAGAAAAATTAGAATATCGTGGGTATGATTCAGCAGGTATTGCTGTACGCAATGCTGATGGAGTACATGTTTTTAAAGAAAAAGGTCGCATTGCCGACTTGCGTGGTGTTGTCGATACAGCTGTTGTTGCTTCAACGGGAATTGGTCATACACGCTGGGCAACTCATGGTGTACCAAACTTTAAAAATGCACATCCACATGCTAGTAACTCACAACGTTTTACAATCGTGCATAATGGAGTAATCGAAAATTATCATCATCTTCAAGAAGAATTTTTAACGGATGTCCCTGTGAAAAGTGATACAGATACAGAAATTATTGTACAATTAGTGGAATATTTTTCACATGAAGGTATGACAACAGAAGAGGCCTTTTGTACAACATTATCTAAATTAGAAGGCTCTTACGCTATTGCGCTATTAGATGCGAATGATGCAGATGTTATCTATGTTGCCAAAAAAAATAGCCCATTGTTATTAGGCGTTGGAAAAGGGTTTAATGTCATTGCTTCAGATGCAATGGCCATGCTTAGCGTAACAGATCACTTTATCGAACTACATGATAAAGAAATCGTGCTCTTACATGCAAAATCACTTCAAATTAAAAAATTAGACGGTACACGCGTGACACGTGCACCATATAAAGCTGAAATTGATCTAAGTGATATCGAAAAAGGCACATATCCTCATTATATGTTGAAAGAAATGGATGAACAGCCAGCAGTTGTACGTCGTATTACACAAAAATATGAAGATGCATGCGGTGAGTTAACAATTGATGCTACTGTCATGAATGCTATTAAAGCAGCAGATCGTCTTTATATTATCGCAGCGGGTACAAGTTATCATGCTAGCTTAATCGGTAAACAGTATTTCGAAAAAATTGCTGGTATACCAGTAGAAGTTCATATTTCAAGTGAATTTGGTTACAATATGCCCTTACTATCTAAAAATCCACTCTTTATATTTATTTCACAATCAGGTGAAACAGCGGATAGTCGCCAAGTGCTTGTGAAAATTAAAGAGCTTGGTTATAAGGCGCTAACCATTACGAATGTACAAGGTTCTACATTATCACGTGAGGCGCACTATACATTGTTATTACATGCAGGTCCAGAAATTGCTGTAGCCTCTACAAAGGCTTATATTGCTCAGGTAACAGTGCTTGCTATTGTCGCTTATGCAGTAGCTGGAACACAGGATATCGATCTTAAAAAAGAATTGGGTATCGCTGCTAATGCTATTCAAACAATCATTGATCATAAAGAAGACTTCCAAAAAGTTGTCGAAGATTTCCTAGCGACAACACGCAATGCATTTTTCATCGGACGCGGTATGGATTATTTCGTCAGTATGGAAGGTGCTTTGAAACTCAAAGAAATTTCGTATATTCAGGCGGAAGGCTTCGCAGGTGGCGAGCTAAAACATGGTACTATTGCCTTGATTGAGGACGGTACACCTGTGATTGCTCTTGTAACACAAAAAGAAGTATCACTGAATATACGTGGTAATGTAAAAGAAGTTGTGGCGCGTGGTGCGTACCCATGTATTATTTCCATGGAAGGTATGGAGGAAGCCGGCGATACAGTCGTAATTCCACAAGTTCATCCACTGCTTACACCATTAGCATCTGTTGTACCGACACAACTGATCAGTTACTATGCAGCTCTCTACAGAGGTTGTGATGTCGACAAACCGCGCAACCTAGCGAAGAGTGTCACAGTCGAATAAAACTAAAGCTATTTTTTGATGATGTTATAGATTTTAAATAAAGTTTCACCTCTTTGGATTAGACTAATTCAAAGAGGTGTTTTTATGTCTAAAAGAACTAGAACACCTAAAATCGAAAAATGGATTAAAGAAGGTAGAGGTTCAGGTATTGGTTCGGACTACAAACCATGGTTAAACATTCAAGACGTTTCTTCACTTGGAAGGTCTACTCGCTTGAAAGGTATTAAAACAAATCGACAACATGAATTTTTATCTGATTTAGAACGAAACTACTTTTATTTAACTGAATATTCAAATTATATTATCGATATTCGAGAACAATTTCCGTTATTGCCGTTGGAGGAAACCATGATAATTGCTGTTGAATTAGGTCTTAAACACCCTACAGACCCGAAAACGAATGAGCCAATTGTGATGACAACAGATTTTTTATTAACGGTAGATAAAGGTGAAGGATTAGTAGAGCTTGCTAGGACCATAAAAATGAAAGACGAG
Organism: Kurthia sibirica; assembly: GCF_003143975.1. Lineage (GTDB taxonomy): Bacteria > Bacillota > Bacilli > Bacillales_A > Planococcaceae > Kurthia > Kurthia sibirica. The sequence goes on along the minus strand of NZ_QFVR01000032.1, from coordinate 11,645 downwards.
CTTTTAAAAGAACGGATTCTTGAGAAGTTTGAAATTGAGCGTGTTTATTGGAAAAAAAGAGGTGTGGACTGGGGTATTGTGACGGAATTAGAAATACCTAAAACACTGGCACGAAATATTAGTTATATACATGACTATTATGATATTCAACAATATGATGCATATGGTAATATTTTAAATGTTGATGGAGAAATTGCTGAAGAAAATCCAATACGTTATGCTGGGTATTATTACGATAAAGAAACAAAAAATTATTATTTAGAAGCACGTTATTACAATCCAAACAATGGTTCTTTTCTAGCATTAGACCCCCATCCAGGCGATGATGATGAGCCATTATCACAGAACGGTTATAGTTATGCGAATGGTAATCCAATTATAAATGTGGACCCTGAAGGTTTAAAACCTAATCGTATTCATTATGCTTTAATGACAGGTTTAGCGTATGTTGTTGATGAAATAGTTTCAACTTTTACAGATTTTACTTGGTTAGTATTAACAGTTTATGATGTTATAAAAGGTTATACCGACGTTAAAAAAGCCCACAAACAAAATCTGACAGTACAGTCAAAAAAAATAATCGAAAAATCTAAAACATTAAAAAAACAAATTGAACAAATAGTTCGTGAAAAAGCTATTAAAGCCGGAATAACAGTTTTTAAAAGATCTTTTGATGGAGCTTATTTATTATCAAAATTTGGCATTGGTATTGTTCAAGGAGCAAGAGATAAATATTTTAAAGATGCTAATTGTTTCCGTAATGGGGCTCGTTATGGAAAATATGTAGTTCAAGAAAGATTACATTAGATTTTTTTAAGAAAGGATTAAAGAATGCGAATTAAGGGATATTTATATGTTTTTTTAATTATGTTAACTGTTTTGAATATGAGAGGATTAAATTTTCATTCTAAGCATATTATTTCTGAATTAATTGTGTCTTTAGGATGTTTATTAGTACTTACATTTAGATTTAGTAACTTTGAAAAAGAACAAAATTATAGTAAATTAGGTAGAGTAGTACTTATAGGGGTACTTATAGGTTATGGTTTCTATAATTTTGAAAGTTATTTATTTTAACTAACAAATTGATAGTAATACTGTTTCTTTTAATATTGATGACGTCACATATCGTTGATAGTGAAGATTCATGAGCATTAATACAAATCACATTTATCTGCGTGTCATAATCAAAGTTTATTTTCTTTATATAATTTCTCCAATTTCTTTTTCGGACCTGCAAGGTTATTGTTTGTAGCGAATAATCCAATGGTTTGATGATTTTTAATTCATTTTCTAAACCTTGCAGGCGACAAACGAAAATTAAATTCGATAATACCATCAATGGATGGCTTTATCAAATTGTTAAGTGATAAAGTAGGGAGATCATTCAAAGACATGTATGGGAATAACTTCAAAGAAATATTAGATATAATTAATCAATAATTTGTCGTCTGTAAAATTATATAAGTTATTTAGCTTTGGAATCTGCCATTCTCAAAAGGGATTAAATAATCAAACTTTTTTATAAAAACTTCATATAATTAAAAATCGAACTCATGAATTTTAATCAATCTTTGTTCAAAATATATATGTTTTTTCTATTATAAAATCAATGTTTGTAGCATCCTTTTAATCGAACTTTATTCCAAACCAACAGATGTTGTAGATTTTAAATAAAGTTTCACCTCTTTGGATTAGACTAATTCAAAGAGGTGTTTTTATGTCAAAAAGAACTAGAACACCTAAAATCGAAAAATGGATTAAAGAAGGTAGAGAATATCATAATAAAAGATCTAACTATATCAGACATGGAGAAATTTGGAGCAAAAGTTACTAAAACTATAATTGCTGAATTGCAGCCAATGCATGTATTTGAGCCAAAGATCAACTACTCTGAAAGACTAATGAATTATGGCGGTTATTCTTGGAAATAAGCCACGTATATAAACATTCACATCCGTTTGGGTGATGATCAAGGATAAGCAGTTAATTTTGATTGAAGTACCAACAGTTAAAAAACAATATTTTACTATCTTTTGGATGCCACAATCTATTTCTATGGTTGGTTCTCAAATAACAGTTATTGGATTACCATGGACTGCTACTTATTACTTAAATGCTAATTCTACTCAAATGGCTTTCCTCTAGATGTGAAAAGGCATAGCAATCCTGTTATTTCCTCTCGCTTTTTTGTAAAGCCAGTGATAGCATGAGAGAGAGATTGAAGGAGGTGTCACAATGGGAAGAGATAAGAAGTTTTCAGAAGAAGACTTATGGCGTGTAACGCAAGAACTGATTTTAGATGTGGGCTATGATGGTTTTACAATGAGTTTATTGTCAGCAAAAATTGGTGTATCGCGTGCCGCTATTTATAAACATTATCCGAATAAAGAAGAACTAATCATCCAATTTATGCTTGAAAAAATGGAGGATAGTGTCACGATATTGACGGGTGTGGATCATACATTATCTTTTGAGGCACAGCTGGAAGAATTGATTAAACGTATTTTTAGTATGAAGGAACTTCATCAAATCTTAGGACATGTATCGAAGGTTGATAGCGTGACACCGATTGTTGCATCCAAAAAAGAACAGTTGTTAGGCATGCACCATGGTTTATATGAGCCATTAAAACGTCTAATTCTACAAGGTAAAAAAGAGGCGTTAATCGCGCAAGATACAAATGATTTCCTGTTATTAAGTTTTATCTTCCAAACAATTGAAATGCCAAATCATACAGGTATGGAAAATGAATTATTTATGCAAGAGATTAAAAAACTATTAATGTATGGCATAACAAAATAAGTTACACTTATGTAATTTAAATGGTTACACAACTGTAACTTATGTGTATAATAGCAATTGACCGTACTTTTTTGGTACGGTCAATTTTATTATTGGAGGTTATGGAATGTTTTTAGCATGGAATGAACTAAAGCATGCGAAGCTACGGTATGGCATGATGACGATGATTATTATTTTAATCGCATGGCTTGTCTTCATCTTATCTGGTCTTGGTAATGGATTATCTACTTTGAGTGCAGCCACATTGAAAAATTTTGATGCGCAGTATGCGGTATATGAAGAAACGGCTGGTTCTAAATTCACAAAGTCGATGTTGTCAGAAGAGTTAATTGAAGAGATAAAACAACAAAAAGGTGTAGATAACGTAGCTGCTTTTGGTTCATCAACAATTTCTGTTGGCAAAACAAAATCAAAAGATGCAGCGGATAAAGAAGATGTAGCATTAATAGGTTTAGAACCAGATACCTACATAATGCCTAAAATAATTGAAGGTAAATCAATTTCGACTGCAAACAAAAAAGGCGTGGTCATTAATGATACGCTTAAAAAAGCGGGCTATAAAATTGGTGATACATTACTTGTCTCAAATGCTACATTAGAATTAACTGTAGTAGGGTTCGTTAAAAATGAAACATTTAATCATTTACCCTCAGCTTTTGTAGTCATGGATACATGGCGTGATTATCAATTTGCAGCACCAGGTTCCGATAATGGTATAAAAAAACCAGTGCAAACATTCTTCTTACAAGGAGAAGATTTAGATACTGCATCATTAGATCATTCAATCACGGGTGTTGAAACGGTAACGAAAAAAGAAGCAATTAATGGCATGCCTGGTTATACGGCAGAAAATGGTACGATTATGATGATGTTAGCCTTTTGTATTGTCATTTCAGCATTTATTATTGCTGTATTTTTCTATGTCATTACGATGCAAAAAACACAGCAGTTTGGTGTGATGAAAGCAATTGGTGCAAGCAATGGTTTTATCGGCCGTGCAATCGTTTCACAGGTGATCCTATTATCCGTATTTGGCATAGGGATAGGTGTACTTCTAACGTATGTAACAGCGATGATATTACCAGAAAATATGCCATTTTCTTTAGATCCTACTTTAGTGACAATTTATGCACTTGTTTTATTAGTAATTGCGTTACTTAGTTCAATTATTTCAGTACGTCAAATTGTTAAAATTGATCCATTAACTGCATTAGGGAGAGTGGAATAATGGCTGTGTTAAAATTGTATGGTATTTCAAAAAGTTACCAAGAAGGTGCAAATACAGTAAATGCGTTGCAACAAGCAGATTTAGAAGTACAAGCGGGTGAGCTAATAGCTATTATTGGACCTTCTGGTTCAGGTAAAAGTACATTGCTTTCTATCGCGGGTGCATTATTAAAGCCTTCTGAAGGACAAGTTATGATTAATGGAATCAACCTAGCAACATTAACGGAAAAAGAGCTTGCGAAATTTCGTCTGCGAGAAATCGGCTTTATATTACAAACGTCAAATTTAATCCCTTATTTAAAAATAGTAGACCAATTAATACTTGTGAAAAAAATGAGTGGTAAAGTTTCGAAGGATGACCGTGATTTTGCTAGTAGGCTTTTGACAGATTTAGGTCTTGCGGACAAACTAAAAAAAATGCCGCATGAATTATCAGGTGGCGAACGTCAACGTGTAGCTATTGCACGTGCCTTCATGAATAATTCGAATTTGATACTAGCGGATGAACCTACTGCTAGCCTTGATTCTAAACGTGCTATAGAAGTGGTAGAGTTACTGTCACAGGAAGCTAAAAAACGTGGTAAAGCGGCTGTTATGGTAACACATGATGAGCGCATGCTACCACTCTGTGATCATGTCTATCGTATGGAAGATGGTATTCTTACAAAACAATCATAAGTATAAGCGCTTCATCGTTTTGGCGATGGCGCTTTTTTTGTATAATGATAGATGAGGGAGTGATTGGAAATGAGATTATGGCATACGGATTTAATAGAATTTTTACCGCGTGGTCAATTATTATCGCAGTGGCGCGAATTGAATAGTATTTTTGCGAAAGAAGATCAGCATATATTGATCAATTATATTTATGAATACCCAAAAGATGATCTTTATATATATACTGAAAAAGTAATGGCAGAAATGACGAAACGCGGTTATAAAATTCGTGCATTCGATAAAATGAATAATTATTTTAGTGACCTAGTAGAGGTAGAAGAAGTAACACCATATGAGCATCATCATAATAAGGAGTATCTTGAAATTTGCTTTTATAATTTGAAAGAGAAATTTATTCGTGGTCAAAAAGATTATGAAGAGCTTCGCTACAAAGAGCTATGTGATTATGTTGAGAGTCGATTTTAAAAGATAATCTAGGCTATAATAGATAAAAGAAATTAAATTTGGGAGGCATGAATGATGACAAAAACACTAACTGTAGAGCAGCAAACGACATTGTTAGAAACACTACAAACACGCTTTGAAAATCATATGGAACGTCATGAGGGAATAGAATGGGCGGATGTTCAATCAAAACTGGAGGCACAGCCAGAAAAAATTTCGTCATTGTATGAAATGGAAGAAACACAGGGCGAACCAGATGTTATAAAAAAAGATGCTGACTCAGATCTGTATGTTTTTTATGATTGTTCAAAAGAAAGTCCTAAAGGGCGTAGAAGCCTATGTTATGATCGTAAAGCATTGGAATCACGTAAAAGTCATCCACCAAAAAATTGTGCAATTGATGTAGCAAATGATATGGGAATTGCTCTTTTAACGGAAGCACAATATCGTGAACTACAAGAAACAGGTGATTATGATTTAAAAACGTCATCTTGGATCGAGACACCAGAAAAAATACGTTCATTAGGTGGAGCCATTTTCTGCGATTATCGTTTTGATACATTGTTTGTCTATCATAATGGTGCAGAATCTTACTATGCAGCACGTGGTTTCCGTGGTTGTTTAACGGTTTAATAGAAAAATGGAACCCAATAAATTTTATAGCTATACAATAACATCTTTCAAAAATCTGGTAGTAGAACCTATAAAGATTTTTGAAAGATGTTTTTTTACGCATATCACTGTTAAATAATTGAATATATAGTCAATTCTGAATATAATATAGTCATTGGTGACTAAGGGGGATTAAAATGAAATTGAAAGAAAAAAATAGCTTAATTTTGAGTGAAATCCTCATGCATTCTTTTGATGAAATTTTTGTAGTAGATCATACAGGGAAAATTATTTATAGTACACCTCAAGTTGAAAAATTATTTGGATTAACAGATATAGATATGGAATTGGATACTATTTTTGAATTAGAGAAAAAAGGTGTGTTTTCTCCGTCCGTGATTGTTGCGGTATTACAGGGTAAAAAAGAAGCAACTGTTATTCAACGAACAATTGATGGACGAAAGAGGATTAGTGCAGGATACCCTATATTTGATAATGATGAATTGATTGGTGCAATAAGTATATCCAGAGATATGACGGAATTTGATTATCTAAAAGATGAAAATGAACAAGTTGCAAATATGCTCAAGCAATATCAGCAAGAAAACAGAGCTTTAAAACTTCAAATGAATCGTTTTTTTCCTACAACAAATAGTAAGATGTTGAAGATATTTGATGTGATTACCAAGGTGGCAGCTGTAAATATCAGCATGTTATTGGAAGGTGAATCAGGTGTTGGGAAAAATTATTTAGCACGTTTTATACATGATCTATCACCACGGGCAAAAGAACCTTTTCTTGAGATAAATTGCGGTGCAATTTCTGAGAATTTAATAGAATCTGAGTTATTTGGTTACGAAGATGGAGCTTTCACAGGAGCAAAAAAGGGCGGAAAAAAAGGGTATTTTGAAAGTGCGAAAAACGGGACACTTTTTTTAGACGAGATTGGTGAACTACCTCTTCATCTACAAGTGAAGTTATTATCCGTATTACAAAGCCAAATGTTTATGAAAGTGGGCGGAAGTAAAAGTATTCCAATGGCCTGCAGAGTTATTTTTGCTACAAATCAAAACCTAGAGCAGATGGTACACAACAAACAATTTCGTGAAGACTTATTTTATCGAATTAATGTAGTTAGAATAGAAATTCCTCCTTTACGAGAAAGGAAAGATGAAATCATTTCATTGATTTATGATATAACGAATGAATTTAATTTGAAATATGGCAGAAATAATTACTTTACTGCCGATATGATTGCGTGGATGAGTCAACAAAGTTGGCCAGGAAATATTCGTGCATTACGAAATTATATAGAAAAAGTAATGATTACGTCAGAGACTGAAGAAATATCTAGATCAGAGAAGGATGAACTAGTAGCTACAAGTGACAAGTCTGAAAGTACGACAGAGCAATCCTTGAAAGACTATCTAGAAAATGTTGAAAAAGAATATATTATTCAGCTATATAAAAAATATCCAAGCAGTATTAAATTAGGGCGAAAATTAGGAATTAGTCAGTCAACTGCAAACAGAAAAATCCAAAAATATGTCTTTGGGCATTAGTCAATTTTGACTAGGTGGCCCTTTTTTATTTGAATTTCGAATTGGCATGGAATTTGCATTAAATAAATGAAGGGATAAAAAAGGAGGAGTCGTGTATAAGCGTTTAAAACAATGAAGGGGGCTATATGAATGGGTGAATCAACAAAGAGTTCTAATTTAATGATTTTAGGTATCGTTTTAGCCGTATTAACATTTTGGCTTTTTGCACAGTCCATGATCAATATTATTCCAGCAATTCAAAAAGAACTGGGTGTGTCTTTAGGAACTTTGAATATTGCAACAAGCCTCACGTCTTTATTTTCAGGGTTATTTATTGTTGCAGCGGGCGGATTATCAGATCGTTTTGGAAGAAAAAAATTAACTTATATTGGATTATCATTAAGCATTTTGGGATGCTTACTAATAATTATTTCTCAAAGTGCTACGCTATTAGTAATCGGTCGAGTTGTACAAGGCATTTCAGCTGCGTGTATTATGCCATCTACTATTGCTTTAATAAAATCTGCATTTAAAGGTGCTGATCGTCAAAGAGCATTGAGCTATTGGTCGTTTGGTTCATGGGGTGGCGGAGGAATCACAATATTAGTTGGAGGTGCAATTGCGACATATATGGGATGGCGTTGGATTTTTGTTTTTTCAATCATTATTGCTCTTATTTCAATGTATTTAATAAAAAATATCAAAGAGAGTAAGGCAGATACTAAGGAATATGCAAAATTTGATTTTGTTGGTTTTTCTATTTTCATTATTATGATGTTACTAATAAATATTATTGTAACAAGGGGACAAGATTTTGGTTGGACAAGTCCCTTAACAATCATTTTAATTTGTGGGGCAATACTCTCCATTGTTATTTTCTTTGCTGTTGAGCTGAAGAAAAAAAATCAATTTATCGAATTTTCATTGTTTAAAACAAAAGCATATACAGGTGCTGTAGTTTCTAATTTTTTGCAAAATGGCATTGCTGCAACGGTTGTAGTATCAACTATGTATATTCAAATTGCTAGAGGATTCACACCATTTCAGACAGGTTTATTAACAATTGGTAATGTTATTGCAGTAGTGGTGATGATCCGTGTTGGTGAGCGTATGCTACAAAAAATGGGCGCGCGCAAGCCCATGTTAATAGCGACTTCTTTAGCAGCAATTGGTATGAGTATGACCGCGATGACATTTTTACCAGATACAGCGTATATAATAGTCGTTTTCACCGGTTTTTTGATTTCCGGTATAGGGTTAGGAATGTATGCAACACCTTCAATCGATATTGCCGTGGTCAATATTGCTGATGATAAAGTAGGCGTTGCTTCTGGAATATATAAAATGGCTAGCTCATTAGGTTATTCATTTGGAATAGCTATAGCGACTTCAACATTTAGTGTTATTTTAACATTTAGCTCGATTCATTTAGCAGCAACAGTAGGGATATTAGTAAATTTAATTTTTGCTATACCTGCTTTATTAGTAGTAGCACGCTTCATTCAACCAAATGAAGGTAGTGAAACATTTATTGCTGCTGAAACGAAAACATCGGTGATTAAAAACTAAGGAGGAATAGACGATGGTTAATAAAGAAGAAAAAGAAGTATTAAACTTACCTTTCACTGGGATTTGTACTTTCGGGAAATATCCTGTCTGTGCGGATATTGATCAGTTGGATGCAGATGTAGCGGTAATTGGTGTACCAAATGATATGGGTACACAATGGAAGTCAGGAGCAAGAATGGGACCTCGTGGTATTCGTGAAGGTTCAACTCTCTATAGTTTTGGGTTAGAAGGTGCATACGATATTGAGACAGATACGATGTATTTAGGTCCGGATTGGAAGGTTGTTGATTGCGGAGATGTCGATATTGTTCATGGAGATTTGATGCAAAGTCATGAAAATACAGAAATGACAATTCGTAAAATTGTCGAAAAAGGTGCTATGCCGCTTGTTTTAGGCGGAGATCATTCCATAACAGCAGCGGTCGGAAAAGGATTGGAACAAGCAGGGCCATTTCATGTAATTCAAATTGATGCTCATTTAGACTGGGCAGATCATCGTTCAGGCATGCGCTACGGTCATGGGAATTGTATCCGCAGATTATCAGAACTAGACCATGTACAACAAATATTTCAATTTGGTATTCGTGGTATTAGTAGCAGTAAAAAAGAAGATGTTGATGCGGCAAGAGATTATGGTGCTGTTATTTTATCGCCTAAGCAAATGAGAAAACTGGGATTAGAACAAATCATATCGTTAATACCACAAGGTGAAAAATATTATGTGACAATTGATATAGATGGTTTAGATCCATCTATTGCACCAGGAACAGGCACACCATCACCAGGTGGTTTATTATATGATGAAGTCAAAGATTTACTTGAAGGAATTGCAAAACACGGTGAAGTGATTGGTTTTGATGTAGTTGAAGTGGCTCCACCATACGATCACTCCGGGATTACAGAACAAGTAGGTGCTCGTATTGCACTTGATTTACTGAGCTACACATTAAAAGTGAAAGAATTAAAAGAAAAAGCGCTACGAACGACTAAATAGTTATTCAATTTGTCAGCGCTGAATCGAAGTCATATCATTATTTGAAACGATCACCTTAATGATAGTCCATATATTAAAAAGGCGACATCTCCTAGAGATGTCGCCTTTTTAGCGTATGTACATAATATATAAATAGTCTGAAATAAACAAAATATAGAGTGTATTTTAACATCATAAATTCGTGATTAAATAGTGAATTATGCGCTTATTGCTTTGTCTTCAATTGTAAATTTAATGACCATATTTTTTTAGTGAAAAATAACTAATTTAAATTTTTAATTATAGTAAAAAAGATTTGTTCTCTTTTATTTCTTTATAAATTAATATAACAAAAAAATCTACTTAACGTGTATATTTCTATTATTATAATACTTTTTTTGTTTTTTATTGATAAAAAAAGATAATAATAATAAAAAATACATTGTTTGAATAAAATGGTATGTGGTATTTACTTGTATAAAATATTTTTTAATTTATTAATAAAATATTATAAAAGTATTGATACGATTTGAATTCCGACGAATATAATAAATGAAAAGAGGATGACGTGAACATGAGAAAGAAAAAATTAGAATATACTGACTTTTCAGAAGAGAAAAAACATTATAAGCAGTATAAAAAGAAAAAAGTTTGGGTTACAGCATTAGCTGGTTCAGCATTTCTATTTTTAGGTGGCGTTGCTGATAGTAAACTACCAGTATTTAATCATTTTTTTCAAGTAGATACAGTTTTAGCAGCTGAAAATACAAGTGATTTTTTACCAAATACACAATTTAATGATTTAAGTAACTGGGATGCGGAATATAGAACTGCTGGAACACTCGGTACATTTCCAGCGTCACCAGGCGCATCAGGTTATTATCCAATTACAACAAAGAGTAATCTTAATATAGGTATTGGTGCATTAGGGCAGGGCAATGGTGTACTTGGCATCCGTCTTACGAATCGTGTTACCGATGGGGATAATTTTTATAATGGTGGAGTAAGAACAACTACGACTAAAGAGCTGAGTAAATATAATATTTATCGTTATTCTTTTACTAGTAAAAAAGAGAGTGGTAGTAATGTGCCATTTAAAACCAGAGTGAAAGATATAAATCCAGATGGTACGTTAGGTGAGGAAAAAAGGCTGAAATTTGATGGCAAGTATGTTTCAACTGCTGATGATTGGATTACACTGAATGATGGTGTTCATACGGTTGATTTTGAAGGTGATGATAAACAATTATCATTTGGTTATCGTTTTTCACCAAATGTTTCAGGTACGTCTATTTATCAATTATCAAATATTAGCTTGGTCAATGTTTCTCCCGCATCCAAAGTAAGTTCTACCAATCAAATCGATAGTGGGACGACAACTTTAACAGGAACGGCTATAAAAGCTGATGATATTGATAATAGACCAACGTTTAAAGATGATCTTGTGATTATATATAAAGATGGTGTTAAACTTGGTGAAACAAAAGTATTGGAAGATAATACATGGTCATTTGAATTATTGACACCAGCTCAAACAGGTGAAAATTATGTCTATAAAATTCAAAATCCAAATTCTGATTTGCTCAGTGAAGATTTTAATGTGACAGTAAAAGATGCACCGTATGATGCGGACGCACATAAACCAACGATCAAAGAACCAACTGCAGGTGACAATAAAGTAGATGGTACAGGTGTACCAGGCGATACAATCATCTTAAAAGATAAAGATGGCAATAAAATTGGTGAAGGCACGGTCGATAAAGATGGCAACTACACGATCCCAACGGATCGCCCAC
>NZ_QFVR01000031.1 GCF_003143975.1 Kurthia sibirica | reverse complement strand
TCGAGTGTCACGGGGACAATTGTAAGTTTATTCGTTGGCATAAAAGAAAGCACCGCCTTCATTTGATACGTCTATCGTACCTGGAGATACTTCTCGAATATATGCGTTATTTGATTACGGGCTTACGGACAACCTACCGTCTTATCGTATTCGACCTTTAAAATACCTTTAATCCCGTTTTTGTACGTGTCATATTTTCTGTAATCGCTATTTCTATATCTTAAATATGCTACTTGATCGCCAACCTTCACTTTAATCATCACTGTATTTGAACTTAGTGTTTCGGGTAACATTACCCCGACTTGTTTAGAACCAGGTACGGCATAGTTAAAACCTAGAATCGTATCATTTGTTGTCATTTTGATTGTTTCAACTGCATTTGCGGTTGTTTTAAAGTTAGTCATACATAGTAAAAAAAGTGTAGCAAAAAAAAGTATAATTCTATATTTTGAATTTCCCATCTTACGCCCCCTATTTTTTTGTCGCTTCAATTATACCAAAAAATAACAAAAGAGAACCCACCTCTCGCTTCCATTCGATAGGTGGGTTCTCTTAGTAACAAACGTTATAGTCTACTAGACTATTTTTTGCTATTAAAGCATATACATAAAAACTAACAATCTTTATTATAGGTGAGTATTGAGTAGTTTTCAATCTAACTTCTCACGATTTGAGAATACATTATTGATTAATACTTACCAAATAAGTGAATTTGGAAGGACGAAATCTATGAAAAAAATTCAACATGAACTATCAGAATCACAACAATTTAAAACACTCATTAAGGAACCTGTTATTAAAGAACTTTTCTTGTACAAAGATTCAAGTGAAGTTTCGTATCTAACCACTGATACCCTTTTAATTCAGCATCATATTCGAGAATGTTTTATTGAACAAAAAGATGGTGCGTTCCCTTTAGATTTAACTCAATTCCCCGAACAGAACGGATTGTATCGAATCGAAAAAGCAACAAAGCTCATCCCTATTAACGATGAAGTATTTTGTTTCAGTTTCGACCAGCATATACTCACTATCGAAAAAATTGAATTTTGTTTAGAGGAACAAATTTCTGTAGATTTCATCTAACCCTTTCCAAAAATAATCCGGCCACTCATTCGAGCAGCTGGATTATTTTTTTAATCTAAAACACGATAGTCTACTAGACTATAACCAAGCTCCAAAGCCTTGTAGACGGTATATATTAACGAGATAATTAAGGTACTAAATAAGCCTATTGAAAGGGGTATTTTACAAAATGACAACATATAATAAAGACAACCAAGACGAGTATTTAGAAGAAATGGACGAGTTTTTCAATAGAAATGAAGATGATACAGAAAATGATGCTACTGCTGAAAAATCAGTTGAAGATGATTTAAACGATGATGAACCAGAAAAGAAAAGGAAAGGTTTTATTAAAAATACGAAAAAGAAAGTTGAGAAATTTAAAAAAGAAAAAATTGAACCGAATCTGATTCGACCAAATGCTGAAAAAAATCAAAACTCTGCTAAAGCGAAAGAAAAAGCGAAAAAAGAGAAAGAAGATTATATGCGAGAGCAGCGTCATCGCCCTAACTTGCTGGAGGAAATGAAATTCGCCTTTCATCAGTATGCAAATAGTATGAAACAATCGTTCAATCCTTATTCACTTGATCGCACGTACTATAATGTTCAATTAAGTAAAGGTGTTGAAAAAATCGGTGAGGGATTAAAGCGATTCAACGAATTTAGAAAAAATTTAGCACCTGCTTTTGAAACGAATGAATTGATGTATGGTGCTGAAAAAGGTGTCGAAAATTTAGATACCTTAAAAGAAGCGAAGGACGCTCTTTTTGAAGGTTATGACGTTAAATTCCCACATGATATTAACGAAGATACCATTAAAGCCTACGATACTTTTGAATTTAGTAACCTTCCCACTGAAGAATCTTTACAATATTTAAAAGAGCATGGTGAATTAAAGGCTCAATATAAACGTAATCTGAAATCAGAGGGCAAATCATCAGCTGATATTGATACGAAAATGGCGAATGAATTAGGTGATTACACATTAGAAGAATCAATTAACATTAACAACATTTTAGAGGCTCAAAAAATATTAGATGAAAAAGGAATTTCTTTTAAAGAATTAATTAAATACTGCCATGACGGTAGCGACCAAGCCAATCCGATTTTAAATAATGCGTATCAACTGTCACCCGATTACATTAATGAATTTATAGACAAAAACAATATCGAACGTAGCACTATTATTGATAATGGCGAAGAAGGGTTCGTGCGTGATTCAGACAAGAAACAAAACGATGTACCTGCATCTTTTGTTAAAATCCCGACTGTCGAGCAGCTGAATCCATTTATCGAAAATGCCGTAAATAGTCGCCCCGATAATCTAATCGACCTTTTACCAGGAGCTAATAAACGCTATAAAGCTAAAGCAGACACTTTCGGACGTTTTGAAGAACCGAGAAAAGTGAAGAAAACCGAAATTGAACAATTAACGACTCACTTCTTACCTAATCTAAAAGAAGATGAATACGAAAAAATGGGGTATTTTATTTCTGGTAAAGACATTATTGAGGGATATGTTTCTACAAATGATGAAAAATCTATCCGTATTACACTTACCAATGAAGCTGAACAACAAAAGTTTGGTGAAACGATTGAATTAGGAAAGGATCAGCAAATTCTTTGTGCTGAAAATCTAACAGAAGCACTTCAATTAGCTGAAATTCAGCAAGCCACTTCCGACCAAATTATGTATCAACAAACAGGTGGATATATGTCACTGATTATTGAGGACGCAAACAAAGATGGTTCTTCTGTACACCCACTTAAAAAAGATTTACTCGAAAGTGCCACGCAACATTATATGTATGATGAACCTTTCGGTAAAGATTCCGAAGCTCATCAGTTACAAGTGGAAAATGACCGTTACTTATTAGAAGCTGAACGTTCTGAACAAAAGAAACCGAAAAATGAACCTACTCATACACTCGAAAACACTTCACCAGCTAATGAAAATGACCTTGATTTAGATAATGGACCAGAATTATAATCACACGCCTTACGAATGGTTGAAACCAAACGTAGGGCTTTTTTACGAGGTTTTCTGCATATATGCGTATATGCGTATGTACATATATGTATCTTGAGTCGCTACTTCCCCGCTAAATGCGGGAGCTTTCAATCTGAAAAGAAAAAATTCAAATTTGAAAGGTTGTTGAAAATGATGAACTATCCATATCACCCAACATTACAAGCACTATTAAACGATTTCGCTACACCAAATATCGAGGAACTAGAGCCACATATCCTAAACGAACCACTTGATATTTGTATAATCGATGAACTTCCCTTCTCTACGAATTACGCTGAATCAGATATTGCCCTTTATAATGGCTACGAGTTCCCTTTAAACGATTCCACAAGCGTGTATTTCATGCGTAACGATAAAGACCAAACAGATGCGTATATTCGAGTAAAAGGTCGTGACAAGCTCATTTTGAGCGATATAACGGCAATGGAATTAACACAACTTTTAAAACATACACTTTCTTCTCCTAGACGCATGATGAAAAGTGAACTGGAACGTAATGAAGCTAAATTAATCGTAAGAGAATTATTTGCTCCAAATTATTAATCGAAACAAATATGATATACTGTTTAAAAACATAGAATAATTCTATGTTTTTAAACAAACAATAAAGGAAAGAGGTATTTTTATGCCGAAATTAGTTAAAAATATTATTACATTTTATCATTCAAAACCCGAAAATTTAGAAGATACAAAAGAAATTCTCTATTCCGAGCCAACGATCCTAAACGATGTAATGAACCTGCTTGTTGAATTCTATCCGAGCAATTCAGCCCTTCGTACACGCAAGGAATTTGAATCAAGTCTAGTTAAGGGTTCGCTCAACTATCAATTAAATGCTGATGAACCGAATACATTTTCAATTAGTTTTGCTACTGAAAAATTATTTGAAGCTGAAATTTTGGAAGCACTAAAGTTCCTATGCAGCACCTATGTAAGTTATGTCGTTGATTATGAAATTCATCTTTCAAGTATCAAACATAATCGTAAATACGAAATCACATACAAAGACTTCACGAAACAAGTCGTCAACAAAATCATTCAAGATTAATCGAAAGGGGGCAATACATTGTTTAAGCAAGTCACACCATCTAAATTAGAGCCATTTATCGCTATCGGTATTGGTATTGGTGTCTTTTTCATTGTTTATTTATTAATTCTTGGATTCGATAAAGTTAATCCATTCAATGAACAAGGAACCACAACCGCTACCAGCCAACAAAATAGCGAAACAAAAGCTGATTCACTTGGAACGGTCACGTATAAAGCAAGTGATGTTCGTGTCATTGACGGTGATACGGTTGCCGTTATGAATTCCGATACCCATAAAGAAGTATCAGTACGTCTGCTCTATATCGACACGCCAGAGTCCGTACATCCAACAAAAAATGTACAAGCCTACGGAAAAAAAGCGAGTCAATATGCGAAAGATTTAGTAAAACACGCAAAGAAATTAAGTTTTGTCGTAACAGGGAAAGATCGCTATGACCGAACATTAGCTTTAGTAAAAATTGACGGTGTTAGTTTACAAGAATTAATGCTGAAAAGTGGTTTGGCTAAGATTGCTTATGTAAATCTTGATAAACCATCTGAAAGTGATGTCGTGAATCTATACAAAAAGGAGCAGTTAGCTCTTTTCAAACAAGCTGAATCATCAGCTAAGAAACAAAAATTAAGAATATGGCAAGATCCAAGCTATATCAAAAATAACGACTTTAGTGAATTTAAAAAATTAGATGAAATTCCGAACCCAGTCGTAAAATAGGAGTGTTTGTATGGAACAAAATGAACCTGAATTTGATTATGAAAATGAAGTTTGTGAACATCATGCTATCACCTATTTAGAATTCAACGGTTTCCCCTACCCTGTTTGCGATAATTGCGGGAAAATAATTTAATACTTGAATTGAAAAGGCTACCGAATCTATCGGTAGCCTTTTTTTCGCTTATGCGACAGCTCCTAGCTTGAAATCAATTCAACTAAAAGGAGTGTTTCTATGAAATTTACACGCGAAATTCAAATTAATCCATTCTTTGACGAGGTATTTGTCCTATTCAAGTTACAACTGCATCGCAACACATTCACTTGTAAAGTAAAGCATTTAGAAGGAAATCAATTCGAGTTATGTGAAGGTGAAACCTTGCTATGTGAACAAGTCGAACGCTACATGGACGTTTCTAATGAAGTGCTCGCAATTATTGATTCTCTACCAGAACTTAATGATGGCGAACTAATTGAAGCATTTATTGAACTGGAAAAAGCATTGCTGGAACCAGTCCAAATCGAACGTCCCAATCCATTACTTTAACGGAGCAGCTAAACGCTACTCTTTTTTACAAGATAAACAATCTATTGAGAAGAATCAATTCAAAAAAGGTATACTTAATACAAGGAACTTGATTCACAGTTCGAAAGGAGATTTACTATGTTCGAAACAATTAATTTAAAAAAACAAAAATTAGATAAAAAACGTCCTTTGCCAAAATATACAGTAAAGAGTCTTAGAGAAAAACTTTTTTTAGAATGGACTTATAACTCTAATGCCATCGAAGGTAATACCCTAACGATTAACGAAACCAAAGTTGTGCTTGAAGGTATTACAGTTGGTGGTAAAACAATGCGTGAACATTTGGAAATAATTAATCACAAAGAAGCTATTTCTTATATTGAAGATATCGTTAGTGAAAATGAACCACTTTCAGAATGGCAAATTAAGAACATTCATCGCCTAGTTTTAAAAGGAATTGATGATGAGTATGCTGGTATTTATCGAGATCAACAAGTCTTTATTTCTGGTGCAACGCATACACCACCACCCGCTTTTAAAATTAAAGAAAAAATGGAAGAATTAATTAAATGGTATTATAACGAAGCTCCTTCTTTACACCCAATAATTCGAGGAGCTATGTTACATACTATCTTTGTCGGTATTCATCCTTTTATAGATGGTAATGGACGTACTTCTCGACTTTTATTGAACTTAGAATTGATGAAATCAGGTTATCCACCAATTATTATCCGAGTTGAAAATCGATTAACTTACTACAATGCTTTAGATAAAGCACATACAGAATTGGATTACACCGATTTTATTCAGTTAGTCGCTGAAGAAGTTGAAAATTCATTAGATTTATATTTAAGTGCTATCTGAACTATTAAAAGTATATATGTAAAGAGTGGTCCAACTAAAATCGTTGGACCACTCTTTTTTCGCTTATGCGACAGCTCCTAGCTTGAAATCAATTCGAGTTATGTGAAGCCTTACTATGTGAACAAGTCGAACGTCCCAATCCATTACTTTAACGGAGCAGCTAAACGCTGCTCTTTTTTACATATCAATTTTAGAAAGGAGCACCAACTATGAACATTTCACCTGTCGATTATGGATTAGGTTACATATATCACGCTTCCATCATGGAATTTGAAAAAATCGAAGAATCCTTGCGTACCCAATCGAATGAAGAAGGTTATATCGTATTAGATCGTGGAGCTGATACTTCACTTCAGTACCTTCAAGTCTATTATGACGGTCATCTTCTTGATACGAATAACATGATTGCTTTCGATACGCTGGAAGATATTCAAACCACTTAATTCAAATGCAGTGCGTTAGCGCACTAGGTAAATTAGTGAAATCAAATTCACAAAAGCAACGCTAAGGCGTTAGTAAAAATTGTGAAACAAAAAAATAAATTAAATCGCGAAAGAATCGCGTGAAAGAGGTAATTAACATGACTAATCCATTCAACAAAGTATCACTAACAGGACGTTTAACAAAAGAGCCAATAGTTCGTCGTTCGTCTAACGAGAAATCAGCAACAGTTTATATGACAGTAGCCGTTCGTGACGACATTAAGACAAATGGTTCGTATAAAACACAATTCGTTTCTGTACAAAAATTCGTTTCATCACAAGCTCAATTGGATTATCACAAAGGCTTTAATAAAGCTGATGTTGTCGCAATCGAAGCATCTATCCAAACAAATATGACTGATGATAAAGTTTACACAAACATCGTCATTGATACGATTCATTCAATCGCAAAAGCGTCTGTTAAAGACGAATCTTTAGCGTTGCCAGAAAAAGAGAAAGCACCAGCTACAGTTGGACTTCAATTCTAATCATAAGTCACCTTCGGGTGGCTTATTTTTTTCGACCTATCGAAACAGATAGATTACGGCCACGTTACCGCAGCCGAATAATCTATCGTACACCATAAAAAAATCAAAAGATTGTCGCTTAATGCGACTAGGTAGATCAGTGAAATCAAATTCACAAAAGCAACGCTAAGGCGTTAGTAAAAATTGTGAAACAAAAATAAAACAAATCGCGAAAGAATCGCGTGAAAGAGGTTATTAACATGACAAACTTTAACAACAATGCACAATTTATCGGACGTTTAGCTCGCCAACCATTAGTGAAAGCTCACAAACCAAATGCACAAGGCGTTGTCACTTCAGCTACAGTCCTTTTAACGGTTGCAGTAAAAGATACGCACCAAAGCACACAAGCAGACGGTACAAAAGGATATGGCTCACAATTCGTTAGCGTAAATGCTTTTGTAAAAGACAATAACTTGCTTAACCGTTACAAAACATTTGGTACTGGTGATTTAGTTCGTGTCGAGGCTCATATCGAATCGAATACGCATAACGGTACGCACTACCAAAATATCGTTGTAGACGCAGTTGTACCGCTTGAAACAAAAGATATTCGTGATACACGCAAAGCCAACCGTTCGACACAGGAGAAAACGACTGTAGCGAACACAGGTGGCTTACAGTTCTAATTTATAAGCTACCTTCGGGTGGCTTATTTTTTTCTAATTGCTCGATTGAACCTTCAAGATCAACGCTAATGCGTTAGGTAAAACAGTGAAAATCAAATTCACAAAGATGGTCGCTAAGGCGACTAGCAAAAATTGTGAAACAAAATAAAAAAATCGCGAAAGAATCGCGTGAAAGAGGTATTCATTATGACTAATCCATTTAACAAAATCGCACTTACAGGACGTTTAACAAAAGAGCCAACCGTTCGCCCTTCTGCTAACGGGAAATCAGCAACAATTTATCTTAGCGTTGCCGTTCGTGACAACTTCAAAACAAATGGTTCATACAAAACACAATTCGTTTCTGTACAAAAATTCGTTTCATCACAAGAGCAATTAAATTATCATACGAATTTTGCTAAAGGTGATTTAGTAGCAATTGAATCATCTGTACAAGTAAATACTTCAGGTGATAAAACATATACGAATTTAGTAATTAATACAATTCGTCTTATCACGAAAGCTACACCTAAAGCCGAAGTCGAATCTGAAGAAAACGATTCACTTCACTTTGATGAAGATTCATCAGAAGATATGCAAGAATCAACTTCTGATGTATCAGACGGTGAACTTCAGTTCTAATCAATAAGCTACCTTTGGGTAGCTTATTTTTTTATCCTTATCGAATCATTTCAAGAAAAACCAACGCTAAGGCGTTAGTAAAAATTGTGAAACAAAAATAAATCAAATCGCGAAAGAATCGCGTGAAAGAGGTAATTAACATGACAAACTTTAACAACAATGCACAATTTATCGGACGTTTAGCTCGCCAACCATTAGTGAAAGCTCACAAACCAAATGCACAAGGCGTTGTCACTTCAGCAACAGTTCTTTTAACAGTTGCCGTAAAAGACACGCACCAAAGTACACAAGCAGATGGAACTAAAGGATATGGTTCACAGTTCGTTAGCGTAAATGCTTTTGTAAAAGATAACGCTTCACTTAACCGTTTCAAAACATTCGGCACTGGTGATTTAGTTCGTGTCGAGGCTCATATCGAATCGAATACGCATAACGGTACGCACTACCAAAATATCGTTGTAGACGCAGTTGTACCGCTTGAAACAAAAGATATTCGTGATACACGCAAAGCCAACCGTTCGACACAGGAGAAAACGACTGTAGCGAACACAGGTGGCTTACAGTTCTAATTTATAAGCTACCTTCCGGGTGGCTTATTTTTTTTAGATTTAATTTGTTTAATCGTGAACGAATAGTGACTGCTGCGCACTCACTATTTTTGCACAAAGGTGCAAAGAGCTGGTCACTCGCTCCAAACGTCAAAAGAACATATGTTTTTTGTATAAACCTGTTTTCATTTAGGGCATGAAATCGTTTTGGTTGCCCGATTTTTCATGTGTGTCTATATGCTCTCATACATATGGACTATCGAGGTCTTTTAAAAGGAGGGAAATTAGGCATAAACCCTTGTCACCACAGTTTTTCCCCCTTGTAAAAAATAGTTGAAAATACAATAGGCATAAATACTGTAAAAATAGGGAATGAACAATATATAGTTTTTGACTAGACTACTAAAAGCACTTGTTGCGGAAAGGAATCCTCATGCCAAATTCTACTTATCACACATTAACGGTTGCTGGACCGATAAACGATGTGCATAATTTTTATAATTTATTAACCATTCAAAATCTCCCACTCTTTAAAAGTGTTTATATAACCGAACCTCTCGAAATGAAAGAAGCGATTATTATACAACTTGAAGAAACGAAAGCAGAGAAATCATTTATCGACTATATCGAAGTCGATTCATTCGTTGTTAAGGACGGTTATTTTAGCTTGCTTGTTTTAGAAAGAAATACCGATGTTGCGATACTTCCTAGCCTTACAAATGTTGTACCGTTTCCGAAAGGCTTTCAATCACAAGGTTCTGTAAAAGCATCCGATTTTCAAGAATGGTATATCGAAGAAATCGGTGTACTTCACGATATTGTTGATTCAGATATGGTTGATTCACGTATTTTTAAAGATGAACAAGGCAGACGTTCAAGTGAAATTACCCTTACTCTTGTAACGGGCTTCGGCAACTTAGAACCGTTTCTTGAAAAGTGTAGCGAAATTTATCCAGAATTATCATTTCATTCTACTTACCAATCGGTTGATCACTTTTATGCAGGTGTTATTTCATGCAGTGATGGTGAAATCGTACATGAAATGTTTAATGGTGACGATGACATAAACTACCGAGCCTATATTTTAGAGAACACACGCTTACCTATCGTTGATTGCCCTGGTTGTGATATTCAAACTATCCCTTTATACGATAATCACAATTGCCCTAAGTGTGCTACTTTTGTAGATTTCTAAGGTTTTCGGTATAATTATGTCCTTAGAACCCCATACAGGCTCGTTAAAGCTCATCAATTATATTTAGCGAGTATTTTATCATCTTCATTTCAATTACGCTTAGAATTAATCCTAAGCTGTTTTAAGACTATATAAACAATTAGAAGTCGTAGTTTTCATCTACAGGCTTCTTTTTTAATTTAAAAACATAGAATATATCTATATTTTTGATATTCTGTTCTTTTTTCTGTATAGTGTACTGTTGGTAATTTAGTTCATTTGAAATTAATCCATGAACAAAATCTTATTTCGTTTTTGTCTGTATTCAAATATCTAAACTTAATTCATTGATTCGTTTTTGTCTGTATTCATTTTATCTACTCGTTATTTAAGGAATTACGGTTTCATATCGCCTTACATAGTGGTTTTGAACTTGATTTTGAACTTGAATTAAAAGGCTCAAAAATGAGCCTATATATTATATTATATATATATATCTTTTATATTTTAAAACCTTTTAAAACCTTTTGGGGAAAAATAAAACCAGTCATATCAAGGGTTACAAGAATAATATACAGACAAAAGTGAGTTGAAAACAGACATTAGACTATATTATATGGCTCTAAAACAGACAAAAAACTATATTCTCGGCTTGAAAACAGACAAAAACGAATACCGACAAAAAACTATGCTCGAATACGGGTACTACTATTAATTTTTACAGGAGGAATTTATGTCAGTCATCTTGAGCGAACGGCGTGAAAATTTAAAAGAAATTAGTAATCGAAAGGTTGTTGAACATAATGATCTGATTACAGGTGTTGCGAAAATGGATAAAACACCGATTAAAATTTTCGAATTAGCCGTTTCATGTATCGATACAAAAAATCCACCCGAAAATAATTCGGTTTGCTTAACTAAAAAAACATTATTCGCTTTTTTTGATGTAACCGATACAAATAAAAATTTCCGATTCAAAAAAGTAATTGAAGAAATGCAAAATCAAATATTTCTTATCAATAAAAAAACATCGAAAGGTAATACTTATGAGCGTGTCGTTCCCATCCCAAGCATTAAGTGGAGTGATTTTGATGATATTGTTACGTTTCGTTTCGATGAATCGGTCATGCCCTATTTACTTGATTTAAAAGATAATTTTACTCAATTCGCTTTAATGGACATCATGGAAATGACAAGTAAATACTCTATCATCCTCTACAAATGGATAATGATGAAATACAATCAATTTACGCATTACGAACAAGGGGCAAAACGCACCGAGCAGCAATTGGAATCGTATCGAAACCCAGTTATGGAAGTAGCAGAACTTAGACGTTTAACGGACACTTTAACCCAGTACAAACAGTTTTCAGATTTTGAAAAACGTGTATTGAAACCAGCCATTGATGAAATTAACGAGCACACACGATTCGCCATCACTTACGATAAAATCAAAAAAGGACGTTCCGTTATTGCCGTTAAATTTTACGGTGCAAGAAAAGAAATTCCCGAACCATTTTACAAACAGGAACAGCAAGATCCCGCTTATACCCAAGCCGAATCGTTAAAGAAACAACAAGAAGTTCAAGATTTCATCGACCTTCAGCAAAATCCTTACACATTAGCTTTACTAAACACACAACTAATTGGTGTGAGAGATATGACAGATATTGAATTAATGGTAACGCTCTATCGTAAAGTGTACCCACTATACGACCAGCTCGCGGAGAAGGTGAATCGTTATGAAGTTGAGCGTCACTTATTGTATGTGAAAGAGAAACAACAGGCTTACTCAAAAGAGAACATTGCTAAATACTTATATAAAGCCATTAGCAGTTATCTAAAAACTATCTAATTCCATGCAAATTCCGAGCAATCTTACCTAAGATTTGCTCTTTTTTTTGCGTCTTATGACGCTAGTTCGGAGAGTGAGATAAGGGTTCTTCTTGTTCTCCTTACAAAAAAAGAAAAGAGGTTACAAAATGAGCTACTACACATATTATTCATTAGAATCAAACAGTGGACTAGACCTTGAAGAAGAAGTATCAAAGTTAGAACCAACTAAATTTGAAGAATTAATTTACATTGTGACAACAGGTGATTCACTTAACTATTCAAGCGATATTTTAGAGCAGATGGCGGAATTTTCGAAGTTGCATCCTGATACAACTTTTAAATTGTACGGTGACGGTGAAGAAACTGATGATGATTGGTTAAGATATTATAAAAACGGTAAACACCATGAAGTTCCTGGTGTCATTCATTATGCTGAATTTGACGAATCTAAATTAACTACTGACTAAATCAACAAAAAGCGTGCGGCCAGAGGAAAACTTCTCTAGCGGCACGCTTTTTTTAACAAATTCAAATAAAATTCTTAATCTTTTTCTTCAAGTTCTAACAAAAATTCATATTTCATTTTTTGTTCAGCCGTCAGTTTCTTTTTGATATACATATCTAAAACTTCGTCCAATAATTCATCTGCTGATTCTTTTGCCAACGCTTTTCTTAATGCGTTTATTTTTGCTCGGTTATATTTTTTAATGCGAATACTTGATACTGAATAATCAACTTTACGCGGTTTTGTTTTAGGCTTCGCAACCGTTACAATCGGTTCAGCTTCGGTTTTTGGTTTGACACTCGGACCTCTATCTTCTACGTTTTTTCTTTTAAGTGAACTCATTAATCTTCAACTCCCTGTTTCGCTGGAGTTAATTCACTACTTAATCGAGCTATAAACTCATTCGCCACTGCCGTATAAACTTCGTGAACTCTCCTATCGTGCATATCCTCGTTTAAAATACCCGTAATATTATAACGTTTTAAGCGCTCCATATGTGTAATCACATTTTTAAACATATTTTCTTCACCAAATAGTTTATTCGCATTTTCAAGTGTAGCGAGATCCGTAATCGCTCCCTTTTTCATAATTACAGGAAGTACCCCTATTACATCCAACGGTAATTGATATTCTTCCGATAATTCATTGAAATAATCAACAAATACTTCAGCACCACTTAGACTCCATTCTTGCGTTTGTAAAACCAATACGAAGAAATCAGATGCGTATAATGCTGCATCGGTGAAAATTGAAATTGTAGGTGGTGTATCAATGAAAATGAAATCATATTCAGATTTTAATGGCTTTAATAATTCAGCAAAATAGCTGACACGCTCTTTTTTATTCGAAAAAGTATCGGCTAAAAAGTCTGTATAATGCGTGAAATCGCGGTAACTCGGTAATAAATCTAAATTCGGTTTAATATTCGTAACAATACTGCTTAAATCAGCTTCACGAACAGCAGCCATTAACGTTTTTTCTAATTCAATTACTTCTACCGAATGTAATCCATTTTCATTTGCTAGTTTTGTTTTCATATACAAAGTTGTTGCGTTGGCTTGTGGATCTTTGTCGCATAAAAGAACTTTATAACCTTGTTCTGATAAAGCGTGTGCCATCATCGTACAATTCGTTGTTTTCCCTGTTCCACCTTTAAAGTTAGAAAACGTTACAACAACCGCTTCTTCTCTATTCATAAATTTCATATATTTGCTCCTTTTATTTAATTTCCAATTACCACATATTAACTAATGTATCACAAAAGTGCGTATATGCGTATATGCACAATCATTAAGCTCCTGTTTTTCCGAATATAGATAATTCATTTTTGCTATAAATTATTCGATTTAAGCCACTTTAATTGTTTTCTAGTATAAATACCTTAAATTAACTAATACCCACCTTAAAAGCCCTTTAAAGGCTATTTAAAGATACGCTAATGCGTCTGTTACTTGTTTGAATATAAAACAAACTACAAAATAACAGGGGTGTTTCTAAATGAAAACAACGAATGAATCTATTTACTACAACCAAATCCAACTAAGCGTAGCCAATAACGATAGCCAAGAATTAAAACTATTATTAGCATTATTTGATGTGAATTCGACTGATCCAGTTGTTAATTCATTACGTGACGCAGGACATCATCTAATTCAAATTCAATGTATGGATAATAACGAAATCATTGATTTACTTAATACTAAAATGAATTTACTTGAAATCTTAGGTTACACACCAGGTACAGGTATTGATTCATTGGACGAATCATTATTCCCACCATTCATGCATAACGGTCAAGCTACTTTAACGCATAATGGTAACTATATTGAATTGAAATTACCATATGTCACAGAATCAAAAACAAATGGTGAACGTTTCAACAATACGATTATTTCTCTATGGTCTAATCATGCAGCCGTAATAGAAGCATCGTCTAATCAAACAGATTTAAGTATCTTTAACTAATTCATGTATTCGTAAACGACATAACTGTAACAGTAATATATATAATGTTTAGGCAGTTTGGAGTATTTATTAACCAGAAATATCTAGCCTTAACAAAGCAGTATCGTATCTACATTTCTTAATTATTTTATCTAAAAATAATAGGATTGTAGGTACATTTTTTTTATCTAATCGAGTAGCAAAATATTGATTTATCATACTTTGGATATATTCACTAAAATTAGCTTTCATCAGCTGGAGATGATAAAGAATATGTTTTTTAAATAAGCTAATAGTCGTCCAACCTGTTTTACTATTACGACCTTTACCGATAACTGTTTTAACTAATTGCTTCGCATTTTTTACAAGTACATTCAGTGAGCTTTGAGGTATGCCGATTTCTTCACATATTTGCTTTTGAGTACGCCAAATAAACGGCTCTGATTCATCGAAATTAGCCGTTAAATATTGAATTAAATCATTTTCCCATTCGTCAAAGTGACTATTTTTACGGTCTTTACGTTCTTTTTTGAATTTATACCAAGTGGATTGGCGTAATTTCACATCGAACTGTTCATTTGGTATGTATGTGTCGAGTAATGTTTCAATGTATTCTTTAGCAGCACCATGATATTTCCCCGAATAAGCGGAACTTACGATGGTTTTAATTGCTTTATTTTTTAGCGGATAAGTTAAACGACTATTGTATTCATCTAAAAAGTCATATGTGCGTTCTTCGGACCAATTATCTTGTAAACAAACAAGTGCCAATGTGAATAACGTATTATTTCGTCCAATTTGCCCTTTATCACCCTTTAGATCAACCGTTGAAACAAGAGCTTGAAACCAATCTGATTGTGTCACATTGAACGGTTCCGATTGCTTTGTTTGTATCACGTATAACGGACGGTTATTGTCTGTATCTTGTGCCATCGACCAATTCATTAATTCAAAAAATGAAAATACTGAATCGAATTGTGCATGAATGATGTTTGCTGGTGTTGGTACACGAAAGAATCCAAATGAATTGCAGTACCTATCGGCATTGACATTTTTAAGGCTTATTTTAATGTTTTCAGCGATTCGTTTAGCAATCGTTAAAATACGATAGTCATTTTTATCTGAAACAAATATCGGTTCAGTTAAAGCGAACTGTAACTGATACCCTCTAGGCGTTTCAATCATTAATGTCGGTATGCCAATTGAATCATCCAAGCAAGTCATTAAAATTTCGCCTGGTGTATATTCTTTTGTATCAATATCCACGCCAAACGTATTGATTTGTAACAAGTTTTGTTCTTCAAAACCAGTGATATAACGACGTTTCTCGTCTTTATATGTGAACTTACGATAAATGTTCGGTGTGAAATGTGATAAAGCAGCTGCATCGTTTAGCAGAGTTTCTTTTGAAGTCACAATGTAGCCACGAACACCTTTATCTGTAAAATCTTCTTTTTTACGAACGACAAAAATAGCTCCTTTTTTCGAGAGCTTATCGTGTTTCATGCTTTTTGTATGTTCTGGAAGTGTCGCTTTTGATGACTTTGTACGGTATTTTGTAACACCTTCATGTAAAAGTACATCGAAAACTCGTTTCATATCGATCTGCTGAATCGGTTTCCATGTTTCGTTGGCTAAATTCATCATCATTTCATTCACCTACTTATCCTCAAAATTCGCTTGAAGATAACTATAGCAAATCGAATTGTCAGAAAAAGGGCTTCTCTAAGAGAAAAATCGAGCCAAAATGGAACACGTTCAAACCCTTGCCACGTATGGGTTCATGGCGATTCGGCAAAAATCGGTTTGTATGATGCGCGGACGAAAAAAAAATCGAAAATTCGCTACATGGAACACATCAAAAAACCCTTATAAACGTTTATATAACAACATTCTTGACCTTTTTTTATCGAAAATACCATGACTCGCGGACGAACTACATTGAACACTTTTTCCGAAATTAGTACAGATGGATGCCGAAAAGTGTTCAATGTAGCTCCCTTTTTTTGCTAAATGAACACTAAAAACGTTCCCTAAAAATGGTAAAAGGCTTTAAATCAACAAGTTTAGTATGACTCGTTGGCAGAAATTTTTTTTTAGTATGACTCGCGGACGGCTACATGGAACACTTTTTTTTGACCAACTAATACAGATTTTTGGGAAAAAGGGCATTTTTAATACAGATTTTAATACAGAAGGTGATTTTTTGCTTTAAAAAGAAAAGTTCATTTTTTTAGAAATACTACAAATTTTGGAGGTGAAATACATAAAATTGAACCGTACCTGGGACGTATAATTGTAGTCGTATTTCCTTTAATTACCTCCTACATGGAACAATACTATAGGTCGTTGGCAGAAAAGCGTTCATTTATTGCCTACATGGAACATCTATTTCCTTTAATTACCTCCTATATGGAACAATACTATAGGTCGTTGGCAGAAAAGCGTTCATTTATTGCCTACACGGAACACATTTTCCCTTTTTTTACCTTCTACATGGAACAATACTATAGGTCGTTGGCAGAAAAGCGTTCATTTACTGTCTACATGGAACACATTTTTTCTGTAAAACCTATTTTTGTAACAAAATAGTGCAATTTTGAACACCTACATGGAACACATTTGGTATAATTAAAAATAAAACTGAACAGAGAGGTGTCAAAGTGAACGAAAATTTATGGTTAGAAGTCAAAAATATACCTGAACGACTTATGTTAAAGGAAGAATATTGCTCTATTGCTCTCTATCAGGAAGCCGAAATCTATTTTCAAAAGTATAAAATTGATGAACTATGGAAAAAGAATATAGAAACTAATGATAACCCGTTCATAACTTCAGAAAGTTTCAGTAAATTATCAGAGATTATATTCCAAACCGTATTGAAAGATAAAATACCAACGAAAAAATTCATCAAAGAAGCCTTTGATGACTATATAGATACTATTCTTTATGAAGTAGAGCCTTTGATTATAAAAGAAGAACAACTTTTAGGTAAGGTTATTACCAATGAAACCACTCAAATGTCAGTTGAACAAGTTTTCGGTGATGTTTTGGAGAATGAACGTATTTTCACATCGTTTAACTCGAAATACAATATGGTCCGAGATACTGTATCTTCAAAGAAATCATTTATTGAACAACAAGACGGTATTTTACGTTCTGAAATTGTTGATCCTAAAGGTGTCTTAGCTGGTAAAGCTGAATTACGTTTAACAAACGTAGAAATTCCAAAAGGTGATGAAGCCGAAATTTGGTTCACGCTCGTTCATTCGACTATTAACGCATTTAGTGAATTAACAGCTGATTTAATGGATATAATTTCACATATGTGGTTGGTTCAAGAAAAAGACGAAGATGGTTACATAGATTTTGATAGTGATACCGTACTAAAAATTTTAAACGAAGATACGCCAGACAAACCATTTGTTATTCGTGAACGTGACCGTTTTAAAATTATGAAACACGTTGCAGCGTTATCTTCCGTTTGGTTATCTATGCGGGAAGATAATATTAAAGTAGTCAATCCAGCTTCCATTAGTGATGAAGAAGAATACGACTTCACCACATTTAGAAGAATGTTTGATATTGATAATGTGAAAATTGCTTACCACAAGAAAACAGGTGAACCTAAAGGGGTGTATGGACTGAAGATAAAGCCTACACCGATTTTAAGAAAATACTTTGATACTTCATTGCAGACGTTTGTTCCGATTGACTTGAAAATCATTCAGTATAGTTATACGACTCAACGGGAGCTGAAACGATTAGGACGCTACCTAAGCTATCAGTGGAAGGTTCGTACCCTTTCTCGCACATTGCATCAAGCCTTCAAAGTTAAAACCCTATTAGAAGTAATCGACTTCCCTGCTAGTTATAACGGGAGTGTTTTACGTGAACGCTTTGAAAATACTTTAGACGCTTTGATGAAGGATCAGATTATCAAAGAATGGTATTACAAAGAACCTATAGATGAAACACGCGTAGGTAAACGAGATTGGGTTCGTAAATACTGGGGTGAATTAAATCTAATGATTATCCCACCAAGCGAAACCATTGAAATCAATAAACAAAAGATAAGCGCACCGAATTTAGTTGGTGTAGAAAAAGAAACCTACCAAAAAACACAATTAGGTTCAGAACTATCACCACAAAATGTAGAGTTGCTGATAGATGAACTTAAACTGGGTATTCGTAAAGCAGCGAAGGAAATCGGTATTTCACATAATACGGTTACTCGCTACATTAATAACGAGGCACAACGAACGAACAAAAGTGTTCTTGCAAAACTGGAGCTTTGGTATAAAGCGAATGTACAAACTCGTAATTAGAAGAAAGAAACGCACTGACGAAAAGTTGGTGCGTTTTTTTATGCCTAAATTGATGTACATAAAATAATATTTTGTATGTGTTTAATGAAAAATAAATGAATGGATATTATTTTATACACATTCGATACACATAAAATAATATTTTGCATGCGTTCAGAAAAGAAAATCATGTAACCGATAGAATCTGATGTACATTCTATGTACATAAAATAATATTTAATACACATAGAATAATATTTTGTGTGCGTTTAATAAAAAACTAATCATCGGTATTATTTTATACATATTTTATCTACATAGAATAATATTTAATGTACATAAAATATTATTTTATACACACCTCGTTAGTCTACATTTTTAAAAAAATAAACAGCCCGCTTATAAGTTGTCTTTCGACCTAGATTTATTTTGTGTCAAAACATAAACCCAAACGCTTAGGCGTTAGGAAAAATTGTGAGAAATAAACACTAAATAATAATCAGAAAAGGGAGATTTAACTATGAGTAACTTAAACAAATTAACGATGTATAAAGAAGGATTACACAACTTAGAAATGAAAGGTTATGACGTAGCTGAAGCAAATCGTTTATTAAGCCTTTGTATTGATGCAACAATTGGTGGCGATGTAAAAGGTGCGGATTATTACATTCGTGAAATTGAAACGTTTGATTTTGAATTAATGAAACAACCTGCAATTGTTCAAATGGAATTAATCTAAATTATCATTAACCATCCTTCGGGGTGGTTATTTTTTACAAAAACAGAGCAATTTTGTTCAAAGTGTTGAAAAACTACCTCTTTGAAGTAGCCTAGAAACGGTTTTATCTAATCAGCTATACATATTTGTTTCGGAGTGGTTACATCTCGTTAAAAGTGTTTTAAATGTGTTTTAAAGCTATACCCTACTCATGTTCGATGTTTTTAGTCCAAATGCGTATATGTATATGTGTATATATGCAGATTTTCCTTTCGTCGCTAAGTTCGTGACGATTCTTTTAAATTATGGAACGTTCACTTTGTTCACTGGCCATAATTTAAAAACGTACTTTTGCTTACGCAATAGTTACGAAAATGGATTAAAAATAAAAGGAGGAAACGTTTATGTTAAATGGTAGTTTTTCAATGATTAGTCCGAGCGAGTTGCGTGATCGTATGAAGTCGAGTCAATATGAAAAAGATATGATTAAGGCTTTTCGATTAGTGAATCAGATGATTGAAGATGGATTGAAAAATGGCGACTGCATGATTCGATTGCCTTATGATATGAAGTTAGGCAATTTAGCAAGTGCTGATGACAAAACCGACGCACTAGCCAACCGACTTCTGCAAGCTGGTTTCAATTGCAAAAAGGAAACGAAAATGAAGAATGGTGTCATGCAAAGACCTACATGGTACTTATATTTTGACTACATTTGAAAGATACAATCAGAAACGAATCTAAACTTACTGCCGCTGCAGTAAGTTTATTTTTTTGTCCGAAACCTCATCCACGTTCCCCCACCTTGCTAAGTTCCTACTCTTGCTTACGCAATAGTTGTGAAAGTGGATTAAAAATAAAAGGAGGAAATGTACTATGCCTAAATATGTAATGGAATTAGATAACTTATTCACTGTTCAAGCTGAATCGGAAGAAGAAGCGTGTCGAATCGCTTTGGAGCATATGCCCGACTATGACGAATTATCTTTCGTTGTGAAAGAAGAAATTAGCGAAGAAGAAGTCAATTATACGTCTAACCTGAAGTAAATGAATCGAAAAAAATACTGAAAAAAGGAGGAATCATCGTGCCTAAATTTGTAGTAGGAATCGAAGATTTATTTGTTGTCGAGGCAGCTACCGTAGAGGAAGCTGAACAGGTTGCTTTTAAATATATGTCTGAACCAGAACATTTAACTTTCATGGTTCAAGAAGAAATGGACGCAGAAGAAACAAATTGGAAATAGCATATATACATATATGCGTATATGCAAGAAAGGTAGGAAATATACATGACAGAGTTAGCCGTTTTAATTGCTGAAACGAAACATCATAGTATGCTTTTTAAACAAATACTCGAAACATTCGAGTCTTGTAATAGCGAACCGAAAGTTGATTTTAAGATGGATTATCATTCCACGCTCCCCCATTTACAGACTGCTTTAAATGAATTATATGAAGTGAAGTTGAACTCATATGACTACCCAGAAAGTAGTATTGAAATGGAAATCTGTAATACCGAAACAACCGAAACGTTCGTTAAATGTTTCAACAATCTACAAGAATTGGTCGTCAATATTTTGGAGCAACAAATGTGTATCAACAAGCTCGATGAATTAGTCCAACTACTTTCAAATACACCTTATTATCAGGGTGAATTTCATCATTATTTTTGGACTGCTGGAATCCCTAACTTGAAGTTTTCAGTCACGAAGGAGTTAGAAATTAGTGTGACGTATCGTGCGTCAAATGATATATACGAACTTCAAATTTTAGATAGCATGAAAGATGAAGGGGTTCAAACGTATTTCCAAACATCAGAATTAGCACTAGATTTCATAAGCACTTTCCAAGCATTTGCTTTATTAGATTGATTTGTTGCATATATGCATATGTGTATATACGCAAAGGAATTGATAATCACCAACCATTTAGAAACAAAATAAACTTACTGCGAGCTGCAGTAAGTTTATTTTTTAAAGCCTTATCATCACCAGCCGACTAAGGCACGTTTAGATAAGGCACGAGCTACAATCTGTTTCATTTCATCTACTGATTCATCTAAACATTCACCTATGACTGGACTGGGCGTTTCATTAAACAGTTTGATTTCGTTTATCCATTGGAACAAAACATTGGCTTCACAATTATTCGCATCAGAATCGACAGCATAGTCACTTTTAACGAAACCGAGATAGAAATAAAATTCGTGGCAATACGGCAAATACTCTCGCCATTTTTTATCTCGTCTATAATCTGATCGACTCGCTTTCACCTCTACAATAACAATGTGATTCTCTTTGTACCCAACAACATCCGCACGTTTCCCGTTTGGCAACGTCACTTCTGTACATACAACATAGCCTTTACTGTACAACCATTTCATCGTGTCATTTTGCATATTTCGGTGAGTGAGTATTTCCTGTGCCGATAGCTGGTCGCTCCCCAGACTTGCTTCTTCGTATGTTTGAAATGGTTGTTTCAAGGCTTGCTTCCACTTATTTTCATTGGCTTTTTGCTTCATTTTAATTTCTTTTATTTTCTGTTTGGTTTCTTTGAATTCTTGTTCGATAAATTCTTCTTGTTGCGTATGTTGATACACCGCCCAATAGCGCTCGTTTTCGTAACCCTTATATTTATATATATAGCCTTTTTCTAATCGACGTTCCATTTCTTCCACGAATAAATCTAATTTTTTAACTTCCCAAACGTACTCATCGTTCATCTCGATTACACCGAGCTTGCGTAATCTAGTTTTAAAACCATCATGTAATCGGTGACGTAAGGCGTAGCAATCCGGTAAGACGGCTAAATAAAATAATAACAAGTCGCTTATCTCTTTACTGTATTTTTTTCTGAATTTATATTGTGCCATGATTTTATTGCGTTCACGTGTTAGTGTCCTAAGTTGCTTATTTAACTCGACTAACCGCTTTTCAGATTCGGCTAAATAATCTTCATACGCTGAACGAAACGACTGTACACGCTCTTGTTTGGCTTCATATAACCGTACATATTCAAGTAGCTCGTCACGTTTTGTATCAGCTGATATAAGTGGTAATATTTCGAGCAATCCATTAATGGCAGCCTTATTTACATAGCGTGATAAAACAAGTGATTTTAAACCCAATTCAGCAAATTGGTTCGCTGATTGCTCTCCTACGTGCTCCTTAATCCATACCAAGTGATTAAAAAAACGTTTCAATCGCTTTACCTGGTCCAACGATAAATTAAATTGATCAGCTACCTCTTGTAACTTCATTTTTTGCTGAAATGAATCAAGTACCTCTAAACTAATCGAGTCTTTACCTGTAATCACGTTATCACCTCTTTTCATCGTTTAATTAAAGTGTGCCGTACACTTTTTTTACCGATTTTAATTTGATTAAAGTGTACCACGCACTATTTCATTTAAACCATTTTTCTGATTGCTTGTCTGTTCCGTATCTGCTTTTGCATATACGCATATATGCGTTTTTTCTTTGTTACTCGCTAACGCGCGAGTTTTCAAAGTGATACAAAATAGAATTCAAAAGGAGTTTTTTATATGGGACAAAGACTAAACTTAGAAATTAAAATTGATAATGAAGTAATCGGAAATGTGTATTTTCACTGGGGTGCATATACTTATAATTCATTAGAATTTTTAGAACGCATTGGTAATGTTTTAGAAGAATCAGACGTTATTGAAGAATTGATCGAAGCGGATACAGAGTTAGCGAAACAAGTCTGGTTTGTAAAAGTGTGCGAAAAAGCAGGTTTTTCTGGACTAAAAGAAAATAGTCATACCTATTTATCTGGAATGTTCCCAGACGATACGTTTATTCGCGCAACCAATCGAAATGAAGGGCTTGTTTCAATTACAGAAATCGATATGAGCGATACGGTTTCTTGGCAGGAAGGTACGTGTATTGTCTATATTGATTCAGATACAGGTGAATATTCTTTATCTAATGATTTAATTTGGTTGCTTGGTATGGAACAAGACCTTTTTGAATATGCTGATGTTGCAACTGAAGAAGCATTTGAAGAACATAATGGAAAGATTTCAGATATACCAACGATTGATGAATTTGAAACAATTGAATTTGGTGATATGAATGTAAATGAAGTTCGCACCGTTATGGAACAGTTAAATGAATCAATCGAGGGGCAATACTTCAAAGTTGATGATAGATATTATGTACATGTCTAAATTAAAAAGACTTGTCGGCCCAGAAGGGCAGCAAGTCTTTTTTTCTATTCGCTTAGGCGTGGAGCTTTTTAACTGAACAAAAATAAATGAAAAAGGGGCGAAACTCATTTGAGTTACTTATTATACGATACAAAAATTGCTGGTTTTTGGCGAAAAACATTCACAAAAAAAGATATTGAATTACACGTATTGTTATTGGCAGCTATAGATGAACCGAATCATATTCCTATGAAAAATTTTCAAGACGCAGTGAAATATCTTGAATCGAGAGAGTATGAAGTCATTCAAGCGAACAATTCGGCATTAGCCATTTTTAATCGAATTGCGAATCGAAAGGAATTTGATACGAAAACATATCTTTCAAAAGACGCGTCAAAAGAACTGAAAGATTCTTATAGTTTGTCGCTAATTTTGAACCCTGTTTATTCTATATAAGTTCAACAAATGTTGTTTTTATAATGTTTTTAACATATATGCATATATGCACATACGCATATATGTATATATTGTTTTTTACTAAAGGAGCTGGAATCAATTGAACATTCACCAATCAGACGCTAAAAAAATAGAGGAAATCGCAACTTTCACAAAACAAGTATTAGAGAAAATTGCTTCTCTAAAATCGCTAGAAAATCGAAATCTACTAGATCCATTTGTTACATATACATTTTACAAGCGAATCTACGAGAGTATGCAGTATGCGAACTTTGGACGTTTCACTGTAGCAAGCGAATATGTGCTGCATCATTTTGAATTGCTTTGTCAGGAACAAATGATTGAAGGGAAACAGGTAAAACAGGTCACATTCCCAGAATCATATTATCGTGAGTCAGTTTTAGAAACGTATTATCTATTGAACGAAGGAGTCACAGGTATGCACGTTGTACAAACGATTTTAGACGCACCTTTTGACGGTTCTATTCAACGACCTATTTCTAATATCTATCGTACTTTTGAACGTATTGAGGTCGGTTTTGTCGCAATTATTAAGGGTGATTTAAAGTTAGCTGATTTTTACTTAACTGATACAAAAGAAATCTTAAATGAATTGACGCTTGTTTAACGATTTCCCTTCCCGACTTATTCTAAATAGGTTGGGTTTTTTTAGATTAATTTACAAGAGGGGGTGTTTAAACGCCTAGCAAGGTAAGTGAAGTAAAATAATAATTCGTGGTGTTTTCCGCGAGAAAGAGGTACTTTCTATGTTTAATTCTTTACGCAAGACCAAGTTTTCGAGGAGGTAGAAAACTTGATTCATCGCTACGGTTTGCAGGAGCCACTTCCGAGTCGTCCCCAACGTTTCCTTGATGAAACGAACTGTTCGGAGTTTATGGCTCACGAAGAATGTTGGGGTGAAATGATTCGTAACAGGAAATCGCTTCACAAATATTTCAAGGATACAACAGACTTCTCTGTTGATCCGTTCGCCCGTATCAAATAACTCCTTCCGACTCTAACCCTTGTCGGTTGGAGTTTTTTTCATAATTATGGATTAGGAATCTGAAACAAATTTTGTTAGAGTCGTATTTAACGCATATACGCATATACGCATATACGCAACGATTCTGATAGATACAGATGAATCAACTACTCATGATTTCAAAAGAACGTGCTAAAGTACGAGTAACAATTGAAACTGAAGTTCAAGCATATGATTATATTTCAAATTATTATTAATTCGTTATAGCAGAGAAGCCAATTCCAATGGCTTCTTTTTTTTACTTCAAAGATTGTGCTAATGCACTAGGAGGTATCGTGAAATAAAAAAAACATAGAAAAGAGTGGTCACATGATGAAATTAGAAACGATGAGTTCAACAATTGAAATAGAAGAATTAGAAAAGTCTTTTGCGGTACGAACATTGATTGAAGATTTGCGACGTGTAACAAAATTTATCGTCAAAGATCGAGAAGTTGCTGATGTGAAACGTTTTATCGCCGCTATGGATAACGAGCTATCTATCTATCGAAATGTACCTCTATCTGTATTAACTCAAAAAGAAATTCGTTCGATTATTCACCAGATTCGTATTGTCTTTTCTGAATACGCTCGTAAGTTTTTCAAGACATTGGGTAAATCATTCATGCCCGCAGCCATTGATAAATTGTGCGTGGTAAAGAAAGTCGAGAACTTAACGACAGAGCAAGCTGATGACATTTTCAAACGCTTTTGTATGTTTTATAACAACTGATAATTTTAACGATACGCTACGGTGTATCGTTATTTTTTGCATATATACATATATACATATATGCGTATATGCAACTGCTTCGTGTTTTATTCACCAAATCGGTGTCCGCTTATGCGTCAGTTGACCTCTTGTAATCAACTAACAATTAAGGGGTGATTCAATATGCCAGATTTCAAAAGAAATCATATCGTTTTTGATGAAGAACGTGACACGTACTGTACCAAAATTTTATACGGTGAAGGGTGCTTGCTGGAGTTCGTTGAAGAAACTACC
This sequence comes from Kurthia sibirica, assembly GCF_003143975.1. GTDB lineage: Bacteria > Bacillota > Bacilli > Bacillales_A > Planococcaceae > Kurthia > Kurthia sibirica. Next base: position 1,394 of record NZ_QFVR01000031.1, on the reverse strand, counting down.
GAGTGCATCAGCGATTCTATAGAGGGAGCATTGGAAGTGCTTGAAGAAAATAAAATGGAACTGATTCCTATAAATTATCGTCAATTAAATGTATTTTCGGACTTCGTTTCTAATCGTGCGTGTGGCGAACTGAACTTGAACCTTCAGGACACGATACGTCTAAATGAATTAATCGAAAATGTTGCGTAGGAGCTGGCTCTTACGAGCGAGTTCCCTTTTTGAAGGAATTACCGACATGATTTCTTCCGTCTAGTATGTAACTTCTGTTATGTATGCTCTATGTTCTACATTCACATTCATCTCTTTTTTCGGATAAGAAGAATGAATACCTACCCCACCCCACCCTTAGTCAAGGTGGGGTATTTTTTTACTCAATTAAATAATTTAAAGATAACAATACCAATCAATTTAATACTATTTAAGTGATTAACTTACTATTCTTATATAGTGAATGTATTGGTAAACTAAATCTACAGTCTTTTATTTAGAAACAGGAGGTTACAAGTATATAATTCCCCAAAAATCTTGACGTTAATAAAAAAAAAGAAAAGTGAAATAGGACACTAAATAAAAAAGCTCATTCAGATTCAAGGCACTGACCTAAATTAATGAGACAAATAAAAACACCTTTCGTTGAAAAACGGGTATTAAACCTAGTAAATCAACGTGGAGGTGTTTTTTCTATGGGTACAAGAGTAAGCTATCCAGCAGAAGTGAAAATGAAAGCAATCGAAATGAAATTATTAGGCATTCCTGCAAAGCAAATAATGGACGAATTGAATATTAAAAATGTTAGTCAATTAAAAACATGGATGAAGTGGTATAAAGCTGGTGAAGTACATCGACTTCATCAGCCGGTTGGAAAACAATATTCTTTCGGAAAAGGACCAGATTTTGATTCAGAGGAATCCCGTTTACAGACTGAAAATCGTTATTTAAAACAACAGGTGGACGTGTTAAAAAAGTACAAGAAATTGGAAAGGAAGTGGTTGGACAAGCATTTGTAGAGTTAGTAGAGGAATTTAGAGGCTTCATTTCTGTACAAAGAATCTGTGAGTTAATGGGTGTTGCAAGGGCCACCTATTATCGTTGGATAAAGCAGAAAGATATACAAACGACAAAGGAAAAACGAGATCAAGATATTGGTGAAAAATGTGCAGCACATAAATACCGATATGGTTATCGTAAAATCGCAAGTTTCTTTCCTGATTTAGCTGAGAAAACGGTTCAAAAAATTATGCAAAAATACAATTGGTCATGTCGTGTGAAAGTAAAGAAACGTAAGCGTACTGGGCAACCAACGAGTGTCGCACCCAATCATTTAGAACGTGATTTCCACGCTACTGAGCCACTTCAAAAGCTCGTAACAGATATTACTTACTTGCCTTTTGGTC
>NZ_QFVR01000030.1 GCF_003143975.1 Kurthia sibirica | reverse complement strand
AGCACCCGGACTGAGCGAAGCGAGGGAGAAGGCTGGAGCCGTGCCCGCGAAAAGCGTCCGCCGGAACGGAATCAACGGCTACGAGAAAAAGCGAGGACAGGAACGAAATTCGTTCCTGTCCTCGCTTTTCTGTGCATAAGTGGACTTTTTCAGTGCCCTCGTAAAATGGGGCAGCTTTTTTGCGTTTATTATTTTTCTGCACTATATTCCGCCGCCCATCATTTGAAACCATTTTGTTCCTATATGACAAAAAAGTGCGTACTTCTCAAAGTTTAAAAGGGCGCGCATACTAAGTCTACAACAACTTATTGGAGGGAAAATAAATGAATACAAATTTACAAAACACAACTATATTAAATAATGGTGTCGCCATCCCAAACATTGGATTAGGTGTCTTTCAAGTACCAAATGAAGAAACAGCAGCAAGCGTAAGTACAGCAATTAAGTTAGGTTATCGTCATATTGATACTGCTGCTATTTATGGTAATGAAGAAGGCGTAGGGACAGGTGTAGCAAATGCTTTACGCGAAAATAATTTAAGTCGCGAAGAATTATTTATTACATCAAAAGTATGGAATGACCAATTAGGTTTTGAAGAAACAATTGCTGCTTTCGAAGAGAGTTTACAAAAATTACAATTAGATTATTTGGATCTCTATTTAATTCATTGGCCTGGTACAGACAGCTTTCAAGATACTTGGTTAGCAATGGAATCACTCTATCGCTCTGGAAAAATCAAAGCAATTGGTGTATGTAATTTCGACGTATCCCATTTACAACAATTAATGAGCTTTGCGACGATTAAGCCCGCTATTAATCAAATTGAATTACACCCTAAACTGCAGCAACATGCTGTCCGAGAATTTGCACAAACACATAATATTCAAATTGAGGCTTGGGCACCATTAATGCAAGGCGGTTTATTTGAACATGAAACATTGCTTGCTATCGCAAAAAATCATCAGAAAACTGTAGCTCAAATTATCATCAGATGGCATATTGAAAATGGCATTATTGCTATTCCAAAATCAACAAAAGAGGCACGGATGATTGAAAATGCAGCTATTTTTGATTTTGATCTAACTGCGGATGATCTCACAACAATCCATGCATTAAATGAAGACCAACGCGTCGGACCAAATCCAATGACGTTTAACTTTTAATAGGTATATTAAAAGCCGGAAATGTGGGTTTTCACATTTCCGGCTTTCGCTATTAACCGAGCAATTCTTCATCGCTTTTAATCAGGCAAATATTCTCACCATCTTCAATACGTTTTTCAATATGAAGCTCTCCCCATGAACATAAAACACTCAATACTGGCTCTAATTTTTTGCCGTATTCTGTTAGCGAGTATTCAACTCTAGGTGGGACTTGGTTATATGATTTACGAATGATTAAACCAGATTCATCTAGCTCACGTAGATGTGCAGTCAACATTTTTTGTGAAATGCCTGGAATTAAACGGCGAAATTCAGAAGTGCGAATCGCCTCATGGTGATTAAGATGGCATAGTATAACTGGTTTCCATTTACCACCAATTGCGTCGATTGTCGCTTCTACACCAATATTATAAGTTTTTTGCATCGTACATCTCGACCTCTCGTCATTATGAATTATTAAATCGTACTATACCTATATCAATAATGCAAAGGAGTTTCACTATGACTAATCCACAACGTCCAAAATGGACATTATTAGCGTTAGCAATTAGTGCTTTCGCAATTGGTTCAACAGAATTTATAAGCGTTGGTTTATTGCCGCTTATCAAAGATCAATTTAATACCACCCTACCATTAGCAGGTTTGACTGTTTCGCTTTATGCACTTGGCGTTACAATTGGAGCACCATTATTAACAGCCTTCACTTCTCGTCTTGGCAGGAAAAATATATTATTACTTGTTATGCTTATTTTCATCATTGGGAATTTAATCGCTGCAGCTGCACCAACTTTGACGATTCTTCTCGTTGGTCGTGTCGTTTCTGCACTGGCACATGGTGTATTTATGTCTGTTGCTTCCGTCATTGCAGCTGATGTTGTAGCACCAAATAAACGTGCAAGTGCCATCGCTATTATGTTTAGTGGCCTAACGATCGCCACTGTAACAGGGGTCCCACTCGGAACATTTATTGGGCAAATTTCAACTTGGCGTATGTCTTTCATTTTCATCGCCTTAATCGGTGTAATTGGGCTTATTTGCAACATCTTGCTCGTACCTAAAAACATGCCTAAATCTTCACCTGTATATGTCCGTGATCTATTCACCGTTTTAAAAAATGGTCGCATGGTACTCATTTTTTTAATCACAGCAATCGGTTATGGCGGTACATTTGTTATTTACACATTTCTCACACCTATTTTAGCAACAAAGCTTGGCTACAGTCCAAGTGCCATCGTGATTATACTTGTTGTCTACGGTCTTTTCGTAGCAATTGGAAACACGATCGGTGGACGCTATTCGAACACCAATCCACTGCGTTCCTTATTTTTCATGTTTGCAGCATTAGCAATCGCTCTTTTAGCCATTCATTTTACACTAACGATGCCCATCATTGGCTTGATTGTCATCTTATTTATGGGATTATTCATGTTCATGAATGTTCCAGGTTTACAATTATATGCTGTACAGTTAGCTGAAATTCATATGCCTAAAGTAGCTACAATGGCTTCGGCGCTTAATATCGCGGCGTTCAATATCGGGATTGCTGCTGGTTCATATATTGGCGGTATTGTCGTCAAACAAACTTCTCTAGCTGCTACTCCGATTGTCGCAAGTATCATCGTTGGGATTGCAACTTTGATTACCGGTGCTTGGTTGCTCTATGAAAAAAAACAAGCGCATTAAAAAATGAGGATACCACTTCCTCTTTTCTTTTTAGCTCTACATCAAATATTGACATCACGTGATTTGATTCTTACGTATGTTTTCTAGCAAAAATCTGCGGCCTCTTTGAACAAAATACGTTACTTTCACTCTATGTCTATTTCTTATTCCATGTATTTTCCGCATGATAAGGATCAGACCAGCTTAGCCTCTTCTTTTAACGGGCAAAAAAATGAGAAATCGCCTATCGCGATTTCTCATTTTTTATATACCGTTCTTTACTCTTTTTCTTCTTTATTTTCTTCCGTCGTTTTTTTATTTTTTGGCAGGAATAAAGTTAATAGTAACGCGAGAACTGCCATTAAAGTCATATAATAGTACGTGTCATCTGCACTATGAATTAATGCTCTGATCCCTGCATTTGTATTTGATAAAGAATCGTCTAAATCTAGTAATTTTTTCGTGTAAACATTCGTATGTGATGTGTAGATTGCAATGATTAACGCCGTCCCAATTGCTGCAGATACTTGACGTAAAGTATTCGTCATTGCTGAACCATGATCGACTAAATGTTTTGGTAGCGTATTTAAACTTTCTGTCATTAATGGCATCATCAAGAAACTAATACCAATACGTAAGAATAACGTTCTGACTGCTAAAAATGTAATTGTTGTGGAAGCGCTTAAGTCAGTGGCAGCCCATAAGCATGGAATCATGATAACCAGCCCAATGGTGAACACGATTTTCGCCCCGAATTTGTCTAAAAGTTTACCTGTAAATGGTGATAATACAGCGTTGGCAATTGCTCCAGGGAAGAGCAGCAAACCCGCATCCAACGGTGTGAAATCTCGTCCTTCAGCCAAGTATAATGGCAGAATAATCATATCTGCGTACGTAATCATCGTTACAAGGAACATAATTCCTGTAACCATGCGATATGCTTTTATTTTGAAAATGGATAGATTTAACAAGGGATCTTTCATTTTTAATTGACGTGAACAGAATAGCACGATGAATACAATACTTATTGTCAACAATGTAATAACAAATGGATTGTACCAACCTCGACCACCTGCTGCACTGAAAGAATACAGTAGTGCAATTAAACCAATTGTAGAGTAGATCACACTCTTAATATCTAATTTTGCTTTTTCAGTTTCAGAGACATTTACCAAGCTTCTATAACCTAACCAAATTGTTAATAAAACAAATGGTGTTAGTCCTAGGAATAACCATCTCCAAGAAAAATCATATAAAATAAATCCTGAAAGTGTTGGTGCGAGCGCTGCACCAAATATAATCGCTAAACCCACAATCCCCATAATGGTACCGCGTTTTTCTTTTGGATAGATGATCGTAACAATCGACATTGTTAATGGCATTAAAATAGCCGCTCCGATTGATGTAATAAGGCGACCAAATAGTAATAAATAAAAATTGCCAGCAATACCACTAATCAAACCACCAATGAGCAGCGAGAACATGGCGACCATAAATAATTGACGTGTTGTAAATCGTTTCATTAAATAAGCCATTAATGGGATTAACACACCACTTACCAGCATGAAACCAGTTGTTAACCACTGAACAGCAGTAGAGGAGACATCAAACATATCCTTAAAGTAACTAAGAGATACATTTAAGATAGACTGATTGATCGTTGTAAAAAAGCCACCCAAAGTTAATACCGTTACTAAAAGTTTTTTATTTATTTTCTTCTCTATAATAATCACCCTCAATTCATGATAGTAATAATTTATACCCCAATATCTTCAATTAATATCATAATATGACCTAATTTTTCTGTTATTAAAAACATTTCTCCTTGAAAATCTTCTACAAAGCTGATTAGTCTGTATTGTTCATGGCATTCTATAAAATTTTTATTTATTTTAATTCATGTCATCGTTATCATTTCCATCTGATTAATGAGACAATTTTTGTTATAAAATTAATTTAAACCCCTATAAAAACAGGTTTATCAATTCGTTTAAGTGGTATTGGTTTTATTCACTTACGCTGTCTAGTTAACGTGATAAAAATCACTGGCAGTTAGTGTATGCCCTATACATTCAGGGATAAAAAAAGCCTTTGAATGAATTAACAATGACTAGAAAAACCTCATCATTCCTAATTAACTCAAAAGCTATTGATTAAAATCTTATTTTATCTACTAAAAATACATATTAATTATAGTATAAATTTTCAGTTGGATATTCTGCATCACTTGTCATATCAATACCCAGTTTTTTAAATGTCTGCTCGTTTGCACGATTTACGATCACAGTTGAATGGGCTTTCGTATCTTGTAATTGCGGTAATTGTTTATACGCCAATTCAGATGTTGGATTTGTCACAGCGCTAATTGCTAAAGCAATTAGTACTTCATCGACTGTTAATGTCGGCACACGACTGTTCAAATCATCTGTTTTTAGACGTTGAATGGTTTGTAAGATTACCGGCGATAATAAATCAATTTGATCGGCAATATTAGCGAGCTTTTTCAAACTATTTAAAATCGCTGCTGCAGAAGAATCCATTAAGGTAGTCGTTCTACCGGTAATCATTTCACCAGTCTGCAACTCAATGGCAATAACCGCTTGATTGTTTGTACTATTGAGTTTTTCTTGTAATTGTTTTGCATAGCTACGCGCAGGTAAAACGGGTGCACGGTCTTCTTTTTTTAGTTTTGTTTCTTCTAACATCACACGCATATGAGCAACGCTATCTTCATCAGCAAGTCCTTTTTTATAATCATTTTCAACGATGAAACTGCGACGGATAATTTCTTGGCGTGCTGCCTCTTGTACAATTGCATCATCAGTGATGCCAGATTTCAGACGATTGACACCCATATCTGTAGGTGATTGATAAACGGATTCCTTACCGGTAATTTGTTCGATAATACTTTTAATTACAGGGAAGGTTTCAATATCACGATTATAATTAATTGCTACTTTTCCATATGCTTCATAGTGATAATTGTCAATCATATTGACATCTTTTAAATCTACTGTTGCTGCTTCATAGGCAATATTAACCGGATGTTTTAACGGTAAATTCCAAACTGGGAAGGTTTCAAATTTAGCATATCCCACTTTATTACCTAATTTGTTTTCATGATACATTTGATTCAAACAAGTTGCTAGCTTACCACTTGATGGCCCTGGTGCCGTTACGACAACAATCGGTTTCGTTGTCGTAATATATGGATTTTGTGCAAAACCATTCTCCCCCATAACCGCACCAACATTTGTTGGATAGCCAGCAATTTCACTATGTGTAGATACTTTAATACCGCTACGTTCAAGTTTTGTCATAAAGACTTTAGCAGTTGGTTGACCTGCGTAACGTGTAATCAGTACACTATTAACTGAAATGTCGTATGCGCGATATTCATCAATAAGACGTAAAACATCTTGATCATACGTAATACCGTAGTCTTCTCGTACTTTATTGCGCTCAATATCTCCTGCATAAACACATATAATGATTTCTACACTATCTTTTAGTGTATGCAGTAATTTAATTTTTGCATCTTCATCAAAACCAGGCAATACACGTTTAGCATGCTTATCACCAATTAATTTGCCACCAAACTCTAAATATAATTTATCATATTGTTGCACACGTTCTAATATATAAGTCGATTGTTCCAACAAATACTTTTCTGAATCAAATCCTATTTTTCTCACTTATTTTCGTCTCGCCTTCTTGCGTTAAATACGCGCTAAATTTTAAATCTTCTTATTATTATAAATTACATATTATACATCTTTGGCACTTCATAAAACGACTAACTTACCAAAAAAACACTTAAAATCATTGATTTAGCAAACTTTTTTCATCATTATCTTTTTTATAATAACATACTAAAAATAAATTTCTTCAAAAAGCCCGACCATACATTATACACATGTTTATAGTCATTTGAAAAGACTGTTTGCAAATAAAATAAGGGATGTTCAACGATTGAGGGAGCGTCCATGTTTTATACAGTTCCGATGGCCATCTATCGAATAAGAATGAATTGATGAGAAGAATAACCACTCCATTCCCCCATGGATTAGCTAGTAGATAGCATGATCAATAGGTATTAAAATGATCGATTTATTCATATGTCTAAAAAAACGTATATTCCACCCTTATACCCTATTTTCGTTGCAAATTTTCATTGTTTAGTAGAAAAGATGTACTAATCAGTTATAACCAATAAAATAATGCTTTGACAAACTAAAAAAGACACCTCACATCAGGTATCTTTAAAGTAGGGGTCTAGAAATCATCACTATCTAAATAAATAGTTCTCTAACTCCTAAAAACCATAAGTAAGAAGTACACTTAAAATTGTTGTAAATTATCGATAAATAAGAATGCATTTTGTAATTCATCATCTGTCAGCTTTAATGATGCTTTGACCGTCTTCACTTTTTCTATTCGTTGTTTTTGTGTTAAATTATCAAAAAATAATAATGTCGCAACTAATTCAAGAAAACGTGAATTTTGCTGATTCATTAAGATGATTGTCTTTTGCAATGCGAGTGAAGCTTCTTCAATAATAGAAGTGAACTCTTCCCCTTTAGCCGTTGCACGATAACAATATTGACTATACGATCCTTTATTCTCCATTTTTTCTTCAAGAAAACCGAGATTGCATAATTCTTCAATTCTAACAGTAAGTTCATCCGAATATGGACCATACATATGAAATTTATATTTTTCTTGAAATGAAAAATCAAGTTTTTTTGCGATGAAAATCATTTTTTGTAATTTTTTTCTGCCGGTGACCTCTCCTGCTAGCGACATAAACTGAACGACTTTGGCATGGTCTTCTAACACGGTTGCGCTCACTCCTATCTATTGATGCTCTTTACTATTTTTACATGTAGGGGATTGCTGCCATCAAGCAAGTCTTTCGGGTAATATAATTTATGGTCTGTACGACGTTTGCCAGAAATGGCATCGACAATATCAGATGAACGAGATAATTCTCGTAGTTCTTTATTGGGCATTTGCAAGTAAATAGGTACCCTTTCCCCCTCTTCACCAGGGCGATAAAAATCATAGGGTAAATCGGATGACGAATCCATTACTAAATAATACTTTGGATTGATACCAGCTTCTTCAAATAATTTTTCTAATTCAACTAGTTTCTCCCAATCTGTAGCTGGGTCAACTTCCACAAATTTTAACAGATGACGATTTAAAAAGCGGCTACTTAAATCACTTAAAATCGTATCATTTTCCGTCGTCCAAAATTGGAAATAAGACAGCATGATACTTTCATCCAATGCAATATAATCTGCCAGTTGAACATCACCTTCAAAAAAGCTATAAAAATGCGTTGGCGCAAATTCAAAAGTATACCCTTCTACATACAAGTCTTTTGCACGCTCAAGTGTTTTACGTAAAATAACTTCCGCACTACGCGATACGGGGTGGAAGTAAACTTGCCAATACATCTGATAACGGCTCATAATATAGTCTTCAATGGCATGCATACCTGATGATTTAATGACAATTTGATCTTGTAATGGACGCATAACTCGTAAAATGCGCTCCATATCAAAATGGCCATAACTCACTCCTGTAAAATACGCATCACGCTGTAAATAGTCCATTCGATCCGCATCAATTTGACTGGAGATTAAGCTGACAACTTGTTTATTTCCATATGTTTTTGCAATCACATCTGATACTTTTTGTGGGAAATCTGGTGCCACACGTAACAACACCTCATGCACTTCTGTATCCCCCATAATAATGGCACGCGTAAACTCCTCATGATCCAAATCAAAGACATGTTCAAAAGCATGTGAAAAAGGTCCATGCCCTAAATCATGAAGAAGGCCTGCACAAAGTGTCACCAAGCGTTCTCTTTTATCCCATAGCGGTCGATTACTAAATGCATCATCGACCATTCGACGAACAATTTCATATACCCCTAGAGAGTGGCTAAAACGACTATGCTCTGCCCCATGGAATACGAGGTAGGTTGTACCAAGTTGCTTGATACGACGTAATCTTTGAAATTCCTTTGTTGCGATTAAATCCCAAATCACTTGATCTTGTACATGAATATATTTGTGAACGGGGTCCTTAAACACTTTTTCTTCAGCTAATTTCTTTGTTGCATATTGCATACCACACCTCCACTATTTATTATTTCTTCCATTATAAATAAAAATGTCACCCTTGCATAAGGTGACATATCTTTCATTTGTTATTCTGCTAATTCAGGCTCAATAAATCCCTCTGGTAAACGCTTTTGAGATTTTAATTTCTTTATAACCTTTGGCATTAATTCGTCTTCAGTATGTGCTGCACATGGTCGATTATTAACGAAGGCAAACGTCTTTCTCAAACCCGGTCCACAATATGAATGGCATTTAATATCGATCTCCGCTTCCGGATCAATTGCTTGTAGCTTCGGAATTAATGTTTTTAGGTTAACAGCCTGACATTCATCGCAAACTCTAAATTCGTTTGCCATAGTGCCGACAGTCCCTTCTTTTTTCAAATTTCACTATCGCTTAGTTTAGCGGTATTTCCAACAACAATCAACCTTCTTTTGATGCTAACATCTTTTGATTTCGTTCAAATACACGATTCAAGTAGAAGTTATATTGTTCAAGTTCTTCAGGCTGTAGACCGCCCATTACGAGCTGATTTGAACGGTGAAATAAAAGTTGTTGTAAGTTTTGAACAGTTTGTGACACCGTCAATTCTTCACCTAAAAGCTCAGATAATGAGGCCATTACTTCTGGCCTTACAGTTGGGTAGACATATTTTGTTTGTTCATTTTGAAGCGCAATATCATAAAATTCTCGAATCAACTTTGCACGCTCTGCACCGCTGCCTTCAATAGATAAATAAATTTGCACGGCCACACCCTGTCTCAAACGACGTTGTGAAATACCCGCGAATTTTTTACCATCGATACTCAAGTCATAAGAACCTGGACAATAAGAACCGATAATTTCATAAGCTTCAATACGCTCTGCCGCCTGCGGAAAAAGTTGGCGTATAAGTTCGACCATTAAATCATAACCACTATTAATATCGATGCGTCCATCTTGCTCAGATACAATCATAGAAATATTTAAAATACCGGCATCTAATACGACGGCTAGTCCACCAGAATTTCGAACGATTGGCGTATACCCTTTACTTTGTAGATAATCCATACCCGCATGAATGAACGGGAGACGATGGTCTTGAATACCGAGAACGACTGATGCATCATGTACCCACGTCCGAATCGTTGGATATGTGAGTTTTTGACCGACTAGATGACAGAGCGTGTCATCTGCAGCAAAAGATTCCAATGGTGAACTAGAACGTCCACTTACTGATTGATCCCATAAACGCCAAACATCTTGCTGTAAATATTCTTTCATCTTTTTTAGCTCCTGCATATTAGATTTTATAGCGTGCTATCACAACTTCTTTCTAGTTTACCACACTGTATTTCGGAACTCTTTTTTGCTGTATTCGGCAAAAAAACAGGCTTCGTGTCAAATTAGTGAATAGGTGATTTGTTTCTGCGTATTCCTACTATTCAATGCTATAATATAGCAGAATGAATCTCATTAAAAGGAGTGTTCTAAAATGATTGAAGCAGCACAAACACTTGATGGCTGGTATGTTTTACACGAGTTCCGTTCGATGGATTGGACTTCTTGGAAACTTGTCTCTAAAAAAGAGCGCACAGAAGCCGTCGAAGAATTTTTACAATACTTAGAACGATTAAATGAAGCAGATCTAGCGAAAACTGGTTCACACGCAATCTATTCAATCGTTGGTCAAAAAGCAGATTTCATGATTATGACTTTACGCGAAACGATGGAAGAGTTAAATGAGCTTGAAACAGATTTTAATAAATTAATGATTGCAGACTTTACCGTTCCTACTTATTCATATGTATCGGTTGTTGAGCTTTCTAACTATTTAGCGTCTAAGAAAAATGCTGATAGCGATGCACCTGTAGAAGACCCATATGAAAATCCACATGTACGCTCTCGTCTTTATCCTGAGTTACCACGTTGGAATCATGTATGTTTCTATCCAATGGACAAACGTCGTCAAAAAGGCGCAAACTGGTATATGCTTGATATGGATGCTCGTCGTGATATGATGCGTAGCCACGGTCTAATTGGGCGTAGCTATGCGGGTAAAGTAAAACAAATCATCTCTGGTTCAATCGGTTTTGATGACCATGAATGGGGTGTTACTTTATTTGCTAACGACGTATTAGAATTTAAAAAACTCATATATGAAATGCGCTTCGATGAAGTATCAGCTCGTTATGCTGAATTTGGTGAATTTTTCGTTGGTAATATTTTAGATGAAGATAAATTACGCAAAATGCTTGCCATTAAATGATAAAAAAAGAATCGGTTGATTCAAAATAAAAAAGAGCCTGAGACAAACGTATTTTCAATAGAAAAAATCCCGTATGATTTTTCGGAATCATACGGGATTATTCATTTCACTCCATTCCCGCAGGAGTCGTTTTCAGCGCGTTCAATTGATTTGATTATTCGTATTGGAGACATACTATTTTTGTTCTATCCCAGGCTCTTTTTGTATATATTTTTATAAATTAGGTGGAAAGCTTTTAGAGCCTCACTGTATATTCTCTTAATTTTGTTGCCCTTCATACATAAATTAGATGAAGCCGCTCCTGAGAAAAGTATCGCCCAAAATGAAAATATATATAGCCCTTTAATGTTGGCTAAGATTTTGGCTCAGCCTCTTCTTTTTTATCTTACTGCATATTTAACACTTAATTTTTTACAGGTTTCCACAATTTTTGGTTCGATGCGCTCATCGATCTCCACTACTTCATCTGCATATTGTTGAAGCATTGGGTTTTTCCCAATCAATACAGTATATTGTGCATGATCAAACATCGAGACATCATCATCATCCCTACCAAAAACGACATAATTGCGTTTTTGTACGCCTAGCGTTCGTAAAGAATTCCATTTATTTAACCCAGGTGGCGTCATTTCAATCATTTCACCATCATCGATGAGCTTCATATTAATTTTTAAAGTATGCAATTCTTTTATCATTCCCTGACGATTAGAAGCACTTAAAATAGTGATTTTCCAAGCGTTTGGAATGGCATCTATTGGCAAATTCTCAGCTAGTTTGAATGGATCAACAAAGTTTATAATTCGATGATACGCTCCCCCAGTATAAGCATAATCCCAATCACTTTCAATTAAATAAGTAGCATCATATTTCAAAATAATCTCTTTTAATTGAGTAAATAATGCAGTCGAAAAGGCGACGATTTGCTCGACATTTCCTCTATAGCAAATGACTGCACCATTACCTCCAATTAATTTATTATGATGAAAACGTTTGTTTAATAAAGCCATCATATCGCGTATTGATTTTGATGATACAAATATTGTTTCGTGACCTTGCTCTGCTAAAAAAGTGAGCATTTCCGTTAGATAAGGTGAGACGATTTTTCCGTTAAAGGAAATCGTTTCTTCGAGGTTAAATACAAATCGCATGTTCTCACTTCTTTCTTAACGCCTTCTCAGAGGTTATTTTATTGAATAATACCCCGTATTCCACCTAAATAACATGTTATGAAATAAATTTATCCTTTTAAAATACTATTTAGCCCTTCTATTTTCCACGAAAAACCTACTATTTTTGACAAAGAAAAATATAGTACAGTAAAACTAGGAGATCAACTAATTTATTTCACTCAATGGCCTGGTTAATTAATTGCCCCTGACTAAAAAAAGGAATGACAGATAGTATGGCCAAAAGCCATATTTACCAATCATTCCTTCATTAAAGTGACGCCCTTCTAATAAAATCCAGCGTTCCACAAACAAGTAGATATCCAACTCGTCATAGACTATATTTCTGATTCACGCCTGCTCTAAACTCAGAAAGGACTGTATAATCTTAACGTCTTCATTTTATTATTTAGCGAATTTTTTAGCTGCGATGATTACAAGGAGCCATCCAGCAAGAAAACAAACGCCACCGATTGGTGTAATTGCCCCTAAAACTTTAATTCCTGACAATGATAAAACATAAAGACTACCAGAGAATAATAGAGTTCCAACTACTAGTAAGTTCCCAGCCCATCTTAGTATTTTGACATCACCTAATAGATTTTTACTCATTAAAATACCAATCAGTATAAGACCAATCCCATGAGACATTTGATACGTGACACCTGTTTCCCACACATCAACATAATCATTTTTTGTTAATACATCTTCTAAAGCATGTGCTCCAAAAGCGCCTAAAGCTACTGCTAATAAAGCAATTATTCCACCGGTCATTATAAAACGTTTCATCCTATTTTACATCTCCTTTAAAAATCAAAAATCGAGTCGCCATTCGCGCCCTTTTCCTGTAATCTATTACCTTCTGTCGGTGTCGTTGTTTGGTGATTTGAAATTACTTGCATTTGCTGTGGTTGTGTTGGCATTACTGTTGATGCAGTATTTGATGTTGTATTCGTATGCAAAGCTAAGTCACATAACGCACGAATTGCTGATAAGCTTTCACGCTTTTCATGATCGCTGACCGCTGTTTGTGCTGTCGCCGCATGCTGCTTGATTTCTGCAATAATCATGTCATAAGATATCATCGAATCGGTCCCTTCTGTTTTTCTTCATATTTTAAACAGTCCATTCCTGACGAACGCTTCACGACATTCGATGGAATTTCTCTTGTCTTAAAGCCATACGCTTTACATGCTCTTGGCATTTGCGGCTGCCAAGTTACCATAAAATACTTACATGAAAAACAATTTGGTTTCACATTGTTTACGACCCTTCATCATTAAATTTACCATCCTTTCAAACGACTTGAAAGTTCATCTTTCACTATTCATAAAAACTTCAATTTTCCGGTCATTCATCTGTCATAACTTAGCCCAACCAGTTAATCGTGTTCTTTGTCGCTTCAAAACCAGTAAATTTCAAAAAATCATCCTCATTTTCTTCACTGACGCGTGCGGGGTGACGGCTTTCATAAAAATGACCACGAACGATATATTGACGCATTTGTTGTGCTTCTCTGCCCCATAAAAACCACTTAATATGTGGATTTCGTTGCCCTATATAAGCGAGCACCTGCTGTGAAAAAACAGCCCATATGTCCTTATGGGAATTCGGCTTATCGACCTCACAAGTAAATGATGTATTTAAGAATAACACGCCTTGCGATTCTAATGATTCATACCATTCGCTTGGTGGCTTAATCGTAAATTGTCCATTCCTTATCTCTTCTTTAATTTCTGCATATTTTTTAATAGCACGATATGTTTGAATACCCGTCATATTTTTATGCACGAGGCGAATAATATTTTTCATCGATGTTTGACGATATGGAGCGAGCCAATCATGTAAATCGCCTACTTCAAATGAACGACCAGTTGCCACACCCTTTGCCGGATATACATCTTGTCCAAGCCATATTACTTTTACCGCATCGAGATCAATCGTTAAAAAACGTAATATGATTGCTTCATCGCTCGGATTGTAATTTACGCCCAGCTGTAATTCAATTTTATCTAACTCCACAAGAATCGTTTTCGTCAAAAAATCCTGCCAAGAATGATGTATATTTTTTGGTAAAATCATTAAATTCTCCTTTTATCGTAGTCAAATACTCTATTCTTCCATTATAAATGAACATTCTATAAAGCCAATTCATTTGTTGTCCTCCATATAAAAAAAAACGACATCATTACAAGATAGCATTTGTATTGACGTACGTTTAGCATAGTGAAAAATTTTCACTACTTATTTAATTGTGATTGTTGCTTTATAGTTTACGAGACTAAACATATCTTTTAATGATTTTTTAGCATTTATTGCTGCTTGCTCTAACAAACCATTGGCAACGGCTTCTTTCACCATTTCTTCCTGTGCCTCATTTGCTAAACTATATCCTTCTTTAACAGTCGCCTCATCCCTAAATAATCCCTCGGATGAAAAAACTTTTACTTTTGTTAATTCCAACGATGGCTCACCCATTATTTTTGGTTTTGGAATTGTCAATTCAATCGTTTTTTTCTCCTCATTAATTTTGACATCCTCTGCTGTTAAGCCACTTAAATCGACCCCACTTTTGACATGTCCGGGAATGACAACGAGAATATTTTGTTTCGTACCTGGAAAATCGACGCTAATTTCCTTACCAAAAAGCTTATTATTTTCACGTTCTATGACGACTTTTGTATAGGCCTCTGCCGTTGTCAGTTCGTTTAAATTACTAATTTGTTCAACGACTGCGCTAACGGTTTGTTTTTCATTGCTCTCAAAAAACATTTTAGTGAAAAATATCGTTGCGATGACAATGGCAACAAGCCCGATTCCTAGCAACCATTTCATTTTTTTAAACACTGTAAAAACCCCTCTTTTAAAATTCATATCGTTTATTATACGTTACAATTGATAAAAAGTTCGATTTTATTAAACTGACCCTATCAAAAATAAGCGTTTTGACTATGTTATTCTAGTCAGTTTAGTATTAGAATAAAATTATTCAGATTATTAATTTAAAGGAGAGATTTCAATGTCATTAAATAAAACATTAACAATTGCTGGTTCCGACGCTTCAGGTGGTGCTGGCTTAGAAGCTGACCTTAAAGCTTTTGAAGCACACGGCACATACGGTCTTGCTGCCGTAACAGTCATCGCAACAATGGACCCTGATGACAATTGGTCTCATGGCGTTTACACATTGCCACTAGATGTCGTAAAAGCTCAATTAAAAACCACGTTTTCAACAGGTGTAGATGCACTAAAAACAGGGATGTTATCCACGGAAGAAATGATTGTAGCTGTTGGTGAAGAAATCAAACAGTCTGCTGTAAAAAATATTGTCATCGATCCAGTTATGGTGTGCAAAGGGGAAGATGAAGTATTAAACCCTGGTAATGTTGATGCTATGATTAACTATTTGCTCCCACTGGCAACTGTCACTACACCAAATCTTTTCGAGGCGGGCCAACTTGCCGGTATTAAAACGCCTAAAACAATTGCTGAAATGCAAACTGCTGCAGAGAAAATTTACTCTTTAGGCGCTAAAAATATTGTCATCAAAGGCGGGCGGGGCATCGATCATCACAAAGCCTTTGATTTATTCTTTGATGGTCATGACCATTATTTATTAGAAACAGCGAAAGTTGATTCAACTTATAATCACGGCGCTGGTTGTACATTTGCTGCTGCGATTACCGCCAATTTAGCATTGGGTCTCAGCGTTCAAGAGGCCGTTATTGAAGCGAAGGAATTTGTGGCTGCAGGAATTGAGCACGGCTGGAAACTCAACCAATTCGTTGGTCCAGTACTACATGCCGCTAAAAATAAATTTGGTGCTCCAGAAGTAACAATTAAGAAAATCGCTAAATCTTCAACTTTTTAAACTAAAAAGCTTCTGTTTCGGGTAGTAGTTATCCAAGCAGAAGTTTTTTAGTTTATAAAAGGAGATGTATTCAATGAAATTTGCAGTTGAACTCACCAACAGTTCTAAAAAATTTAAGCAAACTATTGTGATTAATGAACTGAGTTTACAAGTCCGAACTGGTATTTTATTTGCATTAATAGGTCCTTCTGGAGGAGGAAAAACAACATTAATCAAAATGATTATGGGGATGTTAAAATCTGATACAGGTACAGTGACTGCATTAAATAAAAAAGTACCGAATAAACAGCTACTTCATGATATTGGTTATATGGCGCAAGCTGATGCACTCTATACTGATTTAACAGGACAAGAGAATCTTGAGTTCTTTGGAAAAATGTATGCTATGTCAAAAAAAGAATTACAAGACAGAATCACCTATGCCTCAAATATTGTAGATTTAGCTGATCATCTATCTAAAAAAGTAGAAGACTACTCTGGTGGGATGAAGCGGAGATTATCTCTTGCTATCGCTCTTATTCAAGATCCCCCTTTGCTCATACTAGATGAGCCAACAGTTGGCATTGACCCCCTTCTTAAATTAAAAATATGGCAGGAACTTACACAATTAAAAAATCAAGGTAAAACAATTTTCGTCACAACACATGCCATGGATGAAGCTGAAAAATGTGATGAAATTGCGATGTTACGCGAAGGCTCGATTATTGCAACAGGTACACCATTTGACTTAAAACAACAGTTTAACGCTGCTGATTTAGATGAAGTATTTTTGCAAGCGGGCGGTGAAACCCAATGAAAACCTTAGCTATGGTTAAACGAATCATTAATCAGTTAAAACGCGATAAACGTACCTTAGCATTATTATTTTTGGCGCCAATGCTCGTTTTAACTTTAATGTATTTCATTTTTGAAAGCGATGATCCTAAAACAACTCTAGTTGTGACAAATGCTCAACCTACAGTCGTTGAACAACTTAAAAAAACATCTTTAACCATTGTTGAAAAAGATCAATATAGTGAATCCAAATTGAAATCATCTGAATATGCTGCTTGGTTAGAGTTTAAAAACCCTTCTAAACTCTATCTATTAAATGCAGAACCTAGTAGCTCTAAAGCAGTTGAGATGGCGATTGCTTCTTTATCCATGCAACCTCAAAAGCAGAAAATGGCGACCACTTATGTATACGGTGATAAAAATACGAAGGTTTTTGATATTTTTAGTCCGATGCTTATCGGATTCTTTGTCTTCTTCTTCGTCTTTTTAATCGCAGGAATGGCTCTATTAAAAGAGCGAACTACCGGTACTTTGGAACGTCTTCTAGCAACACCCATCAAACGTGGAGAGATTATTCTAGGTTATATTATCGGTTTTGGTTTTTTCGCTTTAATACAAACGATCATCATCGTTTTATATGCTGTCTATGTACTGAAGATTGAGTCGGTTGGTTCAATTGGCTATGTATTTTTGATTTGTATTATCGTTGCACTTGTAGCATTATCACTTGGTACATTTTTATCCAGTTTTGCTGCCACCGAGTTTCAAATGGTACAATTTATCCCACTGGTTATTGTTCCACAAGTGTTCTTTTCAGGTATTTTCCCATTAGATAATATGGCAGAATGGCTACAAGGACTTGGACGAATTATGCCAATGTATTATGTTGCTGATGCATTAAATGGTGTTATGTACAAAGGATTTGGTTTTTCAGATATTTGGTTAGATCTATTAATACTACTCGGTTTTTCCGCGATTTTCTTACTATTAAATATGCTCGGTTTAAAAAAATATCGTGCAATTTAACAAAAAACATCTTCCTTTTGTGAAGATGTTTTTTCTTGCGTTAAAAAAATCATTCTATTTTAGCAAGCATACAAATCGCAATTATAGTTCGACAGCCTTATAATATGTAGGAGAAAGTTTTTTGAAGGGAAGATATTAATGGAAATCGTAAATTTAGCTACATTACAACAGTATATCGATTCGTTTGCAGGTAAAGATATTTATATACATTTAGAAACTACTAATGGTGCTTACGCATCACACTTTGATGAAAAAATCTTCAATGCAGGTGCATTCATTCGCAATAT
Source organism: Kurthia sibirica (assembly GCF_003143975.1). Taxonomy (GTDB): domain Bacteria; phylum Bacillota; class Bacilli; order Bacillales_A; family Planococcaceae; genus Kurthia; species Kurthia sibirica. Next base: position 10,345 of record NZ_QFVR01000030.1, on the reverse strand, counting down.
CGTCGTCAACTATGAACTTGGTAAAGTTTCTGGTGAGGCCCCTCACCGCGTAGGCCTAAAACTAGCTAATGGTGGTTGGACTTATGCGCAAGGAATTACACATTTTGAATTGGATGGCCAAGGTCGCCTATTAATGGCTGGTTTGGATTATGAAGGAAAGCTTGCGGTTGCACTAGAAATTAGTGAAACACCGTTTGCATACTAGGAGGATTTAAACATGTTACAACAAAAAGAGAGTCAAATATTAGTTGTGTTCCCCCACCCAGATGATGAAGCATTTGGTACTTCAGGAACTTTAGCACAATACGCCAATGCGGGTGTACCCATTACTTATGCATGTCTTACACTTGGTGAAATGGGACGTAACCTCGGTAATCCACCTTTTGCAACACGTGAAACGCTTCCACTGATCCGCAAAGCCGAATTAGAAGCATCAGCTAAAGCAATCGGCATTCAAGATTTACGCATGATGGGCCTACGCGATAAAACAGTTGAGTTTGAAGATGATGAAAAAATGGTACAAATGATGACAAGTTTAATCGATGAATTAAATCCTTCATTAATTATGACTTTTTATCCAAACTATGCTGTGCATCCCGATCATGAAGCAACTGCAAAAGCAGTAGTTCGTGCAGTTCGTCGCATGGCACCAGCTGACCGCCCACGTCTATATGGTTTAGCATTTGCCAATAATACTTTAGCAGAACTAGGTCAACCTGATATTACAAATGATATTCGTGATGTTAAAGAACATAAAATGAATTCGATGAAAGCTCATTCTTCTCAAACTGGTTGGATGATGCAAGAAGAATCGAAGCGAGAAGAAGATGGCGATACAGCTGAACATAATTGGTTCACTGATGAAGGATTCTACTCATATCGTTGGCATGAAGATTTTGAACAATCATTTTAATTACCAAAAAAGCTCTGAAATCAGCCACACTGATTTCAGAGCTTGTTTTATTTGACGAAAAAATAGACTGTACAATACATTGCGACACTACCACCCATGACAAAAACATGCCAAATTGCATGATTAAACGGGATGGTTTTATTTTTATAAAAATACGTGCCGACAGTATAACATAAACCGCCTACTACTAATGTAAGGCAGCCATATATCGTAATTTCAGCGAGTAACGGTTTGAAAAAAAACAGAGCTACCCAACCCATGCCTAAATAAACAAGCAGCGATACTTTTTTAAAGCGATAAACGAAAAATTGCTTGAGTATAATACCAACTATTGCTAGTCCCCATTCAATACCAAAAATAATCCAACCTGTTGTCCCACCTATTGCAATAAGTGCTAAAGGCGTATATGTACCTGCTATTAATAAAAATATAGAGCTATGATCCATTTTCTTTAAAAATGTTTTATGATGTGGCCAACTATGATAAAGTGTTGACGCTACATAAAGTGCAAACATCGACAGGCCAAAAATAATATAACTTAGTAATTCAATTCTTGAGCCATCCTTTACTTTCGGAAGTAATAGCCATGTTGCAGGGATCGTCAAAAAAGCACCCAACCCATGTGTTAACGCATTCCATAATTCTTCTTTTTTACTGTAGCCAACTTGTTCAACTGTAATTTGTTCCATTCATGCCACCTCTTTATCATTTATTATATAAAAATATTGATTATTTTTTAAGTAACAACTGTAATTTTTTACATATGATAATTGTCATAAAAAAGTTACTCTATTTGAGCGTGACATTTATTAACAGGACTGGATAACAAAGCTTAATCACGCGTATTTCTATTACGTACAGATGAATTAACTTCATATATCCCATAAAAAATACACCTTCGAAGAGTTATTAGGTATGCTCTACACCTAAATTCTTTGAAGATGCTTTTTCTTTTTCCTTATCTGAAGTGACAGTTCATTGGTGAATCATGTCATTTATTTTTTTAACGGTCGTAACATGCCCTGCTTCAAACAAAATTCAAGCATAAATTTCTTTGCACCATAATGATCGAAAATAATTTCAATTTCCTCATCATTTATTTGCTTCACATATCCTTGATCATACACTTGGTGCAGCACTACAGTACCTCGTTGAAGCTCATCACGACTTTTAATCGCATCCTTTGGTATATCGCGCACTTTTTTCGTTTGATAACTTTTATTTGTCACGACTGATTTGGATCGTACTACTTCATCTTTCAACACTTTGTCGCTTAACTGTAGCTCACCTACCGCCTCACCGAGCATGATTTTTTTCACATCATCGATAAAAGCCGAAGGGCTAACACTTTCCTCATCTTTCATAGTATATGTTAATAATTCTAAATGATGGCGTGCGCGAGTCATCCCTACATAAAACAACCGAACAGCTTCATCCATTTTTTCACTGTTACCCTCTTTAAAATCCTTCATATCTTCCTTTGAAGGAATAATACCATCGATTAAATCAATCATATAAACACAATCAAATTCGAGTCCCTTTGAACTATGCAGTGTAGAAAGAGTCACAACATTTTCATTTTTATTGAAGCGTGAAGTTTGCATAATCTCTTCTAGGTCTTTCAATCGTTGAGCAAATGCTTCTAGATTAGGTAAGCCTTCTGATAAATGCTCTAGCTGACTAATGGTGCTCAGTAAGTGTTCTTCGTTAAATCCGAGTCGCTCTGCAACATTTTTTAAAGACTTATCGTAGCCAAGTTGCTTACGAATAACGTCAATAGCTTCTTGAGGTGCCATACTATTGATGCTTTTAATCAGTTTTTTTGCTTTGCGTAAAGCTTGTTCTTGATAGGGTGCATGAATATTTTTTTGCAATTGATCAAAGCAAGATGATTGGTCATTAGATGCCAGCAACTGTGTGATTTGTGCTTTTTTAATATAGGCATTCATCTTCGGGTAGATTTTTTCTAAAATATCCACACGGCTATCATTATAGGATAGACGCATAAAGTTCAGCACATCTTCCACAATCCAGTGACGGAAAAATTTCACATCAACATCCTTCATATAAAACGGGATATCTTTTTTCTCTAATTGATCAATTAAACGAATAGCTGAGGCATTATTACGATATAGTACAATCATCTCTTTAGGTGTTGTTGCTTTTTGAATTTCATCCACTAAATAATTAAGTTGCAAATCAAAGCGACGCATATTACGAATTTCTATTTTTTTACCCTGTGGATTTTCAGTAAACATTGTTTTGTCATATCGATTTTTATTCCGTTTAATAAATTGATTGGCTGTATCTACAATTTCCTTCGTCGAGCGGTAATTTTGAGCCATCGTTACTATTTTACCGTTCGCATAAATCGTTTGGAAGTTAAGCAAACGAGAGACGTCTGCTCCACGCCACATAAAAATTGATTGATCATCGTCTGCTACGACACAAAGATTATTTTGTGGCGCTGCTAAAATCTGAACGATTTCATGTTGCACAACAGAATTATCCTGTGATTCGTCTGTCAAAACATAATCATAGAGTTGTTGGTATTTATGGCGCACTACTGTATCATCTCGTAATATTTCATAGCAATAAGTCAACATATCATCAAAATCCACTAATAAATTTTGTGGATTTTGCTTTTTGAATGTATCATATGCCTTATATATTTTTGCTGCCTCACCGATTGAACAGTCAATTTTCCCAAGTTCTGTATCTGATACCATTTTATTTTTGGCAAAGCTTATATAGGATAGAAGTTCATCCATCTCATCTTCTGTTGGTGCTATTTTTCGATGTTCAATAAAAATAGTACGTATAATATTACGTTTATGCAGATAACTACCCTTTTCGCCTTCAATTAGTTGATAATTTATGCTATTCATACGGAAATATTCACGTACGATTTTAAAAGCAAAGCTATGAATCGTTGAAAACTGAACACGCTCCATCGTCAGCGTATGAAAAAACTGTTCAAAACGCGCTTCCATATCACTCGCTGAAGCTTTACTAAATGTAATAGCTAAAATTTTTGAGGCAGGTACTTTTTTTACGAGCATCAAATAACCAATTTTCATATTTAATGTTGTCGTCTTACCCGAACCAGGTGAAGCCAATAGCAATAAAGGACCATCCGCATAACGAACGGCCTGTTTTTGCACTTCATTTAAACGAACATTTGTTAATTCATGCATTTTATCAAAAAAGTTCATACTTCATTTCCTTTCATCAGTCTTTCTTCTATTGTATATTGTATCATTGACACAAAATTTATACAGAGATGTCGTGCTATTTCAGAGCAAACGCTTTCATTTTCTAAATATGCTAAATTTTTTGAATTTACTAATTATTAAAGAGCTTTCTATGTTACAATGAGTCAATACATTTTGACATAATGGGAGGAAAAGCTACTATGACAGTATCTGAAGCAAACACCGTATCAGTAGAAAACGTTCTAATCGCTCATCAATTTTTAAAGGATGTCGTTGCACACACTCCTTTACAAAAAAACGATTATTTATCTGAAAAATATGGGGCCACTGTTTATTTAAAACGTGAAGATTTACAACATGTTCGCTCGTTTAAATTACGTGGCGCTTACTACAAGATTAAGACCATTGAAGAACAAGCTAAAAAACAGGGTGTCGTATGTGCCAGTGCAGGGAATCATGCACAAGGTGTTGCCTATGCCTGTGCACAACTTGGTATTTCAGGTCATATTTTTATGCCAACCACCACACCCAACCAAAAAATTGAGCAAGTAAAAATGTTTGGTAAAGAATTTGTGACTATTATTCTCGCTGGCGATACATTTGATGATTCGGCAAGAAGTGCCCAAGAATTTTCTGAGGAAGGCCAACATTTATTCATTCATCCTTTTGATGATGCGGATATTATTGCCGGACAAGGAACGGTTGCTGTAGAAATTATGAATGATATTGAACGTCCAATTGACTATGTCTTCGGCAGTATTGGTGGAGGCGGTCTTATTGCAGGCATCTCTACTTATATTAAAAATTTATCACCCACCACAAAAGTGATTGGCGTAGAACCATCAGGTGCTGCTAGTATGAAAGAAGCATTTAAACAGCAACAACCAACTTACCTACCAAAAATTGATAAATTTATTGATGGGGCGGCCGTTCAATTAGTCGGGCAGATTACATATAACATCGCTAGCAAATTAGTTGATGATTTGATTACTGTCCCCGAAGGCAAGGTTTGCACAAGTATTTTAGAGCTTTACAATAAACATGCCATCGTTGCAGAACCGGCAGGAGCGATGCCTGTTGCTGCACTCGATTTTTATAAAGAACAAATTAAAGGAAAAACCATCGTGTGTATTATTAGTGGCGGGAATAATGATATTGGGCGCATGCAAGAAATTAAAGAACGTTCTTTAATTCATGAAGGTCTCCTTTATTATTTCATCGTCAATTTCCCACAACGTGCTGGTGCACTTCGTCAATTTTTGGGTGAAGTATTAGGTGTAGATGATGATATTACTACTTTTGAATACACGAAGAAAAACAATAAAGAAAGCGGTCCTGCTCTTGTAGGTATTGAGTTAAAACGAACGGAAGATTATGCTGATTTAGTCGCAAGAATGGATCAAAATGGCTTTGGTTATAAAGAAGTAAATAATGACAGTACATTATTTGCACTACTCGTATAAACAACACTTTGTCAAAGAATATTGATGATGTTTTTAAGTGACTTTCCGCTTGGCCTCTCAAGCGAAGACGAGTACCAGCTGACTACGATTAAATACATTGATTCAGGCTTTGTTTATTGTCCATCGTACAACCCTATACACAATAAAAAACTAGATATAGCTATAGGCTATGTCTAGTTTTTTATTGTGTAACAGTCAATTTCTCTCCTTTAATCACCATTTTTAAAAATAATTAAAAGTGAACAGTGTTTACTTTTAACGTGATACTTGATAGTATTGAAGAACGGAGGTGTTCATAATGACAGAATTAGTACGAGAAACTACCTATTCTTTTAAACCATTTATAGAAAAAAGAAAGCGCTTAAATGACTTGGATAATCCCTTTTTACAGCAACTCTTTTCTACAATTATTGGCGAAAATTATACCATGCTTGAAGATAAATTACGCCCCTTTGTCACACTGACCTCTACTACATGGCGCGATATGACCAATGAAATTGCCCGTCCGGAAAATCAGCCTACAATTCGCCATTACAATGCCTACAATGAACGGATCGATCGCATTGTGCGCCCACAGGAATCACATGATCTGACAGAGGCCATTTTCAATCACGGTCTATTCTCTAACGCTATGCTACCGTATGAAGGAATCATCAAAAGATTTTTTTTATCAGGGAATGGTGAAGCTGGTATTACTTGTCCACTCGCATGTACCGACGGACTAATCGCTCTTATTGAAACCTTCTTAGATGAAGTATCTACTGACGTGAAAAAAATATATGAACATACAAAAAATGGGATAGATGGTCAATTTGCCATCGGTGCACAATTCATGTCTGAAATTCAAGGAGGTTCAAATATACCTGCCAATATTTTACGTGCCGTATCATTAGATGACACGACTTATAAATTATATGGCAACAAATTTTTCTGTTCAGCTATTCATGCAGATTATTCTGTAGTCACAGCACGTGTTGGTGGTACGAGTGATATTGCAACATTTATTGTTCCTACATGGCTTCCAGGGGATCAGGTCAAAGAACAACGAAATGCTCACCGTGTAAATCGTTTGAAATGGAAGATTGGTACGGCAGAATTACCTTCGGGTGAGATTGAATATGAAGGGGCTATCGCGTATCGTGTCGGACCACAAAACCGTGGTGTCGCTCTTGCAGTAAGTATCGTACTCACTCGTTCTCGTTTGGATATTGGTTTTTCTAGCGCTGCATTTGTTATGCGCGCAGCTCGTGAAGCGACATTATATGGGCGCTTTCGACATGTTTTCGATCGAAAAATCGACGAATTCCCTATGGCTGCTGCACAAATTGCCGATTTAAATGATGCTGCACGACGAATGACCGCTACTGCCTTTACAATCTATGAGCGATTTTTGAACAGTGCTGACGACGATACACAAGCGCTTGAATCATTTGCAACGAGAGAAATTATTTTATTACAAAAAATTTATTCTTCTAAAGAGGCCGTAGATCAGCTACGTACAGCTATTTCTATTTTTGGCGGCCATGGTGCGATTGAAGATTTTTCTACTATACCAAGACTATTTAGAGATAGTATGGTCAATGAACTTTGGGAAGGACCACGCAATGTTTTACTAACGCAAGTTTATCGAGATTTGCAAAAATATCAAAAACATTCGTCATTAACAGTTATCCTACAGGCCATGTTCCCACAATTAGATCATATAATAATGGCTAAATATAGTGAAGAAATCACAGCTATTATGCAGATAGATTTAACTGCTATGCCAACAAAAGCCAACCGTCAAGCAGCAAGAAGATGGGAAGTTTTATGGGGTGAATTATTCCTTGCTTATCAACAGGCAATCGTAGATTCATACGATGAAGAGGCTTTATTACCAGAAGAAATTTTAGCATCAATATCATGTAATCTAATGTAATCTATTCTAATACAAGGGGTGTTTTGGATGGGTATTAATATTGGACAGTTGTTAACAAGTCGCCATGTCATGATGGGGGATAAAATTGGATTTATTCGCGAAGAAAAACAATTCACTTTTTCACAAATGAATAATCGAGCAAATGCTTTTGCTGCCTATTTAACTTCACTAACGATTCAAGCTGGGGATAAAATTGCCGTACTTTGCAAAAATAATGAGGATGTAATCGCCGTATTTTTTGGGGCCGCGAAAATAGGTGTCGTAACAGTCGTATTAAACTATCGCCTACAAGTGGCTGAACTCCAATACATCGTCAATAATAGCGATACAAAACTCATCGTTTTTGATCGTCTATTTGAAGAGGCCATCACCGCTTTAAAACCACTGGTAGCAGTTGAAAATTATATATCTCATAGTACTTCACCTAGTCTATCATCTGTTTTTGCACCATTTGCCAAAGAACCACAGCAAATTACCGGTGGTGATGATGCCATATTGATGATGTATACATCGGGTACAACAGGTCGCCCAAAAGGTACTTTACTTTCTCATAATAATTTACAAGCAGCATCCATTGGTTTATCTCATACAATTGACTGGTGGCAAAATGACCGCTTCTTGATGATTGCTCCATTTTTCCATATCGGTGGTTTTGCACCACTCGTAACAAATGTACATACAGGTGCTACGATGGTCTTAATGGAAGATTTCCAACCTGTAGAGGCTTGGAAATTAATCGAGCAAGAAAAAATAACAACGATGATGACAGTACCTACAATGCTTGCTTTTCTGCTGAAAACATACCCGATGATTACGAGTGATTATTCGTCATTACGTTATATTTCCTGCGGTGCTTCAGCTGTTCCGACGCCATTAATTCTCGGCTTCAGAAAAATGGGTATCCCTATCCATCAAGTGTATGGTATTACTGAATATACTGGTGCTGTGACATTTTGGAAAGAAGAACAGCATCCTGAAAAGTTTGATTCTATGGGTAAAATCGTCATGCAAGGTGGCTTGGAAATTCGTGATAGTATGACGAAGAATCAATTACCTCAGGGTAGCATCGGCGAAATTGTACTTACTGGTCCTCAGGTATTTGTCGGATACTATAAAAATGAGGAAGCTTTCCATAGCGTTGTTCAAGATGGTGCATTTTATACTGGGGATGTTGGTTATATCGATAACGATGGTTTCCTCTACGTAGTAGATCGCTTAAAAGATATCATTATCAGTGGCGGTGAAAATATTTATTCTGCTGAATTAGAACTTGCTATGACACAACATCCAGCCATTGCTGAAATTGCTGTCATTGGTGTTCCAAATGAAAAATGGCAGGAAGTACCGCGTGCATACATCGTCCTTCATCCTGATGAGCTCCTTACTGAGGCGGAAGTGATTGCTTTTAGTAAAGAAAAATTGGCTTCCTATAAATCTATAAAAGAAGTTATTTTTGTCGATGAATTACCTCGAAATGCCGTCGGTAAAATATTAAAAACCCATTTAAAAGCTACTACCTCTCAATAAGTTATTAAAAAGTTGAATAGATTGTTTGAACGCAAAAAATGTTAGACCCAATAGAGAAATGGTCTAACATTTTTCTTTTGTCTTAATTTTTTTCGAAGCGCTCTAAATAGAGAGCTAATAATGACAAGGTTTTATTGAGCGCATGCTCGTTTGTAAATACAGGCAGATTTTGATACGTAATAAGAAACCCGTTTAGCGTAGAAAATAGTAATCCGGTTTCTTGCTGAGGATTTTTTATATGACCTAATTTCATAATATTTTCTTTAAATAAATTATAAAGTTGATTCATTTCATCCACAATAATTGTTGATACTGACTCATTATTTGGAGAAATCATAAAATACGTCATCATCTTATACAATGTATTATTGCTGAAAAAATAAATCAAATATCCTTGTGATAATGATTCAATGGTGTCATATTTTTTTAATTCAGTGATGAGTTTTTCATTTTCTTGCTGCATAGCGATTAAAAATAGATGTTGTTGATCATCAAAATATTTGTAAATCAGTGCTGGAGAAACCTCGGCCAACTTAGCAATATCTCGAACACTCACTTCAGCAAATGGCTTTTGACTAAATAAAAGAAGGGCTGCTTCAATCATACTTTGACGATTTTGTCGCTTTTTCAATTCTCTTTTTGACTCCATTATGTCACCTCGATTCATTAAGTATAGTATGGTCATTACTTGTGATTTTTCCCACGAAAAAAAGCCTCTTAGTTTGAGGCTCATTCTTTTAACCGTGATCGTACCCTATTTTACAATTTATATATACTGCATTATACCAAATACCATTCACTTTTTCTTGGGCATAATAATAACCTACACTCGATTTCTTCAAGCGCCATGTTTTCGTATTGTACCCCCTATTCTTTTGTAAGCTTGCTACTACTTTTTTCTCCACACCTGGAGACCATTTATAGGGATTCACAAAAGCTAAATTATGTGTAGCAATATAGGCAATTCGAGCTTTATAGTTAATTTTTGACCAACCAAATAGCTCAGCTTGTACTGCATTTTGGTGATTTTTCCCCTCAGATACAGCACCGATAACCTTTACCACGGTCACCACCCGTAATACGAGGGCACTGAAAAAATCCACTTATGCACAGATAAGCGAGGACAGGAACGAAATTCGTTCCTTGTCCTCGCTTTTCCTAGTAGCCGTTGATTCCGTTCCAGCGGGCGCTTTTCGCGGGCACGGCTCCAGCCTTCTCCCTCGCTTCGCTCAGTCCGGGTGCTTCCGCTCGTGCTGTTCCCGCAGAAGTCGCCGCCTGCACTCCATCAACTTGTACTATTCATGGGTTA
>NZ_QFVR01000002.1 GCF_003143975.1 Kurthia sibirica | reverse complement strand
AAGGTAGATAGGTTCGAGGTGGAAGTGTGGCGACATACGGAGCTGACGAATACTAATCGATCGAGGACTTAACCACGAAGTTACAAAACATTTCAATGAACCGTTTATCCAGTTTTGAAAGAATAATCTTTCAATCATTTATTTTATTTCTATACATTGTATATAAATAAAATGATAGTTTAGTGATGATGGCAAAGAGGTCACACCCGTTCCCATGCCGAACACGGAAGTTAAGCTCTTTAGCGCCGATGGTAGTTGGGGGTTTCCCCCTGTGAGAGTAGGACGTCGCTAAGCACATGAAGAAACCACGTTGTGGTTTCTTTTTTTTGATGATAAATAAGTGTATTACATCCTTTTATTTTCTCTGTTCATACACTTGAATACGATGCCATTGTTTACTGGAGCAAGTAGTTCGAGGAAGTGACAGAAGTGAGGACGCAACGTACATGAGTACGTGAGGATCAAACGACTGGAAGCTGACGAAGAAATGTGCAGTTTCAGTAAATAATGATTTTTCCCCAGTGAGAGTAGGACGGCTAAGCACATGAAGAAACCACGTTGTGGTTTCTTTTTTTTGATGATAAATATCGTAATATATTGTGAATTATATTTGTTACTTCCTTTTATCTACAGGAGATAGATCGCGTAGTGGATCTTCCCACTGGCTGTATGATGTTCTCTGTCATACAAACAAATACAATTCCATTTGTTTACACTAAGAATATAAAATGCCAATAAATAAGGATACCAACAGATTTGATACGGCAGTAGCTATGAATACTATTATAAAACGTTGTTGAATAAGGATACCAACAGATTTGATACGGCAGTAGCTATGAATACTATTATAAAACGTTGTTGAATAAGGATACCAACAGATTTGATACGGCAGTAGCTATGAATACTATTATAAAACGTTGTTGAATAAGGATACCAGAAGATTGCGTACGGCAGTAGCCATGAATACTGTTATAGAACGTTGTTGAATAAGGATACCGTACGGTAGTAGCTATGAATACTGTTATAAAATGTTGTTGAATAAGGATACCAGAAGATTACGCACGGCAGTAGCCGTGAATACTGTTATAAAATGTTGTTGAATAGGGATACCAGAAGATTACGCACGGCAGTAGCCATGAATACTGCTATAAAACGTTGTTGAATAGGGATATCAGAAGATTGCGTACGGCAGTAGCCATGAGTAAGGCTATAGAACATTGTTAAATAAGGATACTAGGAGATTGCGTACGACAGTAGCATAAGTACTGCTATAAAACGTTGTTGAATAGGGATACCAGAAGATTACGCACGGTAGTAGCCATGAATACTGTTATAAAATGTTGTCGAATAGGGATACCAGGAGATTGCGTACGACAGTAGCATAAGTACAGCTGTAAAACGTTGTTGAATAAGGATACCAGAAGATTACGCACGGCAGTAGCCATGAATACTTTTATAAAACGTTGTTGAATAAGGATACCGTACGGCAATAGCCATGAGTACGGCTATAGAACATTGTTAAATAAGGATACCAGGAGATTGCGTACGACAGTAGCATAAGTACAGCTATAAAACGTTGTTGAATAAGGATACCAGAAGATTGCGTACGGCAGTAGCCATGAGTAAGGCTATAGAACATTGTTAAATAAGGATACCAACAGATTTGATACGGCAGTAGCTATGAATACTATTATAAAACGTTGTTGAATAAGGATACCAGAAGATTGCGTACGGCAGTAGCCATGAATACTGTTATAGAACGTTGTTGAATAGGGATACCAGAAGATTACGCACGGCAGTAGCCATGAATACTGTTATAGAACGTTGTTGAATAAGGATACCGTACGGCAGTAGCTATGAATACTGTTATAAAACGTTGTTGAATAAGGATACCAGAAGATTGCGTACGGCAGTAGCCATGAGTAAGGCTATAGAACATTGTTAAATAAGGATACCAGGAGATTGCGTACAGCTAGTAGCTATGAGTACAGCTGTAAAACGTTGTTGAATAAGGATACCAATAGATTGCGTACAGCTAGTAGCTATGAGTACAGCTGTAAAACGTTGTTGAATAAGGATACCAATAGATTGCGTACGGCAGTAACCATAAGTACAGCTGTAAAACGTTGTTGAATAGGGATACCAATAGATTGCGCACGGCCAGTAGACATGAGTACGGCTATAGAACGTTGTTGAATAGGGATACTAGCAGATTGCGTATGCCAGTAGCGTGAGTACTTAACAAAGAGTGATCACATCTCTATGCATGTATCTAATTTTATTTTATCTAGTACGCTTGTTTTCTACTTTGTACTTTTATTTTACTGAGGAGGGATTGAGTATATTCATAATGAAGAGTAATTTAAACTAAAAAAGAGACCATCAATAAAGTGGTCTCTTCTTAGTATATTATTTTACATTGATTACATTATCAGCGTGATCGTGAAGTGTATCACCTTTCATAACATGAAGTGTTAATGTATATTTTCCAGGTTCTTTAAAGATGTGTTTTGTAGTATAGTGTCCAGATTTCTCCTCTTTCAGATCAACCCAATCGGCTTTTTCTACACCTTCTTGTGTTATTTGAAAGCGAACATCTGCTTTAGTGAGTGGTTTTTTTTCTAATAAAAGTTTAGCGCTAAGTGGTGTTTCTTTCCCTACCTTAGCTGAAGTTTGTTCGAAAGTGAAATCGACTGCATGATGATGATCGTCTTGTTTTTTTTCTTTTTTGTCGCTAGCTACTGTATCTGTTTTTGTCGTATCATCTTTTTTTGTAGCTGTATCGTCATCATTTGAACAAGCTGCTAAACCAACTGATAATACTAATAATGATGATAAAAATAGTTGTCGTTTTTTCAAGTTAATTCACTCCTTATAGTAGTGATTAGTATAACAATAAAATGTGAAGAAAATACGAAATTAAAAAAGAGCCTGGCACAGAATAAAAATAGTATGTCTCCAATACGAATCATCAAATCAATTGAACGTGCAGAAAATGATTCCAGCGGGAATGCAGTGACGAGGCGTTTTCAGCCATGTCCGCGGAAAGCGTTTTTCGAAGCGGAAATTCATTGAAATGAATAATCCCGTATGATTTCGAAAAATCATACGGGATTTTCTCTGTTGAAAATACGTTTGTCTCAGGCTGTTTTTTTAGTTGAATTGTTTGATTTTATTCTTCCGCATATCGACAATTGTGGGGAAAGTCATACCAACTAATACGAGTAAAATACCAAATATTTGTAGTGCAGAGAGTGATTCACCTAGGACGATGACAGAAGCCATGACAGCTACAGGTAATTCTGTAGCACTTAAAATAGATGCAGTACCGCCGCCAACTTTGGGAACGGCTATTGTGAATAACAAAATCGGTAAAATAATCCCGAAGAAACCTAATGCTAAACCAAAGTATAATAATTTTGTCGTAAACAATGTACCATCCCACATAACGGCAGGTGCTTGGAAGCAAGAGACGATTATTAGAGCGAAAATGGACATTAATAACATACGAGCAATCGGTGTGACGCCAACAACTTGTTTAGAGTTAAATTGCATGAAGACTGCAAAACTAAATGCTGCTGCAAATCCGAATACCCAACCACGCCAATCAAGGCCTGATAAATCGACATCTAACACGCCTGCTGCTAATATTGTGCCGCCTATTAAAAATACTAGGCTTATTAGTTCAACACGCTTAGGTAAGCGTTTATGGACGATACAGTCAAGGAATAAACCAATCCAAGTGAATTGGAAAAGCATAACGACTGCTAAAGATGCAGGTAGGTACTGTACGGATTTACCATAAACTATGCCTGTAATCCCTGTAAATAAGCCACAAAATAATATTATCAGAAAGCCTTTGCCAGACATTCTAGGCAGTGAGCGCTGTGTTAATAAAAACAGAATTAAAGCCAATAAAAAACCGATCGCATACTGACTTTGTACAGCCTGTGCTGTAGTAAAGCCATGTGCCATCGCTACTTTTACCATCGTTGATAATGTTCCGTAACTACTTGCGGCAAGGATGATAAAAAGAGGGTATAAAATATTTTTGTTCATAAATTCAACTCCTAATGTTCTAAAAAATTCATATCATTTCAATATTCTATCAAGAGCTACTATAATTATATAGGACATATGTCCAGATATTGTTGGAATACCGTAATATCTTTGAAAAAAACAATTGTTTCACGCTTTAATGATTTATTTGCTCGATTTTGAGTCAATATACATGGATTAATTTATTAAATGAAAGGCTGGGAAATATGAAGATAATTGAAGATCCTGCTATTTTAGAACAATATATTCGTTTGCATCACTTTCAAAAAGTGTTTGATGTCGAGAAAATCCCTTTTAAAATATGGAATTTATATGAAGGTGAAGTATTGATGGAAGAAGGAGAAGAACTGAAAGAGCTTTACTATGTCGTAGCAGGTCGTGTGAAGGTGACGACAAGCGTACAAACAGGTAAATTCCTCTTATTACGTTTTAATCATCCATTGACGATTTTAGGGGATTTGGAGTTAGTACGAGACGTGCCGATTCAGTCGCAAGTAACCGCCGTAATCGATAGTGTGATTATGACGTTACCAATCGATTATATAAAAACGAATGAAATGACGAATGCGAAATTTTTGATGCAACTGCTACAACATATTAGTTATAAACTTCAGACGAGTACCACTTCAGCTCGAGTGAATTTATTGGAATCGGTTGAAAGTCGTTTTGCAAGCTTTTTACTGTCTACAGTGAGTTCAGAGCCGGATAATAATTTTGGACAAGAATTACAAACGATGAAAATTGCTGAAATTGCTGATTTATTAGGCACATCACACCGTCATTTAAATCGTGTAGTGAGGAAGTTAACGGAAGAAAAAATCATTGCCCGTGAAAAAAATCATCTTATTATAATAGATGAGGAACGACTAAGCGAGATGTCACAGGGAATTCGCTTTGAATAAAAAGAGATCGGTTCTCTAAAATTTCTAATTTAAATGTAGTTGAATACGGCTTATTTTTTCTCGCTATAGAAAAATCCCCTTTAAGTAAAATGTTTTTCAACATTGTTTACTTAAAGGAGATAATATAAGGTTTCTTTTTTATTAGTGAATTTCTTTGATCATATGGTCAAATTCTTCTCCGATAATCATCCACGGTTCAGCATAAACATAACCGATTTTTTCATATAATTGACGTGCACGGACTTTCTCTTGTTCAACGCTCAAAGATAATTTTTTGTAACCTTTTTCAGCACATAATTTTTCAGCATAATTTAATAAAATAGTGCCGATACCTTGTCCACGAAATGCTGAATTGACACATAATGTATCAATGTAAAATTCATCCGCTCGTGCTTCTACTTCAATCGTTTGAATAGGAGCATTTTTAGCAGCTAACCATTTTTCTAGATTTGCGTCTAATTGAATCGCTTCATCGCCACCATAAATAACTAAAATACCAGCCACTTGCCCGTTATTATCTGCAATATAAGTGTTCAAGTGAGAGTTACGGTTGTCCTCACGATTAAATAATTCAATTAAGCCGGCTGTTACAGCTTGTGGGTTTGTTTCACCAGTAATGCGTTGTGCAATATCGCCAATAGCATCAATTATTAATGGTGCAACTGCTGGTCCGTCTGCCAATTGTGCACGTCTAACTGTAATATTCATTTGTATCAAACTCCTTCTCTTATTTTAGTATACCAATTTGATTTCTTTTAATCGATGAAAAGGAATTTTAATGGTAAAATGATTTTCAATAAATGGTCAAATAATCGATTTTTATTAATTTTTTATTTCCCAAAGTCTTTTGTGTTGTCAGACTTCATGGTAGGATAGAAGGAAGATATTTTGTGAAGGAGCTTATTCATGTTAGAATCAACTAGAGAATTCATCTTGATTTATGGGGATGCTTTCGTAGATTATAT
The DNA here is from genome assembly GCF_003143975.1 of Kurthia sibirica. Lineage (GTDB taxonomy): Bacteria > Bacillota > Bacilli > Bacillales_A > Planococcaceae > Kurthia > Kurthia sibirica. The sequence goes on along the minus strand of NZ_QFVR01000002.1, from coordinate 239,248 downwards.
TGCCAATGATACGACAAATACGTCGTTCACAACATTTTTAGGTGGTACAACAATTAATGTAGCAGCTGGAATTAGTCGAATCGGTGCACCGTCTGCAATTATTACTGTGACTGGTGACGATGACACCTCAAAATTTGTACGGAATGAACTTGCTAACGAGGGTGTTAATACTCATTTTGCAAAAATAATACCTGAGAAACGTGTAACAGGTGTTGAAGTACATTTAACAGAAAATAACGATCGTATTTTTACAAACTATACAGATGAAACACCAGATATTCAAGTTGAAACGCAACATTTACAGCCGGTGGCGTTCGAAAAAGCATCTGTTTTTAGCTTTTGCTCAAATACAATGTTCCAAGAAACGGCTTTGGAAACAACAAAAGCAGCAGTAAAGTTAGCAATTGAACATGATTGTTTAATTGCTATGGATGCGAATATTCGACCATTACGTTGGGAAAGCCCACAGCAATGCTTGGAAACAATCAGTGAATTCCTGCCGTTTGTCAATATTATGAAACTAGCAGATGAAGAGTTATTCTTTATTACAAGTACAACGACAATCAATGAAGGAATCGCTGCTTTAGCACACTATAATATTACATTATTGATGATTACGGTTGGAGCGGATGGCACATATGTTGTGATGAACGGTGAAACGATTCATGTTCCTTCTATTAAAATTAATTGTGTGGATACGACGGGTGCCGGTGATGCATTTATGTCTGGTATTTTACGTTCGATTCATTTGAATGGTTTACCGGTAACAGCACAGGAAGCTTATGATTACGTGTTTTTTGCCAACCAATTAGGGGCATATGCAGCAACGAAGGCTGGCGCTATTACAGCGATGCCTCATTTACATGAGATTGGTGAAATAATAAAACCTTCAACTAAATAATGACTGAGCAGCGAGGCATTTTTCGCTGCTTTTTTGTTTTATTTCCCAGGAAATAGCAGATTGAATTTCGAATGAAGATAGGATCGTATGATTTTGGCAAGTACAGGAAATGGGTTTAACATTTATATTGAATAAGGTGGCTCCCTTACTACGCATGACTAATAGATATGTGTGTATCATTGATTGCTATGTATTATTTTAGCATGGTTACCGTTGATCAGGAGAATAATTGGATTTTTTATCCTGCTGAGTTTTTCAATGACAGTGGTCTACGCTCACAAATGTAAATAGGGACGATTAGATTAGTTTTGGGTCTGCGTGCAATGGTTGCAGTCGTCAGCGGTATTTTAATTGATTGAAATGAATAATCCCATATGATTTCGAAAAATCATACGGGATTTTTTCTGTTGAAAATACGTTTGTCTTAGGCTCTTTTCCACTATTAGCTATTTTAATAAACTATTTAGACATAAAAAAAGCCCGGTAAATACGTTACCAAGAGCTTCATAAATTAAGGTTTTTCATAACAGTTTCGTCGTGAATATAGCCATCATCCACTTCGATTTCATAGGTTTTACCTTCATGCATGAATTTAAAGCGACCATTATCAAAATCGGTGCCTAATTCTTTATAAAATAAACCTTCGTAAATGAATGTTTCAGGTAAATCAAAATAGATGCGATAAATCCCGGCATCATCGACTAAATATGCTCGAATGGCTTTTTCATACATATGATCTTTTACGCGAATTTGACGGTCGACCGATATGACATGAATATCAACGAATGGTAGGGCACGTAGCAATTGGTTGATGAAAGAACCTTTTGTAATTTCTTCCCAACGACTTTGCGCAGTTTGACCAATGACCACTTGCGAAATATTTTGTTCGTTGCATACTTCAGCAATTACTTGTTGAATCGGTCGATCTTCATTTGTTTTTAAAATGAGACCATCGATATCCAATTCTTGGGAAAGTGCTTGCCAGTTAAGGATATCTTCTTGCTGTGAGGAGTCAAATTCCTCTGAAGATTGTCTACTAATATTGAGTACATAGAGAGGGCAATCAAGCATTGTGGCGATTTTATGTCCCCTGCGAATCAAACGATCGCTATTAGGACCGTAATAAACACAAACTAAAATGCTTTCATCCATACGCCCGTGCGATTTCAATAAAATCACCTGTCCTTTTTTTAATATTTAAAACTTTTCTAAAATAGTATAGCCTCATACATGAAAGGGGTTTCTCTTTCATGTATAATTTAGATATAAATATACTTCAAAGAGTATTTCTCGTATAATCATCTAATTTTTAATTGTATTATACCTTTAATTGGATTGAAATCATAAATTATTTTCATCTTTTTTGAAGATTGTGTCTAGTTGGCTTCCTATTATGCTATTTAGTTAGATAAAGGTCAAGTACCCTAATTAGCGCAAAATAAAATACCTAGCGTGGAGGGATTTACATTTGATTACAAAATGGGCGATTATTTTACCATTTATTGTTGCTTTTATTATTCCTATGATTCGCTCAAAACTGAAAAAAACACATATCGGTTGGATTGCACTCATAGTACCTATTGTATTATTTATCGCATTGCTACGATTTATTCCACAAGTTGCAGCTGGCAAGGTATATGAACATACTTGGCAGTGGATTCCGTCACTTGATCTATCCTTTACGACCTATTTGGATGGCTTGAGTATGTTGTTTGCCCTCCTTATTACAGGTATGGGCGCATTAGTCATCCTTTACTCCATTTTCTATCTTTCACAAAAAGAAGCGTTGCACAAGTTTTATTGCTATCTATTGATTTTCATGACAGCGATGCTTGGGGTCGTTTTCTCTGATCACTTCATTATGCTCTATTTTTTCTGGGAGTTAACGAGTGTCTCTTCCTTTTTACTTATAGCCTTTTGGCATCATCGTAAGGCGTCCAGACGCGGCGCACAAAAATCCATGCTTATTACAGTTAGCGGTGGTGTAGCCATGCTTATTGGCTTCCTAATGATTGCTCATATGACGGGAAGCTACAGCATTCGTGAAGCCATTCAAATTATGCCGACTGAACTTACAAATACGCTCTTTATACCAGCAATGGTCCTCGTACTGCTAGGCGCATTTACAAAATCAGCACAGTTCCCTTTCCATATTTGGTTACCGGATGCGATGGAAGCACCAACGCCGGTCAGTGCTTATCTACATTCAGCGACAATGGTCAAAGCCGGTATTTATTTAGTTGCACGATTAACACCATTGTTCGCAATCAATCAATCCTGGTTTTGGACGGTGACAATCGTTGGCTTGATGACGATGTTCTGGGGTTCGTTTAACGCTGTAAAGCAAACAGATTTAAAAGCATTATTAGCATTTTCAACGATTAGTCAACTCGGAATTATTATGAGTTTGCTAGGTATGGGGTCACTTGTCTATGTGTTTGGCTATAGCCCTGCTACTGTCATCTATACACAAGCTGGGTTTGCAGCACTCTTTCACCTGTTGAATCACGCTACGTTTAAAGGAGCCCTGTTTATGATGGTCGGTATTGTCGATCATGAAGTAGGCTCCCGTGATATACGTCGATTAGGTGGTTTGATGTCAATCATGCCATTTACATTTACAATTGCGATGATTGGTAGTTTATCAATGGCGGGCATACCGTTCTTTAATGGTTTTTTGAGCAAGGAAATGTTTTTTGAAGCGGCATTACGCATTCAGCAAGCTGATTTATACTCATCAACTGCAATGTTGAGTATCATTCCCGTTATCGTATGGGTTGGTAGTGTTTTCACTTTTATTTATTGTACGATTTTAATCGTAAAAACTTTCTTTGGTAGCAAGGACAAGCTACCGCGTGATCGTAAAATTCATGAGGCGCCAAAAGGTATGTTAATCTCGCCGTTTATTTTGGTGACACTCGTAGTCATTATGTTCTTCGTACCAAATTTCTTCGCACGTTATTTATTTAGTCCAGCAATGCTTAGCCTTTACCCGAATACAGGAACGATGGAGCAGCTAACGCCTCATATAGCTGCATGGCATGGTTTTAATACACCTTTATTAATGACAATTGCTGTTGTAATCATTGGTGTCATACTATTCAAGCTATTGCCGAAATGGCGTGGTATTTACAATACTTTACCAGAACGTTTCACGTTAAATGTACTTTATGATCGTGGACAAAATGAAGTAGAAAATGTTGGTCGTTTTATGACTAATTTATATATGACTGGTTCCATTCGTCATTATATTATTTATATTTATTTATTTTTTATTGTTGTAGTAGGGGGCTATTTTATCAAATCAGATTCTTTTGCATTTGATATGACAAAAAATGCACCAATTGAGTGGTATGAAATTTCATTGATGGCCGTCATGATTATTGCTGCAATATTAATTTTACGAGCAAAATCACGTCTAACAGCAGTTGTATTAAATGGTGTTCTTGGCTTTGGTGTTTCTATTTTCTTCGTATTGTTTAGAGCGCCAGATTTGGCATTGACTCAACTCGTTGTCGAATCGGTAACAACCGTTCTCTTTTTATTATGCTTTACGTATTTACCTGAATGGAAAAAAGAAGATACACCAAAATATACAAAACTTATCAATATGGCGATTGCTTTAAGCGCCGGAGTTTTAGTCGTTATTTTATCATTTGCAGTATTACATTATGATGAATTTAAAACGATTTCTGGTTTCTTTGAAAATGCTTATGAGTTAGCAGGGGGCGCGAATATTGTCAATACGATTTTAGGTGATTTCCGCGCGTTTGATACGATGCTCGAAGTGGTTGTGTTATTAACAGCAGGGATTGGTGTCTATACGCTCATCAAGCTGAAACCACGAAAGGAGCGTAAAAAAAATGAAGATCAATGATTTGATTTTACGAACTGTTGTTCAATTCGTTGTTTTTATCGTGTTGACGATTGCCATTTATTTGTTCTTTGCAGGACATTATACACCAGGTGGTGGCTTTGTAGCGGGTCTTGTATTAGCATCTGCAGTCGTGATGCTCTATATTAGTTTTGATACGGATACGGTGAGAAAAGGTTTACCACTTGATTTCAAAATTGTAGCAGCAATTGGTGTTACGCTTGCACTATTATCGGGTATTTTACCGATGCTTTTCGGCCAACCATTTTTAAAAATGTCCTCGATGAATATACAATTTCCATTGATCGGAGAAAAAACATTGGCGACGGTTATGATTTTTGAATTAGGCGTGGCATTAACAGTTGTGGGAGTCGTCATGACAATTATTTTAAGTATTAGTGAAGGGAGTGATGATTGATGGAAACAATGATGATCTTAATAATCGGTGTTTTAGTCGTTGTCGCAACCTACTTATTATTATCAAAAAATATTATTCGTATCATACTTGGTACGGCTTTATTGTCACATGCAGTCCATTTACTCATATTGACGATTGGCGAAGTAAAAAAAGGGGATGTACCATTGTTAAAAGAAACACCGGGTCCCTATACGGATGCACTACCGCAAGCATTGATTTTAACAGCCATTGTTATTAGTTTTGGGGTTACATCATTTATTCTCGTATTAGCATATCGAGCTTATGCTCAAAATAAAACGGATGATATGGAAGAAATGAGAGGCGATGAACATGAATAATTTGATTGTTTTGCCGCTAATTTTACCTATTTTCATCGCCGTTATTCTTATTTTTTTCCGCCAACAAATTCGTATTCAAAGAATACTTACTTTTTCAACATTATTACTCCTCATTATTGTGAATATCTATTTGCTCATCCAAGTGAAAGTTAATGGAATCCAAGTGTTACAATTTGGCGGTTGGGAAGCACCATTTGGTATTAGTTTTGTTGCAGACGCTTTTGCAATGCTCCTCGTATTAACGACGAGTATTGTCGCATTTCTGTGTATGATTTATGCTTTTTCATCACTTGGAGAAACCTTCGAAAAAATGTTCGTCTATCCATTAGTACTGCTGATGATTGGCGGCATAAATGGTTCGTTTTTAACCGGGGATTTATTTAATTTATTCGTATGCTTTGAAGTGATGCTTCTTGCTTCTTATGTGCTAATCACACTTGGTGGTGGCAAAGAGCGTTTGAGAGAGTCTATTAAATACGTTGTCATCAATGTTCTCGCTTCATGGTTCTTCCTCGTAGGCCTTGCAATGATTTATGGCACATTAGGGACACTTAATATGGCACATCTTGCGCAACGCGTTGCAGAGGTCAATCAAGGTCCATTACTAACGACGATTGCTTTATTATTTTTAGTGGTCTTTGCATTGAAAGCTGGTTTGCTATTATTCTTCTGGTTACCCGGATCCTATCGTGTACCAACAACACCAATTGCTGCCATGTTTGGAGCCTTATTAACGAAAGTTGGGATTTATGCGATTTTCCGTATGTTTACATTAATATTTCCATTAGAAACGAATATTACACATACGCTCATTGGTGTAATGGCAATTGCCACAATTATTTTCGGTTGTTTTGGTGTCATGGGTTTCAAAGATTTACGTCAAATCGTTGCTTATAATGTCATTATTTCTGTTGGATTTGTCTTACTTGGTTTATATGCCAATACGACTGAGTCGCTAGAGGGTGCCGTTTTTTACTTGATGCATGATATGTTGATCAAAGCCTTATTATTTTTAATGATTGGCACGATTATTTATATTACAGGACGGACAAGTTTCGATGAAATCAAAGGCCTAATCCATCAGTTTCCGCTCTTTGGTTGGTTATTTTTTATAATGATGCTGTCACTAGCGGGTATACCACCGCTTAGTGGTTTCATTGGTAAATTATTAATAGGGCAAGGGCTAATCGATAAGGGGGCATATATCGCAATTGGTATTGGCTTTTTATCGAGTGTCATCGTTCTCTATTCATTATTGCGTATTTTCTTGAAATCAATTTTTGGTGAGGCAACATATAATCAAAAATTCAAAACAAAAATACCAAAAATGATGCTCGTACCAATGGTAACTTTTGGCCTATTAACACTTGTTTTGGGTGTAGGTGCAGAAATTATGATGCCATATGTAGAAGATGCAGCTAGGGTGTTAACAAATCCAGAAATATATATAAATGCTGTATTAAATCCATAAAAAGGAGGACATTTTACTATGCTTATTCAATTATTATTGAATATTGTCATCGCCGTCCTATGGATGTTTTTAAAGGATGAAGATACGGTTAATATTCAAACATTTTTTACAGGTTACTTAATTGGTTTAATCGTCATGTATTTAATGCATCGCTTTTTCGGACAACCATTTTATTTAAGGAAAATTTGGTCCATTATTAAATTAATAACATTGTTTTTAAAAGAACTTATTGTATCGAGTGCTGTTGTACTTAAGCAAATTATGAGTCCAAAATTAAACATCACACCGGGTATATTCACATATGAAACAAAGTTGACGAGCAATCTTGAAATAACAGCATTAGCGTTATTACTGACGTTAACGCCTGGGTCTGTCGTCATGGAGTTATCACCTGAAGGTAGGGTATTTTATATTCATGCAATGGATATCGAACAATCAAAAATGGATGTGATTGCATCAATGGAAAGATTTGAACGAGCAATTAAGGAGGTGACGCGCACATGATTGATGTTATATTAAAAATCGCTTTAACTCTCTTTTCACTCACGATTGCGATTTCATTTTATCGTGTCGCTAAAGGACCATCCATGCCAGATCGAATTGTCGGTTTGGATACTATTGGTGTTAATTTATTGTCGATGGTCGCTATCATTTCTATCTTATTCGGGACCAAAGCCTATTTAGAAGTAATTTTGATTCTCGGTATCTTATCCTTTATTGGAACGATTGCTTTTAGTAAGTTTTTAGAAAGAGGTGTGATCATTGAACGCAAATCAAATCGTTGAGTTAATTGCAGCATTGATCATTTTACTTGCCAGTATTATGGGGTTGATAAGCGCATTGGGCTTAATACGTATGCCGGATGTTTATACACGTTCCCACTCGGCGACAAAAAGTTCGACATTAGCAGTAATGTTGGCATTGTTTGGAGCATTCGTTTATTTTTGGGCACAGGACGGTACGATAAGTGTACGCCTATTGCTCGGTATATTATTCGTATTTATGACAGCACCGGTTGCAGGGCATTTAATCTGTCGTGCAGCATATCGTTCAGGTGTTAAATTATCAGAACAATCTGGAGAAGATGCATTAAAGGATATATTATTCAAAGATAAGGAGCAAGGTGAAGAAAGATGAAAATTGCCATACTTGGTGCAACAGGTCGTGTCGGTGCAGGCTTTTTAGAATTAGCGTTGTCAAAAGGTCATAGTGTGAAGGCGTTGATGAGAAAACCTACAAGAAGAAAACCAAGTTCACAGTTAGAAATTATTATCGGTGATGCAAAGAATCAAGAGACGATTGCTACATTACTAAAAGATGTCGACGTCGTCTTCTCTGCATTGAATACTGATCAAACGACAACATTAACAGAAGCAACAAGTCATTTAATTGAAGAAATGACGAACCAAAATATTACGAGAATCGTCACTATAGGAACCGCGGGTATATTAGAGAGTCGCGCAGAACCAGGAAAATTACGTTATTTATCTTCTGAATCAAGACAGAAAGTGAAGTTTGCAGCGAATGAGCATGCAGCTGTCTACCGTCAGTTGAAGCACTCCTCTTTACAGTGGACAATTATTTGTCCAACGGCGCTGATCAACGGTAAAAAAACAGGTATATATCGCTACGAAAAAGATTATTTACCGACGAATGGTATGAAAATATCAGTATTAGACACTGCAGCTTTAGGATATGAAGCAGCGATACACAACTTATTTCTTTACCATAGAGTAGGTATCGCCTATTAAATTAGGAGTGTGAGGCATTGATGAGAAGGGGTATAATCACAAAGTTAACAAAAACTTTTGGGGATGCTTTTGGTAGCAAGTCATCAAAGAAAAAGCTAACAGTGAGTGAACAATGGTTTAAGCATATTATAAAAGGTGACAAAGCCGCATTAAAAAAACAACTGAAAAATGGCTTTCATATCAATACGAAAAATGAGCGTGGACGCAGTGCATTAATGATTGCTACCTATAATCGTGATGAGCAAATGGTCGCCTACTTAATCGCTGAGAAAGCAGATGTTAATTGCCAAGATGATCGGATGAACTCACCATTTTTATATGCAGCTGCGGAAGGTTATTTAGAAATGGTTAAGTTAATGTCACCAACGGCTGATGTAAAGCGCGTCAATCGTTACGGTGGTATTGGTATTATTCCAGCAAGTGAAAAGGCTTATTATGATACAGTGAAATGGTTACTTGAAGAAACAAAAAGTGATGTTAATCATGTCAATAACCTTGGATGGACAGCCTTGTTAGAAGCCGTTATATTAGGAGATGGCAGTGAAAAATATGAGCGGGTTATACGCCTTTTATTACTACATGGAGCAAGCAAAGATATAGCAGACCGCGATGGTATGACTGCTATAGAGCATGCTGAAAAACTAGGTTATGAACGTATTGTTAATGTATTAAACCAATAAGAAAGTATGTACAAAGGGAATGAACAGACCTTTTGTACATACTTTCTTTTTTGATAAACTTTCGGAGGAACACATCAAACACCTATTGACATGGAAATTGCTGAATGGATTGAAAGGCAAATTATCGCAACTAAATTACAAGCCAATGACAAAGTATATTTATAGTACCAATTGGCTGAATTATTTAATATAAACTCAGCGACAGCAGAGGAATCACGCTGTTATTGGATAAAGGATTACTCTATAAAAAAGGGGTTTGGGCGTATTCATTAGTTCATATGCCAAAAAAGATTCCCTTATCACGCCTTTTGTTGAAAGAGAATCAAACCTTCACGGAGCTAAAAAACATACTGGTACTACTAATTGAAGTACCAATACAGAACAAAAAGTATATTCAATAAGTAGGATGAATAAAAACAAGCGAACTCCTCAAATGGGAACCCGCTTGTTTTTATCGTTTATATAAAAATTTTAAGCGCTTTAATAAGAGAGAGGATGGAGTAAAGGGAAATAAAAAATCACGCGTCGCCGTTGCAATAGGATTCGTCCACTGTGCAGCTTGTCCTATTTGACGAGATAATCTTGTGACACGAGCCGTTTTACGTACACGCTGTTGATCATACTGTTGAGCAGCCTCGTCAAATGATGTAGACCGCTGAAGTAATTGTGCAAAACAAAGTGCGTCTTCAATCGCTTGACCAGCCCCTTGCCCCATATTAGGAGTCGTAGCATGTGCGGCGTCACCTAGTAAGAGAACACGCGTATAATGGAAAGTTTTTAAAGGTTTTAAGTCGTATAAATCATGGTGTAAAATCGTGTTAGGTGGTGTTGCTAAAATGATTTGTTTTACGACATTCGGGAATTGATGAAAGATAGAGGCAATTTGTTCTTTTTCTAAGCGTTTTAAAAATTCATCATGTGGTTGTGCATTGACACAGGCAAACCAATATATTTTATCATGAGATAAAGGAGCATAACCAAAACGACCACTTGCATGCCACAACTCAGTGGACGTATCAGGAGCGATAAAATCCTTGTTATCGGCAATACCTCTCCAACAAGTATATCCAGCATAACGTGTAATGCTGCTTGGTAGTAGCTGTTGGCGAATGGTCGAATGAATGCCATCAGCGGCAATAATATAGTCACTGATGGTATGGCTACCATCAGAAAAGTATAAAATACAACTATGTTCTAACTGTGTAATTTTCACACATTTTTTATTGAATTTAATACAGCCCACTGGTAATTTTTCAAAGAGAATACGATGTAAATCGGCACGCTGAATCGTAATATTCATTTGTCCATACAATGTTTGTAGTTTACTAAAATCAATAGTGTTAAGAATTTTGCCTGTAGCATCTTTAAAAATTTGTGTTTTTAATACCGTACCATTAGTGGTTAGTTGCGCTCCAACACCAAGTTCTACTAATGCTTGCATTGCATTTGAACCAATACCAATTCCTGCACCAATTGGTTTAAAGCTAGCTGCAGACTCAAAAACTGTTACATTAATATTTTGTTGTGCGAGAGCGACAGCAGTACATAAACCACCTATACCACCACCTACAATTGCAATATGCATGGAGAGCATCTCCTTTTTTATTTTCTATAGTTAGTATATGATAATAAGAAATATAAGAAAATAAAGAACGTTCGAAAAATAATTAAAGGAGGACTGACGATGTGATGAAATCTAATAGCGATAGCGAACAAACACTAGATCGTATGGCAATCCGTTATTTGCAAGCACCACAAGTGAAAAAAGTAAAAGAACGTTATGTTCAAGATGCAAAGGAAAGAATTCCACAGTATTTTTCACCTGAAAAAAGAATGCACGCACAGGCAATGACGATAGAAGACATCCAACAACAGGGCCTTCCAATAGAAATATTTTGGCGAATGGTTGAATATAATTTAAATGCTAAAGAAGGCATGTCAATTAATCGTCTTAGTAATATAGATGAGCATATAGATTATTTAGCATCTGAATATGTTGTTTACCATGAGCGGATCCATCGTGATTTTGACGGCGAAGATCAAAAGCAGCAATTGACACAATTAGATAATGTATTTACAAGAAGTTTTGACCGTATGGTAAATTATTATATTAATACGGTAGGTAAATTTTTTGAGCGCAATGATATCAAAGATGAGTCAGCGATTATGTTCCAATCAATCACAGAACTTTATTTACGAAAAATACATTTGTACGCTAATTTTATTCGTTTGGAACCGGATTATGCACAAGTTGCGCATACGGAAGATCAATGGTTACTACGAGATTCATATTTTATGGGGGATGTATTACGATTAATTATTTCAAAATTATATCCACAATGTATTTTGATGCCAACAACTATGTATACTGAAACCGAACTTAGCCTAGCGGGTATTATTTTTCAATCAGCAAATAAATGGTTAATTACCCAAAAATCAACGGCAGTTAGCGAAGAACAATTGGGAATTGAATTAGGCTTATTTGCAATGAAAATAAATTTAATTTTACAAAAAAATGATATTTCAAATGATTTACGTCATAAAATAACAACGGTTTATTCGTCATTTTACAATTATAAAATAGCCGATATTAATAAAAGACAACAGGAGGCGACTGAAAATATATATAAATTAGAAAATGATTTATATGCAGCCCTAGATGAAAATATTGTCAGTCATTGGACGAAAAAATTGAACCAGTATGTTCTAAATGAAGATATTGCTGGAGTATTTGTTGAGGGAATACCAAACGCTTTATCGATGTTTAAGCAAAAGGTTGAACATGGTAATGCGCTTGAAAGATATCAAATGAATAATGAGTGGTTTCAATTTTATAATGATTCAACGACAATTACGTATAATCATTCGAATCTATTCACCTATAAACTACGCTTAAACGACTGGAATGATTTCGTAGAAAAAGTGAATTTGGATTTAAAATGGCAATATTATTCACAACCTACTTTGTGAAAATAATTATTTCAATATATCTGTATGGCGGGTTTCAAAAACTACTTTCTGGGTATATATGTAGTATGCCTTGATAGAAAAATGCGAAAATTAAATAGCATTTGGCTTGTTCATTTACTTAAAGACGTTTAAGTAAATAAAAGCGAATGTCACTTAACCAAAATGCTTTTCTTCAAGGAAATCAGTGCTTTCCTAGTACCCCAATGCTATGTAAGCACATAAAGCTAGATAAGGCGTGTGAGTTTACTCATGCTTTCTAGTTGGTCCTGTTCAACCAACTATAGCTCACATGCCGTACATACCAAAATTGCTACTAACTGTTGATGTCCAAAATAATTTGGGCATCTTTTTTTATTGAATTACGTTTAATCGTATATAGAAACTTTACTAATCTAAAATTTGCGTTATCATTAATAGATGAAGAATTTTAAGGAGCGGATACGCATGACAATTGAATCATACCTAATGCAAGAAATTTTAGATCCAACGAATATTATTGAAGGTCAACGTTTTGAATTTACGTTAGATCTAATGATTGATGAAGACGATGAACTTTTCCAAGAAGGCGGGATCGAAGTGCGTGCGATTATTGGCGTAAAAGATCATGTCGTGTCATTAGTGAATTATTTTCTAATTGCGAAAGCAGACTTAAGTTATTTAGAATTTGCACTAGAAGAAGATGAAGAAAAAATGATAATCGACTTTTGTACAGAGAAAATAAAAGCTGAAAAATAACTAGTAAAAAAAGAGGTATTCGGCGATTGAAAAATCGCAACTGACGAATATCTTTTTCTATGTATGATTGAATGGCATTTATTTAAATGAAACGAGCATTGTGAAGAATAGTAAATTTCGGTAGAGGAGGAAGCGGGTATATGTCACAATACACAACACCAATAGTAACTGCAGGAATCATTTTTATTATACTCGTATTCTTTTTATGGATTCCTTGGTTAATTTATATGTATCGAAAATATGGTTTCTTACCATTATCAACAACACTCATATCATTTTCATTTATTTTTTATTTTTTATCTGCATTATTTTTAGTGATTTTACCTTTACCAACGACGCGAGATACATGCGCTATGCAAAATCCAAATACTGTCCATTACTCTCTCATCCCTTTTCAATTTGTAGAGGATATTCTTAAGGGCCAATGGTTGAATTTGAAAAATCCAGCTACATATATGTTGCTCTTTAAGCAATCGGCTTTTTATCAAGTATTTTTTAATTTCTTATTATTATTACCGTTGGGTGTCTTTTTACGCTATTATCTTGGGGATAAGAAAAAATGGTGGAAGGCAGCTATTCTCATATTCATTACCACTTTCTTTTTCGAAATTACACAATTAACAGGTATTTATGGCATTTATAATTGTGCTTATCGCCTGTTTGATGTCGATGATCTAATGACAAATACAATTGGTGGTATTATTGGATTTTTCATTGCCCCAGCAGTATTAGCTATTTTCCCATCGAAAAAAACGATAGAAGAGCGTGCGGAATACTTATTGGAAAAAGATGAAGTGAAGTCAATGGCTGTACTACTAGCGATTGCCATTGATCTATTTATAATGGATCTTATACGTCAATTAGTTTTAAGTACCACAAATCACAATGAAGTTACCAATTTTATTGTTACGACAGTTCTACTTATCTGTGGACAACTTCTATTACCGATTATTTGGAATGGTAGAACAATTGGTTCTGCGATTATGCGTTTTCGTTATTCAAGTAAACATTCAAAACGACTGACAATTACACGTTTAACGAAGAGATTTATTGCGTTATATGTCGCGTATTTTATTACGGTCATCGTGTCGACAATGAATAATATTACAGTCACAATGGATTCAGTTTACTATGAAGCATCTGTATTGTTATCTTTAGGGGCAAGCATCGCAGCATTAATTTTAACAATTGTTTTATTTATTCATATTATGCTTGTTGTGTTTGGTAAAGGAAAACGTCGCTTCTTCTTTGATGAATCAGCGGATTTATATACGACTAGAAAAAAATAATAGTAAAAATAAAAAGTCTCCCACCAATTGAAGGTAGAGGAGACTTTTTGTGTATAACTTTATCGAAATGAAAAAAGTAGTATCTGTGGATAACTAGAATATGTAGTGAATAATTAAACGATAGGTAAGAAAAATGGGTTTTAGGTCCATAAAAATATGTTCTATGTTTTAAAACGCGTAAAAAATTTTACCTATCGTAAAGTAAAAACATAATTATGGGAATAAATGGTGATGATGGTTATTTTTTATAGAGAGAATTGTGGATAACTACGTTTCTAGGTAATTAATGAGAGACGAAAAGCTGTGGATATCACTTGTGTCCTGTTTTTGGCATGGAGTTTGTGCATAAGTCGCTCAATATAATCACGTATTGTGTGAGGGCTCAAAAATAATAATTCAGCCATTTGTTTATTATTAAGACCATCCGCTAATAGTGTTAAAATTATTTTTTCTTTCTCAGTAAGTTGAACTGCTGTAGTAACGTTACTACTTGCTTTACGTCCAAGAAATTGTGCCAGTAAATTAGCTGCTTGTGCCAATACTTCTAAATCATCTTTTGTCATATCAAATTCTTCGGATAGTTGATCGAATGTCAGCCAACCGTAAAGTTGCTTGTTTTTATCGCATACCGGTGTAAAAACAATTGAAGAAAGCTGAAATAATTCGATGGCACTGGCAGGTAAGTAATGTGTAGGGTCTTTTAAAAAAATGGGTTTGCGTTCAGAGAAGACGGCTGTATGATCAGCTAATTTACCACGCATACTTTGAACTTTCATGAGCTCGGCACCATAGACACCATGATATTCGTTGAGCCATGGATTATAGGCATAAAAAACACAACGTTTAAATGAAAATATGGACTCTGCATCATGTAGTAATGCAGGAAGGCTAGACGTGGCATCAGTCGCAGCAATTAAACATGCGCTAAAAGCATTTAATGCTATGAGTTGCTGTGTTTTTTTATCATGGTGAGATGGGCTATGTTCTTGAGTAACTGTCTGGTGGAAATGGTTATAGCATGATGATAATCGTATAAATAAATCAGATAAGAAAAAAGTAAAAGCGCTAAATTCGGTATTTTTATTTTGAATGAGCAAAGCAAAAATAGATTGTTCAAATATATAACGAAATAATGATAATTCCTCAATTGTAAGAACATCTTTTTGTGACTGTAGCCAAATATTAATATCAGAATCATAGTTTTCTTGTAGTAAATCAACTTTTTGCTCGGAAAAAAGTTGTAAAAAAGACAATTCTATTGATAGTAGCTTTGGAGCATCATTAATTGAAATATAGGCATGAATATTTTCGCGTAAACCCTGTGCATGTACTTTACAAAAAAGAACGAATTGGGTATAAGTTATTTGATTGTTCATAAAATTTTCTCCTCCCTACAAATGGGGGTATATGATGCGTCAGAAATAGCTATAAATGACGGGTTTTTTAATAGCACGAAAGGCATACAATGGAATAGAGCTTCAAAGTTAATTAAAACGTATATTTTGGTTATACACAAATGGGAGGATGACAGATATGAAATTCAACAACAAAGTAGTGATTATTACAGGTGGTGCAAGTGGCATTGGTAAACAAACAGCAATTTCTTTTGCCAACGAAGGGGCTAAAGTAGTCATTGCAGATTTTTCAGATCAAGGGCAGCAAGTTGTAGAAGACTTAATAGCAGTTGGTAAAGAAGCTTTATTTGTTAAAACAGATGTGACAAATGAAGAGCAAGTGAAAAATATGATTACGGTAACGGTAGAAACATTTGGTGAACTAAATATTATGTTTGCAAATGCAGGTATTGCGAATGATGGTCCGGCAGCAGAACTATCATTTGAAAGTTGGAAGAGAACAATTGATATTAATTTATCAGGTGTCTTTTTATGTGATAAATACGCAGTTGAACAATTTAAAAAACAACAGACTGCGGGTGTAATCGTCAATACTGGATCTATTCACAGTTTTGTCAGCAGAGGTTCTACAACAGCTTATGCATCAGCAAAAGGTGGCGTGAAGTTATTAACACAAGCACTGTGCGTGCAATATGCTAAAGAAAATATTCGTGTGAATGCCGTATGCCCAGGTTATATTGAAACCCCATTATTAAAAATGGCTAGTGAGGCAGATAAAGCGGGGTTAGCGGCAATGCATCCACAGGGGAGATTAGGTACGCCAACAGAAGTGGCCAATGCCGTATTATTTTTAGCTAGTGATGATGCTAGTTTTATTAACGGAACAACTTTATTAGTTGATGGTGGTTACACAGCGCAATAATGATTATTTTTAAGCACGATAAGGGTGGGAAATCCTTTTTATCGTGCTTTTTTTGTGCAATTTTATTTTTTTTTGCTAATTTATTTATATAGTTAGAGAAAAACAGCTTAAAAATTGGAGTGAAAAAGAAAGATTTTCAAATAAAATCCTTTCTTAAAACGCATAATAACAGTCATTTGACTATGTTTAAGAAAGAAGTATAGCTTATAATAACAAATGATTTTTTTCGAAGAAATAGTTTAAAAAAGCAGTATTTTTTACGTGGAAAAGAGCTAAAAAACGTATGAAATATCAAGAAATTACGGTTTTTCATTTGACTAGGAAAATTTGTCATCTTATGATTAGTAGGACAAAAAGAAAACAAATAAGTGATGGATACGAGCAGTTTTTTGAAAATATCGCCGGAATGAATGAATAGTCAGTCATTAATATAGGCTGGTTACTGGTATTGTTAAGCTCGATAAAAATCGAGCTTTTTTTTTATAAAAATAGCCCCTACATAATTTGTAGGAGCTGTCATTTATTGGTTACTCTTCATCAGGAGTGGGCCCTGCAATTGAAGATGTTGTAAAAGTAGAAATGATGAGATAGAGAATAGCCATTGTAATGGATGCCCCTAACCAAGTTAAATCGATGCGATGGAATAGAGAGCCGTATACCAAGAAATAGACAATCGTGCTAATCGCAAATTGGAGCATTGTACTAAGAAGATTAATCATTGGTGAATAGTCTAAATTAAAGGAGGCCATTATAAATAAAGCCAACAAATCAATAATGAAAACCAAAGCTAAAATAAGAATTAATAGCCAGCCAAAATACAAGAAATTTTGATACCAATGGCTATAATAGTCTAGGTTTATTAAGTTGAATTTTTCCAAAAGCGTCGACAAACCTAGAAAACTAAAAAATGGGATTGTGACACCTAATAATATAATTAATAAGGCCAAAAAGCAGATAATGGCTACTCCAGAGCAGCCTGAAACTTGAATTTTTAAAGGACGTTTTTTAAACATAAATTCCCTTCTCTACCATGACGACGTATTCTACGTTATTTCAAGGTTTGCAAAAGATTTTAATACTTCATTCATTATAATGCACGAGGTCATACAATGCACACGAAGCGACGTATTGAGATGAAAAGGTGGTTGAAATTAGATAAAAAGGGAATGGGTGGTAGTTATTTTCCAGAAAAGGGTATAAGAATAGAAAGTCAGAGGAAGGAGTGAGTGGATGATGTTGAAGTTAGAACATTTAAGCAAAGTATATCGTGGTGGAAAAAAAGCTGTCGACGATTTGAATCTAGATATAAAAAAAGGGGAATTCATTGTTTTTATAGGAACGTCAGGCAGTGGTAAAACGACAGCATTGCGCATGATTAATCGTATGATTGAACCAACAAGTGGGAAAATTTTAATTAATGATGAGGACGTAACGAAAAAAAATCCAGTTACATTACGTAGGAGTATCGGTTATGTCATTCAACAAATTGGTTTAATGCCTCATATGACGATTCGAGATAATATCACACTCGTACCACGCTTATTGAAATGGGAGAAAGACAAGAAAAATAAGACAGCAGAAGATTTATTAAAACTCGTTAATTTACCAGAAAGCTACTTAGATATGTTTCCCTCACAATTGTCGGGTGGTCAGCAACAACGTATAGGTGTTTTACGTGCATTGGCGGCAAATCAAGATTTAATACTTATGGATGAACCTTTTGGTGCCTTAGATCCGATTACACGAGATACATTGCAAGATTTAATGAAAGACCTCCAACAACGCCTTGGTAAAACAGTCGTTTTCGTAACACATGATATGGATGAAGCCCTTAAATTGGCTGATCGTATTTGTATTATGCATGATGGCCAAGTAATCCAATGTGACACCCCAGATAACATATTATCTAATCCCGCAAATCAATTCGTGAAAGAATTCATCGGTTCACACAGACTTGTGCAAGAAAAACCGAGTGCAAAACTAGTAGACGAAGTAATGATTACGCCAGTAACAATCTCTCTTGAAAAAAGTTTAGATGAAGCAATTCGTACGATGGTCCAAAAACGTGTTGATACTTTATTTGTCGTTGATGGGCAAAATATTTTAAAAGGTTTTATCGATGTAGAGAGTATTACATCGGAAAGACATCGAACACAAAGTGTTGCAGATGCGATGGATAAAGATGTTTTTTATGTAAAAAATGAAACAAAGCTACAAGATACAGTTCGTCGAATTCTAAAAAGAAATTTAAAAAATATTCCCGTTGTCGATGCGGATCATAAATTAGTCGGACTCATTACGAGAGCACATATTGTCGATATGGTTTATGACACAATTTGGGGCGATGAAGATATCGAAGAACAATCTACTATCTAACAAAAAATGAAGCTTTGAGAAGGAAGTGAACATATGATCGAATCATTTTTTAAAGCTGCTAGTGATTTTCTTGTAGATAATAGAGCTGAAATTGTTTTGAAAACATGGGAACAATTTTATATTTCTATGCTAGCTTTATTGCTGGGAATCATCGTAGCAGTTCCATTAGGTATTGTGTTATCGAAAACAAAAAAAGTAGCCAAAATAGTAATGGCGATTACAAGCGTACTTCAAACTTTACCGTCATTAGCTATTTTAGCTTTGATGATTCCAATTTTAGGTGTCGGTAAATTACCGGCAATTGTGGCATTATTCATCTATACATTGCTACCGATTTTGAATAATACATTCATTGGTATGCAATCGGTCAACAAAGATTTGAAAAATGCAGGTACGAGTATGGGAATGACGAAATTTCAAAGCATATACTTAATTGAATTTCCTCTAGCTATTCCTGTAATTATGGCAGGTATTCGCCTGTCGGCAGTCTATGCAATCTCTTGGGCAACATTGGCTTCTTACATAGGAGCAGGCGGTCTAGGTGACTTTATATTCAATGGACTTAATTTATATCAACCAGAATTTATAATTGGCGGTGCTGTTTTAGTCACTATATTAGCACTTATTGTCGATGGTCTCTTATCAAAAGTAGAGAAATGGGCGACGCCAAAAGGCTTACGAATAGAAAGATAGGAGGGGACAGCAAATGCGTATGAAACTTAAGTTAATCATCGGTATTTGTAGTATTTTGTTCATCTTATCGGCCTGTTCATTTAGTAATAGTGCTTCAGATGACAATATTAAAGTAGCTACAATGACGACAACAGAAAGTGCAATTATGGGGAATATGGTCAAGTTAATGATTGAACATTATATGGATGAAGACGTAACACTCATCAATAATTTGGGTTCTAGTGTCGTAGCACATCAAGCCATGATCAATGGTGATGTTAATATTTCAGCGACACGTTATACGGGAACGGATTTAACAGGTGCGCTTGGAATGGATGCTATTAAAGATCCTAAAGAAGCGATGAAAGTAGTACAAAAGGCGTTTCAAGAAAAATATGACCAAACATTTTTTGATTCATATGGTTTTGCCAATACGTACGCTTTCATGGTCTCAAAAGAAAATGCTAAAAAATATAACTTGAAAAAAGTGAGTGATTTAAAAAAAATTGCGAGCAAAATGCAAGCTGGTGTGGACTCATCTTGGATGAATCGCCCGGGCGATGGTTATAAAGCATTTAAAAAAGAGTATGATTTTGACTTTGAAAAAGTATATCCAATGCAAATTGGTTTAGTCTATGATGCAGTTGAAGCTGGGAAAATGGATGTTGTCCTTGGTTATACAACGGATGGGCGTATAGCTAGCTATGACTTAGTTGTACTTGAGGATGATTTGCATTTCTTTCCACCATACGATGCGAGCCCGATGGCGACAAATAAACTGTTGAAAGCTAAACCAGAAGTGAAAAAAGTTTTACAAATGCTGGTTGGGAAAATATCGACGGACCAAATGCAAAAACTAAATTATGAGGCAGATAATGGCTTATTAGAGCCGGCAGTTGTCGCTAAAAATTTCCTCGACAAACATAATTATTTTGAAAAAGAGGGAGGGAAGTAGCTATGGAGAATATGAATACACTCGAACAATTTTTCTACTATTTTGGTGAAAATGGCAGCTATGTTTTCATGCAATTCATCCAGCATTTTCTCATCTCTATTTATGGTGTATTACTAGCATCAATTATCGGAATTCCCATTGGGATTCTCATTTCAAAATATGCTAAACTATCAAATATTATCATCACGATCGCGAATATTATTCAAACAATTCCTGCCCTTGCACTACTAGCGATATTGATGCTAGGCATGGGATTAGGTCAAAAAACAGTTGTTGTAGCAGTCTTTTTATACTCGCTATTACCGATTATAAAAAACACGTATACAGGCATTAATAATATTAATAAAGATTTAATTGATTCAGGTAAGGGCATGGGAATGACAAAGATACAGGTACTCTATTTAATCGAATTACCATTGTCGCTTTCTGTCATGATCGCAGGTATTCGCATTGCTTTGGTTGTTGCAATTGGTATTACAGCAATCGGTGCCTTTATCGGAGCAGGAGGGCTTGGGGATATAATTATTCGTGGGACAAATGCTACGAATGGAGCGGCGATTATTTTAGCTGGTGCCATTCCAACAGCATTGATGGCTGTTATGGCAGATTTAGTATTAGGTTGGATTGAACGTAAACTGGATCCAGTGAAACGTAATAAAAAAATAACGACTCCAAAAATTCGTTCATTAAACGAATAAGAATAAATCTTATGAGAGAGACTCTATTTGATTGACATGTAAAATGTTCATCTTATAGAGTTTTTTTCTATTCAAATGGAATCTTTCAGTCATTTATTATGATTCTTTTTCTCTATTTGACAGCAGGTAGAAAAGAACGGTAGCATATAGGAGTCAAATCTATTGAGTAGGTGAAATATTTCGTGGAAAAAAAAGAGCATCGTTTACCAATCAAAGGTATGCGAAAACAAATCTATAAAAATTTAGCAAAATCAGCTTTCACAATTCCACATGCGACAAGTATGGATGAAGTGCAAGTAGATGCGTTGATGGCTTATAAAGAGTTATTAAATAAACAAACAACTGTTAAAATTACATATTTGCCTATTTTCGTGAAATTATTACCGAAACTTTTAGCAAAGCATGAAATTTTTAATGCGACAATAGATGAAAAAGAAAAAGAAATAGTGATACGAACATTTTATAATATTGGTATTGCTGTTGCGACAGATGAAGGTTTAATCGTACCAGTTATCAAAAACGTTGATACAAAAACAATTGAAGAGATTGCCTTAGATATTCAAGAACTTACCATAAAAGCTCGTGAAGGAAAATTGACGATTCAAAATATTACAGGCGGTACATTTACATTGTCTAATACCGGCATACGTGGAGGTATATACGCTACGCCAATCATCAATTACCCACAAGCTGCCATATTGGGTGTGCATGCTATGAAGGAGCGCCCAGTCATTTTACCGAATCGTCAAATTGGTATTGGCACGATGATGGGCCTAAGTTTATCATTTGATCACCGTATTATCGATGGAGAATCAGTTGGCTACTTTATGGATGACCTCAAACAGTTTATCGAAAATCCTGAAACAATTGGATAGGAAAGTAGTCGAATAGCATGAAATTATTTTCAAAAAACAGCAGCCCAAACCATTTTGATGGTTTGGGCTGCTGTTTTTTTGGCTATATTATTTTAATTTTTGAATGAAGCAAACTTTTAAATAGTTGAACTCAGGGAAATCACGGTTTACTTTGAAATCTTTTGGTAAGCCGAATGTTTCAACAATTTTATATTTTGTATTTGTATCTTTGAACGCTTTGTCGATGAATGTTTTAAATTTCTTCATACCAAAGCTTGCATTGTTTGTTGAAGCGACAATAATCCCATTTTTTGCTGTTACTGAAATAGCTTCTTCAAGTAACATAGGGTAATCTTTCGCTGTTGAGAATGTTAATTTCTTAGAACGAGCAAAGCTTGGTGGATCTAATACAACTAAATCAAATTTCATATCATGTTTTTGAGCAAATTTGAAGTAATTGAAAACGTCCATTACTTTAATATCCTGTGCTTCATAGTCAATGCCATTCACACTGAACTGTTCAATTGTTTTTGCAAGACTACGTTTCGCTAAATCAACAGAAGTAGTTTCTCTTGCCCCACCAAGAACTGCAGCGACAGAAAATGCACCTGTATAAGAGAATGTATTTAATGTATTCGTATCTTTACCATACGTATCGTAAATTGCTTTACGTACGTCACGTTGGTCTAGGAAAATACCAGTCATTGCACCGTCATTTAGATCGACTGCAAACTTCATGCCGTTTTCACGAATGATGATTGGGAAGACACCGGGTGTACCTTTTACGAAATCATCTTGATCAACATATGTGCCTTGCTCATCAAAACGTTTTTTCTCATAAATGGCTTTGTAATTTGTCAAAATATCTAGTGAAGCAATAATTTGATCGCGGAATTGGTAGATTCCTTTGCTATACCAACTAATCATGAAGTACCCATCGAAATAATCGATGCTCAAACCACCGATGCCATCTCCTTCGCCATTAAAGACGCGGAATGCAGTTGTGTTTGAATCATTGAAAAATGAATCACGTTGTTTTAGTGCGTAAGCGATTTTTTTATTGAAGAACTCTTGATCAATAGCTTCTTCTTCATGTGTAGATAAAATCCAACCGATGCCTTTGTTTTGAATACCATAATATGCTTTGCCTAGGAAACGATTAAATTGATCGACAACTTCGAAAAGTTCGCCTTCAGTTTCTAGATAGTGTCTATTCGTAACAGCATCTTTGTGGATAAGTGAATATCCTCTTTTGATATCTGCCAAGAACTCAGGTTTTACGCGTAAAGTTTCCATATAATTTATAAATCATCCTTTTTAATAAGTAGTTTCTCTTATTATCGCATTTTTTCCATAGAAAAGCGAAATTGATTTATATTACAGCTCCGTAATATTCTTTAATGTAATTGTAAAAGAAATGTCGTTGAATGAACAGTGATTAATCTATAGACTAAAGTGTAGAAAGAGCAAAAAATTATTAATTAAAGCATTGAAATATCAAAAAAATAGAACGAAACAATACAAGAATATAGAAATGACGGGAGAAATAATAAAAATGAATAAGAAAATAATAACGGTACTAACAGCGGGAACGATTGCTTTATCAGCAAATTTTGTAGCAACACAACCAATGACAGCGTCGGCAGCTAGTTCAGTATCGGCAGCATCAAAAATCTCAGGTACATATGTTACGAAGACAGCCAAGAATGTCTATCACCGTGCAAATGTTACTAAAATTGGCAAAGTTTCTGCTAAAACAAAAATTAAACTGACACATAAACGTACGGTAAACGGCAAAACTTGGTATAAAATATCATATAATAGCGGAAAAAAAGGTTGGGTACTATCAACAAACCTTACAAAATTAACAGTTTCTTCAGCAAAAACATATAAAAAACAATTTAAAACAACGACAGCAAAGACAGCTTATAAACTAGCAGGTGGTCATAATGCTAAAGCAGGTGTTATTAAAAGAGGCGCAGTAGTTAAAACAAGCCATAAACGCGTAGTTAATGGCAAAAATTGGTATAAAGTGAAGAGCTCAACAGGTTTAACTGGCTGGGTCACTTCTTCAAACTTAAAATCATATGTTGCAAAAGTATCAAATAATGGTAGTGCATTGATTGCCGGTGGTGCGAAGTATTTAGGTGTACCATATGTTTGGGGCGGTACAACACCTTCTGGTTTTGACTGTTCTGGCTTTACAAGCTATGTCTATAAACAAGTTTTAGGTAAAACAATTCCAAGAACAAGCGGTGCTCAATATGCGGGTTCTAAAAAAATTAGTAAATCACAATTGAAAACTGGGGACTTAGTATTCTTCAGTGCTTCAGGTGGCAGTATTACTCATGTAGCAATGTATGCAGGTAATGGTAAACTTCTTCATGCAGCAGGTAACAAAGTGCATTATCAAAACCTTGCAGGTTATTGGGATCGTCTAGTGGTTGGTTACGGCACATACCAATAATCAACTATATAAAAAGGAGCAATCATTTAAAATATGATTGCTCCTTTTTCAATGGAAACTTATTTTTCAGTACTTGAGACAATTTCAGAGATGACGATTTTACTACCTAACATTGGAGACTCTTTAGGTGTCTCACCTTCTTTTGGTTCAGGGCGTTTATGTGCATTTTTGAAAGCATCACTATTTTTCCATTCATGAAAACCATCTAGAGATTCCCAGTACATATTGACACTCATTTCATCATATTCTTCGAAATCTTTTGAAATTGCGACCTCAGTTTTGACAAAACCAGTGAAGTTTTTTAAGGTTTCCCCTTTTGTAAAGTTTGGTGCTAGACGTTCAGCAAAACCTTTTTTCACTTTAATACGGTTAGTTACTACAAACATGTTTTATTCACTCCTATTCTTAAATTGTTGTCTACATATGAAGATTACTCTAATTGATTCAGTGAAATCAACTACAAACTATAAAAATATAAAAAAACAAGCCAACGAAAAAATGGCTTGTTTTTTTAAAGGAGAGTTCTATTTTTATGTGTAGCAATTACAAGGAAAGTAGCGATACTTTGGGGGATATCGCTTTGCTAAATGCTTAGAACAAACACATGTAAAAGAATGTAGGGGGACTAATTCCTAGCACTCTAATATGTATTGATTATAAAAGGTTCATAGGAGAAATTCAATATTATATTTCTAAAAAAAGTAAAAAAGGTTCAAAATAACAATATTGGTAGCATTTAAAACTATTTTTATATTGAAAATTGGAAATATTACGAATTTTGGATGTTTTATATAAACATATGTTACTATGAAAATAGGGCTATTTTCAAAGGGGGAATACGATGAAAACAAAGATAAAATTACAATATTTGATCATTGGAGTGGCTCTGTTAGCATTTGTATTAACGAGTATTACATCTATATGGAGTGGCTACAAAATGAATAAAACGAGCCTTGGCGATAGTGCGATGGAAACAAATCGTGTCTATGCACAAAAATTAGCATCTACTGCAAATGGTTATTTAGAAGAAACTTTAAAATTACTATCAGCAAATACACTAACTATTTCTGAAAACATACAGGATCAAAATTATTTACTCAAAAAAGCGGATTTAATCCGTAATCAAACAAGTGCATTTAATTCTGTGGCGATTGTAGATGCACAAGCGATTGTCTTAGCAACGTCACCTCAAACTTTGGACTTGAAAGGCGTCAAATTAACTTCGGCAGCAATGAAACAAGCAATAAAGAAAAAAACCCCATTAATTTCAGAGCCATATGAAAGTATTAGTGGGCGTCTCATTATTTTTATTTCAGTCCCAATTTATTCTAAAAATAATGATTATTTAGGTCTTATTGGTGGCACAATTTACTTGAAAGAAGATAATGTATTATCGGCATTGCTGGGAACACATCCATATGAAGATGGCTCGACAGTATATGTAGTCGATCATGATGGTACAGTAATTTATGATGTCAATTCCCAACGTATTGGAGAAGATTTTTCAACGATAGATGTTATTCAACAAGGTATTAAAAATGACCATACAAGTATAGCAAAAGGTGAAAATTTAAGTGGGCAACAGGCGTATATTGGATTTTCACATGTCAAATTGGCTAATTGGACTATATTTGCACAACGTCCGACAAATGTAGCAGAAGCACCCGCAGGTGATATGGTGAAAAAGATGATTTATGTTGCATTACCACTACTCGTATTTTCATTACTTGTTATTATTTTGGCATCATATAAAATCGCTAAACCATTACAACGTTTAGCGGAGTTAACAGAGAGTAGTAAATCACAAAATGAAGCGCAAAATTTTAAATCAGTACCAGCTTGGTATTATGAAGTGATTCAATTGAAAGAATCGCTTATTTTAAGTTTTGCATACTTGCATAATCAAGTACATCACTTAACAGATCAGTCCAAAACAGATCCACTAACGGGCTTGTTTAATCGTCGAACATTGACGGAGGTTATGGAAAGGTGGCAGATTGAAGATACAACCTATTCCATCATATTATTAGATGTGGATCATTTTAAAAAAGTGAATGATACTTACGGACATGATGTAGGAGATAATGTGCTAAAATATTTAGCTCAGACGCTGAAGAATTGTACACGTACCACAGATTTTTGTTGTCGCTATGGCGGCGAAGAATTCATCATTTTATTACCGAATACGACGAGTGATGAAGCGGCAGTCCTAGCTGAAAAAATTCGCCACACGTTAGAGAAAACGAAAAGTCCATCAGGAGAAATTATTACTATTTCAGCAGGTGTAGCAGAATATCCTAGCATGACCAATAATCCAATCGAATTACTTAAAAAAGCCGATGATGCGTTATATTATGCAAAAAAGCATGGTCGCAATCAAATAACAATATCAACGTAACGTAGGGCTATGTAAAAAGATATAGACGCACCGTAATTAGGGGCGTCTTTTTTAATGCCTAAGGTTGGACATTACTATTTTTGTGAGATAAAATTAACACTCAGCACAAGGTTCGTAACAGAAAAGGTGACGTAAAATGGATAGAACGGATATCACGGCAATTATTTCACAAAAATTAAAATTAGTACGTACAGAATATAATTATACGCAAGAGCAAATGGCTGAGGTTATTGGCGTTTCCAAAAAAACAGTAGTTCAAATTGAAAAACAAAGAATTGATTGTGGCTGGACAGTGGCTGTCACAATCTGTGCTTTGTTTCCAGCAAGTTCAATATTACAAAATGCGATGGGTGGAAATCCGATGGATTTAATCTACCTGGTGTCTAATGATGGTGTTTATTATAAAAATAATACACTCGTTAATGATGTGCTTTGGTGGAGAACAGAATCAGCAAACGATGATTGGATTTTACAACAAAATGTCATTCACTCATATTATCGTTTAGTAGATTCAAACGGATATATAAAATCGATGATGCATAGTAAAGAGCAAGCAATGAAAGAATTTACTAAATAGTATATTGCCATTAACCTAATAATAAATTATTAGGTTTTTTTTATGCACAATTTAGGTATTAAAGGGTATATAAATAAATAATGAGAAATTTGGAGGGGAAATCGATGAAACAACTTAATTTAATAGTAGTATGCCTCTTTGTGGTAATCACCTTAATTTCCTGCTCAAGCCCCTCGAAAAATGAAGTTACCCCTACTGCCAAAAGTAAAGTAATTACAGAAAAAAATAGTAAGGAATTTTTTAAAAACCCTACTGATTATATTGGGTATAAAATTGATGTAACAGCTGTTGTAGAAGATTCGGAATACGATCAGTCAAAAGGTGTATCTTCGCTTGTTCTATTATTTCCAGCTGATTACAGTGGTGCGATTTTAATAATTGATAAAAATGGTGAAGAAAAATTAGTGCAACAATCATCTATCGAATTTACAGGGGAAATCGTCAATATTATTGAACGAAAAAATAAGTTTGGAACGAAGGAAAAATTACCACAGGTAGTGGTAGATACAGTGAATCGTGTTGATAGCGCGGAAAAAAAAGAAAAAATAATAAAATCTGTACCTGTAAATCGTAGTAAGGAAAAGGAATCGGTATATGCAACCATTGAAAAGATTGTGATGTTAAAGGACAGTACAAGAATCTATGTTTTTCTCTACAATAAATCACAAAATCGTATTTATTTTAATGATAGTAAATTAACATTAGTTGCCGATCATATGATTATTCCATCAAAATATGAAATGGTCGATAAAGAACGGCGATTAGCACGGTCTTTAGAATCGAATCAAGGTTCGCACGGTATATTATCATTTAATAGCATACCAAAGGATGTCAATAAGATTCATTTAACACTCTATGTGAACCCAACCGATGAAAAGAGAGGTGTGGAGCTAGATTTCAAGGTGAAAATATTAGAAGATCAGGCGGTTAGTGAACAAACGGAGCATGTAAAAGAAGAATAATCGTAACGTATACAACAAGCTATCTCCTAGTAGATTTAATCTACTAGGAGATAGCTTGTTGTATGAAAAGTAATATTTTGGTAGTTGTTTTCGACAAGATTGTTTACAATAAGATAGGGGGTGGTCATGTGAAAAAGAAACTAAGTCTGCTAGTAGTAGTGTTAGTACTACTACTTGGCTGTGCGGATAAAAAAGACATGAGTGGGGAGTATGATAATCATCAACAGCAGCATGTAGCGAATGGAGACCTACAGGAAAAAACAAAATCAGTCACAATATTACCTAGTTTTTTACATAAGAAAGAAGAGTTGCAGCAAGTATATTTAGCTGTGGGACAATCACCAGAACTATTGGAGAATATACCCTGTTATTGTGGTTGTGGTGAAACTGCCAATCATAAAAGTAGTGTAAATTGTTTTATAAAAGAATATAAAATAGCAGATGCCATCGTCTGGGATGATCATGGAACACGCTGTGATGTCTGCGTTAACATTGCCGTTGAAGCAATCAATTTACAACAGGAAGGTAAAGCAGTAAAAGAGATTCGTACTATCATTGATGAAAAATATAAAGAAGGTTTTGCCGCACCAACACCGACAAAAAATCCAATATAGCGAACGAAAACCTACCTTTTATGAGTGATGTTACCTCAAATAGGTAGGTTTAGTAGATTCTTAAGAAAAACTTCATTATTTTATAGTGAATATATTAAGAATCACATTCTATACTAAAAAGAGTAGTCGAAAGGGGGAGTCGGAATATGATTAAATTAAAGAATATTAACCATACATTTTCGATTGGACGTAAAGGTCATGAACATTATGTACCTGTGTTACAAAATATCAATTTAAGTGTAGAAGCAGGAGAAATTGTGTCTATTGTTGGTAGAAGTGGTTCAGGGAAATCAACATTATTAAATGTTATTGCCGGATTTTTAAAACCAAAATCGGGACGTATTTATTTGAATAATAAAGATATTACAGACTTGTCTGAAACAGCACATGCTGATTTTCGTTTGAAAAATGTTGGCTTTATATTTCAGAATTTCCAATTGATGCCTGGCTTAAGTGCGTTTGAAAATATTGAATTACCATTGAAAATACGTGGAATGGGTAAAACAGCACGTAAGCAAACTGTTGAAAAAATAATGTTGAAGGTTGGTTTAGAAAAAGTCGGAGACCACTATCCAAATGAGTTGTCGGGAGGGCAACAGCAGCGTGTGTGTATTGCGAGAGCACTTGTAACCAATCCATCCATCATTTTAGCAGATGAACCAACAGGTAGCCTAGATTCCGAAACGGAGCAAGAGATACTAGCATTAATCCGTTCATTAAATGAAGTATTAGATCTTACATTTATCATCATTACACATGATGAAGAAGTGGCTAATATTACAACGAGTAAATACCGTATGCACGATGGTGAAATGATGGCGGTGGCAGCTCATGCAATTTAGAGATCAAATTGATTTTGTACGTCAACATGTTAAAAAGAATAGAATGCGAGTATTTACAACTATTTTAGCAACAACGATGGGCTGTGCTTTTTTAATCGTTTTAGCATCCATTGCATTTGGTTTACAAGGAACAGTAGAAAAAGAGATTATGACGGACGATTCATTAACAAAAATTGAAGTGTATGAAGGGAGTAAGGGTAAAATTAATCGTGAAAAAATAAAGGCGATTGATCAGGTAACAGCTGTTGTGAAAAAATCAAATATCGATGGTAATTTATTGATTAAAACGAATTATGATAAACGTTCAACAATGCCAGAAACGATGTTAATTGATTATAAAGAAGCAGAAAAAGCAAATATTAAATTATCTGAAGGAAGTTACCCGACAAATAACAATGAGGTCATCATTGGGTACCATTTAAATTCGATGATGTATTCTAAGGCTGATGAAAAAGCGATAGAAAATAATAAAGAAGACAAAAAATTGAATGTTGGCATGTCGGCTAGCTTACTCGGTAAAAAAATCAATCTTATTGTTTTGACCGGTGAAAAAAATGAAAAAGTAATGACGAAAAAAATGACTGTTGTTGGTATAAAAGAAAAACCCAAAAAAGAGTGGATGATGGACAGTTCCATATTGCTCAGTCAAAAATTTGCAGAAGAATTAATGCCAGCAATTATAAAAATTAATCCAGAAACAAAAAAAGAAGAAGTATTTTATTCTAGTTATGAAGTATATGCGAAAAATGTAGAGGCAGTAAAGGCTGTTAATACACAATTAAAAGACATGGATTTATCGACATATACAGTAACAGAACAATTGGATCAAATGAATTTATTGTTTTTGGCATTAAAAGCCGGCTTGATTTTTGTCGGGACAATCGCAGTATTAATTGCTTCTATTGGTATATTTAATACGATGTCTATGGCGGTAACTGAGCGTACACGTGAAATTGGCGTTATGAAAGCAATCGGAGCAAGCCCTAAACTCATTCAACGATTATTTATAATGGAAAGTGCTTATATTGGATTAATTGGTACAGCTATTGCTGTGGCAATCTCCTATATTATTAGTATGGCTGCTAACTTTTTCATTCCGAAAATTGTCACATTTGCGACAAAGGAAGATGGTTTTGAAAATAACGATATAATATTTTCGACGATTCCTTTTGAACTAGTCATAATAGC
The DNA here is from genome assembly GCF_003143975.1 of Kurthia sibirica. GTDB lineage: Bacteria > Bacillota > Bacilli > Bacillales_A > Planococcaceae > Kurthia > Kurthia sibirica. Next base: position 207,941 of record NZ_QFVR01000002.1, on the reverse strand, counting down.
TTCAGCAATTAGTATTGGCGTCGCGATTTTATCTGGTTGGAGACCAGCGAGAAAAGCGACAAAAACAGATGTCATTCAAGCATTAAGACAAGATTAATAAAAAATCTCTTCAAAATAAGTAATTGGTTATATGATAAAAGCTTTCAAAAAACAAACAAAAAGGGAAATTGCTGTAGCAATTTCCCTTTTTGCATGAACTGAGCTAACGATATGTCTCAGCCTCTGTTTTATATTAGTGGTAAGAAATTTCTTGATTCAAGTCGATTGTTGAAATATCGATTCCAACAGCTTTTGCTACACCTTCACCATATGCTGGATCTGCTTTGTAGCAGTGAATAATATGACGAACTTTAATGAAGTCCTCTACACCAGTCATATTACGACCTGTGTTCTCAAATAAACGTTGTTTTGCAGCATCGTCCATTAGATTAAATAATTTACCTGGCTGTTCGAAGTAGTTATTATCATCTTCACGGAAATCATAAATATCTACCGGGCCAGCTGCTTCTGCAGGGTTTTTGTATGATGGTTGTTCTTTCCATTCACCGTAGCTGTTGGGCTCATAATGTTTTGTATTACCCAAATTACCATCTGTACGCATTAAACCATCACGATGGAATGTATGGACAGGGCACTTAGGTGCATTTACAGGGATTTGTGTATTGTTTACACCTAGACGATAACGTTGCGCATCTGAATAAGCGAATAAACGTGCTTGTAACATGCGATCTGGTGAGAAGCTAATACCAGGAATCACGTTATTAGGTGCAAATGCTGCTTGTTCAACATCCGCAAAGTAGTTTTCTGGATTACGGTTTAATTCGAATTCACCTACTGGAATTAGTGGGTATTCGCCTTTATACCAAACTTTTGTTAAATCGAAAGGATTATTCGGGTGATTTTGTGCTTGTTCATCAGTCATTACTTGAATAGACATTGTCCATTTTGGGAATTTGCCTGCTTCAATATCCCCAAATAATTCAGTTTGAGACGATTCGCGGTCTTTACCGACAACAACTTCTGCTTCTTGATCGGTGTAATTAACGATTCCTTGTTGAGACGTGAAGTGGAATTTCACGTAGACACGTTCATTGGCATCATTAATCATAGAATAGGTGTGCGAACCGAAACCATGCATATACTGGTAGCCCTTTGGAATACCACGATCCCCCATAATATAGGTAACTTGATGTAATGCTTCCGGAAGGTTTGTCCAGAAGTCCCAGTTATTATTGGCATCGCGTTTATTTGTTTTAGGGTCACGTTTTACAGCGTGATTTAAATCAGGGAAATGCATGCCATCACGGAAGAAAAATACAGGTGTATTATTACCAACTAAATCCCAGTTCCCTTCTTCTGTGTAGAACTTCAATGCAAAACCACGAATATCACGTTCGGCATCTGCAGCACCTCTTTCACCAGCAACAGTAGAGAAACGAGCGAACATTTCAGTCTCTTTGCCAATTTCAGAGAAAATTTTTGCTTTTGTGTATTGAGAAATATCATGTGTTACTTTAAATGTACCAAAAGCGCCAGAACCTTTTGCATGCATGCGGCGTTCAGGGATAACTTCACGGTTAAAGTTAGCTAATTTTTCAATCAACCAGACATCTTGTAGTAAAACAGGGCCGCGCTTACCAGCAGTCATTGAGTTTGTATTACTTACAACAGGTGCTCCTGCAGCAGTTGTTAATTTTTGATTGTTATTATTATTGTTAGTAGTCATTAAAAGTAAAGCCTCCTAGTTTTTAAGTAGTGGTCGATCGAAACCAAAATGATTAAAAAAGTATTGTAATACGCTTACTAACTTCACTTTACCATATCTTAATTAGAATATGAAGTAAATTATAATAATTATCGTTAAGTAATTCTTATATTTAACGATACCATAAAATGGGTAAGTATTTCATGGGAGTTGGCGTAGTATATAATATACTTTTCCCTTTTTCTAATGATTTTAAACACTTAATAATATCAATATATGTATATTTGCTCAATAAAATTGAAGAATGACAGGTACTTTTTTAACTACTAAGAAAAAAGTAGTCTTTTCATTTTTTCTATATAATATTTGGAAAATATATTATCAATTAAATGATAAAAATGTTCTAATTGAAAATATGAACAAATGTTTACAAGTATCTAAAGTACATCTTTGAATTTGAGTGTGTTTGCTGTTCCTTCTTTGAAATATCTTTTATGATGGGAGAAGTGAAATAAAAGGAAGTGGATTTTGTGTTTGACAAAGCAGAACGATTTATAATGCAATATTACAATGAAATGAAGCTACCTGAAGAACAAAAAAAACGTAGATTGGAACAAATTGCACAAGAAATTACTGAGCAAGGTTCTTATTTTTTATCAAAAGAGGAACTACAATATGGTGCGAAATTAGCATGGCGTAATAGTAATAAATGCATCGGTCGTTTATTTTGGAAATCGTTATATGTTAATGACCACCGTCATTTAGATAATGAGGAAGCTATATTTCAATCACTTTTAGAGCATATTCGCTATGCGACAAATGGTGGTAAAATCCGCCCAACTATATCGATTTATGCGCAAAATCGAGTGCATATTTGGAATGATCAACTCATACGTTATGCAGCTTATGAAGAAGATGGGGAAATTATTGGAGATCCGATTTCGCTAGAGCTAACCAAGCGTTGTCAACAATTGGGCTGGCAAGGAAGAGGTGGGCATTTTGATGTTTTACCTTTAGTGATTCAAATAGATGAACGTCCGCCACAACTATTTACTATTCCATCAGAAGACGTGTTGGAAGTAGCATTGCACCATGCAGAGTATGATTGGTTTAAAGAATTACACTTGAAGTGGTATGCAGTACCCATCATTTCTAATATGGGGTTTGAAATTGGTGGCATGCAATTTAATGCAGCGCCTTTTAATGGTTGGTATATGGGAACGGAAATCGGTGCACGTAATTTAGCAGATACAGACCGCTACAATATGCTACCAATTATTGCTGAAAAAATGGGGCTTAATACGAAAAAAGCCAGCACGCTATGGCAAGATCGTGCATTGCTCGAATTGAATCAAGCAGTATTGGATTCATATAAGGATCAAGGTGTAAGCATTGTTGATCATCATACAGCAGCACAGCAATTCCATCTATTTGAAGAGCAGGAAAATGTAGAAAATCGAACGATAACAGGTAATTGGACATGGCTTATTCCACCACTAGCACCAGCTACAACACATGTTTTTCATCAACGCTATGATAATACAAAAAAATCACCAAATTTTGTCTATCAACCAAATCTGTATCGGCCTTTAATAATTGATACAATCGAAATTTGATGATAAATGATTTTTAAAAATACTGAAACTATGTAGTATATTGATTTTCTAAATTAGTAGAATCGGCGTGTGAATATTCTTTTTTGCACATTATTTTCTGGTAATGCAATGTGATTCAACGCACTTAACCGAAAGAGAAATAGGTAATTAAAGAAAAAAAGCCTGAGACAGAAGAAAAATAGTATGTCTCCAATACGAATCATCAAATCCATTGAACGTGCGGAAAGCGTTCAGTAGATCGAAATGAAAAATCCCGTATGATTTCGAAAAATCATACGGGATTTTCTCTGTTGAAAATACATTTGTCTCAGGCTCTTTTTATGTTTTAAAAAGTCTCTATAGCAAACTGTATTAATTGATAAGAAAGCCAAAGCATGAGACACCCAATACCAAAGTCTAAGATTTTCCAAGCTTTAGGCTTTTTGAAAATGGGAATAAGCCATCTTGAGCCGTACCCTAGACCGAAAAACCAAACAAACGATACGATAAGTGCCCCGATCAAAAAATTAACTTTTTGATCAAAACTTAATGTTCCAGCAATTCCGCCAACTACAACAATTGTATCTAAATATACATGTGGATTCAAAAGAGTGATGGCTAACGTCACTAGAATCGTTTTATGGATAGGAATTATTTTAGAGTCGGCAGAAAGGTCGATGGCACTTGATGAAGACCAAGCACTACGAAAAGATTTGAGCCCATAAAAAAGCAAGAACAAGCCGCCAAAGATTGCAAGTCCAGCAGTGGCAAAAGTACTATTATTAATTATTGTACCAACACCCAAAACACCAATAAACATGAGTAAAACATCACATAAAAAACAGATGAATGATACCCAGAAAATATTGTTCTTTAGCAAACCCTGTTTGAGGACAAAGGCATTTTGAGCACCAATCGCGACAATCAAAGTCCCAGCAGTTAATGCACCCCTTAGAATTTCATTCATACAAAATAACTCCTTCTATTGATTTGATCAGAATTAACCTGTGACATAGCGATTTTTAGCTGCGATGAAACTGGCAGTAACAGAGATGATTACGACAATGATATACATAAAATTTGCGGTATCAAAACTATCGTATTTATCGTGTATATAACCGTATAAGACTGGACCTATTGCAGCACATAAATAGCCAAGTGATTGGGCAAAACCAGATAAATCTGCGGATTCAAAGGCATCTTTGGCCCGCAATGAGAAAAACATCATACATGTACTAAATGATGCACCACCAGCTAGGCCGATACAAATCATCCACAGTGCAGAATAATCGGTTAAACCGATTAGTAAACCGCCGAAGCCAATTATATAGAGAATGCCGAAGAAAACTACAATTGGTCGCTGATCTTTTAGTTTGCTCGCAATAATTGGTGTAATGAAAGTCATCGGGATTTGGGCAATTTGTAAAATAGAGAACATGGCACCTGCTTGACCAGCACTTAAACCCTGTGCTTTAAACATTTCAGGAATCCATGCGGCAGTTGTATAAAAAAGCATCGATTGAAAACCCATTGCTAGCATAATAATCCAAGCAAGTGGATAGCGCCACATCGGTTTTTTCTCATGTTGTTCAGCTAATGTAGGAGGCTTTTCTAGCTGTACATTTTTTGTCTGTGGCATCCAAATAATAATGGCTAAGATCGCAAAAATAATCCAAATACCAAGCGTTCCTTGCCAGCCATAACGTAGTGTAGAAATTGGGTAGCTAACACCAGCAGCTAAGCTAGCCGAAGAATTCATTGCAACAGTGTAGATGGCTGTCATAATACCAACTTTTAATGGGAATTTTAATTTGATTAAACTAGGTAGCAAAACATTCCCAAAAGAAATACCAATCCCGATTAATGCGGTGCCGATAAAGAGCATCGAGATACTGCCACTGGAACGAAGTGCAATACCAATGGCCAAAATAATAGTCGCAAATAGTAAAGACTTTTCGACCGTTATTTTACGTGCGATTTTTGGAACAATTGGCGACACAATCGCAAATGCCAATAGTGGAATGGTTGTTATAAAACCTGCAGCAACATTAGAAATATGTAAGGCCTTGCGAATTTCATCAATAATAGGCCCAACCGATGTTAGAGGAGAGCGCAATGTTAATGCAATAAAAACAATACCTAAAATAAGCAACCAAGCGGAGGCACTCAATTTATTTTTTGTTGAATATGTTTTGTTATCAGATGATTGCATGAGTTTCCTCCTATTTAAAAGTTTCATTTAGCCTACCATTTAAGTAAGCTTTCATCAATAGTGATTTTTCGCATTACGAAACACTTATATTTACCATAAAAATACATCAATTTAAGTCTTGAAAACAAAGTTGAATTGTATTAGAATAGTGTAATAGAAAAATAAATATTGCAATGCCTCATCCAATAGATGAGGTAGAGGTCGCAATAATCAACAGTAGTCCACAAGAGATGTTAGAGCATCGCTGACGGTGGATGAAAGGGTTTATTGCCGAAGTTTAAATATGCTCAATCATATTTAGGCTGGGGCTGTCGCTTAATAGGTGCAGAACTGTCACATTCGTGAGAATGTGTTGAGCTATCTTTTCAAGGTTGATGGGTAATTGTTTACAAAAAGCCATCCAAGACTTCTTGAGATGGTTTTTATTATTTCCTAGGAAATAATAACAATTTTCAGCTCATCCTTACAAGTTCCCTGCAATGATATGGAAAGAGGAGAATAAATGAGTCGCTTAGAAAATGGTCAAAGTGAAGAAATTGGCCTTAAAAGAGCATTAAAAAGTCGTCATATTACGATGATTTCTTTAGGTGGTACAATCGGAACAGGACTTTTATTAGCAAGTGGTAATTCAATTGCTGAAGCAGGTCCAGGTGGTGCACTAGTCGCTTATGGCATCATTGGTATTATGGTATTTTTCCTTATGACAAGCTTAGGTGAAATGGCTGCCTATATGCCTGTATCCGGTTCATTTAGTACGTATGCAACAAAATTTATCGATCCAGCGCTTGGTTTTGCACTCGGATGGAACTACTGGTATAACTGGGCTGTTACAATTGCCGCTGAAATTGCCGCTGTAACAATTGTTATGGCTTATTGGTTTCCAGATGCACCATCTTGGGTTTGGAGCTTAACGTTTTTACTTGTTATATTCGGTTTAAATTATTTATCTGTTAAAGCATTTGGTGAAAGTGAGTACTGGTTTGCATTAATTAAAGTGGTGACGATTATTATTTTCTTAATAATTAGCTGTTTAATGATTTTCGGAATTTTAGGAGGCAATGCGCCAGTAGGATTCACGAATTTCTTATCAGGTGATGGACCATTTCATGGAGGCTTTTTCGCAACGCTGGGTATTTTCTTAGCAGCAGGTTTTTCATTCCAAGGTACGGAGTTATTAGGTGTAACAGCTGGTGAAACAAAAAATCCTGAAAAATCAATTCCTAAAGCAATTAAATCAGTTTTTTGGCGTATCTTACTTTTTTATATTTTAGCCATTTTAGCAATTGGTTTATTGATTCCATATACGGATAGCAATTTAATTAATAATGGTGAAAATGTTACAACAAGTCCATTCACATTAGTATTTGAAAATGCAGGAATTGCATTTGCAGCTTCGATTATGAATGCAGTTGTATTAACGGCCATTTTATCAGCCGGTAATTCAGGTTTATATGCATCATCACGTATGTTGTGGAATTTAGCGATGGAAGGTAAAGCGCCTAAAGTTTTCAAAAAATTAAATCGTCGTGGTATTCCAACGGCAGCAATGATTGCAACATTAATTGTTGCATCGTTATCATTTTTAACATCTATTTTTGGTACGCAAGTATATACTTGGCTGTTAAGTGCATCTGGAATGTGTGGTTTTATCGCATGGTTAGGTATAGCAGCTAGTCATTATCGTTTCCGTAAAGCATTAGCAGCTCAACAAATCGATTTAGATACAGCGTTACCATATAAATCTAAATTTTTCCCATTTGGTCCTATCTTTGCTTTCTTGTTATGTGGTTTTATTGTAGTAGGTCAAAGTTATTTTGCCTTTGAAGGAGGTAAAGTAGATTGGTATGAAATCGCAGTATCCTATATCGGACTGCCGATTTTCGCAGCACTTTGGATTGGGTATAAAATCAAACATAAGACTAAAGTAGTGAAACTTACTGAAGCGGATATCACACCTCATAAATAAAAAATAAAAGGACATCAAATACATACTATTTGATGTCCTTTTGTCTATTATTTCCAATGGGAAATAATTAGATATGTAAAACAACGCATGAAAAGATGATTTGTCTTATCCGTATTTTTTTTATATTATATCTATTTTTTTCTCTAAAAGACTTCCATTCACGAACGATTTCGTATAATATAAAGGTAACGTTTGTATTGCGGCTTGAAAATAGCTGTATTACGATAATTCACTTAATTGCTGACTGAATATTTTTAATTTAAACATTCATCTTGTAATTATTATTTCCCGTGATATAATTTGTACATTCTAATCAAAACATAAATAAGCATTCACTCATATAATAGTGGGAATATGGCCTACGAGTATCTACCGATTCACCGTAAATGAATTGACTATGGGAAGCATCACTCATACTGTTTTTTAAGTGTATTTACGTATACATAAAATCAAACTCAAAGAGTACTTGCCCCTATCTACATGAACTGGCGCAAGTATACTTTGAGTTTTTTTATTTAAAACAACGACATGCAATGAATCAACGGAGGGAGTTCCTTATTGTGAAAGCATTACAGGACAAAATTATTAAAGACGGTAAAGTTTTATCAGCAGATGTACTAAAAGTAGATTCATTTTTAAATCATCAAATTGATCCACAATTAATGCAAGCTATTGGTCAAGAATTTGCAGATTTATATAAAGATGCAGGTCTGACAAAAATTGTTACGATTGAGTCGTCAGGTATTGCACCTTCTGTTATGGCAGGATTAATTTTAGGGATTCCAGTTATTTTTGCACGTAAACGTAAATCTGTTACATTAACAGATAATTTTTATTCAGCTCCTGTTTATTCATTTACGAAAAAAGAATCAAACGACATTTCAGTTTCTAAAGACTTTTTAAATAAAGAAGATGTAGTGCTAGTAATCGATGATTTCTTAGCAAATGGCGAAGCAGCAAAAGGTTTATTGTCAATCGTTGAACAAGCTGGTGCAATAACTAGCGGCATCGGCATTGTCATTGAAAAAGGTTTCCAACCTGGAGGCAAAGCACTTCGTGATGCGGGTCATCGTGTAGATTCATTAGCTATTATTTCTTCATTAGAAAACGGGAAAGTACAATTTGCTTAGGAGGCATTTTTTCAGATGAACAAGCTTAAACTAACGACTCTTGGACTGCAACATTTGCTGGCAATGTATGCTGGCGCGATTCTAGTACCAATGATTATTGGTAATGCATTAGGGTTTAACGCAAAACAATTAACGTATTTAGTGTCAATTGATATTATGATGTGTGGTGTTGCAACATTACTACAAGTAATGCGTGGTAAAGCTTTTGGTATCGGACTTCCGCTCGTTTTAGGTTGTACATTTACAGCCGTTATGCCGATTATTAGTATCGGTACAGATTATGGTTTAGGTTCAATTTATGGTGCGATTATCGCTTCAGGTGTAATCGTAGTATTAATCGGTGGTGTCTTTGGTTTACTTGTTAAATTATTCCCACCAATCGTAACAGGTTCGGTCGTAACGATTATCGGTATTACATTAATTCCAGTAGCATTTAACAATGCAGCAGGTGGTAATGCAGATGCTGCTGATTACGGCTCGGCTGAAAATGTCTTATTAGCATTAGGAACACTGTTGTTGATTGTTTTGTTTTACCGCTTTACAAAAGGTTTCTTCCGCTCGATTGCTATATTAGTTGGTTTGATTGTAGGAACATTCGTTGCTTCAATGCTTGGAAAAGTAAGTTTCCAAAATGTAGCAGATGCAGATTGGTTACATATGGTTCAACCGTTCTACTTTGGAACACCTGAATTTCATGCAGTGCCGATTATTACAATGACAATTGTCGCAATCGTTTCGTTAGTCGAATCAACGGGTTCCTATTTTGCACTTAGTGAAATGACGAAAACACCAATCAATAAAAAGTCATTAGCTCGAGGCTATCGCTCTGAAGGATTAGCATCAATTATTGGTGGTATTTTCAATGCATTCCCTTACACAGCATTTTCTCAAAATGTTGGTTTAATGCAATTAACAGGCGTGAAAAATCGTTCTGTTATCGTGATTATGAGTATTATGCTGATCATTCTTGGTTTCCTACCAAAAGTAGCGGCATTGGTAACCATCATTCCAACACCAGTACTTGGTGGTGCTATGATTGCGATGTTTGGTATGGTTATTTCACAAGGTGTTAAAATGCTTGGTCGTGCTGTTTCTGAATCTGAAGGAAATACGATGGTCATTGCTTGTTCATTAGCGATGGGTCTTGGCATTACTGTTCAACCTACTATTTTCAATTTCCTACCTGAAAAAGTAAGTATTTTGACGAGTAATGGTATTGTCGCAGGTTCTTTAACAGCAATCATCATGAATATTATTTTTAATATGATTCCTTGGCGTCGAGATGTCAAAGAAGTCGATGAAATGGCAACGCTTGAAACACCAGAGTTAATAGAAAAACAAGCAGTATCAATTGAAAAATAGCTTTTTAGAATAATCCCTTAGAGTTTTTATTATCTAAGGGTATTTTTTTTGAAAATTTAGAGGATTCACGCTATATTTTATAGAAGTAATAAAAGTGTAGAAAATAGAGGTGAAATAAATGGAGTTTGGTACTATATTAAAAGAAATTCGTTTAAATCGTGGGTATAGTCAACTAAATGTATCACACAAAATTATTTCACAAGGTGCTTATTCTAAAATAGAAGCAGGAACACGTGATTTAGCAGCTGTTGATTTTATAAAAATTGCCAAAAGATTAAATTTAACACCAGATGAAATCGAATTTATAAGCAATGGTTATGAACATAATACGAAAAGACAACTTATAAAATCATTTTTCAAGTTAAACTATAATGATCCAGAAAAACTCAATCAAATAAAAGAACAAGCAATGAATTATTTGAAGATTGCAGATGACGTGGAAATACGAGAAGTCTATTTGTTATGTGAAGCACAAATCATTATTTCAGATACAGAGGATTTTGACAAAGCGCGTAAGCTAATTGAACCGATTTGGTTGAGATTAAAAACGTATGACCAATGGTATTTACACGATATGCGTTTAATTAATATGATGTTAATTTTATATCCATTAGATATCGCCATTGCTTTTACACAGCGTGTATTGACTCGTTTGGAAGATTATAAAGCGCATGATGATGTAGAACAATATCGTGATTTATACAATATAAATCTGGCATTATTATTCATTAAAGCTGGGCGCTATCATGAGGCACTTCAGTTAATCGAAAATCGTTTGAAAAATCGCAAACATATGACATATACGATGTTAGCCCTCAATCTATCCAGGCGAGCAATTTGTAAAAAAAAATTAAATTTTACAGATAGCTACAAGGATCATCAACAAGCTAAAAATGTGCTACAAGCCTATGAAGCAACTGATTTATTATTGCGTATTGAAGAAGAATATAACAAGTATACCTCTACTAATCTGTAGAGGTATTTTTGACATTCTAGGCTATTTGTTAGGTACTTCAAACAATACGATATATACTCAACGCCTTCAGTGGGCTTTACTTCAATTAAATGCCGCTTTATATGTTGGAAATTGGATGGCTAGGATAAAGAACTAGGGGTGTATTCGTCCGAACCAATAGAAAAATAGTGTGATATGAAGGAAGCAAATCATGTCAACATAATAGGTGACGTCGGACTATTTTTTTTATAGCAAAATAATATTGGAATTTTCAGAATATTTAATGTAATATAGTGTGTAATCAGATTATTTAGGAGGAACAGATAGATGAAAAGTGTTCAATCACTCGGTAAATTCTTAGGTAGCACGTTTGCCATCTGGGTTGTTATTGCAGCAGCAGTTGCGATGGTTTGGCCATCACAATTTACAGGAATCGCACCATATGTTTCGATTTTACTTGGCATTATTATGTTTGGTATGGGTATGACATTAACATTAAAAGATTTTAAATTGGTCTTATCACATCCAAAATCGATTTTAGTAGGTGTATTTGCACAATATTTAATCATGCCTGGTTTGGCATTCTTATTAGCAAAAGCGATGAATTTACCTCCTGAAATTGCTGTAGGTGTTATTTTAATAGGTGCATGTCCAGGAGGTACTGCATCAAATGTTATGACATTTTTAGCGAAAGGCAATACAGCACTATCAGTAACCATCACCTCGATCACAACATTGTTGGCTCCAATTTTAACACCAGCCATTGTTTATTTAATGGCATCACAGTGGATTTCAGTATCAGCATCAGCCATGTTTATTTCTGTTTTCAAAATCGTTTTAGTACCCATTATTTTAGGGGTAATTGTGAAAATAATTTTAAAGGAACGTTCAGAAGCAGCAACAGATATTATGCCGATTATTTCAATAATTGGGATCGTAATTATTGTAGCATCTGTCGTATCCAATAGTCGTGAACAAATTATTTCAAATGGTATTTTTATTTTCATCGTTGTTATTCTACATAATGGCTTAGGTTTATTATTAGGCTTCTTAACAGCGCGTATGTTCAAATTAAGTTATCGTGATCAAAAGGCTATTTCAATAGAAGTAGGTATGCAAAATTCAGCTTTAGGTGCTACGCTTGCCATGTTACATTTTGGCCCAATGGTCGCCGTTCCAAGTGCGATAGCAAGTGTTTGGCATAATATTTCTGGTCCAATTATTGCCGCATATTGGAGTAAAAAGGCGGATAAGATAAATACAGAAGAAGCATTTATAGTGACTAAAGAACTGAAGGAATAAAAATAGCAGGGTTTTAGCATAATATTTATCATATGCTGAAGCCTTTTGTTTTGATTTTTCTCCTATATTTGGGTAATGTCATGTAAAGGTACTTACATCATTAAGAAGTATACATAGATTTGACCTCATTGCATTGTCTTCGCGAAATGATAAATGGAGGTATTAACAATGAAAACATTGTATGAACTTCAAGAAAAAGTGGCTTCTGGGCATACAGTTGCACCAATCGCTGATTTATTGGGCGTTGATATTGTAGCAGTTGAAGTTGGAAAAGTGACAGTGGCAATTGATATTAAGCCGGAGCATTACAATCCTATGGGGACTTTACATGGCGGGGTAATTTGTGATATCGCTGATATGGCAATGGGACTCACATTATTTAGTGTGTTAGAAGAAGGCGAGCTATTTACGACGATTGAGCTCAAATTAAATTTTTTAAAACCAATTTGGTCTGGTAGATTGACTGCAGAAGGACGTATTATCAAAAAAGGAAAAAAAATCGCACTCTTAGAAAGTACAGTTGTAGATGAAGTGGGGAGTATCGTAGCCCACTCGACGAGTTCGTTGATGATTATTGTAGGCGATGAAGAAGGAAGGCGTACAAAAATATAAAAGTATAAAAAAACCGCTCTGTGTCAAATGTTGGGGTGAATGAAATTGGATTTTCAATTTCATTCACCTTTTTCATTTAGCCCAGATGTAAACCAACTTCTTTATACTTTAATGTTAGTAAGATCTTCGCTCTAAATCGTTCAAATCGTTTAAAACCATATGCATTTCGTTTCATTACTTTCGTTTTGTTATTAATACCTTTTAAAAAGCCATTCGATTTTTTGGCCCAATCAAACCATTTTAAATGATTCATTTTTTGTATGCGATCATCATGTACTTTCGCAGTAATGGACTGACAAGCTGGACAAATATGTGAACGCTTCGGCATTTCTATAAAAAGAGCATACTTGCCCTCAATTTCTTCAACTTTTGTGATTAAAAGAAATGGCGAGGACTCCTGCCGAAAAACAAGTAGTAAGCAATCCTTTATTTGTCGGCGGAAAGCTCTCGCTATTTCTAATTGTCTAAAACATGAGTTGTTTTAATACCCCAACATATATAATAGAACCAAAAAAGCCGCTAAATTAGCTCTAAATAGAAGCCAGTTTAGCGGTTTATTCCTGCCATTCTTCTTGTTGGATTTCATCGGCAATCGACTGTAAATCATAGGCATCAATTGTGTAAATGGGGTACTCATTTGTCTCAGAAAATTTTTCTGCCAATTGTTTTATATAGATGGGTGAACCTTCATTCTCTTCATCATAAACGATTAATAATGCATCAGAATGCGTGATGAAAAATTTATTTTTTTCTACGAATTGCCATGGCGCTTCATAGGGTCTATTGGTGAGACTAGTAACAAAATCAGCTGCTTGTATGATCGCATTATATTTTTCTTTTTTCGAATCATTCCAATTTTTTTCTTGTTCTAAGAAGGGTGTCATAACAGCATATTTGAGCTGTGGATAATCATCTTTTAAGGCCCATATTATTTCTGCTGTCCAGGCTTCAACTCCCAGTTGCCCGCTGATAAGCACCCATTCGAGACCATCTTCTAACAAGGTGATTAATCGTTCTGTTAACGCATGTTTAATAACAGGAATGCCGGCATGATCATCATTGAAAATGCCTAATTCATGTGCTTTGTAGCCCGTAATGGTTATTTTTTTAATCATAATTAACCCCCTAAATTACTTGAATAAAGTCATCGTTAAAGTGAAAATAAGATAACCAAATGATAGTGCTATAAGTAGTATATTAAAGTTTGTCTGTTGATTTTTTCTTGTATTTCTACTATAAAAAAATAAATTTATGAATAGAATAATTAAAAATAGCGGTATGAAATAATAACCTAATAAAGATAAATTCAATAAAACATCCTCCAAAATTGATAAATTAGTGACCATATACAAACAGGATAAATCAAAAAAATAAGTTTTCGTATAAGTATATGCTACTCATTTACTCATTTTTAATATGAGAAAAACGGTATAGTAGTTGTAAAAAGAAAAAATTACCCTTACTATGTAGGTGTATCAAAATCTATTCTTCTCATGATTTCCACTATGTAATACAAAGTGAAGTTCTAAGAAGATTATACACTATTGGAGGAATTGACAATGAAAGCAGCAGTGTGGCATGGCCTAAAAGATATTCGTATTGAAGAGCGTGAACTCAAGGAATTGAGAGATGATGAAGTAACTGTTCGCGTAGCTTGGGCAGGAATTTGCGGTTCGGATTTACATGAATATCAAGAAGGACCCGTTTTCGTACCAGTTGATGCTCCAGATGCTTTAACCGGTGAAGTAGCACCATTAATAATGGGACATGAATTTGCAGGTGTAGTTGAAAAAATAGGTAGAGATGTAACAGCGTATAAGGTGGGCGATCGTGTAGTTGTAAATCCAACGATTACGCATCGTGAAAAACCAGAAGATGTAGATTGTTATGATGGATTTAGCTTCATTGGTTTGCATGGAGACGGTGGTTTCACAAAATTTGCAAATGCACCGCAACATAATATATATAAATTACCGGAATCATTAACTTTACAAGATGGGGCACTAGTTGAACCGACTGCAGTAGCCGTTCAAGCGATTAAAGAAGGTAAAATGCAATTCGGTGACACCGTGGCGGTTTTTGGAGCTGGTCCGATTGGATTACTAACAATAATCGCAGCAAAAGCAGCAGGTGCTAGTAAAATTATTGTTTTTGATTTAGCAGAATTCCGTTTAGAAAAGGCACTTGAATTAGGTGCTACTCATATTTTCAACTCAAGTAAAGTAAATCCAGTAGAAGCGGTGAAAAGTGTCGTACCAGCGGGCGTTGATGTAACATTTGAAGTCGCTGGTGTAGGGCCAACATTTAAATCATCAATTGATGTAACACGTCCTAGAGGAACAGTCGTCATCGTATCCATTTTTGCTCGTCCAATCGAATGGAATCCGATGATGTTGACGAATACAGGTGTCAAAGTAACATCAACAATAGCATATACACCAACTTCATTCCAACAAACGATTGATTTAATGGGGACAGGCCAATTAAAACCGCAGGGAATCATTACTTCTCAAATTACTTTAGACACTATTGTAGAAAAAGGTTTTGAAGCCCTAACAAATGATAAAACACAAGCAAAAATCTTAGTAGAATTAAGCGGTGAAATGTAAGTAATTCGATGATTTATAGTAACCAACTTTTTATAGCAATAGCTATAAAAAGTTGGTTATTTTTATTATTAACAATTTATCAAAACTTTATATTGTATTTAATAGGTAATACAAGTAGAATTTAAATGAGAATCATAATCAATTGGGTAGGTGACGAGATGTCGATTGTGCAAAATATATTTCGTTTTGAAAAAATAGAAGAACGAGTCCTCTTGCCATATGATAGTATGCAACTAATAAAATCATCTAATAGCTTATTGACAGTTGTATCGGGTATGGCGGAACTAAATGGTACGATTACTTTAGGTCTTACTTCGGTGTATATTAGTAATATGGGTGTAGTTATGGAGTTGAGAAATAATGGAGAAAAACCATTTGTTTTTCGAGTATCAAGTTTTACATCATTTATTTTAAGGCAAGATGATCGACAGCAATTATGCTATGAATTAATGCGAGAGTATGTTAATTATGAGGGGTTATTTTATCATAAGGCCTCCAATAAAGTACGTAAAGTAAGTGAAGCATTATTTAAAGAACAACAAATACCTCAACAAGCTCATTTATTGTATAAATTAATACATACAATTGAAGAGGAATATAAACTGCAAAAAAATCATGTAGTAGAAATTTCTTTTCAAAGCGTTTTAGCATATATTTCTAAACATTCACATGAAGCATTGAAAAGAGATGAGATTGCAAATTATTTTGGTTATCATCCAAATTATTTTTCTAAAAGAATAAAAAAAGAAACAGGTTGGAGTTTTTCAGATTATTTAGCACATATACGCTTGGATAAGGCAAAAGTATTACTACTAAATCGCAATTTAACAATTGCTGATATTGCTCGTAAAGTAGGTTATCAAGATGGTTTATATTTGAGTAGAAAGTTTCGTAAACTAACTGGTATTACTCCGTCAGAATTTCGTGCATTCAAAAATTATAAGCGGATTTTCACTTTTCAATTTACGGGTTCATTATTGGCAGCAGGAATAACACCTGTTGGCACACTTAGTTGGGCAGGCAATTTACCACCATATATCGTACAACAATTAGATACGACGCAACTAATCAAAAATGGGGATTTCCCTTCTTTTGAGCAATTGAGAAACATGTCTTTGGATTTAATTATTGGACCATCCTATTTGTATGCACATCCACAGTTGATTGAAGAATTGGAAAAAATAGCACCGGTATTCATTCTCGAATGGGATCAAATCGATCGTATTGTAGAAGTTGAGACGATTGCAGCGATGATGGGGACAGAAAATAGTGCTGAAGAATGGCGAGAAAATTATTTAGCAGAAGTTGAAATGGGCAAAAGTCTATTACAACCCTTAATTGAGAGCGGAGAAACTGTCGGTGTTTTTGAGTTGCGTGAAGACGAACAAGTAGGCATTTGGCGATCTTCAGCAAGAGGTGCGTACAATATTTATGAACAGCTTAAATTAGTGCCGCCTCCATCAATTCAAGATGAAGTATTAACACCAAATAGGCACTTAATAATTGATGAATATCGCATATCCTCTTATGCAGCGGATCATATGCTTGTTATCGTACATTCGGAGGAGCAAGGAAGGCGGCTATTGGAGTCTGATTATTGGTGTTCAGTACGCCAACGTTATAATAGTAAAGTATATATATTACAGTTAGAAGATTTTTGGGCAAGTGAGGGAGTTTTTTTATCTCATCAATTGGCCATTCAAATAAACAAACTTGTAAACGGAGATTTTATATAATTAAAGGCTATGGTCGATATGTAGTAATCGACCATAGCCTTTTTATATGGATTTTTGTGCATAAAATGATGTAATAGTACAAAAATCCATCCATAATATATTACAAAATACTATATTTATTATAGAAAACGATTGCTACAATTGAAAATAGTTATCAATTAGATAGCTAGAACAAGTAAGAAAGAAAATAAATAGAATTAGAAATGATTTTCTTTTTTTTATCTCTAAATGAGAATCATTATTAATTACAGATGGTAGGGCGGCAATAGGATGACGAAACAAGCGATACATATGGATGACTTGATTGAAAAAGATAAGGATACAACTGCGAGACCTGTAGTAGCCATATTCGTCATGTTGTTTGGCTTATTAATACTTATTCTCAGCATGTTAGTCGCACTGCTTTATGGTGCTGCAGATGTTGGTATTACAGCGATTTTTGATGCGATTTTTCATTATGATAAAACGAATAGTAATCATCAAGTCATTCGCGATCTGCGCCTACCGAGAATTATTGGAGCAGCCTTAGTAGGTGCAAGTTTTGCAGTAGCTGGTGCGATTATGCAAGGAATGACAAGAAACCCGTTAGCTGATTCGGGGTTGCTTGGTATAAATGCTGGAGCAGTACTTGTCATGGCGATTAGCTTTGCATTTTTCCCAGGTCTACCTTATTACTATTTAATACTCTTTTCATTTATTGGAGCAGCGGTGAGTGCCAGTCTTGTATTTGGCGTTGGCTCACTAGCACAAGGCGGTTTAACGCCATTACGTCTAGTATTGGCTGGTACGGCAGTAAGCGCTCTGTTTAGTGCATTAAGTGAGGGTATTGCTTTGAATTTTAGGGTTGGACAAGATTTAGCTTTTTGGTATGCCGGTGGTGTAGCAGGAACGACATGGTTACAACTTCAAGTAATGCTACCTGTCGTTTTAATTATGATTATTGGAGCCGTTATTATTTCCAAGTCTGTAACGCTACTAAGCTTAGGGGAGGATATTGCAGCAGGTTTGGGCATGAATACGCGAGTGGTTAAAATTGCTGGAACATTAATCGTGTTAGTACTTGCAGGTACAGCGGTATCCGTTGTTGGTGCCGTAGGTTTTGTCGGGTTAATTGTCCCACATGTAACACGCTATATTGTTGGCGTAGACTATCGTTTTATCATTCCTTGTGCCGCAATTATTGGTGCTATTCTTCTTGTGTTAGCAGATTTAATTGCGCGTACAATCAATGCACCATATGAAACACCAATTGGTGCGTTAATTGCTTTAATTGGTGTGCCTTTCTTCCTTTACTTAGCTAGAAAAGAAAGGAGAGAGCTATAATGACCACTGTTGATTTTACAAAGAGTTATAGAGCACGTAAAAAGCGAGCAATGATTGTATTAAGTATTTTTGCACTGCTTATTCTTCTTACATTTATCGTGAGTATGAATACCGGTTTCATTAAATTAACACCCTATGAGCTACTAAAAACAATAATGGGGCATGGTACGGCACAGCAAGAGCTTATTTTATTTGAATTTCGTCTCCCTCGCATCGTGATATCAATTATTGTAGGAGCATCATTAGCTGTTTCTGGCTGCGTGATGCAGGGATTTTCAAGAAATGCATTGGCGGATCCAGGTATTTTGGGTATCAATGCGGGAGCTGGGTTGGCTGTTATTGTATATATTTCATTTATCCCAATTGAATCGACATCATCGGTTATGTTATTACCGGTTTTAGCTTGGCTTGGAGCGGGTGCAACGGCAGCAATTATTTATGCACTAGCCTATAAACGTAATGATGGGTTGTCACCTACACGCCTATTATTGACAGGTATTGCGATTGCAGCAGCTATTAGTGCTGCAATGATTGTTCTCACTTTAAAATTGTCACCAGAGCAGTATAATTTTGTCGCAAAATGGATGGCAGGTAGTATTTGGGGTTCGAATTGGAAATACGTAGCATCTATACTGCCATTCTTCATCGTGTTATTACCCTATGTTATCTATAAATCTCATATTTTAAATATATTAAATATGGGAGATCAACTATCAACTGGTTTAGGTGTCGACGTCGAAAAGCAACGTCGCATGCTTTTAGCAGCTGCAGTGGGACTTGCTGGTTCTGCAGTATCCATAAGTGGTGGTATTGGCTTTGTTGGACTGATTGCGCCCCATTTAGTGCGTCGCTTAATTGGACCACAGCACCAATTTTTACTACCGGGTTCTGCTTTAGCAGGTGGTTTACTTGTGTTAGTAGCCGATACACTTGGGCGTTGGATGATTCAGCCATCTGAAATTCCCGCAGGTATTATTGTGGCTTGTATAGGTGCCCCTTACTTCCTTTATTTATTGGCAAAATCAAAATAATTTACTTTGGAAGGAATGTATTATGTTAAAAAAATTCTTTTCTTTTTATAAACCGTATAAGTGGCTTTTTATTGTGGATTTTTCATGTGCTATTTTAGCTGCCGCTCTAGAACTAAGCTTCCCTTTAGCGGTCAATCGTGTCATTGATATCTATTTACCAGAAGGAAACTGGAATACGATTCTATTTGCTTGTACAGGTTTATTAGGTATTTTCTTATTGAGTTCCTTTTTTCATTATATCGTGACCTATTGGGGGCATATGCTCGGTATTAATATTGAATCTGATATGCGAAGTCAGGCTTTTAATCAAGTACAAAAACTATCATTTGGTTTTTTTGACAATAATAAAACCGGTCATCTTGTATCAAGAATGACAAATGATTTAATGGATATCGGTGAAATAGCCCATCATGGACCAGAAGATTTGTTCATCGCCTTTATGACACTAATTGGAGCCTTTAGTTTAATGATGATGATCAATCCACAACTAGCAATCCTTACTTTTATTGTTATCCCATTTTTAATTGTTTTATCCATTTTTTTCAGTCGAAAAATGGCAAAAACATTCGATCGTTTTTTCAAAGATATTGCTGATTTTAATGCGCGTGTTGCCAATAATGTTAGCGGTATTCGTGTTGTTAAAGCATTTTCAAATGAAAATCATGAAATAGCTCAATTTAGTGTCAACAATGAACGTTTTCGTACGACGAAGCTTGTCGCATACAAAGTGATGGCATGGAACGCTGCGATTAGTCATTTCTTAATCAAAGCTGTATCCATTTTTGTTTTGGCATGTGGTACATGGTTTGTCATTGAGGGGAAGATGACTTTTGGTGAATTTATGGCATTCATTTTATTATCTGCCATTTTTGTTGGGCCAATTAATCAAATAAATGCGGTTATTGAAACGTATCCAAAAGGGATTGCTGGTTTTAAGCGTTTTATAAATTTACTTGAAACAGCACAAGATGTCCCAGATGCCAAAGATGCACGTGAAGTTGAGACACTTCATGGTGATATTGCTTACAATAATGTGACTTTTGGTTATACAGATGACAAAAATATTTTGACTGAGTGTAGCTTTGCTATTAAACAAGGTCAATCTGTAGCTTTTGTTGGTCCTTCAGGAGGAGGGAAAACGACAATTTGTAGTTTATTGCCACGTTTTTATGATGTAACAGAAGGTTCTATTACAATTGATGGCATTGATATACGGGACATGACACAGCAATCTTTGCGACAGCAAATCGGTATCGTACAACAAGATGTGTTTTTGTTTGATGGGTCAATTCAGGAAAATATTGCATATGGCAAATTGGATGCAACACGCGATGAAATTTGGCAAGCAGCACGTCAAGCACAGCTCGAAGAACTAATTTTAGCACAGCCAAATGGTATGGATACGCTGATTGGTGAGCGAGGTGTCAAATTATCTGGTGGCCAAAAACAACGTTTATCGATCGCACGTATGTTTTTGAAAAATCCTCCTATTTTAATTTTAGATGAAGCTACATCTGCACTTGATACAGAAACAGAGGCGGCAATTCAGCTTGCTCTGAGTAAATTATCACATGGTCGCACTACTTTAATCATCGCACATCGTCTCGCAACGATTCGTCATGTTGATCGTATCATTGTTGTGACAAAAAATGGCATAGAACAACAGGGGACACACGATGAATTATTGCGCTTAGGTGGTGATTATAGTCGTCTTCACGAAGCACAATTTCAACTTTAGGAGGTATCAATTATGACAAATCGCTTAAAAACAATGGATCTCACCATTGGTTATGAAAATCATATAATCGTTCATGACTTAAATATTACGATTCCACATGGCAAGATAACAGCGCTTGTTGGTGCAAATGGCTCAGGTAAATCGACAATCTTAAAAACGATGGCGCGCCTCATGAAACCAACATCAGGAGGCGTAACATTAGACGGTCAATTAATCCATAAAAAATCGACGAAAGAAGTAGCGAAAGATTTAGCGATACTACCTCAAAATCCTTCTGCTCCAGATGGTTTAACTGTTTATGAACTAATCAGTTATGGACGTTTTCCACATCATAAAGGAATGGGAACTTTAACGAAGGAAGATCGAAAAATTATTCATTGGGCGATTGAAGTAACAGGCATGTCTGTTTTTTATAATCGCAGTGTTGACCAACTATCTGGCGGTCAACGTCAAAGAGCGTGGATTGCAATGGCATTGGCTCAGCAAACAGATATTTTATTTTTGGATGAGCCGACAACATTTTTAGACATGGCACATCAGTTAGAGGTTTTGCAGTTACTAAAGCAATTGAATGAACAAGAAGGACGTACGATTATAATGGTCGTTCATGATTTAAATCATGCTACAAAATACGCACATCATGTTATTGCTATAAAGGAGGGAACAGTGGTCAGCAGTGGGGAATCCAATGAAGTGGTAACACAAGACGTATTGCGTAAAGTATTTGGTATCGAGGCGGATATTATAACAGATCCTCGGACAGGCAAACCAATCTGTTTGCCCTATGAACTAGCGCACCAACAAGGTAAGGAGTCAGTAACGGTATGATACGGATCCATCACATTAGGATGATTGCTGAGCGTGTATGTATTTGTACTAAATGAAACGAAGACATATTTTAGCAAGTCACTATCAGTAGGCCAATAATTAGAGGGATGTATAAGATACCTAAAACATTGAAATATGGAGGAGAATGATGATGAAAAAATTAGTTTCGATACTACTTATGGTGCTGTTAGTTGTCGTTTTAGCGGCATGTACAAGCGATGACAAGAGCAAGGATGACAAAGCTTCGGCAAATAAAGAAAATGCGACAAGGGATGTCGATACAGTGATGGGTAAAGTGACTGTACCAGCAAATCCGCAGCGTGTTGTTGTCGACTGGAATTTAGGTGAAGTGATGGCAGTTGGTATTGAGCCAATTGGCACGTCAAAAACCATTTTAGATTATGGTGCATTATTAACGCCTTTTGTGACAGAAAAAACACAGGATATTGGTGCTGATGGTCTAGTATCCATTGAAAAGATACTAGCACTAAAACCGGATCTAATCATTACATATGATACAGAAGCGGTTGAAAAATTCAGCAAAATCGCACCGACTGTAGTATATGACACATCAAAATACAAAACAGTACAAGAAAAAGTAATAGCGATGGGTGAGCTGTTAAATCGTCAAAAAGAAGCGCAGGAGTTTAATGATAATTTAGAGAAAAAAGTGGCAGCAGCTAAAGCGAGAATTGATCAAGTTATTCCAAAAGATGCTACAATTTCAATCATTGATGTAGGTACAACGAAGTCAACAATTGTTGTTGGAGAAACAGGTGAACGTGGTGGTGACCCTTTATATCAATTATTAAAAATGAATCCACCTGAAAATGTTCAAAAAGATATTATCGATAAAAATGAACCGCGAATCGATGTTTCTTGGGAAAAAATTGCTGATTATGCAGGGGATTATATTATTAAAATTTCAAATCCAGCAATAAAACAAAAAAGCTTACCAGCAATTTGGAATACATTAGATGCAGTGAAAAATGATCGTGTTATTGAAGTAGATGTTCGCTCATATTTTATGAGTGACGCGTATGCTTCCATGTTACAAGTAGAAGATTTGGCCGATAAAATTGAAAAACTAAAAAAATAATGAGGTGTGCAAATGACTTTAGAATTATTTGATGTGACGATTGTTGGTGGTGGTCCAGCTGGCCTTTATGCTGCTTTTTATAGTGGGATGCGTGATTTGAAAACAAAATTGATTGATTCTGGAGATGAACTGGGCGGCCGCATGCGTATTTATAAAGAAAAAATGATTTGGGATGTTGGTGGAGTAACACCTACTATGGGTGGTCATTTAATCGAACAACTTATTGCGCAAGCAAAAACGTTCGACCCAACCATTATTTTAAATGCACAGGTAACAGACTTCGAAAAAAATGGAGAGGGTCAATTCATTATTACGACGGAAGATGGTCAGCAACATTTATCGAAAACACTTATTTTAGCAGTCGGCTATGGTATGCTCTCTCTACAAAAATTAGAAGTGGAGGGTGCCGATCGCTTTGAAGTGACAAATTTACATTATACAGTACAAGAATTGGAACAATTCAGAGGGAAAAATATTGTTATATCTGGAGGTGGAGATTCAGCAGTAGATTGGGCAAATGAACTCGAAAAAATTGCCTCCCAAGTAACTGTCATTCATCGGCGTTATGACTTTGGTGGTCATGAACGCAATGTCAGAACGATGAAAAATTCGACTGTGAAAATAGTAACACCCTATGAGATAAAAAGTTTACAGAGTTCCGACGGTAGATGTATTGAGAAAGTTATTGTGGCAAATTGTGAGACACAGGAAGAACAGACAGTATGCGCGGATGCCGTCATAATTAACCATGGTTTTAAATATGACTACGGTAAATTAGAACAGTGGGGACTGAAGCTTTCTGACGGTTGTGCACATGTTGATGGAAAATGTTCTACAAATATTGCTGGCATCTACGGAGCCGGCGATTTTACAGACTACGATTCAAAAGTTCGTCTCATTACAGGTGCATTTTCCGACGCTGTACTTGCTGTGAATAGTGCAAACCATTTCATCAATCCACAAGCTCGTCAAGTTGCGATGGTCTCTTCGCATAATGCTATTTTTAAAGAAAAAAACAAACAATTAGGTTTGGACGATACAGATTATTACGATAACTAATAGAAAAGGTATAACTAATCCTATAAATCAGATTAGTTATACCTTTTACTATTATTTTTGGAAAAAATGTGTATTTAATGAAGAAAAGTGGTATAGAATAGTAATTTGTATGAAGGTGAGGAACAAAACAACTATGACACAAAACACATGGCCAGAAATGCCAGCTACTTTTACCGAACAAGAAATCATTACAATTAAAAAGCTTATGAAAAAAAAGTTAGTCACAACATCCGAAGAAACTACACGACGACAACAAACACCAATATCCACACAATACGAAATTAAAAGGGTCATCGATACATTAGATCAATATTGTAAAGACCAAAAAATTGAAAATGAATATGCTGTCGAAGCAGCGGTGACAAAATTCATTACAAAATATGAAAATCGCCCTGTCATGTGACAAGGCGATAGCTGCAGTTAAATAAGTTCCCCAAAACGTCGGATATAAACTTTTTTCATCACAGTTGCTAACACTAAATAAGAAGCAATAGTTAATGCTAGCCAAGCAAAGAACTGAAGTGGTAGAGCTGTCATACCAAGTGCATGACCCAATTCAGTAGAAGGTAAAATTGTACCGATTGCTATGCCAAGTGCGGTGATTGTTGTGACAATAAAGGAAGCACGACTTTGTAAAAAAGGGATTTTTGGTGTGCGTAGAGCATGGATTACGAGTGTTTGAGACCAAAGCGATTCGACGAACCAGCCTGCATGGAATAGGGCGATAAAGACCGTCTGCTGTTCAATCGATAATTCAGCATAGGAACCACCTAGAGCTGCAGGACAAATGACAAAGAATAATAAAATATACGTCGTAATATCAAACACCGAACTTGTAGGACCAATCCAACGCATGAATGAACCAACGGAAGAAGCGGACCATTTTTTGGGCTTTTCTACATACTCTTGATCAATATTATCCCAAGGTAATGAAACACAGGAAATATCATAAATTAAATTTAAAAATAAAATCTGGATAGGTAACATTGGTAAAAAAGGTAGAAAAATACTAGCAACAACAACGGAAAACATATTACCGAAATTGGAACTAGCTGTCATCTTGATGTATTTCATAATATTACCGAATGTTTTTCTGCCAGCAATAATTCCGCGTTCTAACACCATTAAATCTTTTTCTAGTAAAATAACATCCGCTGATTCTTTGGCAATATCGACAGCTGTATCAACTGAAATACCTACGTCCGATTCTTTCATAGCAGAAGCATCATTAATTCCATCACCCATAAAACCAACAACCTTGCCACTCTCTCTGAGCAAACGCACAATACGTGTCTTCTGTTGTGGTGATAATTTCACGAAAATATTGATGGTTTTTAATTTGATTGTTAATACATCATCTGACATGGCAGCAATAGCTGGTCCAGTGAGCATTTTTTCATTTTCTAAACCAACTTGATTACAAATGGTACGCGTAACAAGTGCATTATCACCTGTTAATACTTTAACGCCAATACCATGTTTTTTTAATGCTTGAAGGGCAGGGCGAGTCGTTTCTTTTGGTGGATCCAAAAAGGCTAGGTAACCGATTAACACCATATCGCATTCATCATCGACAGCGAATTCACCAATGACACTTGGGTTTGTTTTTTGTGATACACCAAGAACACGTAAACCGTCGCTATTTAAGTCATCGACACGGGAAAAAATTTCCTTGCGTAATCCCTCTGTCAGTGGCACGATCTCGCCGCGTACATCGACATGGGAAGATACTTCTAACATTTCTTCTATAGCACCTTTGGTAATCATCTGCGTTTTATTATTGTGATCTCGAATCACAACACTCATGCGGCGTCTCTCAAAATCAAAGGGAACTTCATCAATTTTTTCAAATGCATCACTAGTAAGCGCCAGTTCTTTATTGGCAGCATCCACAATGGCATTGTCCATAACATTGCGCAAACCAGTTTGATAAAAGCTATTTAAATAAGCATGTTTTAATACACGATCATCTTCTTTACCATCGATACTTAAATGATACGCTAGCACAATTTTATCTTGTGTGAGCGTACCCGTTTTATCAGTGCATAGGACATCGATGGCACCAAAATTTTGAATGGAGTTGAGATTTTTAATAATCGTGCCACGCTTCGCCATACCTGTAGCACCTTTTACTAGGTTTGTTGTGACAATCATTGGCAGCATTTCAGGCGTTAACCCAACAGCTACAGAAAGACCAAAAAGTGAAGCTTCAATCCAATCACCTTTCGTCAAACCGTTGATTAATAATACGGTTGGTGCCATCACAAACATAAAGCGAATTAATAGCCAAGATACAGAACTGATGCCCATTTCAAAGCTTGTCACACCGCGTTTTTTTGTAATATCTTTAGCAATACCTCCGAAAAGTGTGTTGTTACCAACACGCACAACAATGCCCTTAGCACTTCCGCTGACAACATTACTCCCCATATAAACCATATTTAAGAAATCAGTCATTTCAAGACCAGTATCTTTATTGATCGCAACCATTTTTTCGATAGGTTGGCTTTCACCGGTCATCGTTGACTGACTAATGAATAAATCTTTTGCTTCAAATAGGCGGATATCTGCCGGAATCATGTCACCGGCAGCCAAATTAATAATATCACCACAGACAATTTCTTCAATTGGTATTTCTTGATCCCTTAATCCCTGCCGCGTAATATTCGTTGTTACTCGTACCATTTTCGTCAATTTTTCAGCAGCATTTGTTGAACGAATTGATTGAAATAATGTCATACTGCCACTGACAATCACCATTGTAGAAATGATTAACACAGCAGCTAAATCTTTGTCACCGGTAGGGGCCAATACATAATCTGTCATGAAAGAAATAATAGCTAAAGTAATTAAAATAGAGGTGAATGGCGTAATATAAGATGTAATAATTTTTTTCACAAGTGAATCTTCTTTATCATGTGAAATCGTATTTGACCCATATTGTAAGCGTGATTTCTCGATATTTTCTATTGATAGGCCATTGTAAGATGTATTAAATTGTTCCATCACTTGAGGAATATCACTGGATGTGGAAAATGCATAAATTTCATAATCTTTGTTTTTAGTTGTCATCGTTTCGCGCATAATTAACACTCCTTTTTACTTATTTTTAAACATGAAGCAAAAGGAGGGAAATCGATGCATATTGCGTGCACCAATAATAGCAGGTTTATTTGCAAAATAACTTCAAATTAGTAGTTGAAGGTCGGCATATTAGTGGCCACCAGACAAAATAGCATAAAAAACCCGTCCATTTTTGCTGAATGATGTCACTCGATAAAGGGTCATCCATTTATGACCACTCCTTTCTATTGGTTAGTTAGCAAACAAAAAAACCTTACACTATACTCAGCGTAAGGTTCAGAAGCATGTCTAAAAAACATGCTACATGATCTCATCGTTGAGTTTTGGCACTATACAACGTAAAAAGTATAAATACTTTTAGCTACTTTAAGAGATGCCTTATATCGACAAATCCTGTTCTACCCATTGGCGTCTTTCGACGTTTTTGTGCAGTAGCCTATGTTTGTATAGGAGCCTCACCTAACAGATCTTTTGCGTTTCCTAACTTCTTCCAACAATATAACAAGTCATTTTTTGAAAGTCAACAGCTCATTATTCTACTATTAGCCAGTGTATGCTGGAAATAGAATGTCTAAATAATGGTTCTATTATTGAAGAATTATATAAAGAAGATAATATTTTTAAAAAGAAGATTTAATGAGATATAATGCTGTAATTAGATGGGATATAAAGAATAATGAGTACAAGAAAAAATATAGCTCTATATAATTTAATTATGTAAGAAAAAATAAAAAAACACGGGAAAATTTTATTTTCCCGTGTTTTTTATTAATCTTTACTCGCTCTATTTAAAGTTAGATTTTTTGTTTCTGGTGCCCAAAGCACAGAAACGACTAAACCAACTAATAATACAGCTACAAGAATGAGCATACTTGATTGTATACCTAAATTTGCTATGCTAAGCGGCAGTAAGAATGTACCTGCTGCTGAACCAAATCGACTGACTGAAGTTGCTAAACCAACACCCGATGACCGAATTTCTGTCGGGAAACTTTCTGCTGGGAATACGCCTACTAAATTACTGACTGCTGACATGATTAGCGTGAAGACACCAAACACTGCAACTAATAATAGTGTCATTGTTGAAGGTAATAATGCGAGCATGCCTAACATTGCTGCTAAGACAACAAATGACCAAATTAAGAATCCTCTTCTTGAGAATTTTGCAGTAAAATAAATACCTAAGAAAGCACCAACTAATAAAATAATATTCAGTAAAAAATCAGTTGAATGATTTGAACTCATACCGAAGCTTTCTAAAATGAGCGGTAAAAATGTATAAATTGCGAAATACGGAATAACGAGTGTTACCCAGAAAATACAGTTGAATACTGTACGCTTAATATATTTACGTGAGAATAGTAATTTAAAACCAGCATCACTAGCAATTTCTTGGCGATCTAAGACGATATTTTCGCCTAAATGTTTTGAAACAATCGCCTGTCCTTCTTCTATGCGGCCTTTACTTTCAAGCCATCTTGGGGATTCAGGTGTCCCAATACGCAGCAGTAAAATGATAATAGCTGGAATCGTTGAAGAGGCTAGTAACCATTTCCAAATATCTGGATTTGTAGAATCTGCAAAATAAATACCAATAATATTTGCACAAACATAACCAACAGTCCAAATCACACTAAAAGAACCTAATAATACGCCACGTTGTTTTCTAGGAGCAATTTCTGCCAACATCGTATGGCCAACACTATAATCGCCACCTAAACCGATACCTAATAAAATACGGAGTAATACTAACTCAATAGCTGAATCTGCGAAAAATTGTAAAAATGAAGCAACTGTTATTAAAATAAAACTAAATACGAATATTTTTTGTCGACCTATATGGTCAGAAATCCACCCCAAAACTAAACTACCTATAAAAAGTCCAATTAATGCTGAGGCACCAATCAGTCCAGTCCATAAAGCATTTAGCCCCATTTGTGGTGTTAAAATTGTAAGCGCAAAACCTATAATTCCTAAAATATAGCCATCTGTAAAGTGAGCACCGAATGTTAATCCAGCAATTTTAATATGAAACTTACTCAGTGGAGCATCGTCCAATAAAACTTTGGGTTTGACACTTGCCGTGTTTAAAACACTTTTATCAACAGTATTGTTATTCATAGAATTCCCCCTATTTAGTAAAACGCTTACATTTAGGGTTCTTAATTCGAACATTTAATTCATAATGTGAACTTCTATTCAAATAGTATAATCAATAACAATAAAAGTCAATAAAAACTCTTAATAAATTTATTAAGAGTTTTTCTATGTTACATATACTTTTGAAGCGTTAAATCATTTTTTAGCTGTAAAATACATTTTTTAAGATGGGGACGCATCGCTTCCATTTTTTCATCATCGAAGCGAAAAGTAGGTCCACCAACTGTTAAGAAACAAATGATTTTCTGATCTTCTCCGATTAACACGGAAGAAATAGCATTTTCACTTTCATTATATTCCCCACGACAGTAGCCGAATTGACTTCGTTTCACTTCATCTAGTTCTGTACGAAGAACTTTTTCGTCAGTAATCGTCAATTCCGTAAACTTCTCCAAGGAGTGTTGCATGTAATTTTTTAAGTTTAGGGCATCCATATAGGCAAGTAGCAGCTTGCCATTCGATGTGCAATGTAATGGCGCAACAGAATTTGTATAATCGACTAAACGAATACTGTAATCTGTATTTACTTGGTTAATCGCTAAAACACCAGAGTAAGTTGGAACACTCAAAATAGCCGTTTCTCCACTTAATTTTTTTAATTGTTCTAAATGAGGACGTGCATGACGAATTAAAATATCAAATATTTTATTTTGAGGTATAATCTCAGCAATTCCATAACTTAATTGAAAACCCTTCGTTTGATAATCCTTTTCTATAAAACCATTTTCTTCTAGGCTCGAAACTAACCTCCATACAGTAGTTCGATTTAGACCGGTGATTTCCGATAGTTCTAGAACGGACATTTCTCTTGAAGAATTTGCGATTATTTTCAATAAATTTAGAGCGCGGTCAACAGACTGAACTGTAGTTACTTCTTTACCTTTTGGTATATTTTCATTATTTTTCATAAAAATAGTATAGCAAATTTTGTTAGAAATTGTTGCAAAAAAATCTAAAGCCCATTATACTTCAATCATGTTCTTAAAATGAAACCATTTGTTCATAATGTGAACGGGCGATTGGGGGATTTTATGAACTACCGTTATGAAAAGGATGTTATTGGTGAGGAACAGATTGAAAGAGACTCACTATTAGGTATTCATTCCGCTAGAAATATCAGAATTTTCAAGCTAGGAGGCTGGCGATTACATCGTTATGCCACCTATATAAAAATGCTGCTTTTCATTAAAAAAGCAGCAGCAATTGCCAATAGGGCAGCAGGTGATTTAAATGAAAAAAAAGCTCAAACGATCATTGAAACCTGCGATTTATTATTATTGACGAAGCACAATGATCAATTTGCAGTAGAAACCTTGCAAGGTGGAGGGAATATTGCAGTTAACTTGAATATCAATGAGGTTATTGCGAATTTTGCCAATAAAGAGCATTCAAAAAAGGATTTAATTGATGCTATTAACGATGTGAATTTATCACAGTCAACAGCAGATGTTTGCCGAACTGCCGGTAATATGGCGGTCTATGAAGAACTTACAAAATTCCAGCAGCAATTTGCAAAATTAGTAGAATCATTTCAACAAAAAGAAAAAGAGTTTACTGGAATCGCGTCAATATCAAGAACCTGTCTTCAAGATGGGAGTAAAAATGATATGGGCGAATTTTTCTCCGGTTACACAGCGGTTTTACAAAGACGCTATCATCGTCTTGAAAGCGTTTACGCTCAACTCTTAGCTATTAATATTGGTGGAACAGTCATTGGAGATGGTGAGGGAGCTTCGAAGAATTATCAAGCGCTCATCGTAGAAAGTTTAATAACAGTAAGTAATATGCCATTAACATCTACAACCAATAAATTTGATATGGCACAAAATATTGATGTTCATGTTGAAGTATCAGATCAACTAAATATCGTTGCAGAAGCACTCATTAAAATAGCAAAAGATTTACGATTATTATCATCTGGACCTGAAACAGGTTTTAATGAACTGCGTTTACCACAGATTGTTAAGGGATCCTCATTTTTCCCAGGTAAAATCAACCCAGTTATTCCTGAAACAGTGATGCAATGTTGTTTTGAGGTAGGTGGCTTAAATTATTCAATCCACCGTTCATCAGAAAATGGTGAACTGAACCTCAATGTATTTGAAGGGTATGCCGTCTTTAAATTATTAGATAGCATTCAACTCTTAACAAGAGCGATTACGCTATTAAATGATTATTGTATCCAAGGTATTTCAGTAAATAGTGAGCAATGTAAGCAGTATTCGGAAAGTTTAATACCAAGCATTGTGAGCGTGAAGGAGCAATTTGGTTATCACGCAGCAGAAGAATACTACAAAAATATATTGAAAAAGAGGGATTTAAAATGACAAATTTTGAAACGATTGAACAACCAAAACTACAATGGGCAGCACAGTGGTTAAAAGATATAAAAGGTAGTTATATTAACGGGGAATGGCTGACTACAGGTCCAGCAACTATCTCGTCTATTAACCCTGCAAATGGTTCGGTAGTTGGGGCATATTATGAAGCAACAACAAATGATGTGGATACAGCAATTGTATCTGCACGCCAAGCACTTACAAACTCTGACTGGAAGACTATTTCGAAAAAACAACGCGCAAAAATTATGCATCAAATTGCAGGGTTAATCTATGAGCATCAAGCAGAACTAGCAACTTTAGAAGCGCTTGATAACGGTAAGTTATATTCGGAAGCATACAATGATGATGTGCAAGAATGTGCAGAGTTATTTGAATACTATGCAGGTTGGACAGATAAGTATTATGCAGAAAATAACCCTGTAAATGGCGATTTTTTAAGCGTCACAACAGTGGACCCAATTGGTGTATGTGCTCAAATTGTACCGTTCAATTTCCCATTGCAAATGGCATGTCTAAAAATGGCACCAGCCTTATCGATGGGGAATACACTATTATTAAAACCTTCAAATAAGACATCATTCTCTGCAATTCGTTTATTTGAAATTATTGCAGAAGCAAATATTTTACCAGCGGGAACGATTAATTTAATTTTAGGAAAATCAAAATTAGGTTCGCATATGAGTACGCACGCAGGTGTAGACAAATTATCATTCACAGGTAGTACAAATGTGGGGAAACAATTAGTACGTGACTCTGCCGACAGTAATTTAAAGCCGGTAACACTTGAATTAGGTGGTAAATCACCTAATATTTTATTTGCAGATTATGCAAAACGAGATGAAGCAATTGAAAAATCATTCTATGCACTATTTACACATAAAGCAGAAAAATGTTCATCTCCAACTCGCTTATTCGTTGAGAAATCAATTTATAACGAAGTAGTAGAGAAAATGGCTGCATTTGCAGATGCTTATAAATTAGGGGATCCCTTCGACCCTTCTTCTGATCAAGGTGCACAAATCTCTACCGAGCATATGGAATCAATTTTAGGCTATATCGAGAGTGGTATTGAACAAGGTGCTCGAGTAGCAGCAGGTGGATATCGTGATATAGAAGGCGAAAATGTCCATGGCTGTTTCGTACGCCCAACAATTATGGCAGATGTTACAAATGATATGAAAATCGCTCAAGAAGAAATTTTTGGCCCTGTACTATGTGTAATTCCTTTTGAAACGGAAGAGGAAGTTATTGCCCAAGCAAATGATACAATTTATGGTCTTGGTGCAGGTCTATGGACAGCTGATATGTCGCGTGCACATCGTGTTGCAAATCAACTCGAAGCAGGCATGGTTTTTGTAAATAAATATGGCTGCTATGATTTTGCAAGCCCATTTGGCGGCGTAAAACAAAGTGGTTGGGGCAAAGAATACGCAATCCACTCGCTAGCAGCATTCACTAAAAAACGTGCAATTTGGTTCGCATACTAATAACAAGGGAGTCTTTACTAATGATGAAAATTAAAGCAGCAGTGATGAGAACAACAGGTGGGAAATTATCAATCGAGGACATCAATTTAAGCGAACCAAAACATGATGAAGTATTAGTACAAATAAAAGCAACTGGCGTGTGTCACAGTGATTTAAATTCTTTAGAAGATGCGACAACACCACTTCCAACAGTACTTGGACATGAAGGTGCAGGAATTGTGCATTCAGTTGGTAGTAGTATAAAACATGTGAAGCCGGGTGATCGTGTCGTTCTTAGCTGGGCTCCATATTGTGGCCAGTGTGCTTACTGTGCGGAAGGTAAAGTTCATCTTTGTGAAGATGCATTTGGCCCAATGTTTGCAGGTACATTATTAGATGGAACAACACGTTTATCAGATGAAAACGGTAAAATTTATCACAGTTCATTGCTGTCAACATTCGCAGAATATGCAGTAGTTCCAGCAATGTCTTGTATTAAAATTCCAGATGAAATGCCATTCGCTCAAGCATCATTAATCGGTTGTGGTGTCTCAACAGGCTACAGTGCAGCAGTAAATGCAGCAGGCGTAACAGCAGGTTCTACAGTTGCAGTATTTGGTATTGGTGGCGTAGGGATTAATGCTATTCAAGGTGCTAAAATTGCCGGTGCTTCAAAAATAATTGCTTGTGATATTAAAGATGAAAATTTAGAGATTGCTAAAAAATTCGGTGCTACACATGTTGTTAATTGCAGTGCACCAGATACAGTTGAGCAAATTCAAGCAATCACTGATGATGCCGGTGTTCACTTTGCAATCGACTGCTCTGGTAACACTTTTGCAGCTCAAACAGCATGGTTGTCAGCACGTAAAGGTGCAACTGTAGTCGTAGTAGGAGCATTCAATCCAACAAAAGAATTAAGTCTTCCCGCTGGTGGCTTCCATCGTTTGGGTAAAGTATTGCGTGGTAGTTTTTATGGGGATGCATCACCATTTAGAGATTTCCCACGAATTGCGCAGATGTATTTAGATCACAAATTCATGCTGGATGAATTAGTAATTAAAACGATTTCAATTGATGAAATTAACGAAGCATTTGATGCTTTCCACGATCATAATTGCTCAAATGTTGGTAGAACAGTTATTACTTTCGATTAATTGAGGTGAAAAAATGCGCCTAGAAAAAGATTTTATAGGTGAAATAGAGTTAGAAGATCATATTGAATACGGTATTCAAACTTTTCGTGCGTTACAAAATTTTTCAATTAGTCATCAAAAACTAAATGATTATCCGATTCTTATAATGAATATGGTACAGATAAAAAAAGCTGCAGCAACCGCAAATTATTTAGCAGGTTCATTAACTAGCAATGATTGTCAGGCGATTGTGACGGCTTGTGATGAACTTTTAACACAGCAAACCTACGATCAATTTCCAATTGATCTATATAACGCCGGTGGCGGTGTATCCGTTAATATGAATATAAATGAAGTGTTAAGTTATCGAGCGAATCGACAATCATTACACGAGAAAATTCATCCAAACACCCATATTAATATGTCACAATCAACAAATGATGTGTTTCCAAGTGCCATTCATTTGAGTATTCACACATATAGTGAAGCTTTGATTACACAGTTAGAAAAACTAGTAGTTGTATTCACTAACTTGGAAAAAGAGCATGCTCAAACAGTAAAATTAGGACGTACTTGTTTACAAGATGCAGTTCCTATTACATTTGGTCAAGGCTATTCTGGACAAAAGGTATTTGTTATACGTCAAATTGAAAAGCTACGATGCATACAAAATGAGTCGTTAGAATTAGTCGTTGGTGCAACAGCAGTCGGAACATCCATTGGTGCTAGTGCCGTCTATACGTCTAATTTTTACTCAGAAATCAGCAAAAATATGGCCTTGCCAATTCGTTGTGCCCCAAATTATTTTGACGCGCTACAACATGCCGATTTTTATGTGAATGTATCAACAATTTTAAAAAATTGTGCTTCAGCATTTTCTAAATGGTCCAGTGACTTGCGTTTTTTATCTTCTGGACCGACAAGTGGCATAACGGAAATAAGTCTTCCAGCTGTTCAACCGGGCTCCTCCATCATGCCAGGTAAGGTCAACCCTTGTATCCCTGAAATGATGATGCAAATTTCCTTTGATATTTTTGGCAAAGATACAGCGATATCGCTTGCAGCAGAACGTGGAGAACTTGAGTTAAATGTTTGGGAAATGATTATAACAAAAAATTTATTTGAGAGCTTTGAATTATTAAGCAATGCCATTCCCTTATTCATCGATAAATGTTTAAATCATATCGTTATTCATGCAGAGCGCAATGAGCAGCACGCTTCAAAAAGTGCAGCGCTCAGTGCGGTCTTAACAAAACAATTTGGTTATGTAAAAGCATTAGAATTGACGACACTTGCTTTGAAAAAGAATATGACTATTAAAGAAGTTGTCATTCAACAACAATTATTAGATGAACAGCAAGCAAATAAACAATTCAATCTGAAAAATTTCATTTAAATTTCCCTTTCGAAAACTAGTTTAACGTTTTCGAAAGGTTTTTTATTTGCAAAATATAGGAGCAAGATTTTTTTGATCCGATTCACGAAATTTATAGAAGGACTGTGATTGTTGAAGGTATCCTATTACTTAGTCACTAATACATATTGGTTGTCTAAAAAAGAATTATTCAGTTATGTTATTTGGTAAAAATTATGTAAAAAGATACTTTTACTTCCATAAAAAAACAATTATAATAGAGAGAAATATAAAAAAAGGTGGCGTCATCGTGAAAATTCGACAGGCAATCATTGAAGATGCATTTGGTATTGCACAAGTACATATCGCTAGTTGGAAATCAACGTATCGAGGCATAATTGCAGATGAAATTTTAAATGAATTAAGATTGGAACAACGCATTAGTCAGTGGCAGCAACATATTGAAAATCCATATAAAACGATTATTGTATTGGAAAATAATAATGGCATTATCGGTTTTGCAGATGGTCAAAAAGTAGAAGATGACGTATATATGCATTATGAAGCTGATATGACATGCCTTTATTTGTACGCCGAACAACAAAGACAAGGGTATGGTAGACAATTAGTAGGAGAACTTTTTGAAAAGTTTAAACAGCAGGGGATGACGAGCTGTATCGTAAAAGTTTTAACAGGTAATTCAAGCCATCTTTTTTATGAAAAACTAGGTGCTAAAAAAATAGATTCTTTTCATGCTACCGAGTATGGAGAAGGCAATACAATTGATGTTTATGCATGGGATAAAATATAACTAAAAGGAATTTATTATAAAATTGTCGGGTCTTTTCTCATATGTACATAGCCTTTTGTATCGTTTTTTTATTGCTTTAAACTTAAAGGTAATGAAAAAAATGCAGGGGGACAATATGATTACCATCTTACGCTCAAAATGGACGACTATTATTGCTCTATTAGCGATGCTAATAGGGCTTTATATAGTGGCGCCGAATTTAAGTAGCTTAGTACAACAAAAAGGTCAAATAACAGTACCAGATCGTGCAACTTCTCAGCAAGCTAAACAGTTGCAACAACAGTTTGATGAACAGTTAGGACGAGATAGAAAAGGTTCTATGATTCTAGTGTTTCATGATGAAAAAGGTTTGGATAAAAAGCAACATCAAGCGATTTCACAAGCTGAAAAATTATTGTTAGCCAATAAAAAAGAATGGCATATTTCAGCACTTCATACGAGTCGTGATGAAAATTATCGTCAGCAACTTGTCGCGAAAAATGGTCAAACAGAGATGATGCTTTTGCAATCGACTTGGCAACCGAATGATAAAAAAGAATTAAAGATACAACTAAAACAATTGCAAGAAGCGACGAATAATCTCGCTTTAAAACCAATGTTTACAGCAGAATGGATGGTCAATGACGCAATTAATGACAATGCACAACAAGGGTTGAAGAAGACCGAGATGTTCACTATATTGTTCATTATTATCGTCTTGCTTATTATTTTCCGTTCGATTGTAACAGCTATTATTCCACTTGTGATCATCGGAATTGCCTATTTTATGTCATCACAAATAATTGCTATTTTAGCGTATTATTTTAATTTTCCATTATCAAGCTATACACAGCTATTTTTAGTCGTCGTATTATTTGGTATTGGTACGGATTATTGTATTTTATTGTTGAGTCGCTTTAAGGAAGAATTGGCGCATGGTCACACATTAGAAGTGACTGTACGAACCACTTTTAAAACAGCGGGTAAAACAATTTTATTTAGCGCAATAACGGTTATGGTTGGTTTTGCGGCAATAGGAGCATCCTCTTTTAAATTGTATCAATCTGCTGTTGCCGTATCAGTTGGCGTCGCAGTACTTCTTTTTATAATTTGGATGTTGCTACCAGCAGTCCTCCTCATTTTAGGTCAAAAAATATTTTATCCAGTAAAAAAAGTACAATCACCAGCACCAAGTCGTTTTTGGCATTTTTTAGGGCGGTTTTCTACAACGAAACCACTTCGAACACTTCTTTTATTAGCGACTTTTATCATTCCAGCTCTTTTACTGTATAACGATCAAGTATCTTATAATTCTTTGAATGAAATGCAGCAAAAAAGTGAACCGATTAAAACCTTTGACATCATTTCACAGTCATTTAATGCGGGTGAAGTGTTACCAACGACTATTTATATAAAAAATGATGATGTAATGACAACAGCAGATTATTATACATTGATTGAAAAAATAGCTGTAACACTACAAAAAGATAAGGGAATAGAAGAAGTTCGTTCTTTAACAAGACCAATGGGTTTACCGATTCAAGCATTGTACATTCATAAACAAGCAGCCTTACTTAATGAAGGATTACAAAGTGGACAAAAGGGACTCACTACAATTCAAAATGGCTTGGCCACAGCAAATGACACGATAAAAAATACACAACCTTCCATGACAGAAGCTACGTCAGGTATTGAGAAATTACTTATAGGAACAGAGGAATTACAAAATGGAGTAGGTACTTTGAGTAACAGTCTAGAAGGAATTCAAACTGCCATGCATGAAGGAAAAAGTAGTACGGAACAAATGACAGTCGCTTTAGAAAAAATATATGCTGGAGCGATAAAGTTACAAAATGCACACCAACAATTACTAGCTGGCTATAAAGAAGGCGCAACGGCTTTACAAACGGTGACATCAAACTATGAACAAATGACGGATTCTGTAATAATTTTAAGTACGCAAATGCAATATATGTCACCGACTGCTTTTCGTTTATTAGAAATGAAGCACCCAACACTGCGAGGCGATAAAAAATATATAGAATTAAAAGAGGCTTTTTTAGCTGCTAGACAGCAAATGCCAACAGTTGTTGAAAATGTAGAACAGTTAAATACGGGACTTCTTCAACTTCAAAAAGCGATTGGACAGGCTAATTCTAATTATTCAGCAGCGTTGAAAAAACAAGAGTTGATTACGGACGGCTTACAGCAGCTTATGATTGCCACAAAAAATCAAATGGCTGGCTTACAAAAACTATCAACAGGACAACAACAGATTTTACAACAATTACCAAAATTATCGGGTGGTTTATCAGCAATCAATGAAGGTCAAACGACTGTATTGGTTGGCTTTGAAGTATTAAATCGTCAAATGACAAATTTGTCACAGGGTTTACAATCCAGTGTGACAGGGCTAACTAAAGTGTCGGGGGGAATGGCAGATGCACGAACTTATTTGAGTGATCTTGCCAAGGCAGATAAAGAAGCTTTTAATATTCCTCCCCATGTGTTAGACAGTAAAGAATTCAAAGGAATTTTAGCGCAGTATATGTCTGTAGACGGTAAAATAATGCGCATGGATATTATATTAAAAGCGCACCCCTACTCACTCGAGGCGATGGATGATATACGATCACTAACAAATCTGTTGCAACAAGCGACAAAAAATACCAAACTTGAAAATGCTCAGATCGAAATTGGCGGTGTTACGAGTCAAAATGTCGAATTAGCAAAATTATCAAAAGAAGATGTTATGAAGACAGCGATTATTATGATGATCGGTATTTTTCTCGTTTTAGCACTCGTTTTTAAAGAATATATAATGCCACTATACTTGGTGTTATCACTTGTCCTCACTTATTTCTTGTCGATGACAATCAATGGCTGGCTTTATACGTCAGTATTTGGTTTTGAAGGCTTAAGTTGGCTGAGTCCCTTCTTTTCATTCGTTATTTTGTTAGCATTAGGTATCGACTATAGTATCTTTTTAATGATGCGTTATAGAGAGAATCGATTGCTTCAGCAAGAGGCAGCTATGCATGCCGCAATGACGCAAATTGGTAGTGTGATTTTATGTGCTATCTTTATTTTGGCAGGAACATTTGCGGCACTTATTCCTTCAGGCATGATGTCTCTTATTCAAATAGCAACAATAGTCATTACGGGTTTAATCATTTATGCAGTCCTTATTTTACCGCTTTGTATTCCAGCGATGAATCAATTAAGCATGAGAAAAAAACTATAAAAACACCCCCCTTATCACTTTAATATAGCGATAAGGGGGGGTTTTTTCCAAATTGTTCCACGTGAAACAACTAGTAAAGAACAATTATTTGAAGTAGGAACTAGCGCCAGTTCCTCTTAATTAATTAGAGGCATTCTATTATTTAAATAGTAGAAACATGCTGAAAGTCATGATTTTTAATGACAAAATATACACAGGGCATTATAAAAAAATAATATTTAAGATGCGTTTTATTTCCTTATAAATAAAAAATAGGTAGTTTCAAACAAACTTACACGGGTAATTTTAGTATAAATCATTGAATGGAGGTATGAAATGTATAAATATAACAAAAAAATATTAACTATACTACTTTCTATACTATTTTCATTAAATATGTTAGTTACTCCATTTATTGACTTTCCTAATGGAGAAAATGAAGCAAAAGCAGAGATACCAGGAGAAGGTGGTATAGCTGACTCTAATAGAGAAAATGATCATAATACCTCATCATGGAAATTGGAAGAAGAAAAAGCTATAGCAGTGAAAAGTAATGCGCCGGCTAAAGCTGGCGCAATGGAAGTTTCTCAAGATGTAGACATTAAGCAAGTAAAAGTAATGAGAATGATTGCTAATGACTGGGTCGATTTAGCTGATGGTGACGAAATCAGCCTAGATAGTAAAGTTAAATTTCATGTAGGTTGGGAAATATTAAATCTTAAGGATTTAAATATTAAAGATGGTGATTATTTCGATATTAACTTACCAAGTAAATTTTTTAGATTTACGCCTCTGCTAGAAAATAAAGATGTTGTAGCAGAAAATGCTGCAGGTACGAAAATTGTTATTGGTCAAATGATGGTTATAGCAGAATCCAACAATACACCTGCAAAGATTCGTTTTGTATTTAATGCAGATGGGGCAAAACAAACGAGTTTAAAAGATGGCTTTTTTGAATTAATTGGCTA
Source organism: Kurthia sibirica (assembly GCF_003143975.1). Classification (GTDB taxonomy): domain Bacteria; phylum Bacillota; class Bacilli; order Bacillales_A; family Planococcaceae; genus Kurthia; species Kurthia sibirica. The sequence continues at coordinate 167,156 of NZ_QFVR01000002.1, read as the reverse complement.
TGCATCTGAGGTGAAAGATAAAGATGAAGAAGTTACTGTTGGTAATGAATTAATTCCGTCAATTATTATTAATCCAAGTCCAGAAATACCACCTACGGCCTATGAGAATACTAAAAATGGCGTGATTACAAAGAGTTTTTGGTCTACAGCAAACACCAATTTAGTAAATTGGTTTATTCAAATAAACTATGAAGACTATATTGATGAATTCAATGAGGGTAAAAAAAGTACAGTAAAATCAGATGTCTATTTTATAGATGAATTACCATTGGGTATTGAAATGTTGAAATTTGATGTTATGTCACCTATTTTTATAGCTACAGAAAATGGGAAAATGTCGAAGAGTATTGTAAGTTTGGATACATTTTCAACTCAATCCTATGAAGTGAAAAATACCACTACAGAAACATGGGAAGATTTCAAAACTAGAATTAAAAGTGAAAAAACGGGCGCGCCAGCCTTTGGTATTTATGAAGATGAAGATACGGGTCAAACAAAACTTATATTTAAACTGGGGGATTTACCAGGGTCAAAGATTACAAATAAAAAGTTAGCAGATGTTAATGAAAAAATTGATAAATATAATACGACGAATGAGATTAAAGATTTGACAAAAGAGGCCTATAAAAAAATATTAGATACAAATAAACAACCGGGTGTACCAGGCGTATATATTGCTGTGTACTCAAAAATTGTTGGTGGTACAAAAGCATACCAAAATACAGCTACATTGAATTGGGGAAATACGAATAGTAGTGATCGCTCGAGTACAATCAATTTTGATTCGATGGATGGTGGCGCAACAATTAATGGTGATGGGATCCTTATTATTACAAAAAAAGATACGGATAGTAAAAAAACTTTAAAAGACGCATCTTTTAAATTACAAAAAAAGGACGAAAATGGTGAATTTGTTGACTACAATACCACAGATACCCCATCAAATACGAGAAAAACAGATGAAAATGGACAGGTAGAATTTAAAAAACTCGGTGCAGGAACATACAAAGTCGTTGAAGTATTAGCACCTAATGATTATGAAGGTAACCCGACATTCAGTGTGACAGATGGGATAGTAACATTTGTCGGAACTGAAAAAAAGGAAAAAGAAATTGATGTTTTTAATAAGAAAATAGAATCAAAATCAGTTACTAGTTTCAAAGTGTTGAAAAAATGGGATGATCAAGATAATATTGCTCAAAAAAGACCAGAAAGTGTCAAGGTACAACTCTATGGAGATGGAGAAAAAGTTGGTGAAGAAGTCGAATTGGACGGCTACAACAATTGGAATCATGAATGGGAAAATTTAGATGAAAAAAAAGAGGGGAAGAAGATTAAATATGAAGTAAAGGAAGTTGATATACCTGGAAATTATTATAGTTCAAGTATTGCTGTTGAAGATGGTGTAGAGTGGAATACTTGGTACGAAGAAAATGGATGGCATTTGAATAATAAAACTATTGAAGATGGTGTCCATGTAATTACAAATTCACCGAAAGTAGCATTAACGACCATATCAGGTACAAAAACATGGGATGACAAAGATAATGCCGATAATATGCGTCCATCGTCTGTAAAGATAAATCTATTAGCGAATGGTGTAGTAGTCCAATCGAAAACAATATCTGATAAAGAACTATGGCAATATGAATTTATCGATGTCCCACTAACAGATAAAGGGGAAAAAATAAATTATACGGTCACAGAAGATCGTATAGAGGGCTATATTACAATGATTGATGGCTTTGATATCAAAAATAGTTATGCACCAGATAAAAGAAGCTTAAGTGTAACAAAAAACTGGGATGATTACGCAAACCAAGATAATTTGCGTACGTCAGCGATTCAAGTGCAATTATATGCTGATGGTGTAAAGTCAGGAAATGTGATCGAGTTGAATGAAGATAATAAGTGGACATACAATTGGCATGATTTATTATTGAAAAAAAATAATAAGGACATTAGTTATACAGTAAAAGAGGAAAATATATTGTTTGGATATGATTCTTCTATTGAAGTAGACAACGGAAATATAATAATTAAGAATAAACATATACCAGAAAAAATAGATGTGACAGGAAGTAAAACATGGGACGACAAAGATAATAATGATGGAAAACGTCCAGATAAAATAATAGTAAATTTAGTAGCTGATGGTAAAATTTTAGACACAAAAGAAGTAAAAGAAAGTGATGACTGGTCCTATAGTTTTAAAAATTTACCCAAATTTAAAAATGGCATTGAAATTAATTATTCCATTTCAGAAAATAAAATTTCAGATTATACACTTAAAATGGATGGCTATAATCTAAAAAATAGTTATACACCAGGAAAAACATATCTCTCTGTTGAGAAAGTATGGATGGACGAAAATGATGCAGATTTAATACGTCCTGAAAGTATTGAAGTACAACTATATGCAGATGGAGAAAAACAAGGTGATCCAGTTGTGCTTTCCAGCAAAAATGAGTGGAAAATGATTTGGGATAATTTAGATAATCTAAAAAAAGGAAAGAAAATTGACTACTATACAAAAGAATTAAATGTTCCAAAAGGATATGAATACAAGGAATTTACGATTAATGGTCATACAATTATTACAAATACACATAAAGTTGAACCTAGGATACCACCAGTAGACCCAACAGACCCAACAGACCCAACAGACCCAACAGACCCAACAGACCCGGTAACTCCGGTAGATTCGATAAATCCAAACATACCATCGAATCCTATGAAGACATTATTTACAACACCTAAAGAAGCAGGCAATCCACTTACACGTAATTTGACGACATCAAATATGTTAGATGATCCAATTAAAACAGATCTGCTGACATCACCAATTACTAAACCAACTGTAGATAAAGAAGAACCGGCTACATTCACAAGCAAGTTAAAAGGAATGCTCCCACAAACGGGAACAGGGCGAACAATAGTAGGCGTGGTAGCTGGTTTATTATTAATTGCATTAGCAGCTGTATTGATTTATAGAAGAAAAAAGTAACTTAAATAACTGTAACAGAGATTAGTTAATCAAACTAATCTCTGTTTTTCTATGTAAAAAATTGTATAATCAGCATAATACATAATTTTAAAAAAGGAGATTTTTTTATGCGTTTTTATCATGTTAGTAACAATCCACATATTGCTGAATCGGTCATCTATCCGCGAATACCTTCACGTCGCCTTGTAACGGAAGATGATAAAAAAGCACGAATATGTGTATCGTCATCTATTATTGGTTGTTTAAGTGCATTATATCCACTTGAAAAAGGACAGCATATGTATATTTACGTATGTGATGCTGAAAAATTTATACAACCTACACTTGAACAAGTTGCAGATGTTGCATATACTGGGGAGATTTGGTTAACCGAGGCGACCAAAATTGAATATTATGAGGAAATTCGCATTTGTGAAAAACATATTATGGTAGTGGAAGAATTTGAAATTCCATTTTATGAGTATATTGTTATTGATAGATAAAATTCTTTTTTTAGAAAAAATATAATGTTTACATTCATTTTTACTATGTAAAGATTAAAAATTAGAATTTTATCTAAAGATCCCACGTCATAATTAGAATTTTCTCTATAGGTTATTGGATTTTTCTCCTATATAATTTAAAGAAAATTCAGACAAAGGGGTTGCTGCAATGAGTATGAATCAGCTAGAAATACCGGGCAAGAAAAAATTAACAGATCGATTTTTAGATTTTATCGAAAAAGCAGGAAATAAATTACCAGATCCAATTACATTATTCGTTCTTATGGCTGCGTTGATTTTACTACTATCATGGTTAATGTCTTTAATTGGTATTTCAGCGGTTAGACCAGGGACTGCTGAAAAAATTGAAGTAGTTAATTTACTTAACCAAGATGGTATTATTCGCATATTAACAGAAATGTTAACGAACTTTACATCATTTCCACCGCTTGGCATGGTAGTCGTGTCTATGTTAGGCATTGGTCTAGCAGAGCAAACCGGTTTAATATCGGCATTGATGAAAAAAACAGTGATGAGTGCACCACAAAAATTAGTTATACCCGTTATCATTTTGACAGGCTTAGTAGGAAATGTAGCAGCAGATGCTGCATTTATCGTTTTACCTCCAATTGCCGCACTTATTTTTATGAGTTTAGGTAGAAATCCACTCGTTGGATTGATTGTTACATATGCAGCGATTGCTGGTGGTTTCAGCGCCAATCTATTAATCAGCTCATTGGATGTTTTATTATTAGGAATTACAGATTCAGCGGCGGTAATTGTCGATCCATCATATACAGGACGAGCGACGATGAACTATTATTTCCTAATCGTATCAACATTTATGTTGATGATTTTAGGTACATGGGTTGCTAAAAAATTCACGGAACCACGTTTTGGCTCATATACAGGTAAGTTAGAAAAATTAGAAACAATTACGGAGAGTGAGAAAAAAGGATTAAAATGGGCTGGTGTCGTGACAACCATTTATATTATTTTATTATTAATAGCGGTTGTACCAGAAAATGGTTTGCTACGAGATCCTGAAACAGGTGGTTTCTTATCTTCACCATTTATGTCAGGGATTGTACCGATAATGTTATTTTTCTTCCTATTACCAGCTTTAGCATATGGTATTACGACTAAGGGCTTAAAAAGTGATAAAGATGTTGCCGAAAAACTGTTCAAATCTATTGCAGACATGGCACCATTTATTGTTTTAGCATTTGTGGCAGCGCAGATGATTGCGTACTTCAATTGGAGTAATATCGGCTCAATAATGGCGATCAAAGGGGCAGAGTTGTTACAGGCATTAAATTTCACGGGATTACCGATGGTTATTGGTTTTATCATTATATGTGCGATGGTCAATTTATTAATTGCCAGCGCATCAGCAAAATGGGCGTTGTTAGCGCCAATATTTGTGCCAATGTTCATGTATTTGAACTATTCACCAGCACTAACGCAAGCAGCATATCGCGTAGGTGATTCAATTACAAATCCAATTACACCAATGCTTGCATACTTCGCTATTTTACTGGCTTTTGCGAGACGTTATGACAAAAATATTGGAATCGGGACACTTATTTCAGCATTACTACCATATTCCATCGTTTTTGCAGTCGGATGGATTGTACTATTTGGTATTTGGTTCTTATTTGGTCTACCACTGGGTCCAGGAGATTCTATCTATCTTAAATAAAGGGGGAAGAAAATATGGAATTATACACATTACTACAGCAACATTTTGATGAAATGGTCGATTTAAGAAGGTATTTACACGAAAATCCTGAATTATCTCACGAGGAAGTAGAAACACCAAAGTTCATCACAGAATACCATGAAGCATTAGGGCATGAAGTAAGAAAGAATGTTGGTGGTAGAGGTGTTGTTGCAACACTAAAAGGTGGAAAACCAGGTAAAACTGTTGCATTACGTGCAGATTTTGATGCGTTAGCAATTAGTGAGCAAACAAATTTGTCATTTGCATCAAAAATACCGGGGCGTATGCACGCCTGTGGGCATGATGGTCATACGGCGACATTGCTTGTTTTAGCAAAAGTATTCAATCAGTTACAAGCAGATATTGAAGGAACAATTATTTTCATCCATCAACATGCAGAAGAAATTGCTCCAGGTGGGGCGATCGCCATGATAGAAGATGGTTGTTTAGATGGCGTTGACGCTATTTACGGCACACATCTCTGGGCGCCAGAACCGCTTGGGAATCTATTGGTGACGGGTGGTCCTATTATGGCAGCCGCCGATGGTTTTTACATTCGTATTAATGGCAAGGGTGGACATGGCTCGGAACCACAGTTGACGAAAGATTCGATTTTGATTGGGGCACAATTTGTTACGAATTTACAGCAAATTGTATCACGTCGGATTAATCCTTTGAGACCAGCTGTAGTTTCCATTGCACATTTTGAAGCGCTGAATCCATTTAATGTGATTGCAGACTCTGTTTATATTAAAGGCACATCAAGAATGTTTGATGCACAAACACGTGATTTAATCGAAGCAGATATTGAAGCTGTTTTACGCGCAGCTTGTGATTTCTATGGAGCGACATACACATACGACTATATTCGTGGTTATCCACCAGTGGTCAATCATCAACAACATGCCGATGCTATTTATAAACTTGCACAAGATGTGCCGGGTATTACCAATGCAATCATTTGTGAACCAACTATGGGGGGAGAGGATTTTGCATACTATTTAGAAAAAGTACCAGGTGCATTTTTCTTCACAGGTGCAAAAAATCCACAGTGGACAGAAGTTTATCCACATCATCATCCCAAATTTGATATAGATGAGCGAGCGATGTTAACAGCTGCCAATACATTAGGTGCTGCAGCGTTACAATTTCTATCTGTGAAAGAAACGGTTCACACAAAGTAAAAAAGTATGGGAGCCCTCTTCTCTTTGAAGAAGGCTCTCATACTTTTTTACTGTATTACATGTAGCTGTTTTTTCTTATGGTATACATATTTTTCTAAAAATAATGCACTGTATAAATTAATATTATTTTGAAAATCGGCCAAATCAATTTGTAGAAGGGTCTCAATTTGAGTGAGACGATAATAAATTGAATTAATATGTAAATGTAAATATTGAGCTGTTAATGCAGCATTTTTTTTATGCTCAAAATAAGTTAATAAAGTATCGAGAAGTTCACGGCTATTTTTTTCTTTCATTAATAAAGCTAACTCATCTTCTACAAAAATTATTTTTTCATCATCAGATAGCTGTAATAAGTATCGAAAAACACCTAAATCTTTAAAGGAAGTGTATGAAATTTTATTGTCTATTTTATTTATAAATAAAATAAATTCAATATCCATATAAGAAAGATACAAATTATCAAATGATTTTACCGAACGACCGGTAAAAAATCGACACTCAGGTAAAAAATTATTAATGACATTTTGTACGGTACTATTTTGTTTGGTTGTGCTGCCTATAATACAGTAAATTCTATTTTTAGTCGGGATTAAAATAATTTTAGTATGTGACAATGTGTCATTCAATCTTTTTTCAAAATTCAACAGTGAAGTAAAATCACTGGAAATTAAAAAATGATGTTCAATTGTCATGATGGATAAAAAACGATCCGTTTCAAAATAATAAGTACAAAGAGTTCGAAGTTCAATCGATTGATTATAATCTGTTAGTAGTGCTAGCAAAGACTGTCTCTTTTGTAGTTCACGCTCGAAGGAATTTCGCTGCTTCATCTGTGCCATAGCAATAATGGATGCAGCATGGGTAATCGTTAATTGTGTCATAAGAGGTAGATGTGGTTTATTGGTTTTAATAACTAAAAACCCGCTGATATATACAGAAGATGACACTCTGAAAATATGTAAATAGCAATTTTGACCATCATAAATAGATATATATTGTTGGTTTTTCCAATTTTCATGGAAATTTGCATCTATTAATGAAGAAATAAAATTGAGTGCCCTATCAAAATTTCTAGAAGAAAACTCCAAGTTCCCAACAGCATTTAATAAAAAATAGGGGTCATTTGTAAGGGTATCTAAATAAAGAATGAGTTGTTCAATCGAATGACCTTCTAATATATGTTGGTTTAATTTTTGATGGATGGTAATACTATTTTCTAAATCACGTGTGCGTTGTTGGCTTTTTTGAATATCACAAGATAAACGAATAGCAATCGCCACTTGAAAAGCAATCGCTTGGAGGAAGTTAAAATCATCCATAGAAAAATCGCCGTCATTTAAAAAGTTATCCACAGTAAAAACACCAAAACGTTCTTCATTGTACTCAATTGGTACAGAAATACAGTTTTTTGGTTCACCATAATGGACGAACGAATCTAAATAATATTTTTTATTTGGTTTACGCATATTGCCCATTAAGTAATCAATTTCAGCTGCGCTATTTAACATAACACCTTGACCACTAGTATAAACTTTACCGCTTATACCTTCATTCTGCTTTAAACGTGTATTCATATAATGTTGTTGTTGAAAATTAACAGCAGCATCAATAGTTAAGCACTGTAAGTCATCTTTCCACAATAAGAAAAATCCAGCATCTGCTTGTGGAATACTGTCGACGATGATTTCGATTATTTTATGTACATTTAATTCAATCGATTGATTAGTATCCAGCATTTTTGAAATTTGATTAAAGGCAGTCCACTGTTGATTCAATAAGGTTTCCTCCTTGTTGTAAAAGGTTGTAATTGATTGTAACAGACTTTGAGATTTTAATCGTATCAAATCGTTTTTTACTTAACGATAGGTAAAAAAATACGGAAAAACACTCTTTTTATTATAAAGATATGAGTAATTAAAAAAGTGTTTTTACTGATCTAATAAATAGCCATAGTTGAACCATAGTGGTTTGAGTAAGTAAAAATATAGTGGTACTGCAATTAATAGTAATATAAAAAGTTTAAAGATGATTTTGAAAAATACTTTAAATAGTAAAATAAATAGTAATATGGCAATACCTACTGCAATAAAACTAGCCATAATGTAAACCCCCTTAACTCTATTTATTAGGACTATTTTAAATAGTAAAAGTTGCTTTATAACAGCAATTTTTACTGTGAAATCTAAAAAGTAACGTAATATAGCTTTAAAGATAGCAAATTAAGCGTAAAAATTATCTATACGAATCGTAAATACTACTCTAGAATAGTATGTAGAGGTGAGTAGAAATGCTAAAACGTAGCGTTCAACATAAATATACAAAAGAACAAATTACTTTTGTAGAAACAGCAAAAGATACAAATGGAGCGTACTTATTAATCGAAGTATCGCTACCACCAAACGGTGATGGACCCCCTTTGCATGTTCATGATGAATTCGTGGAAGAATTCATGGTATTATCTGGTGTTTTAACCGTAACAGTCGGAAAAATAGAGCATCAACTAACCGCTGGTCAGTCGATCACGGCACCAATCGGAACGGATCATACATTTACGAATAATTCGTCTGACCAAGTAGTATTTAATGTTACATTAACACCCCCTTCACAATTTGAGGAGTCCGTACGCATTCATTACGGTTTAATGGATGATAATTTAACAAAAAATGATGGCACACCTAAAAATATATTCCATTTAATCGCCATTTTAAAATTGCAAAATACGTATATTGCAGGTAAATCTATTAGCTCACAACGTCGTCTGTTTTCCATTATCATTGGACTTGGGAAATTATTTGGTCAGTATAAAAAATTAGAAAAATATACGGAAGAAAAAATTAATATTTAAAATGATAAAAAATTAAAATTAGTTAATTCTTTTAATATACAATCAATATGCCCGTTTGAATGCTCGATAAACACAGCGATTAGTTCTTTTAGTAGAAGAAAAATTATTTGTCATAAACTACTTTGTTTTCGTATTCCGAATGTACTTTAAAATTACATGTTAAACTAGATACTTATATGAAGAATATTAAATAGAGGAGTATTACGCGATGATGAAGAAATGGAATTACGTGATTGTGCTATTAGCTCTTTTAGTAGTAACGGGTTGTACAAATAATGAAGTAACATCAATTGAAGATGAAACAATCTCATTACAAGAAACAAAATCAGAGAAGGCGAAGGTAGAAGAAGACTCTGGCATAGAAAAAGAACTAGAAGCACAACCACAAAAAAAAATAGTGGATAAATCAACAACAGAGAAAAAAGATATATTTGCTGGGTACAAATTAATTCAAGTAGCTGGTGGTAATTTATCGGGACACCGTGAAGCGAATGTCGTCGTTAATATTGGTTTTGGTAAGCGTCAATATTGGGCATTCACGAATGAATATGGTCAATTAGTACGCGTAATTGCAGATAAAATCATCCTGCAAAATGATAAACGCGAACCGGTTACATCTACGGGAAGATATTATTCTGATGAAGCAAAAGTTCCTGGCGTAGAGCGCTCAGATTTAGATGAAGGGCATATTATTGCAGATTCACTTGGTGGAGTGTCCAATGCCTACAATATTACACCACAAGATAGTACACTTAACCGACATGGTGATCAGGCTTATATGGAAAGAGTAATACGAGATGCAGGTACAGCTACTGATTTTGAAGCGATTATTACCTATCCAAATAAAAAAACACAAATTCCATCAACATATAAATATACGTATACGATCAGAGGTAATAAAGTAGTCGATACTTTCAGGAATGGTAACCCAGATCAGGCAAATGCTGAAATGGGGTTAACTACACAAAAACCTTCAGGGAGTACATCAACTTCAAAATCCTCAAATAAAAACACGAAAAATGATATCGCTAGTGTGGATATAAATGGGAATGGTATGGTGACAATCGCAGAAGCAAAAGCTGCTGGCTATGCAATGCCGATTACAAAAGACCATTGGTTATACCCATATATGCGAGATAACGATCATGATGGTTTAGTGGGCGAATGACGAATTGATTTTTAGATAAATAGAGCACCTTTCATTGAAACAGGGTATTGTACATCATACATTTTCAATGAAAGGTGTTTTTTGAATTTATAATTTGTTTATATTTAAGATATAGGGTGTTTAGAATTATCCTTCATACTTAAAATTAAGCAAATCATAAAGGAGAGAAATCATAATGAAAAAAAGTATAAAATTCGCTTCACTAGCAATTTTCAGTTCAATTACATTACTAGCAGCTTGTGGGGAAACATCAAAAAATGAAACAATGAATTCAACAGAAAAAAGTCAACAGGTTGAAAATGAAAAGACTGAACAATTAACAAAAGGTCAAAAAATGGCGCATGTTTTAAATGATACAAATTGGCAAGGAACGCGCGTTTATGATAAAGATCAAAATGATTTAACGAAAGAGAATACAGATTTCATTGGTTTGGCAAAATATGATTCACAAACAGGTCAGTATGAGTTTTTCGATGCCAAAACAGGGAAAACACGTGGTGATGAAGGGACATTCTTTATTACAAATGATGGTACAAAACGCATCCTAATTTCAGCGACAAAAAAATACCAAGCAGTTGTTGAAATGACGGAACTAAATAAAGATGTGTTCACATATAAACGCATAGGTAAAGATGCAAAAGGGAAAGACATAGAGGTATTTGTTGAACATAAACCGTATACTGAAAAAGAACTTGAATTCACTAATACTAATGAAGCACTAACAACGACTACCGGTGATATTAATACGACTGAAAACGGTGATTTCATTCTTGGTAAAACATTATGGCAAGGTACAAAAGCTGTGGATGAAGAAGGTAAGGATGTAACAAAATTTAATGAAAATTTCTTAAGTATCGCGAAATTTGAAGAAGGTACAAATCAATATGAATTTTTCGACATAACTAGTGGAAAGAGTCGTGGTGATTTTGGTTACTTTGATGTACTAGATCACAATAAAGTACGTGCACATGTATCCATCGGTGATAATAAGTATGGTGCTGTATTAGAAATTACAGAATTAAATGATAAAAAATTCACATACAAACGTGTAGGTAAAGACGATCAAAATAAAGATATTACAATATTCGTCGAACATACACCTTATACCGGTGATTTTAAACCATCATTTACTTTTAATCATTAATCGTAGCAAAACTTAATGAAATGTGAGAAGGGAGAAAAAATGACAATCAAAAATAGATTTTTAATTTCATATTTTGGTGGTATCGTCATTGCAAGTCTCTCCATTCTCACGATTTTATGTATTACTTTTTATATTATAACGGGTTCAATTCCAACACCAAAAATCTTATATCAATCATTTACAAATCAACGTTCCCTTAGTCCGGAAGAAGAAATGGCCTATGTAGAATTACGTAATATTGCGAAGACGGAGCCAGATGAACTTCTGTCAACAGCGAGGTATAAAGAATTACAAAAATTGGATAATCAATCACTTGGTGTTGTAATTCGTCAAAATGATGAGATTGTCTATTACTCGGAGAATCTAGTAGAAAAATCATTAATTGCTCATTTTCCAAGTTTTAATACAAATAATATTGAGACGAAGGGGACAATTGATAATGATGGTGGATTTTACCGATATATGAAATTTGATTTTTATTATAGCGACAAATCAAAAGGTAGTATTCTTGTTTTGAAAAAAGAAAATAGTTTATTAGAATTTCTTACAAAATGGGGCTTCCTCATCATCTTATTAATTGTACTCATATCTATTGCAGCAATGTTATTGTCTACACAACTTTTGCGAAAAACGATTATTAAACCCTTAGAAAATTTAGGTCGGGTTATGTCTAAAATGAGCGATGGTGATTTGGAAATTAAAACACCAACCATACCTACAAATACAGCAAAAGAAGTAACTGAACTCACACAAGATTTTCAGAGCATGCAACAAGCACTAATTGCATCAATTAAAGAGCAGAAGAATCTTGAAAATAATCGTAAAGAGTTGATTGCTAGCATTTCCCATGATTTAAAAACACCCATGACATCAATCATAGGTTATGTGGAAGGATTATTAGATGGTGTTGCTGAATCACCAGAAAAAAGAGAAAAGTATTTAAAAACGATTCATTCTCGTTCGCTTGCGCTGAATAAATTAATAGAAGAGCTTTTTTTATATTCAAAATTAGATGCAGAAGCTGTTCCGTTTTATTTTGAACGATTACAAGTTGTAGATTTTCTATCTCATATAGTAGAGGAGTTTAAATTGTACACAAAAAATGTTCAATTTATAATACAGGCGCATCAAGATGTTTATGTGAATATTGATCGTCTGCAAATGAATCGTGCAATTTCAAATTTAATTGAAAATAGTATGAAATTTAAAAAGAAAAATGAAGCTTTAGTGATAATGATAAAAGTTGAGGTTATAGACCAAAAAGTGCAAATCACAATTCAAGATAACGGTGAGGGGATTTCAGCATTACAGCTACCCTATGTTTTTGATCATTTTTATCGTGGTGAAGAAGCACGTACTTCGACAACTGGTGGCAGTGGTTTAGGTTTAGCTATAGTGAAGCAAATTATTGAAAAACATCATGGTCAAGTGATGATTCACAGTGAATTAAATGATGGTACAACAGTTGTAATTGTAGTGGATAAAGCATAGGGGATGTGACAGCGACAAGATGAACTCACGCATACTGATTATAGAAGATGATATTAGTATTGCCGAATTGCAAAGAGATTATTTGGAAATCAATCATATCGCAGCAGAAATTGTCATGGATGGAGTGGAGGGACTAAATCGTGCATTAAGTGAACCTTTTGATTTAATTGTTATTGATTTAATGTTGCCTTCAATGAATGGTTTTGAAATTTGCCGACGTATTCGGGAAAAGAAAAATATCCCGATGATGATTGTATCAGCTAAAAAAGAAGACTTTGATAAAATTAGAGCACTTGGCCTTGGTGCAGATGATTATATGACAAAGCCATTTAGCCCAAGTGAGCTTGTTGCGCGTATACAAGCTCATATCAAACGCTACAAACAGCTGACAGGTACAGAACAACAGGATCTAATAGAAATGAATGCTATTAGAGTGGATAAAGCGGCGCGTAAAGTGTTTGTATTAAATGAAGAAGTAATTTTTACAACGAAGGAATTTGATTTACTTGTATTTTTTATGGAACATCCAAATCGTGTCTGGACAAAGGAACAGCTTTTCCGTCAACTATGGTATATGGATGATTTAAATGGTGATGTTTTCACGGTCGTTGTACATGTGGGCCGTATTCGAGAAAAATTAAAAAAGGGTAAATTATCAGAGTTGCCAATAGAAACAATTTGGGGCAGCGGCTATCGTTATAATAGCTAAGGGTCACCCTGTGAAAGGATTGTTTATATGAAATATTTTATAGGAATTATGATTAGTTCCTTATTAGTCGTAGCAGGATGTTCGAATGATACTGATAAGGTAGAACAAAATGAAAAAATAGAGAAAACAGAAGCAGTTGAAAAAACAGGGTCTGTTGAGGTAAAGGAACCAGTAGAAAAGATTGAAACAAAGGAGAAATCGACGATGAAATCACAGCCGGGAGATCTTATAAAAGCAGTTGAAAATAATGATGTTACAAGCGTTCGAGAAGTTTTAGAAGATCAATCTTATTCAATTGATGAAACAAATAAAAAAGGAGAAACTCCATTGCTTATTGCTGTACATGGCAATCATCCGATTATGTCAAAATTATTAATTGATGCGGGAGCGGATATTAATAAGCAAGACACTATTTCTGATAGTCCCTATTTATTTGCTGGTGCTGAAGGAAGAGCAGAGATTTTACAATATATGATTGAAAATGCGAAACCCAATCAAAAAATAGTAAATCGTTACGGTGGTAACACCTTAATACCGGCAGCTGAAAAAGGACATTTAAACAATGTGAAAATTCTTTTAGCAGATGGTAGCGTAGATATAAATCATCAAAATAATTTTGGTTACACAGCATTAATCGAAGCGGTAGCCTTAAATGATGGTTCAAAAGTGTATCAACAAATCGTCCAAGAATTAGTAGATCATCATGCAGATAAGGCATTGCGTGATCAATCAGGTAAAACTGCTTTAGATTATGCGCAAGAAAAAGGCTTCACCAAAATAATAGCAATACTAGAGAAATAGCTTATTCATAATAATTATGATAATAGGCAAACAGTAGAATAACAAAATTCTTGTAAATTTGGGTGAATGAAAAGGCGTGTCATTTAAGTGTGCGAAGTCGGCCATTTTAATGTTAATTTACTTGTTGTCTGTTAGTTGATCTTAAAATCATATCCCTGAAATTTTCACACGCATCTCTTAATTGATGCGTGTTTTATTTTTTCTCAAATGAGTTAATTTCATCAATAATTCTTTCATAAAGAAGAAAATCTCTTCAACTTTTCGATAGAAACAAAAAAACATCTACCTAGTAGGTAGATGTTAAAAACGTTATTCACGTTGATTATAAAAAATAATAAAGCCGCGTATGCCGTAACTTCTTAATATTGAAAGTTTTAAACCACCACTTCTAAAAGTGGGTGTTCGCAGAGTAATTCATGTATGTCCTCTTAGCTTAGAGGCTTGCCAATCCTTGCTCAATCTAAAACTCCCTATTACAGCTTAAAGGTTAAAACTTAATATTATTACGAACAATGCAGCTTGTCTTATTACTATACGACACAAATGAATTGTATGCAAATAAAGTGATTTAAAAAATGTATAAAAAAAAAGCGAGTAGCATCTTTGCTACGCGTCCTTTATTACTTCTTTTGTTAATTCAGTTAAATCAATCGTTGTATTTTCATTCATAACATCTCGAAGCATTGTATTTTTGAAATAATCTACACTAGTAGGTAGAGGGATCTCTAAAATTTTCTTCAAGGCTATTTGATACATATTTACGAATTCAAAGTCAGTGTTACCGCGTTTTAATTCTGCAAATGATTCATAAAACTGATCTAGTTTATCACTTAATTCTAGTAGGCGACCTTCAATTGTGCTGTCTTTTCCTTCTTTCATTCGATTTTTGAATACCGCTTTAAACTCTTCTGGTATTTCCATATCAATGAAATTCTCAACCATTTTTTCTTCAACTGTTGCGATCATAGACTTCAGTTCGGGTGAAGCATGCTTGACTGGCGTCTTAATATCGCCGATAAATATTTCACCATAATCATGATTAATAGTTTTCTCATATAATATTTTCCAATCGATCCTTGCACCTTTCATCTCCTCTAGTGTTGCGAAAAACATCGCATACTGTGAGACTTTCCATGAGTGTGCAGCAACATTATGTTCTTCAAATTTGAAACGTCCTGGTGCACGATTTATTCTTTCTAAATCATTTAAACTAGTGAAAAATTTGTGTATACCCATATTAATCCTCTCCTAACTCTCTCTTTCTATTCTACTTATAATATACCCCATAATTGAATGGAAAAACGTTGATTTACGAAGGCTTAACAAAGACTTTAAAGGATTTTAACATAGCTTATTGTGAGAAGTCACGTGATATGAATTGTCATATATGATGATTATTACGATACCCAATTAGTCTCTTTCTTCGTTATAATAGTGACGAGAGCAGGGAAAAAGAGGGGTTTTGATGTTATATTCTACAATCATTTATATTCATGTAATTAGCGCCATTATATCAATTGGACCATTTTTTGTGCTGTTTCCTATTTTACGTAAAATGGAAAAAACATCAAATATGGATGCTTTTGGCGCGTATGTCAATGCGTTTCAAGCAGGTATTACAGTGGTGAAGCATGCGGGGCATGTTCTTGTTGTCTTTGGGGTGTTTGCTGTGTGGTTTGGACCGTGGCAATTTCAGACTTCATGGGTACTTACCACAATTGTGTTACTAGTTATTTCAGTCGTCTATTTAGCACGTGCCTTTAAGCCAACAATTCGCACATTTGGTACATCAAAATTTCAGCAGTCTAGCTTCGTAAAAAAATTACGTCTAGCCGTCTGGATTTATACTGTTTTATTGTTGATTATGTTATGGTTAATGGTTGTTAAACCGAATTTATGGTAAATAAAATAGCGGATAAAACACTTTTTTTTTCAGTGTTTTATCCGCTATTTTTAGTTACTAATTAGACGGGAAAAGTTCATAATATTGACCCTTTTGTTTGATGTAAAAACCCGTTAATTGTTTGGGTAGTTTTTTTCTTTGTGCTGCTGTTAGTTGCAGAATAATTTCACCATCACCATTCAAAAGTAATAAGTAATAATTATGTATTTGCAATGCTTCTCGAATTTCTAAATAGAGTAATTCTTCACGCTTGTACGGTGAATAATTAGTCGACTTGTTGAATTTGAAATTTTGTGTAGCATGAGCGATTTCATGGCGATATAAATAAAGTGAAAAGAGGGCGAGTCCCTTTTTTAGTGCCAATAGAGCTAGAAGTATGAAAATCAAAAAAAGAATGGAGAATTTTTTTGATAATGAAAAAAATAAAATACTACTCAATGCTATACATGAGTAGGCGCCGTATTGCGCAATTTTAATACGAAAATCAACTTTTGATACATGTGTAAATTGCATGGTGAACACTCCTGTTACTAGTGTGCTCGATGCGGAATATCAGAAAAATAGTTTACGCGAATAGTTCCTTGTGGAAAAGTTGAATGTTTGGTCACTTCATTTGGAACGATATAGCACAGTATTTTAGCTGATAATGCTGCAAGCGAGCCGTTAATTGAATCCTCTATGGCAAAACATTGTTCTGGTTGTAAGTTTAATGCTTGAAGAGTAGCTAAATAGATATCTGGATGTGGTTTAACATTTTCCACGTCATCAGCACAGCAAATTTCTTCAAAATAAGTATTTAAATGATGCTGTTTCAAAAATAAATCTATCCATTTCCGCTGACTTCCAGAAGCGATTGCTAAACGGTAGCCACTATCGCGTAAAGAAGTTAAAAGTTCAATGACTCCTTGACGTGGCATTAATTCACATAGCTTTTTGTCGACATTTTTTTCTGCAATAGGCGAAAGTTGCTGGCGTGTAATAGTCGCATCTACAAATGTCACTAAATAGTCGTAAAGTGCATCATCAACTGTACCGACACATGCTTCAAAAATACTTATTGGTATGGAAACATTGTACTTTTCTTTAATAATTTCTTGATAAACGTCAACCCAAAGTGTTTCGGTATCGACGATTGTCCCATCAAAATCAAAAATGACTGCTTTCAAATTAAACCCTCCAATTAATAATAATTAATCGTGAATGCTCTATATAGCTTACCATGTCATCGTACTCTTTAACATGAGAGTAATTGCCAAAAATCAGTTTTGAAAAATGAAATGACCTCAACAATCAAATTGATTGTCGAGGTCATTTTTTAGTTAGTTAGTTCACCATAAATTTCTTGGAGATGAATGAGTAAACCTTGTTCATCATTTGTATATTTTGTCACTTCAGTCGCTTGTGATTTCACCCAATCTGGCGCATTTTGCATCGCTACTGAACGACCTGCTTTTTTGAATAAGGGTAAATCATTACCGCCGTCGCCAAAAGCAATAATATCAAAAAACTCTAAGCCAACACGGTCCAGAATTTCGTTTGTACCTGTCGCTTTCGTTATTAATTTACCACTAATATCAATGAGGTCGGGTGCTGAAATGGCTGCATTAAAAGCCAAGATTTTTTCTAATTCCACTAATTCTGTCATCCACATGGCAATTTCATCTACTTCACTTTTGAAGAATAATATTTTTTCGACATTGTCAGTGACAATTTCTTCAGTCCATTTCGGTCTAAAATAACCATGAACGGTCAATTCATGCGCACGATCACGCAAAGGTGAAATTTTTGCTGTCGTCGAACCATCGTGATGATGGATTTCGTGATGAATATCACGAGCAAGTGAGGCTTCAATCAATTTTTCAACGGTATAAGGATGAATCGAATGGCGTGAAATTTCCTCACCCTCAAGCGTGACGCTCATGCCATTCGAATTGATGATGCCATCCCATTGGAAATGTGCGTCGAGCGATAGATTCATTTCTAGCATGGTACGTCCAGTTGCTACACAAACAAGTACACCTGATTGTCGCAGCTTTTGTAAATAATGCGCTAATGCTGGTTCCAATTCTTTTTTATTGTTTAAAGTTGTACCATCTAAATCTAAAACAACCATTTTCGGTAACATAAAAATCGACCCCTTATTTTTCATTATATGTCAGTTTTTCTAGCTCTGGAATCAAATCTTTTGCCAATTCAGTGGCTGTTGAACCAGTTTTTTTATGATTTTCTACAACTGAAACACTTATATAATTTTTCTTTTGTGCATCAAATACCATGAGGAAACTATTTTGAATACCTTCTGTACCTTGTTCAAGTTTTAATTCAGCGGTCCCTGTTTTTGCAGCAAGTGTATATTGATTACTTGCTAATAAATGAGCTGTTCCTTTTTTACTCGATACGACTTTTTTCAAGGCAGTATTCACTTGGTTGATCGCTTTTTTAGAAGCAGCCTGAGAAGTTACTGATTTTTCCCCATATATAATATGTGGACGCACAATTTTACCATCATTAGCAAAGGCACTATAAGCGACAGCTTGTTGGATAGGTGACATCAATAGCTGTCCTTGTCCATACGCTGTATCTGCTAATAATATATCATTATTAAATTTTTTGTCGCTAGAAATTTGAGCTGGTTCCATTGCAAATGGTAAATCATAGTCTTGTCCAAAACCAAATTTTTCAAAACCTGCACGCAGTTTTTTCTCTCCGAGTGCTAAGCCTTCTTGAGCAAAGAAAATATTATCTGATTCGACGAGTGCCATCTCAAAGTCAACTACCGGATTGGCCGTGACACGCGTTACTTTATATTTACCCCAAGAAGCATTTTTTTGCCACTGTAACCCAGAAATTTTCCGCTGTGTTTTGGTTGTTAATATGCCGCTATCTAAACCAACTGCTGCTGTAATAGCTTTCATCGTTGAACCAGGAGCATATCGTTGAGCAAAGCGACTCATGAACGGATTGTTTTTGTTATTGGCATATTGATCATATGCCTTTTGTGAAATACCGCGAACCATTTGATTAGGATCAAATGATGGCTTTGATACGAGTGCTATTAAAGCACCGGTCTTTGGCTGCATAATGACATTTGAACCAGCAGCTTTTTCTAAATCATGATAGGCCCTTTTTTGTATGAATGCATCGATGGTTAATTTGATCGTTTGGCCATTTTCCACTTCAGATTTTAAGAGCACGTCCTTCACTTTACCAGCTTCATCAGTTAAAGAAATGGTACCACCATCCATACCACGCAGTTGTGCATCATATGCACGCTCAAGCCCCGCTTTACCAATGATCGCTTCGGTGTTTAGAGATGGCTTTTTCTTGATGTCTTCGGCTGTTACTTTACCAGTGTAACCAATTAAGTTTGCCGCGGCCTCTCCAAGTGGATAATAGCGTGTTTCAGTCGCTTTATATTGCAATCCAGTTACTTTGCGCACATCTTCATCTGCTACAACTTTTAACGGTACGAATAAAAATTCTTTTACCCAAGCTTTATTTAAATGAGCTTCAATTGTTGTGACAGGCATGTCTAAAAAGCGAGAAATGGCTGCTATATTTTTTTTTCGTTCTGCTCCATTCCCCAGTTCCTTTGGAATAATTCCTGCCTGGAATGCTTTTTGTTGTGTAGCCAAAGCCATATTATTGGCATCGACTATACTGCCTCGTATTGCAGCTTTATTAGACAATGATATCTTGTCTGTAGCCTTCATATTTGGGAAGATTAGATTAGGTTGCCAGGCAATTTTATAATCAACATCTTCTTTTACGATTTTTGCTCTATAGTTAAATTTTGTTGTTTTGCCGATGGTTGTATGGAGTTGCATCGAATACGTAAGTACCATATTTTCGACATGAATATTAGAAATTTTTACTTTTTCAACACCTAGGCCAGAAAAAATAGTCGTATATTTAGCCGTTAATTCTTCGGCGGAATAATTTTGTTTTTTTAATGAACTTGCTGTTGTTAAAGTAGCTATTTGCTCAAACTCTTGATTTTTTAAAGAAGAAATCCATTGTTGAGCAATTTTTTCTTGGGCATTATTATTTTTTTCATGCGTCAAAATAAAATAGCCTCCAATGAGTAGTACCAATGCAAAAATGGAAGAAATAGCTATTATTAATGTACGTTTATTCATCTAGACGTACCTCCTTTAATTGTATTATGAGGGAAAAAATTTATTTATGCACAAACAAACTTCATGTCTTTTTTATAAAATTTCGAAAAAAATAAAAAAATAATCGAAAAATGCGTTATTTTCTTCAAAAGTATATTATAATTCTATTTAAGGAATAAAAACTGTAAAAATGACATATGCATATTTTTGCTTATTTAGGAAAATATAATAATGAGACTGTTGGGGAATGGGGTTCATTAGTGTTTTTTACTACATATTTATATCCTATCAATTCACCTGTTAAATTTTGAACTTAAATAAGAAAGGGGGAGTAATTATGTTTGATCAATATGCTTTTGGTGAACAGTTAAAATTATTGCGTGAGTTAAGTAATCATTCGATGTTGTCTTTAGCAAAAGAAATTGGCACTTCGGCAAGTCGTATTAAGAGCTGGGAGGTGGGGGAAAGCGTGCCTTCAGCAAAATGGATTGTACGTTTAAGCCAAGCTTTAAAAATTTCAGCAGACGATTTACTACTCAATATTATGAGCGATGTACCAATGCCGCAAAATGATATTGAATATAGTAGAAGAAAAAATGTATTACTTCGAGATTTAAGTTCCATCTTACCGGAATTAACGAAGCAAGATTTGCTAGAATTATATACGCTTGCTGAAATTAAAATCACCGTTAAGAAAGATCTAGTAGAAGACGCTGTACGAGCATAAACGGAAAAGCCTTTGATCTCCAGTAGATTAAAGGCTTTTTAAATGCCAAAATTACATAGCCAGAAAAATTAAATAGTATAAAAATAGCGAACGACAAGAGCATTTTTTTCGTCATAACTGTATAGTAGTTACTATAAGTAAATTTTGAGTGGGTGAGAAGAGTGAAAGTAAATCGTACGAAAATTTTTCAGTGGTTGAAAATAATATTACCAATTCTATTAATGCTCTTTGCAATCCATGAAATCGGGAAAATTATAAAAGAAGCAAACGGTGAGAAAATTGCCAGTGAGCTGGGTGCTATCGATGTAAGAACCTTAGCTTTAATTGCAATCATTCCACTGATTTTAGCTTTCCCTATGTTTTTCTATGATTATTTCATCGTAAAGAAACTTCAATTAAAAATACCGATCAAACGCTTATTAAAAGAATCTTTAATTATCAATTCTTTTTCAAATTTAATTGGTTTTGGTGGTTTAGTAGGGGTATTATTGCGAACGCATTACTTCAAAAAACCAGAAATGGATAATACAACATTTTTTAAAATGATTGCTTCTGTTACGCTGTATTATTTAGCTGGTATTTCATTATTTGCTGATTTATTACTTCTTTTCTTCTGGGATTTAAAACTGTTTGCTGAGCATCCATTTTTATTGGCAGTGGCTGGTTTTATTGGCTTATATACGCCCTTCCTTTTTGTAAAGGCTGCTATTCAATTTTATAGAAAAAAAGCAACTGGTAAGCAAATACTCGGTGACTTTGCATTAATTGGCGTGTCCGTTATTGAATGGTTAGGTGCTTTTTGTATGCTCGTTATTTTAACGAAATTATTGCATATCGATGTTGCTCTAATTGAACTATGGCCGACATTTGTCATCGCTTCAGCGGCTGGAATTGTCAGCATGATTCCGGGTGGATTAGGTTCCTTTGACCTTGTATTCATTTGGGGAGCTACAAGTTTGAATATCCCATCTGAATCCGTGTTAGTTCTACTTTTATTTTATCGCATCGGCTATTATGTAATTCCATTTATTGCAGGTCTTTTACTCTTCATCAGAGATATCTGGGGTTCCTTTAATGTTGGGTACAATAAAATTCCGAATGCTCTACTTGAAAAAACAACGCATATTGTCTCGACAGCATTGGTGTTTTTAGCGGGAATGGCGTTATTGATTTCATCAGCAGCACCAGGAGCAGTAGAAAAGCTAAAATATGTACGTGAAATTATGACCTTGCCCTTTGTCAATATGTCGCATCAGATTTCTGTTATAACAGGCTTTTTATTATTAGCATTATCAAATGGTATTTCGTATAAGGATAAGCGCTCCTTTAAGTTAACCTTGTTTGTACTCATTTTTGCTGCAGCACTTTTTATTTTAAAAGGGGTACAATATCGTCAAGCTCTCTTTATGTTATTCATAGCAGTGTTGCTCTATTTATCAAAAAATCGTTTTTATCGCAAAAGCTATGTTGAAACATGGGGACGTAGTATTTTAAATACAGTGATCATTGGTATGATTATAGTCGGTTACCTTATATTGGGCATTTTAGCGCATGAAGATTCAGCATTTAAGCTATCGGATAAAATTCAAGCCTTGCTCATTACTGACTCTGGAGATCTATTTAGAAGTGCCGCCATCGGTATCGCAGTCATTATTATAGTTGTAATCGTAGAAGGATGGATGCGTCGTCGCGCACAATTTAAAAAAACATCGATGGCAAGTATTCAATTGGAAGTAATCGAACATATTCAAAGATATGGTGGCAAAGAATTGACCAATTTCATACAATATGAGGAACAATTTGTTTTTTGGAATACGGAACGCACCGTGCTATTTCCGTATAGAGTATCCGCAGATAAATTAATCGTTCTCGGCGATTTGATTGGTGAACAACAACATTTTAAAAAAGCGGTAGAGGAATTCATTGATTTCGCAGATTTATATGGTTATACACCTGTTTTCTATGAAGTTAGCGATCAATTTATTCCTTATTTATATGGTTATGGCTACAATTTCTTTCGATTAGGTGAAGAGGGGTATGTTGATATAAAGGGAGAATTTATGGACGATTTTTCGAAATTTAAATTCGAACGTATTTCGACTGAGATGGCGGAAGCGGGTTATCAGTATGAATTGTTAAAAGCCCCATTTACGCATGAATTTGCTTTACAATTGGACGAGCTTTCTAAAAAATGGCGTAAATATGAAAATCAATCGACGCAAATATTTTTAGATGAAAATACGTTGAATCATAGCTCTATAGCAATTATTCGCAATAGAGAACATCAAATAGTAGCATTTGCAAATTTGACGCCATATTACGACCATATGGAAACAATCTCAATTAGTGTATTGCGTTCTATGCACTCAGAATTACCGCAACAAGCAATGGATTATTTATTGACGAATATACTACTATCAGCAAAAGAAGAAGGATACAGCCGTATTAATGTTGGTATGACCTATATGAAACATGTCGGTGTATCCAAATATGCTGGTGTTTCTGAAAAGATTGCTGCTCAAATACTAGTAGATGGACAGGAACCACGTTATCAACATGATATGCAAGATACGAAAGAAAACTATGCTAATAGTTGGTCGCCAAAATATATTGCGTATCGCAAGCGTGTTTTCTTACCATTTACGATGATTCAGATTATGATGTTAATTGGAGATAATAAATTTTCTAATTTTAGAAATCAAATTACCGCTGCGCGCAATTCGAGAAAGCGCACATAAAAGTAAGAAATGTATGAGGTGTAAATATGTTAATTGATGAACAAATAGTTGCCTGGTTCGATCATTTCCATGCGAATCCAGAAGTAAGTTGGAAAGAGTTCGAAACGACGAAAAAAATTGCCTCAATCATGGAGGAACTTGCTATTCCATATCGCTTATTCGGCGATGTACCGGGTCTTGTTGCGGAAATAGGCGAAGGCGATGAGGTTGTTGCTGTACGAGCTGATATAGATGCTCTTTGGCAGGAAGTTGATGGTGTATGGCAAGCCAATCATTCATGTGGACATGATGCCAATATTACAATGGTTTTAGGTGCATTATTACATTTACGCCAACAAAAACTAACGCATAAAGTCCGCTTTATATTCCAACCAGCTGAAGAACTAGGGAACGGTGCTGTTGCTGCTTTTGAACATGGGGCAGTCGATGATGTATCTCATTTATTTGGTGTCCATTTAAGACCCATTGAAGAACTTCCTTTAGGTAAAATAGCACCTGCTATTCATCATGGAGCAGCGTATTTCTTAGAAGGAATTATAAAAGGCGATGATGCTCATGGCGCTAGGCCACATCAAGGAAATAATGCAATCGATCTAATCATGGCTGTAAACCAAATGATACACAGTTTACATTTCTCGCCATTTGAACCACATTCAGCAAAACTAACAAAAATTATTGCAGATGGTGGTAGTACAAATATTATACCTGGCGGTGCCGTGTTCGAAATGGATATTCGTGCTCAAAGCAATCAGTTATTAAATGATATGAAAATAGCTATTGAGCGTGGATTAACAGCCATTTCACAACAGTTTAATAGTGATATTACTTGGCGTTTTTATGATTTCACACCAGGAGCAGAAGTGTCTGCTGATGCTACAGCTATGGCTAAAGAAGCGATTATTGAAGTATTAGGTGAGCCATATTTAGCACCGGAAATTCATACACCGGGCGCAGATGATTTCCATTTTTATACAGTTAAAAAACCACAGTTAAAAGCGGCGATGATTGGTATAGGAGCTAATCTTTCTCCTGGTTTACATCACCCGAAAATGACTTTTGATCGTACAGCTTTATTAGATGCAGCTCGTGTTTTAGCACAAATTTTAGCGAAAACACCTCAATAAAAAATAACCTCAGAAATCATAATGGTTTCTGAGGTTATTTTTATGGTTCTCTACTATTTGCGAAAGCTATTATTGTAAAAAATCCTTTTTAATTTATCCAAGTTAATTTTTTTGCACTGCTATTCAAGAGCAATTAAAGTAGGTAGTTGCTATTTTTATGCAAAGATAGTAACTGGCACCATCAAGAGATTATCAGCTGTTATAGTATGAATAATTATTGCTATATATGTATTTTAAAGTAATTAATGAAAGCGTATTCATTAATGTGGATAAAAAAACAATACAGAAAAATAGGTTTTAATTGTTTTTTTATTATATTAAATGAATTTTTATGCATATAGATAGAATGATTGAAATAGCTACTTTAGTGCAAAATATTCTTATTTGTAATCGCTTAAATGCTATTTTAATGCAAATTTTTTGCATTGACGATTTTAAAATTTCACTATAAAGTGTATAAAAGATGATGAATTTGATTTTTCTGACAAACTAAAGGGGTGTTTTCATGAAAAAAACAATAAAAGCAAGATGGACAATTATTACGTTTCTTATTATGATGACGACAATGTTAATATGTGTTGCGGTATTGAAACAAAGTCCGCATATACCATTACTTGTCGGAACAGTTGTAGCAGCAATTGTTGCATTGGCTCATGGCTTTAAATGGCGAGAAGTAGAAGAGATGATGTATAAAGGGATTAAACTCGCACTACCAGCAATTGTTATAATTATTTTAGTTGGATTAACGATTGGTGCTTGGGTAGGCGGAGGCGTTGTTGCAACGATGATTTTCTACGGTTTAAAATTAATTTCACCAGGGTGGTTTCTTGTAACGATTTTATTGCTCTGTGCCATTGTATCTTTAGCAATTGGTAGTTCGTGGTCGACGATGGCCACAATTGGTGTAGCAGGAATGGGTATTGGTTTATCAATGGGGATACCAGCACCAATGATTGCTGGAGCGGTCATCTGTGGTGCTTATTTTGGGGATAAAATGTCACCGTTATCAGATACGACTAATCTAGCAGCTGGTTTAACGGGCACAAATTTATTTGAACATATACGACATATGTTATATACAACAATACCTGGCATACTCATCTCGATCATCGTCTTTGCTATTTTAGGACGTCAGTTTGCAGGGATTGATATGAAATCAGAAAATATTTCTACGACTTTAGCGGTATTACAGGATTCATTTACGATTTCACCATGGCTATTACTTGTACCCTTAGCTGTTATTGTCATGGTTGCTAAAAAGGTGCCAGCAATACCCGCGTTAGCGATTGGTATTGTTGTCGGTTTTACACTACATATTTTTGTGCAAGGTGGTTCACCAGCAACTGCATTAAATACATTACAAGAAGGGTATGCTATTGCTTCAGGAAATGCGATGGTTGATCAGTTATTCCAACAAGGTGGCTTAGATAGTATGATGTATACAGTATCGATGACGATTGTTGCGATGACCTTCGGAGGGATACTAGAATTTTCAGGCATGCTCAAATCTTTGTTGGCTATTATTATTAAATTTGCAAAATCGACAGGCAGTCTTGTATTATCAACAATTAGTGCAAGTATCTTTACGAATGCAACCTGTTCAGAACAATATATTTCAATTGTTGTACCATCACGAATGTTTGTAAAAGCATATCGTGATAAAGGGCTACATTCTAAAAATCTTTCACGCGCTTTAGAAGATGGTGGAACATTAACCTCTGTGTTCTTTCCTTGGAATACCTGTGGTGTCTTTATATTTGCTACTTTAGGGGTTAGCGCTTTTGAATATGCACCATATGCTATTTTGAACTTTATCGTACCAATTATTTCAATTATCTACGCATATATTGGTTTTGCAATCGTAAAATTGTCACCAGAGGAATTGGCGCAGGCACAAAAAGATGCCGAAGAAGAAGAAAAATTAGAGGCGAGTTTAACTTAATAAGAACAACGCTTTGAAATCAAATTGATTTCAAAGCGTTTTATTTTTTTTCAGAGTGAATAAAAAAATTAGACAAAGACCCATACGTCATTAAAAATACTGTGGTATTATATAAGTAATCACTTATATATTAGGAGGGGTATTATGTCATTGGAAATTTTAGAACAACAATTAAAGGCTGTAGCAGATGCTAATCGTTTGAAAATAATGGCAGCATTAAAAAATGGCGAGCTTTGTGTGTGTCATATCGTCGAATTTTTAGAAATTTCACAGCCAGCAGTCAGTCAACAAATTAAAAAATTAAAAGAAGCAGGTATTATTGAAGAGCGTAAGGAAGGTACTTGGAAATATTATCGCTTAGCAGATTTGCAACAGCCAGTCATTCAACAAGTACTTGATGAACTGCAAATACTCGAGTTGAAAAGAGGTAGAGCAAGTTCATGTTCATAACAGCTGCAATGCTATTTTTATTCACAATTATTTTAGTTATTTGGCAACCAAAAGGATTGAATATAGGTTGGTCAGCAACAATTGGTGCTGTCATTGCATTAGTGCTTGGCGTTGTAGATTTTTCTGATGTGTTTGACGTTATAAATATTACATGGAACGCAACCTTGTCTTTTGTCGCTATTATTTTAATCTCCTTAATTTTAGATGAAATTGGTTTATTTGAATGGTCAGCATTACATATGGCCAAAATCGCACGTGGTAGTGGTATCAAAATGTTTATTTTTGTTAGCTTATTGGGGGCTATTGTCGCTGCACTCTTTGCCAATGATGGAGCTGCACTAATTTTGACACCAATCGTCCTTGCGATGGTACGAAATCTAAATTTCAATGAAAAAATGATTTTTCCATTTATTATGGCCAGTGGTTTCATTGCTGATACCACATCTTTACCTTTCACAGTTAGTAATCTCGTCAATATCGTATCTGCAGATTATTTCAATATTGGTTTTGCACAATATGCCAAAGTAATGATATTGCCAAATCTATTTTCGATTATCGCAACAATTTCCATTTTATTACTCTATTTCCGCAAATCTATCCCACGTCAATACGACGTAGACAAATTGAAAAAACCATCTGATGCCATACGAGATCATAAATTATTCCGTTTATCATGGTTTATATTGGCGTTTTTAGTGATCGGGTACTTTTTAAGCGAACCGCTGAATATACGCGTATCCTTCGTTGCTTGTACGATTGCGGTACTCTTCTTATTAATTGCAAGGCGGAGTAAGGCTGTTAATACGACAGCCATTATCAAAAATGCACCTTGGAATATTGTTGTTTTTTCAATTGGTATGTATGTCGTTGTCTATGGACTAGGAAATGCTGGATTGACAGAACAACTCGCAAAATTTATCGAATGGTCCGCGGAGCATGGTTTATTTGCAGCAACCATTATTATGGGCTTTTTAGCAGCTATTCTCTCTTCTATTATGAATAATTTACCGACTGTTATGGTTAATGCACTTGCTATTGCAGAGACACATACTTCCGGCGCTACAAGAGATGCGCTCATCTATGCTAATATTATTGGTTCTGATCTTGGTCCGAAAATTACGCCCATTGGTTCACTCGCTACTTTAGTGTGGTTATATGTACTAAGTCTAAAAGGAATCAAAATTTCATGGGGTACTTATTTTAAAACAGGCATTATTTTAACCTTACCGATTTTATTTGTGACGCTCATTGGTTTATATATCACGCTACGCATACTCTAAAAAAAGAGACGAACTACGCCATTTTTTGCTGGAATAGTTCGTCTTTTTTTAGGTGAAATTTAATGTGTAAATGGCACGGGGTCTTCCTTGTTGATAGGTCATTTCTTCACCAATCTGCAAGGCATAATCATTTGCAAGAAGTTTTTTTATCGTTCGTTCCGCGGTACGTCGCGTTACGAATAAATAGTCAGCCAGGTCCTGTGCAGTAAACTGCTCCGATTGGCGATGTTCATTAAAGGCCATTATTTTGGCGATATTTAATGCGCTAAGCTTAGTACGACTTGAAATAATCGCTATTTTGGGATGATCGGTTTTTAATACGAGTGACTGTGCACCATTTGGATAAGGTCCAGTGAGTATGCTTTGGGCATTCAATAAATAAACTTGATTGTTTGTTGAAAATTTAGTCGCTTCATTCGCATGATGTAATGCCTCAACAATCGATTCACCATAACCAAAACCAAGTGTAAATGTATATTGAAAGTTGTCTAAAATAGTTTTTAATTGCTCACTTGCTAGTAAGTACTGTAAACGACCTGAAGTAGTATAAATCTCATAGTTATGGTCATCCAGCTGTTTGTAGCTCGCATGAATTTCCTGTGTAAGTGTCAAGAAGGAAGGTGTATCATCAATATGAAGCGTTATTTTCCCTGCGGCTGCTCGATTGGCATTTGATTTATTTAACAAAGCCATTGATTTAATATCGCTTAATTTTTGAAGTAATGCAGACCTTGAGTCTATGACACGTACTGCCGGAATCTGAGCTTTTTGTAATTGCGTATAAACATGATGAACGCTCGTAATCGCCATATCGATTTTTCTTTCTCTATATAATGTTGCATGCTCTTCAAAAAGAGTCGGAGAAGTGGTTTGTAAAACGTATGGAGAAACCTCTTCTAAATGAATATCAGATAGAATATTCGATACAAATTCGGGTTTCACGACATCGATGGAGAGACGCCCTAAACAGATTTCATGACGAGCAATAGTAGCCAGTAAAGTAGTTGATACAGATGATTCATCTTGCTCTAAATAATAGTAAGGGGTTTGCCATATTTTTAAACGTTCAGCTACTTCTAAATAGGGAAGTAGACCTCCGATTACTAGGACGTCAGCAGGTTGTAATTCATCTAATAAGTTATTTGCATCCTGCGGCTGACTATAAATATAAAAATCTATTTGAAAATCACTGATTGTTTGTGCGATACTAGAAACATATTCTTTATAGGCTTGGGAGCAAATGAGTGCAATTTTAATGTGCATATTAAATCATCCTTTGAGCTTTTTATTTAGATTATTAAACGACTAATTAACGACATTATAACATAGGAGTGTATTATACATGAAAATCAAAGAAATAGAACTATTCGCAATCAATTTACCTTTAATTGATCCCTTTATTATTAGCTATGCAACCTATGATTCAATCCAATCAATCATTGTAAAAATGACAACGGATGATGGTTATATTGGTTTTGGTGAAGCAGTACCAGATGAACATATTACGGGTGAGACATGGGAAGGGACATTCCAAGTATTGAAAAATCATTTGGCACCAGCGGTTATTGGTTTAGATCCACGTCAATTTGAAAAATTACACGATCTGATGGATCATATTGTAAAACCAGCACCAGCGGCAAAAGCCGCAATCGATATTGCCTGCTTTGATATTGCAGGGAAATCGATGAATGTGCCAGTATACCAACTATTAGGTGGACGCTACCATGAAAAGTTCCCGATTACGCATGTTTTATCAATTGGTGAACCACAAAAAATGGCAGATGAAGCAGCTGCTAAAATGGCAATGGGTTATGATTCTTTCAAAATGAAGGTTGGCACGAATGTGAAAACCGATGTAGAACGTATTAAAGCAGTGCGAGCACGCGTAGGAGAAGATATCGCGATCCGTGTGGATGTCAATCAAGGATGGGGTAATGCAGCGACGACACTGACCGCTTTACGCGGTATGGAAGAGTTAAATATAGATTGGCTGGAGCAACCTGTGATGGACAATGATATAGATGGTTTAGTAGAGATTAAAGCAAAATCAGCTATTCCACTCATGATCGATGAAGGTTTACGCAACGAACGTGATATGCGTGAAGTAATCGCTAAGCGAGCTGCAGATAAAGCAAATATAAAATTGATGAAATGTGGCGGTATTTATCCAGCAATGAAGTTAGCTGTAATGGCAGAGATGGCAGGTATTGAATGCCAAGTCGGCTCAATGGTAGAATCATCAGTTGGTTCAGCAGCAGGATTTCATGTAGCATTTTCAAAAAAAATTATGGGTAGTGTCGAATTAACAGGTCCGTTAAAATTCTCTAAAGATATTGGCAACTTAAAATATGATGTTCCATTTATCGAATTAACAGATAAACCCGGACTAGGTATCGATGTTGATGAAGCCGTTTTAGCTGAACTTACAGTATTCTCAGAAAAAATTACAGCGTAAGAGGTGCAAAAATCATGACAATTATTACGGAGGGATTTTTAGGTGATACAGCCTATTCTGTCCGCCATTTATCCATGCAAGATTTAGTTGATATTGAAGCATTACAAGAAAAAGTATATGCCGCTTTGCCAGATCAAAGTGTATTACAACCACTTAGTACGAAAGAATTTGAAGAAATTTTACTTCAAGAGCGTATGATGCTTGGTGTGTTCGTTGACGATGATATGATTGGTTTTCGTGCGTTGGTAGAACCACCAGTTGATGCTGAACATTTAGGTTATGATTGTGGAATTGCAGAGGCAGATTTTCCACGCGTATTATATCAAGAAATATCAAATGTATCACCAGATTTTAGAGGTTTTGGTTTACAAAAGAAAATGGCCAAATGGTCGATGGAGCATATTGATATTTCCCGCTATGATTATATTTGTTCAACTGTCAAACCGGGTAATATTCCAAGTTTAAAAGACAAATTTTCACAAAATTTAATCGTGCGTGCTTTAAAGATAAAATATGTAGATAAGCTACGCTATGTCTTTTTTAAAGACTTAACAGCCACGCCAAAAACATATGAATTTCAAGTGATGATGGATATGAATGATATAGCAGGACAGCAACAATTACTGCAAGATGGCTATGTTGGAACAGGGATGGAGTCGTTTGAAAACCAGTGGTTTGTCCGTTTTGAAAAATAAATTGTTTTTTCTAGTGAAATGCGCTCGTAAAGAAGATACAATGAGTGTATTCAATGGATAGGAGTGTTTCATAAATGACTAAAATCCCTATAATAATAGATTGCGATCCAGGTATCGACGATACGATGATGCTAACATTGGCTTTTGCCCGACCAGAATTAGATATTAAACTAGTAACGGTGGAAGCTGGTAACTTAACAATTGATAAAACAGCATATAATACACTAAGTTTTCTATCATATATTAAGGAAGATAAAGTGGAAGTAGCGTTAGGTTTAGAAAAACCAATGTTCCGCGTCCAAGAAGTTGCTGAAGATATTCACGGTGAAGGTGGGCTTGGCAATGTGAAATGGGCGGATCCGACTTTTGAGGCAAGTAAACGACCAGCTATTCAAGCGATGTATGAAACATTAATGACCGCACAACAACCAATTACTATTGTTGCTACAGGACCTTTAACAAATATTGCAGCATTATTACTTGCCCACCCGGAAGTGAAACCATTTATTAAAGAAATATCATGGATGGGTGGTGCAGCTGTTGGTGGTAATATGTCAACAGTAGCAGAATTCAATGCCTATGTAGATCCACATGCAGTCGAGCTTGTATTCCGTTCAGGTGTGCCAGTTATTATGAGCGGTTTAGACGTTACACATAAAGCATATATTACAAGAGAAGAAATGAATGAGCTAAGCCATTTAGGAACAGATTTTGCAAAAAAAGTTGCTGAAATGATGAATTTCTATACGTTTACACAATCGCAAACTCCTTTTAACGCACCAGATTTTGAAAAACAAATTCGTGTCCATGATGTTTGTGCCATTGCTTGTCTGATTGAACCTACGATGTTTACAGGCGATGATTATTTTGTTGAGGTCGAACTAGAAGGCAGACTGACACAAGGTACAACACTTGTTGATTATGCGAAAAAGACAGGTAAAACGCCAAATGTCCATGTCTTACATTCAGTAGATCGTGCAGCATTTATTACATGTTTCTTTGATGCGATTACGACAATTGGTAAAAAAATAGCGCAATAAATTAGTTAGAGATTATGTTGACTTGGTAGATTTGTTTCATGTGAAACGTAAAAAGGCGATACGATCTCAACAAATTGACAGGAATTTCTGTGTCAAGACGCATGAGTACAACGCTAAATAAACTATAAAACCCGTATGATGCCAAAAAATCATACGGGTTTTATAGTATTCAAAATAGATCTTTTTTATATGGGTACTGTAAGTTGATTCAGTTAAGAGAAAAATAAATCTTTTATGGATGTGTAGAGTAAAAATAAATTAAGTGCAATTGTGATCGTAGCAATTATCCATCCAAGAATTGTTGTGATCTTACTGTTTACAAGTCCGCCCATCAGTTTTTTATTACTTGTGAAAATAATGAGTGGGACGAGGGCAAATGCGATACCAAATGATAGAATAACTTGACTCCAAACAAGTGCTGTCGTCGCATTCAAACCAAGTGCAATAATAACAATAGGTGGTAGCATTGTAATTGTTCTGCGTAAGTAAATAGGAATCCGACGATTGATGAAACCTTGCATGACAACATCACCAGACATTGTACCAACAGCTGAACTCGCTAACCCGGCAATTAATAAGCCAAGACCAAATGAAATAGCTGCAAAAGGTCCTAGTATATTGCCAAGTTCCGTATAGGCAACATCCAAATCTTTAACGTCCATACCTTTTGAATGAAAAATAGCAGCTGCAATAATAAGCATGGCCATATTTATAGCACCTGCAATAATCATTGCGATTACAATATCAATAAATTCAAATTTAAATATTTTTTTCTTTTCTAGATCATTGCGCCCAACTACGCGATGCTGTGTCAATGATGAGTGCAAGTAAATTGCATGTGGCATAACTGTAGCACCTAAAATACCAGTAGCAAGCAAGATTGAATTGACGTCACCAAATTGTGGTAGAAATCCGCCAATGATATCGCCAGCACTAGGTTCCGCTAAAAATGTTTGGAAAGCAAAAGCTAATACGACGATTAATACTAGACCGGAAATAAGGGCTTCAAATGTTCTGACGCCTCGACGTTGTAATTCTAAAATGCCAAATGATGCGATAGCAGTAATGATTGCAGCAGGCAACATGGGGATATTAAATATCAAATAGAGTCCAAGAGCCGCACCGATAAACTCAGCCAAGTCGGTGGCTATAATGACGAGTTCTGCTTGAATCCACAATAAAACGGCTGTTTTTTTTGAAAAGCGATCTCGCGAAACTTCCGGTAAATTTCGACCAGTAGCTATACCAAGTTTTGCCGACAACGATTGAATTAATACAGCCATTAAATTTGATACAACAATCACCCATAACAGCATATAGCCGTACTCTGAGCCGGCTGTTATATTTGTAGCAAAATTACCTGGGTCTATATAAGCAACGGCTGCGATGAAAGCAGGGCCTAAAAATGGTAGTATTTGTCTGAAACCTCTAATTTCCCCTTTTAAAACAGCATCAGCTGATAGCGGCACAGTATTTTTTTTTGTGAAAAACATAAAAATTCCTTCTCTCAATCTAATGTATACTTTAAAATGTTTCCTTCGAGAAACTTATTGTCGTTAGTATAACTTCTGAGCGTGATTTTGTAAAGGAAATGGTCGTTGTTTTTAAATAAGTGGGCAGAAACCACAAGCCATCAAACCAGGTACATCTTTTGAAAAACAACAGCTCTTTCGCACAGGTATATGAATGAGTGTAGAAGGATGATTCCCACCAGTATATTTATGGAAACGTGAAAAGGTACTGAAGTCAGTCCACGTTTTATCATCTTCTAAAAACTTCACATATTCTATGGCTTCTTCTTCAGTAGCTGGATTACTCAATAAAGTATGATAATGCCATAGCAAATAACCAAAAACATTTTCCCAATGTGTTAATGGAGATACTGTCCCCATTTTACGCAGTTGTTGAAAAACATCATCACATTGTGTTTTTAAAATACCTGCAACGGTTTCTTGACGATCTTCTTCGTCAATCATGGTCCAATGTTCGCTACGTGTAAACATACATAAGGAAGGTCTACCATATTCTTCACGAACCCCAAATTCAAGTGCATCAAAAGGCCCGTCCCATAACTCATCATAGACTGTGAGCATATAAAACTGCATGGCAATAAACATACCATATCGTCTTGTAAAATAAGATAAAGCGACAGCATCATTATTATTTTGACTAATAGCTTTTAAGATGTTTTTAGTATCATCTAGCCGTTCTACGTCAAATAATTGTGCTAAATTAAATATTTTTTTTTGTTCATCATCAATATAATTACTATAGCTATTTAGTTGCTGTAGCTGATCTTGTGATAGATTACTCAAATTATGTTCACCCCTTGTACATAATATACACGAAAAATAACGAGGATATCTATTGACTATTTAAATGATAACGATTATCATTATCATATAAACAAAAACTCCTCCTCAAACATGGAATAATACAGAGGAATTATTAGCCGCTTTTCTCCAAAAAAAACGCTAATAAGCTACTATTCATAACCCCCCTCAAATGTTATTGAATAGAACGGCAACCCAACGACAAGATTTCGCCATCTTGTCGTTTTTTCATTTGTACAAATAAAATGAGTATCTGCTAAATAATATAAGACACTTCTTATATGAAGGTGAATGGTCCGTATTAAATGAATGGCAATGCTAAAAATCTTTATTCATTGCCATTATCACAACATAACTCAAGTTCGAACAGAAAAAAATGAGCCTGGGACAGAACAAAAATAGTATATTTCCAATACGAATAATCAAATCAATTGAACGTGCAAAAAACCCCACAGAAATGCAGTGACGAGGCGTTTGAAGCCATGTCTGTTGAAAATATCTTTGTCTCAGGCTCTGGATGATATTTTTTTACAATTCTTAAGTATGGCATCATTTTTTTGAAAAATAAATGCTATTAGGTAGCGTGTTTTTTCCCTGCGAGCATCGTATGGTAGCTATGCAAAAGCATGCCAATCACAATAATAGCGAGCCCAGTTAATGCAAGTGGTGTAGGTAATGGAACACCTAGTAATAACATTTCTCCGATAATGACAAACAGAATTTCCGCTGATTGTGTCGCTTCAACTGCAGCGAGCCTACCTTGATCATGATGGACACGATCTGTTGCAATGAAAAATAATACTGTCGCAATGATACCAGAACTAATACCGACGATAAATGATTGGAATACTTGGCTGCCACTAGGTGCTCCGACAGTAAAGCCGGCATAAATGGCCATAAGAATCCAAGCGGGCATCGACATAATGGTCATACCGAGAACGCGTTGAAAGGTATCCAGACGTCCATCACAAATAGCCATCATTTTACGATTGCCAAGTGGGTAAGCAAAAGCAGCGACCAATACGGGCAAAATACCAAATAGTAAGGATTTCGCTGTAATGGAACTGGCACTAGGGATTTGAATGACAATAATGCCGAGTAAAATAATGCTCGAAATCAACAATGACACAAGTGGGATTTTCTGCCGAATTTTTTGTCCTTTAATATGTAGAAAAAAGAACGGAGCCAATAAAACGCCTGCTATTATTGTAAATTGCCATGTTCCTGATACGAGCCAACCTGGCCCATAGGCCGCAGCAAAGGTTAAGGGAGCATAGAAAAGCACAAAGCCGACAAAACTCCATATTAACCAAGCGCTCGTATTTTTTTTAATCTCTTTTACCATATAGGGCAGCCCTTTACGACTAGCCACGATAATTAACAGGAAGGGAAGCATGAAGAAATAACGTAGCGAAGAACTCCAAAGCCAGCTCCCGCCATCCAGCTCCATTGAATGGTTAAGGATGAACGTCACTGCAAAAAATAAGGAGGCTAGTATGCCAATAGCAATTTCTTTCATCAAATGCTCCTCTCTTAAGGGAAAAGATTAATTTTGTTCGTATAATTTGACGATTTCGATCAGCACTTCAGTTGCTTTTTCCATTGTTTCGCCTGAAACATATTCGTACTTACCGTGCATATTTTCACCGCCAGCAAAAATATTTGGAGTAGGTAGTCCCATGAATGATAATTGTGAGCCGTCCGTGCCACCACGTATTGGTTTAATATCCGCTTTAATATTTAGGTTTTTCATCGCTTGTTCAGCAATATCAACAATGAATTTTACCGGTACAATTTTTTCAGCCATATTGTAATATTGATCATTCATATCAAGTTGAATAGCATCTTCACCATATTCTGCTTGAATGGCAGTGACAGCTTTTTTGATTAATTCTTTTTTGGCTTCGAATTTTTCACGATCGTGATCACGTACGATATAAGATAAAGTTGTTTTTTCAATTGAACCATCAAAATTCATTAAATGGATGAAGCCTTCATAACCAGAAGTTAATTCTGGTACAGCATCTTTTGGCATCATCTCTTGGAATTTGATTGCGGCAGTAATCGAATTTACCATTTTATTTTTTGCACTACCTGGGTGAACATTTGTACCAAAAGTCGTGATTGTAGCACCGGCAGCATTGAAGCTTTCAAATTCTAATTCACCGAGTGGACCACCATCCATCGTGTATGCATAATCCGCATCAAAACGTGCAACATCGAAGGCATGTGGACCACGGCCAATTTCTTCATCGGGTGTAAATGCAACGCGGATTTTACCGTGTTTAATGTCAGGGTTTTTGATGAAGTATTCCATCGCTGTCATAATCTCAGCAATTCCTGCTTTATCATCGGCACCTAAAAGAGTAGTACCATCTGTTGTAATAAGTGTTTGTCCAATATAGTTAGTAAGTTCGGGAAATTGTTTTGGTGATAAAGTAAGATGTTCATTTAGTTTAATATTGCCACCATCATAGTTATCGATACGCTGTGGTTTGACATTTGTACCCGTAAAATCAGTTGTCGTATCTACATGAGCTAAAAATCCTACTGTAGGAATTGCTTTTGTAGTATTTGCAGGCAATGT
The DNA here is from genome assembly GCF_003143975.1 of Kurthia sibirica. GTDB lineage: Bacteria > Bacillota > Bacilli > Bacillales_A > Planococcaceae > Kurthia > Kurthia sibirica. Next base: position 129,207 of record NZ_QFVR01000002.1, on the reverse strand, counting down.
AGCAAATAAATAACCGTGATCATCGACAGAAACATCAGACATACCAATTTCTTTTAGTTCGGCTTCAAGTACAGTCAATAAATCCCATTGTTTAGCAGTCGATGGTACTGTATTACTTGTATCATCTGATTGTGTATCTATTTTTACATAACGTATTAAGCGTTCAATTACTTGTTCTTTCATATTCATAATCCTCCTAATTGTTTAAGCATTGCTACTATTCTAACATTTTCTTACGGTTTGCGAAATGTTTTGAGACGCTTATTGTAAATAAAATTTGCGCGGTATAATACGTCGACATAATGAGAAAAGATGAATAGTGAATATCTGTCACAAAGCGATTTAACGCTAAAATTGAATCGGATAATAAAAAGAATAACGCGCCAAAAATAACTGTTAATGATGCCGTTTGGAATGAGGCCCAAGCCATTGTTAAAATGATAGCAATATATGTAATGACAGCTACGCTCAATAGCAGATCACCACTTTTAATAATATTTCCAACTACCCACCCACATATGACAATACCAAAAAGCAAGAGAAGCAAGGTTGCTGTTTTTGGAGTAGGTACTTTTTTGATTTGTAAGAAGGCGATAATATAAAAAATATGACCAATTAAAAAACTTGATAAGCCAAAAATAAACCAACGTAAAGTTACATCGCCAATGGTACAAAATATCAAGCCGATTAATAGCCATTTTTTATAAGCGTCATTTGAACCACGATCTGTTAACGCAACAAAAACGATAAAACAGATCATCGGAATAACTTTGAAGAATAAAGTGAGTGTTTCCGAAAATAGTGGTGGAAGGAAAAAAATATAGTAAATTGCGAAAATAACAGCTGTAAATAGTAGATAAATATACTTGATCAAAATACACCTCCTCTATAAAGTAATTCTCGATGTTATACCCTAAATCCTTGTATTTAACAATCGTTTGAAACTTTTTGTGTTGTAATGCGTAAATTAATAAATAGGGAGGACGAAAAAATATGACAATGACATTTTTATTAGCTGCAATTATTGCAGCAATTGCAGGGATATTACTTGTTCCAATAACGGGGAAGATGCAAGATGGTGGTTTTAATCTAAAATTTAAACTGCTATTTTTCATCGTCGTATTTGTTTTAGCATGTATCGTTACAGGGGTAATTTTGTACATAACGATGATCGATTTAAACTGGACGGCGGTATGGCCAGCAATCGCTATATTAGCGCTTTTAGGTGCGTTTTTAACGGGTGGAGTGGAACGTAAGATAAAGGGAATCATCGCCTTTGCAGGAATTGCTATAGCAGTTTATATGCTATCTGCACCTGTTTTTAATGCAGATAAAAAATATGATTCTGCAAAAATGACAGTAGCAACGGAATTAAAAGCTTTTGATGAAACAAAAACACCTGCAAGTGTACCACCAAAATATGCACGAAATAAAATGAACAAAGCATTTGGACAAGTACCAAATACAAGTTATTTCGAGTTAGGTAATTTACAAATTCAAAAAATAAATGATGAATTCGTTTATGTAGCACCAGTTGAGTTTTCGGATGTTTTTAAATGGTTCAAAGGGGATACGACACCAGGGTACTTTGTTGTCAGCGCAACAGATTCATCAGCGAATCCTAAATTTGTGAAGAAGGATATGAAGTATATTCCATCGGCTTTTTTAAATGATAATGTTGTACGCTATATGCGCTTACATAATCCGTTGAAAATATTCAATGGGGAAGTTCAATTAGAAATTGATGATGATGGTACACCCTATTATATACGCACATATGGTAAATTCATATCTGCTCGCAACGGTTTTGAGCCACAGGGAATCGTGATGGTAAACGCGCAAAATGGGAAGATTAAATCCTATAAAATAAAGGATGTACCTACGTTTATAGATGGTGCTATTTCACCGGAAGCTGTTAGCTTACAAAATAGTTATTATGGTAATTATATACATGGCTACTGGAATACCATCTTCGGTAAAAAAGATATAAAAATCCCTTCAGATGAAGGCGTAGAAGCAAATGTCAGTCCTGTATTCGATGAAGAAGGTACGATGTACTACTTTACAGACTTCACAAGTCCTAAAGAAGGTGTAGAATCGATGCTAGGATACTCATTGACGAATGCACATACTGGTGAGGCAACTTACTATACAGGTAGCGCAGAAGAATCATATATGGATTCAGCTGGTGCACTGCAAGTTGTCGAGAAAAAATTCGTCGAGAAAAAATGGTCTGGTTCTATGCCGTTACTCTATAATTTTTATGGAGAGACAAGTTGGTTAGTACCGGTACTTGATTCGAATGGTTTCTTACAAAATTACTATATTGTATCAGCGGCAAATCCTGAAATTGCCGTATCGGGTACTTCACCAAAAGAAGCATTGCGTTTATATAAAAATGTCCTGAGTCGTTCTGGTTCTACAACGGTGAATGGTAGTTCTTCGAAGGAAGAAAAAACAACCCAAGGTACAGTAATGCGCGTCTATAAAGAAACTGCGGGCGATTTTACCAATGTTTCATTCTTATTGAGTGACGAGACAAACTATACTGTAAGTTCAGAAGTATCACCATTAGCTGTGTATTTACAAGAAGGAGATACAGTGAAATTTACGTATCTCAATACAACAGAAACATTTTTACAAGTAAAAGATTTAACGATTACTTCATTAAATAAAAAAGAAATTATAAAAAAAGATAAAAAATAGTAGTTTAGCGAACACCACAGATTTCTGTGGTGTTTTTTTTATGGAATTCTAGTATGAATGATGGGGATTAATGCATTTTAAATGGGGAATACTACTAGAACAGAGAGAATGGAGGCAGAAATATGAAGCGAATTCTAGCTTTAAGCTTTGGATTACTAATTGTTGTTGTCGTAGGTGTCTTGTTGTATTTTAATATGGAAATCCCTCGAAAATGGAATTATAAAAATGAACTGTTGCAATATAGCTGGTTCGAACCAACGCTCTATACATTATCGACACTCCTATTCGTCATTGCATGTGCGCTGATTATTTTCGCCTGTAAGCCATCCAATAAAAAACGGGGCCTTTATTTAAAATATGGTGATGGAACAATTTATATAAATAAAAAATCTATTGAAAAAAATGTCTTACACACGATTGCCAAGTATGATGGAATTCGTCAACCATCGGCGACTGTTATCTTATATCAAAAGAAAAAAGCATCATTTATCGATATACATGTCGATTTATTTATTGCTGAAGCAACGACTATTCAACGTTTATTGACAACGATGCGTACAGACATAAAAAAAACGACAGAGCATTTTTCAGAGCTGCCAGTCCGCAAGGTGACAATCAATGTCCTCGATCAAAAAATACTTAAAAAACGGGTTATTTAGGAGGGAAAATGATGAATAGTGAAAGAAATAGGCGATTTCTAGACGATTATAAATGGCGTATAGTAGGCTGTCTCAGTATGTTACTCATCAGCATTTTGTTTTTAACAATCGGTTTTTGGAAAACAATATTAATCATTATGTTGTGTGCAATCGGTACCCTGATTGGGTACGCTAAAGATCGCACGGAGCAATTTTTAATATTCATAGACAAACTTAGATAGGAGAGGTTAAATATGGATGAAAATTCGACAGAGCAATACAATCGTCAAACAGGTGTCAATGATAAGGAAGCGGAGAAAGCAGAAGTCTTCGAAAATAAATTAACTTTTGAAGATGCAGTTGTAGAGAAAATAGCTGCTATTTCTGCAAGGGAAGTAAATGGTATTTTAGCGATGAAGGGCGGTTTTGCATCTGGTTTGACCGGTCGTTTCGTCGGTGAAGATATTACGAAGGGCGTATCTGTAGAAGTAGGAGAGAAGCAGGCGGCTATTGATTTGAAAGTAATATTGGAATATGGTCAAAGTGCACCTGATATTTTCAGAAAAGTAACATCAGTTGTGAAAGAACATGTGAAGCATATGACAGGCTTGCAGGTTGTAGAAGTGAATATGCATGTAGATGATGTTATGACAGCAAAAGAATATGCACAATCTAATACGCCATCTAAGGATAATTCTGGTGACTTAAAATAAGAGTTGATTAGCCGTTCTCCCCATACAAAAAACGAGGTATATGGACTACCTCGTTTTGTATGGGGAGTTATTTTTGTATGAAAATTTCATTTAGTTTATTGAAGGATATAATTATTTTCCCCTGTTGATTAATAGCAATCCCTTCTGGTTCACGTTTTGTATTTAAATGGATTATTTTTTTGCTTTTACCAGTCTTAGTTATCGTCATATATTGTCCATTCGATAAAATATAATAACGTCCATTACCATATGCAAAACCTTGCACCACATGATCAGCTGTTGTGCCAATTAAACCGGTAACGACTATTTTTTCACGCCAATCTCGAGTGGCATTTTGTTTAGAAGTTAGATGAATTTTATTGATTTCATAACCAGTTGCTGTTTTAGATACTGCAGCAACCGTCTGGTCATCTAACATAGCGATTACATTTGGATGGATTTCAGCAGGTATCGTCCAATTTCGTATAGATTTTAAAGTATGTGGATCAATTTTTTGTAATTTGTATTGTTTATTTCCGCGAATATCTGCTAATTGATACAAAAAACCATCCATATAAGAAATAGCTTGCCCATGCCCAATTAGTTGTTTGTTACTTTTTTTCAGCACTTTCCCTTTTGACGAATATTTATAAATATAACCATAGCGATTTTTATCACCGGTAGCATAGGTTAAATAATAATTGTTTTTTTGATCAATTGTCAGACCTTGTAAACCCTTTGCTTTTAAAGTAGGTGTATGAGGGGCATCGCGATAAGGGTAGAATAATGTATTGACGGTAATTTTATTGCTGAATATTATTTTATGAGGTGGATTTTCAATAGTTTTTGCTTGAACTGTTGCAGTAGATAGCAGACTATTAAAGAAGAAAATAACCGTTAATAATAAAATAAGAAAATTCTTAATCATTCCATTCACGCCTCTCTAAGGTAGTTTATTACTATAGTATATAGGAGTTAAGAAGTTTTACTAATTTATTTTATTCATAAATAGGGAATACTATAAAATCATCAAATTTGACGTGAAATACAAGATATTATATACTACTTTTTGTCAGTAACTTACGAAAAGTAAGTGAATAAGAACGTAGTTAATTATAGAAATGGGTGCAAATATGGAGAAAAAACATACAAAAGAAATTTTATATAAAAAAATGCAAATGATTCATCATGAGAGTGAAGGCGATATTTGTTTAGTAGGTCCTGTTAATTTGCCGATTAAACAAGGCGAATTCGAAGCGACTTTCCAATGGTATACATGGTTGAAATTAGATCAACCAAATCGGACAAAAGAGGAAGTCTTGGCTTCTCTAGTTGATGCGGATCTTGCGGATAAGCAACAATCTTCCGTATTAGTGTATGGTGATTTTGAAGAACAAGAGGAAGCAATTATCCGCATGCATTCAATCTGTCATACCGGTGATATTTTTGGTAGCCAACGATGCGACTGTGGTTATCAACTCCATGAATCAATGAAAATGGTTGCTGAAAATGGTACGGGTGCTATTTTCTACTTAGCAAACCATGAAGGACGCGGCATTGGTTTATTTTCTAAGTCTCTAGCATACATTCTACAAGAAGAGGGCTTTGATACAGTAGAAGCAAACCATGCATTAGGTTTTGAAGATGATACGCGCTCATATGAAGATGCGATACGCGTTTTAGAAACATTGCGTCAAAAACCAACGACGCTTATTACAAATAATCCAAAAAAATTGCAAGCATTAAAAGAACATGGAATGTTAGCGCATGATCATATACCTTTATGGGGAGGCGCAACGGAAACAAATCGTTTTTATTTAAATACAAAAATTAAAAAATCAGGACATATTGCTGAATAATAATTAGTTACGAATGGGGTGAATTATATGAAAACAGATGAACAATATATGCAATTGGCACTCGATTTAGCAGCAAGTGCCAAAGGGAAAACGAATCCGAATCCACTTGTCGGTGCAGTTCTTGTAAAAGATGGTGTCATCGTTGGATCAGGTTTGCACCGCAAAGCCGGAGAACCACATGCAGAAGTACATGCCTTTAATATGGCGGGGGACCATGCAAAAGGGGCAACATTATACGTCACACTTGAGCCATGCTCACATTTTGGTAAAACACCCCCCTGTGCCAATTTAGTGAAAGAATCTGGTGTAGCACGTGTTGTTGTCGCTACACAAGATCCTAATCCGAATGTTGCTGGTAGAGGCATTGCGTTAATACGCGAAGCTGGTATCACAGTAGATGTTGGGATACTTGAAAAAGAATCATTGAAATTGAATGAACGGTTCATCCATAATATGTTAACATCTCGACCATTTGTCGTGTCAAAATTTGCGATGACATTAGATGGGAAGTTGGCAACACATACGGGTCATTCACAGTGGATTACTGGTTCAGAAGCACGTCAACATGTTCATGAACTTCGTAATGAAATGGATGCTATTTTAGTTGGAGTAGGCACAGTATTGGCGGACAATCCCTCTTTGACAACTCGTTTAGACAATCGTCAAGGTAAAAATCCGATCCGTATTATTTTGGATAGCCAATTGCGCACGCCTCTTGATGCGCATGTTATGAATACAGAGGAAGCACAAACTATTATTGCCGTATCAAAAAATGTCGATCTTCATCGTCTGAGTGATTATGAAGAAAAGGGTGTCAAAATCCTCATTATTTCAAAGGATGAACGCGGCTTAAACTTAACGGAACTATTAACAGAACTTTATAAAATGGGCATTACTGATTTATTGGTGGAAGGTGGAGGTATTGTGAATGCTTCCTTCTTACGAGCAGCGCTTATTGATAAATATTTTGTCTATATCGCTCCAAAAGTATTAGGTGGTAAAAATTCAGTAACTCCTTTTGCTGGTGCAAATGTTGAGACAATGGATGCTGCCGAACGCTTATATTTTGATGATGTATCAAAATTTGGAGACGATTTATTGATTATTGCCTACCCTAAAAAGGTGACGCCAAATGAGTAGCAAACAAGTAGATATTTGTGTTGTAGGAGCAGGTCCTGGTGGTGCGCTCCTCAGCTTGTTATTAGCTAGACAACATATGTCTGTCTTGTTATTGGAAAGTCATAGCGATATAGCAAAAGCGTTTAGAGGCGAGCATTTAAATGAAGAAGGCGAGGCCATTTTAAGGGCGCATAACTTATTTGAAGCAGTTGAAGAACAAGGTTTATTACGAATGGAGACATTAGAGTATTGGCATAATGGCGAGATTTTTAAAACCATTTTACCCGATCCAACAGTAGGACATCTAGGGATTCATGTCCCGCAAATTAATTTATTGACGGCCATTTTAAATGAAGCGCAAAAATATCCGAATTTTACATTGATGACAAGTACAAAGGTCAAACAGTTAAAACAAGATGATAATGGTCGTTACTGTGGCGTTAAGGCTATCAATCAAGGACAAGAACTTGATATTACTAGTCTATTTGTTATCGGTGCAGATGGACGCTTTTCAACAATTCGTAAAGAAGCGCAGCTAGATCGAGAAGTGCACAATCACGGCTTTGATTTATTATGGGCGAAAATACCAGCACCAAAAAACTGGAGTCCATCGATAAAAATGGCGCTAGTAGGTGGTTCACAAGTATCACTATTCACGCAGGCAAAGGGCTTTGTACAAATTGGCTGGAATATTGAAAAAGGTTCCTATCCAACATTGCGTAAACAACCTTTTGAACCATTCATTGATTTATTAGCACAGGCTTTCCCTACTTTAGCCGACTCTGCAAAAGCATCGATTACTTCTTGGAAAGATTTTGTCGTCCTCGATGTCTTTAGTAGCAGTTCAAAAAACTGGAGTAAGGATGGTGTTATTTTAATAGGGGATGCAGTTCATACGATGACGCCTACCGGTGCATTTGGTTTGAATAGTTCGATGAAGGATGCCGAAATACTCGCGCAACTGATTACCTCCGAAAAGGTGTCCCAGCTTGAATTGATGACATGTGCAACAGAGCGAAAGAAAGCAGTAGCAAAACTACAGGCGATTCAAATTGAGAAGGAACAGTCCTTCGCAGATCAATTTGTCGTTTTAGCATAAAGGAGCATGACGGTGAAATTTGGTTTTGATATTGATGATACGCTGATTAATTTACGGCAGCACGCCTTTCATTTATACAATGAAAAATTAAATGAAAATAAAAGTATAGAACAGTTTCATGCAATTCAAACAGTTGAAATTCATGAAATTTTTGGCCTCAATCAAGAGCAGGGAAACGCAATGTGGACTCGTTTGATGCCAGCTATTTATTTTACAGATTGTCCTCCTTTTGAAGGGGCATTAACATTGCTAAATGAATTGAATGATAAGGGGCATGATGTATTTTATATTACATCGCGGCCGAAAAAATATTGTGTACAAACCAAGGATTGGATGATGGCAGCAGGTTTTCCTGTTGCAGATGGTCACTTCTTTTGCGGTATGCAAGATGATGAGAAAATCATGACTATTCGCGATTTAGCATTGGATTATTACTTCGACGATAAACCCGCGGTATTAGAGACATTAGGTAATACGAAAACGGCGGTTTATATCGTCGATCAATCGTATAATAAACAAGTAGAAGGTCAGCGTATTACAAGTTGGTCAGACTTTCATAAATCATTAAAAATCTAATAAAAAAGCTATCTTAACCTGTCAAAAATGACGGCGGCACAGACCTAAAATATGGAACAAATTAAAACACCTTTCATTAAAATCAGGTATTGAAATAATACCTAGTTTAATGAGAGGGCACTGAAAAAGTCCACTTATGCACAGATAAGCGAGGACAGGAACGAATTTCGTTCCTGTCCTCGCTTTTTCTCGTAGCCGTTGATTCCGTTCCGGCGGACGCTTTTCGCGGGCACGGCTCCAGCCTTCTCCCTCGCTTCGCTCAGTCCGGGTGCTTCCGCTCGTGCTGTTCCCGCAGAAGTCGCCGCCTGCACTCCATCAACTTGTACTATTCATGGGTTAAAATGTGGTCTCGCCCGGTCACGGACCATCTTGTATAATAAATGGTGCTGCTATCGAATAGAAGCACTCTGAAAAAAGAATGCTGACCTAGGGTTTAAACGAGCGAGGCTTATTGGTAAGGCGAAAAAATGACAGGGAGAGGAGGAAATTGTTTCGTTTATCAGACAGAACAAGCATTAAAAGAGATTCAGCAATTTGATCGCTCGAAGCGAGAAGCAAGAGCGATGGGGGAAAAGCGAGTTCACTCTGTGGCCACCATGGAAAAAGCTGTATCCGTTTCACAAAATTTTGTGAAGTGGGCTAAGGATCAAGGTGTAAAAGATTTGTACCAGCTGAAGAGAGCACTATAAAAATTACATAGAACAAAAACAGAGTGAAGGGGTTTCTACAGGGCATTTGATCAATATAGAAACCAATTTAAGATTGCTAGGAGAAGGAATGAAGCAGATTTCTATAGCTAAAGGTAAGCAGGAGCGTGTTTGGATTCCTAAACAAAGAGTCATCAAAGTGGCGGAGCGAGAAAAACCAGTGGATTGGTCTTTGAAAGAGGACCGACTGAAAGAAGTAAAGGAGCGTCTATCTGAGAATGGAAAAGAAGCTGCGCTGTTGCAAGAAGCCTTTGGTTTACGCATTATATCCAAGAACGCGATGGCAGATTCTATTGGGGTAGCTGATAGCACAAAATGGGTTTTAAACGCCTCGTCACTACGTTCCTGTGAGGTTTTCAGCTCATGCTATTCCCGCAGGAGTCGTTTTCTGCGCGTTCAATTGATTTGATTATTCATATTTGAAACATACTATTTTTATTTTGTCCCAGGCTCGCTTAAAATAAGGTGTTTTATTGTTGTCTCAAAAAAGTAGTACAGTGCCGACCTCTTATTCATAGATATAACAAAAAAATCTATTTATTTTTAGTCAGCTGTTAAAATGTGGGATGCATGTTAGAATGAAGGGACTATGAACAACAAAAGGGGAAGCAATCACTATGCAAAGTAAAAATAAAACAGTTATGCGCTCCATGGAAATTTTAAATTTATTTATCAATCATGCCAAATTAACTTTTAATGAAATTATAGAATTATCGGGTATTCCAAAAACTTCTGTCTATCGTATGTTGCAATCACTTGAAGAAATGGCGTTAATTGATAAGGATCAACATGGTAAATATAGTTTAGGTATTTTATTTTTACGATTTGGCCACTTAGTATCAGAGCGTATTGATATACGCCAAGTTGCACTACCTTCAATGGAGAAAGTACATAAAGCAACAGGGGAGGCCGTCAATTTAATCATTAGAGATGGCGATGAATCGGTTTATATCGAAAAATTACAGTCGATTCAACCTGTTCGATTGTATACGACGATTGGACGTCGAAGCCCGTTATATGCAGGTGCGTGTCCTCGTGCCATCCTCTCTTTTTTACCAGCACAAGAGCGGGAAGATTATTTGGCGCGTGTTGAGCTTATACCATATGCTAAAGGCACGATTTCTACAATGGAAGCACTAAGACACTCTATTTCAGAAGCACGCAATAGAGGCTATACAAAAAGCTTTTCAGAGTTAGAAGATTATACCGCAGCCATCGCTGTCCCCATTTTTGATCATCGCGGTGATGTAGTTGCTGCATTGAGCGTGGCGGGTATTGAGACAAATTATACAGAAGAAACATTAGATGACTTTATCGCACTCGCTAAAGAAGCAGCAGCAGAAGTTTCCTTGAAGCTTGGCTATAGCGACTCATAAAAAAAGTAACCCCTGAATGTCTGGCATTCAGGGGTTACTTTTTTAAATGATGCCAAAATGTTCGTCACGAATATCTGTGATGAACATATGGCCAGGTGCGTGAGTAATCATTAGTTCTGGTTTTACATGCATAGCAATTGCTTGTGGTGTAACACCACAAGCCCAAAATACAGGTACTTCTCCATCATGGATCGTTACAGAATCACCAAAGTCTGGTTTACTAATATCATCGATCCCAATAGCTTGTGGATTGCCGATATGAAGAGGTGCACCGTGAACGGATGGAAAGCGTGATGTCACTTGGACAGCACGTACAATATCTTTTTCTAGAATAGGTCTCATGGATACGACAGTAGGCCCTTCAAACATACCGGCTGGCGTTGTTGCAATATTCGTTTTGAACATTGGGACATTGCAACGCTCTGTAATATGTCGCACATCTATATCGTTATTAAGTAAAGCATTCTCAAATGAGAAGCTACAACCAATGAGGAAACAGACAAGATCATCTGACCAGTAATCAAGAATATCCGTTACTTCGTCCACAAGTTCACCCTGTTTATAAATACGGTATTTTGGAAGGTCAGTACGGATATCAGCACCAGAGGAAATCCCATTTGGTGCGAAATCACCGGGTTCAATCACATCTAAAATGGGGCATGCTTTTGGATTTCTTTGAGCAAATAATAGAAAATCAAAAGCATGCTCTTTTTTCAAAATAGCTAAATTAGCTTGCGCGTAACCTAATGCGTGACCTGCAGTAGGTCCTGTCAGCTGTCCATCACGAATCATAGTACGGATATCAGCTGGTGACATTGTAGTTAATGACAATCAAATTACCTTCTTTCTATTTAAAAAGTAGTGGAATTTGTTCGATTAAAGTCATGACGCTCAACACACCCATTACAACAACAACCAAAATACCTGGTATTGTTAACCATAAGGGATGTTTATATTCGCCCATGATTGTTTTCTTTTGAGCAGCGATTAATAATGTACCTAATGCAATCGGTAAAATAATACCATTTAAAGCACCGACTAATAATAGAATGGTTACTGGTTTGCCGACAGTAACAAAAACTAGAGTTGAAACAACGATGAAACTGATAATAACCCAGTTTTCATACTTGGCAATATTTTTATGGAATGTTTTGATAAATGATACAGATGTATAGGCAGCACCAATAATTGATGTAACGGCAGCCGCCCACATAATAACACCAAATACACGATAACCTGCATTACCTAAAGCATGATGAAATACTGAAGCTGCAGGGTTATTTGGATCTAATTTTATACCTTGAGAGACAACACCTAATACAGCTAAGAAAAGAGCAATACGCATAATACCTGTTACGGCGATACCAGTAATTGAACTTTTATTAACTTCTGGAATAGAGGCTGTACCTTTAAGTCCGGCATCTAGTAGTCTATGTCCACCAGCAAAAGTGATATAACCACCAACCGTACCACCAACCAGTGTTACGATAGCGAAAATGCTGATTTCTGATGGGACAAATGTACGAGCAATGGCTTCACCAACAGGCGGAGCAGTTGAAATCGCTACATACATCATAAGAAGAATCATCACCCCACCAGCAATTTGAGCGGCACGGTCCATTACTTTACTTGCTTCTTTGAAAAGGAAAATAATAATAGCAAAAATCGCACTTAATATAGCACCAGTCGTCGTGTTCAATCCGAGCATAGCATTTAAGCCAAGACCGGCGCCGGCAACGTTACCAATATTAAAGGCAAGACCACCAATGACGATGAGTATAGCCAAGAATATACCGAGACCTGGTAGTACTTTGTTTGCGATTTCTTGGCCGCGAAGACCAGATACGACAATTATTCGCCAAACGTTCATTTGAGCAAATACATCTAACAACAACGACATTAAAATAACAAAACCAAAACTTGCAAGTAATTGTTCAGTGAAAACAGTCGTTTGTGTTAAAAAACCAGGCCCAATCGAAGATGTGGCCATTAAGAAAGCAGCGCCTAACAAGACGCTTCTGCTTACCTTAGCTTTACCTGTTTTATTGTTTAACTTTACTTCCTTCATGTGGAAGCCCCCTTTGTCCTAACGGAAAGGCACTATAGAAATGCTGTTTTCTGTTAATGTCTGATTGATATATTGAGCAAATTTAAGTGCATGTAGGCCATCCCCATGGATACAAACTGTATCTGCTAATATAGAGTATTTCGTTTGTTGTTGTGTTTGTACAAAACCACTTTTAATCATCGTCATTACTTGTGATACAGCAAGACGATCATCTGTAATTAATGCATCAGACTGTGAACGAGCTGTCAACGAACCATTCTCTTGATAAGTACGGTCAGAAAAAACTTCGCTCGCTGTGGTGAGTCCGATTTTTTCACCTGCGCTAATTAAGGCGCTTCCTGATAGACCATACAATACTAACTCAGGATTGATGGCATAAACAGCTTCAGCGATGGCTGTTGCGAGCAACGGATCCTTAGCAGCCATATTATAAAGTGCACCATGTGGTTTAACATGTTCAAGTTTACCTCCAAGTGCTGTTGTAAAGCCATTTAGAGCGCCGATTTGATAAACGACAATATTGAAAGCCTCCTGCGGTGAAATCGCTATATTTCTACGACCAAAACCTGCCAAATCAGGCATTCCTGGGTGAGCACCAATTTTGACGTTTTTCGCCAAAGCGAGCTCGACAGTATCTTTCATAACAGTTGGATCGCCAGCGTGAAAACCACAAGCAATATTGGCTGATGATACGAAATCTAAAATTTCTGCATCATTGCCCATTTTATGTGCACCAAAACTTTCACCTAAATCGCAATTCAAATCAACTTTAAACATGAAATTCCTCCTTTATGTATTGGAAATGATTAACAGTACCGTTTTTCAGTTCACTCATTCCGTAATAAGGAACTCGTATTTCGAATAATAACACAAAATGAAAACGCTGTATAGATTGAATTGTGCGATTTTTTTGAAATAATTATTGCGAAAATAGGCTGTGGAAATTATACTTATTCCTATATTCAGAATTAAAATTCCGAAATTCGGTAATCAGGGGTGATGACATGATTTTAAATGAATACGCACGAATATCTCCAGTAGGCGATTCAGCAATACGTATCGAGTTCGGAAAAGATATTGATTTAACGACGTATCATCGGATTCAAATATTTATAAAACTTTTTCATGATGCAAAAATAAATTTCCATAAAGAAATGATTCCTTCATTCGCTAGTGTAACAATCGAATTTGATGCTATTACGATTATGAGGAAAATCGCAGAGCAACATACAATTATCGATATCAATCCTTATGACTGGGTTCGTCAACAAATAGAACCGCTACTCACACAGGAAGTAAATGAACTAGTTTTAGAAAAAACAATCATCGATCTTCCAGTATGTTATGGTGGCGAGTACGGCCCTGATTTACAATATGTTGCGGATTATCATCACATGACGGTGGAAGAAGTGATTAAAAAGCATGGCGAAGCAGAATATTTAGTATATATGCTTGGTTTTGCTCCTGGGTTTCCATTTTTAGGTGGCCTAAATCCAGAAATTGCAACGCCACGTAAACAAGCACCACGTTTGAAAATTGAAGCGGGTTCCGTAGGGATTGCCGGCTCTCAAACAGGTGTTTATCCAATTGAAACACCTGGTGGTTGGCAAATAATTGGTCGCACACCAATTGACTTATTCCGACCGGAACACAAAGAACCAACCTTACTTAAAGGTGGCGTATGGCTGCGTTTTAAAGCTATATCAGTAGAAGAATTTAACACTATTAAAGGAGGATTAGCCAATGTCGATCACATGCGTTAAGGGCGGAACACTGGCTAGTTTTCAAGATGAGGGACGAATCGGTCATCAAAATCTCGGTATCATCGTTAGTGGTGCAATGGATTCATATGCTTTAAAAATAGCAAATATAATCGTAGGAAATACGCGTAGTAGTGCTTGTCTAGAAATAACAATGCGTGGTACGATTCTTAGAGCTGACAAGGATATGTTAATTGCAATTACTGGTGGCGATTTGCATCCAGTAATTGATCATATACCCGTTCCACAGTGGCGACCAGTATTTATAAAAGCCGGAAGTATTCTTAAATTTAAAGGGGCAATTACAGGTTTACGTAGCTATCTAGCTGTCAGTGGTGGTTTTAGTTTAGAAGATTTTCTTGGTAGTCATAGTACGTATTTACGTGCAAAGGTTGGTGGATTTAAGGGAAGAGCATTACAAGTAGATGATCGGATTGAAATAGGTCAAGTGACATCGCAACGTCTTGCTATGACACAGCAATTGGCAACGGACACGATTGGTGCATTTAATGGAACCTCTTGGCATGTAAGACCAGATTTTTATAAAAAAAATCGTTCAACTTTTATGATTCGTTTTATAAAAGGGCCTGAATATGATTGGTTTAATGAAGAGAGTCAGCAGAAATTCACTTTGCAACAATATACAATTGCTTCATCGTCAGATCGTATGGGTTATCGGTTAGAGGGTCAGTCATTAGAGAAAATAAGCGATAGCGAAATGGTGTCAGAAGCGATTGCTAATGGTACTGTCCAAATCTCAAATAATGGGCTGCCAATTGTGTTGTTAGCAGATAGACAAACGACAGGTGGTTATCCTCGAGTAGCACAAATTTGTACAGCTGATTTATATAAGTTCGGTCAAATGAAGCCTGCAGATAAAATTCATTTTAAGGAAATTTCTTTGAATGAAGCCTATAAAGAATTAGCAGAGCTGGAACGAACACTACGCCAAATTGAATTAAGTATTACCTTTAAAACAAATCGAGGTAGCGTTAGAGAAAATCAAGAGAAACCTTGAAGTAAATCAAAAGAGGAACATAAGAAGTGATTTTCTTGGAGAGTAGCTTTCGTGTACAAGGCTAATTTATGAAACTGCATTAGCTGTCGCTGTTTTTAAAGTTGAAATTGATACTTTTTATATTTTCTGCAAGCATTTGCATCAGAATCAAAAAGAGTCTGAGACAAACGTATTTTCAACAGAGAAAATCCCGTATGATTTTTCGAAATCATACGGGATTATTTATTTCAATCAATTTCTGCTTCGAAAAACGCTTTCCGCGGACATGACTTCAAACGCCTCGTCACTGCTTTCTTGTGGGGGTTTCAGCTCATGTTATTCCCGCAGGAGTCGTTTTCTGCGCGTTCAATTGATGTGATGATTCGTATGGGAGACATACTATTTTTGTTCTGTACCCGGCTCAACCATTTTTAATTTTGTTTAGAGGCTAGTAGAATTATTTCCAAGTAAATCCTTGTTTTGCAAGATAATCTTTGATAAATGGTCGCTTTTGTTCTACTAAATAGTCGGCCATTTGTTTTGTCCAACTAGAGACTTTTTGATTGGCATTACGATTTAGATAATAATTTCCTAATAACTCATCGTATTGCGTTAATAATTGCTCATACTTCGCTTCATCATAACCATTTTCATGGATGATTGCTTCAACAGGTAGACGTGGTTTTGTATCATTGACTTTGGTAGGTGTACCAATCGTCATAGCGAACATTGGAAAAACATAGTCTGGTAAATCGAATAATTCACTAATTTCGGTTGGGTTATTACGAGCGCCCCCAATATAGCAAATGCCATAGCCCTCTGATTCTGCTGCAATGACAAAATTTTGTGCAAATAAGCTAACATCTGCGACGCCAACTAATAGATTTTCTGCAGAGTCTGCAACGATATCAATTGCGTGTTTTTTTGCAGCTAGTTGTAGACGTTTGAAGTCAACACAAAATAAAAAAGAAGCCCCGGCTGTTTTGAATTGGAAATCATTTTTTGTTAATTCACCAAGTTTCATTTTTTTTTCTTCATCGGTTACATAAATGACACTATATGCTTGTACAAAATGTGATGTAGCAGCCATTTGTGCTGTTTGTACGAGATCATACACTACTTCTTTTGGAATTTCTTCCCCCGTATATTTTCGTACTGATGTGTGATTTCTTTGTAAGGCTTTCACTTCATTCATTTCATCCAGCTCCTAACTAAGTAATAAGATACTATTACTATAGCTGATTATCACTTACTATGCATAGACAAAGCTATTTATAAATGCAGTGGAAAATGGCTCATCAGCAACTTGAAATAAGTTGAAAAGAGCCGTTTTTTATAGTAAGCCCAGCCATTTCCAATAGGTTGCACTGAATAATAGTACGAGTAAGTAAGCGGCAATTGTCAAAGGAATACCAGACTTTAGGAAATCTTTGACTGTGAATGCCCCAGTACCGTAAGCAAGCATATTTTGAGGTGCGCTAATCGGCAGCAAGAAACCAAAACTGATGACAAATTGTTGGATAATGACGAAACCAATCGTTTGATCGCCAAGGTTTAATGTTGTCGTTAAAGCGATAAATATAGGAATAAGCGCGGATGATAAACTTGTCGCGCTCGCAAATCCCAGGTGAATAATAATGTTAAAAGCTGATACGAGTGCGATTGTAGCGAGTAGAGGCATCGTATCCAAACCAAGACTACCAAAAACGGTTGTTGATAACCATTGAGCGCCTTGCGTATCGAGCAACAACGTTCCGAGTGCAATGCCGACAGCAAAGACAATGATTGTTCCCCATGGTATGGCTTTTTCAGCTTCTCCCCATGAAGTGAATACACCAATTTTTGGCGTTAGTAAAATGGCAATAGCAATAATTGTTACAGTCGTTGTATCTAGCGGATGAACGATTCCTTCAGTAGACCAGAAGAATAGTAATAATATTGCAACGATAATGAGGCGTATTTCAGCTGCACTTAGCTTTCCAAGTTCATGCAACTGTTTTTTGATGAGCTCTTTTCCACCATCAATACGATTTGTTTCTGGTTTAATCAAGTTAATCATTACAAAAAATAAAATAATCGACATAATAACAGAGAACGGTGCTGCGTAGGTAAACCATTGTAGCCAGGTAACATCAATATTGAATTCTTTATTGATAAAGCTCAATGCAACCATATTTTGAGCAGCAGCTGTTTTGATACCTATATTCCATATTGAAACGGATTGTACAGCAGTAATAATGAGTAAAGCGGCTAATTTACTATTTTTTTGAAGACCAAAGGCGGCAACCATACCGAGTAATATCGGCACGACGGTGCCAGCACGAGCTGTAGCACTTGGGACAAAAAATGCGAGAACAATTGATACGATAATAGCACCAAAAACGATGCTTTTTGTATTCGTTCCAACCATAGATAATACCCAAAGCGCTAGGCGTTTATGAAGATTTGTTGCTTGCATGGCAGCTGCTAAAAATAATGCAGCTGCCACTAAAGCAACAGCAGAGTTTGAAAAGCCATCAAGCCCCATTTTCAGTGCCTCAGTAGAGCCGTATATTTTTGAAGGATCGTCAATCATTGGTGCTGTTCCGATAGATATAGCAATAATACCGATAATCATTGCGGAGCTAATTGGATAAGAAACAGCTTCAGTAACCCATAGTACGACGGCAAATGCTAAAATAGCGAGTGCTCGTTGACCAGCAACAGGTACACTGCCGTCATTCGGTAAAAAAGTAATAATTATAAGAGCTAAAAATGCGATAGCAATTGCGATACTTTTAAATAGTACTTTGTTTTTTGTTTCTTCTTTTTTATCAGCTTTTGTCAATTTATTCATCTCCTTCTAGAGTAATAGTTCCTCTTTTAAAAGAAGAAAAAACATTAATTGGTTACTAGTAGGAATTAAAGGAATAAGAGAGCTATTTAACAGAAAAATCAAAATAAATGTACAACAAGGTTCCGAAATAGTTATTATTCCGGAACCTTGTTGTACATTTATTTGTTTCTTTTTTTATTAGTGAGCTGACGCTTCACAAATTCGATTAGTAAAACAACAAGTCCACCGATAAAAAAGTAGAAAAATAGTTTTAACATTTGGACAAAGCCATCTGTAATCGCAGTATATGCACCACTACCAATGATAAATAACAGTAGGATGATGACGATTGGATTTTTAAACAAGAAAATCCTCCTCAATCTATTGTTCATTTTGACATAAGTTTATCATGATTCGAGAAGGAAATGATAAAATGTCTGCGGTAATTGTAAATTGATATAAAAAATTAAATTTTCAGAAAACGGTTGACGTTTTGAACAAGCTATCTTATACTAAGAAACAATTGATGGAACAACATAATCGAATAATTACCTTTATCAAGAGTGGCGGAGGGATAGGCCCTACGATGCCCAGCAACCAGTATGTTTTTATACATGGTGCTAAATCCTACAGATTTTTTATCGGATCTGACAGATAAGGGGAGGACTATACATATACAACCCTCTTCTTACAAAGAAGAAGGGTTTTTTATTTTATCATAAAAGACCTTCTCCTAAATGTCCGATTGCCATCATTTATAAATAATTAGGAGGAATTTCAAATGACAGAATTCAAAAAAGAAACAGTAGCAGTACATGGTGGTCAAACGCCGGATCCAGTAACAGGAGCAATTGCAGTACCGATTTACCGTACAACTGCCTATCAATTTAATGATTCAGAACATGCGCGTAAATTATTTGCTTTAGAAGAGCCGGGGAATATTTATTCACGTATTATGAATCCAACTGTAGATATTTTTGAAAAACGAGTAGCATTACTGGAGGGTGGTGCGGCAGCTGTAGCACTTTCTTCAGGTATGGCAGCCATTTCATTTTCAATTTTGAATAGTGCGAGAGCAGGCGATCATATCGTTGCAGCAGCTAGCTTATATGGTGGAACATACAATTTATTTGCCAATACATTGCCTCGTTATGGAATTACAACTACATTTATAGATGAGAAAAATATAGAAGCCTTTGAGACAGCTATTCAAAAAAATACAAAAGCCATCTATGCAGAAACAATCGGCAACCCTAGTTTGACGATTATCGATATTGAAAAATTGGCAGCTATTGCGCATAAACATGAAATTCCACTGATAATCGACAACACATTTGCTTCTCCTGTAGGCTGCAATCCAATCGATTTTGGTGCAGATATCGTCATCCATTCGGCGACGAAATGGATTGGCGGTCATGGTACGACAATTGGTGGTATCGTAGTGGATGCCGGGAAATTTGACTGGACGCGTGGGAAGTTCCCAGATTATACAGAGCCGGATGCTTCATATCACGGTATTCGTTACGGAATAGATACGGCATCAGCAGCATTTGCTACACGTTTACGGGTTCAATTATTACGTGATTTTGGTCCAACTCTAAGTCCTGATGCAGCATTCAACTTCATCCAAGGGTTGGAGACGATTAATCTACGTGTGGAACGTCACAATGAAAATGCTAAAAAAATTGCTGACTATTTAAGAAATCATCAACAAGTGGCATGGGTAAATTACAATGGTTTTGAAGACAGTGAAAATGCCCATCTTGTAGAAAAATATTTAACGAAAGGTGCAGGTTCTGTACTAACATTTGGTATTGTCGGTGGGCGTGATGCAGGACGTGAATTGATTGATGAAATCGAATTATTTTCACATGTTGCCAATGTAGGGGATGCCCGTTCACTCATTATTCATCCAGCATCTACTACACATCAACAATTGAGCGCAGAAGAATTAATTACATCGGGTGTACCAGAAGAATTAATTCGTTTATCGATTGGTCTTGAGAATAGCGATGATCTTATTGCAGCGCTTGAAACTGCCTTTGCGAAGATTGCGATTTCTGTTTAATCGCAAGATCAACATGATGGGACTGTTCTAGTTATGTGACTTTTGTATACAGGACATATAAGCGCTATGAAAATCCTCTATTCAGGATTTTTCACAGCAATAATTGTCGATGAATTCAAAAAAACATAGCCTGGATCAGTCTCTTTTTGTCACGAAATGACCTTCTGAAAAAAACATTTGTCCTTCTAAGGAAGATTTTCCTTGAAATTGCCTATCATATGAGCTAAAATCTTCTTTAAGTTGTTAAATAGATGAACGAATAAGAAAGAGAAAGAATGATCAAATGGAGGCGAGCAAAATGACAGTAGTTAAAGTGGCAATCCTGGGATTTGGTACAGTAGGACAAGGTATTTACAATATTTTGAAAGACAAGCGTGAACATTTTAAAACAACTTTAGGCGTAGATATTGAAGTAGCTAAAATTTTAGTGCGTAATTGCTCTAAGCAACGCGATAAAATTGACGCAGCTCTATTAACAGACAATATGGAAGATGTTTTGGCGGTCGGTGGCTTGGATGTAGTTTTTGAGGCGATTGTCGGGGATGAACCAGCATACTCTTATTTAGATCAAGCTATTGAAAAAGGTATCAATATTGTTACTGCCAATAAAGTAATGTTCGCTAAGTTTGGCTTAACGTTACAACAAAAAGCAGCTAAATATAATGTGCGAGTTGGTTATGAAGCGACGACTGCAGGCGGTGTACCAGTCATTAAGACGATGGAAAATATTTTACGTGTCAATGACGTCCAACATATTCAGGGTATTTTAAATGGTACATCCAACTACATTTTGACGCAGATGCGTACGGAAGGTATGTCGTTTGAAAAAGCGTTAAAAGCCGCGCAAGACTTAGGCTATGCGGAAGCAAACCCATTTGATGATGTTTCTGGGCATGACCCATTCAATAAATTGATGATTTTAAGTGCATTGGCTTTTGGTAAGCAGCCGCGGTGGTCAGATGTTGAAGTAGTTGGCATTTCTGAAATTACACTGCAACAGGTGAAAGAAGCAGATGCTATAGGGAAACGCTATCGCCATATAGCAGAGGTAGCGATTGACGAAACAGGTGTGATTCGTGCGAAAGTGGGACCAGAACTAATTGGTCAAGAGCATCCTTTATATGCAATTGATGGCGTCAACAACGCGGTCGCATTGGACACGAATTTTATCGGCACGCTTACGCTAGTAGGACCAGGGGCTGGTATGTACCCAACGGCATCTGTCATGATAGAAGATTACGCTGATATGCTCGTGAAAAAAAGTGCACTCGTTACGGTTTGAAATTTTTTTACATGACTGCATATAAAAAAACGTGGAAATTGTTACGATTCCCACGTTTTTTTTATTTTATTATTCGGCTGTAATGGCTGCTACTAATTGGTCTACAAAATCTACAATCAAAGCATTTGCTTCTTCAATCGTTTCTTCACCTGTAAAGCCTTTGATTGCATTTAATGCAATATTAATTTCCCAAATACCTTCATTCGCTTCGAATATAGCACTTGAAGAACCAAGAAGATCTGTTAGATTTTCTTTGAAAAAATTTTGCATCGCGGCACTATACATTTTTTTGAGTCTTAAGCCAAATAAGGCGCTGTAAACATTAAACATTTCATCATATTCAAAGACGATGGCGTCAATTTTATGAGCCTCATATTCTGCTGATTCAATGTAGATAAATTCTTCGTTTTTTTCTTTTAAGCGGGATACTTTTTCAGTTAAAAAAGCAGCACCTTCAGTAGCGATTAATTCTTCGGTTTCTTTATTGCAAATTTCAATTGATGTAATATTCATGTAAAGCCCTCCAATAGTTTATTTCTTAAAAAATAAACTGAATACCTTCTATTATACATGAAGAATATGCCACGCCAAATAAATCGAAAAAATAATCTATAAATGAAAACGATGAATACCTAGAGCTATCTAGCATATTCATATGATGTATCGTTAGTCTTCGTCTTTAATATCGATATCCTCAGGAATGGGTGTATTTTTCCAAATATCTATTTCATGTTTAATTTGTTCGAGTTGTTCGAAGTATGTGTCGAACTGTTGACTATTAATTAAAAATTGTTCACCATCATGTACGGAGTGAATACGCCCTTCAATAACATAACGCATAACTTGAGACTGAGGCATATTGATAGCAATTGCGGTTTCTTCGATTGTTTTATACATATTTACGCCTCCTTTTTTTTAGTATAATCGAAAATTCAACTTGCTACAACGAACATGAAATGGGCATAGTTGGTAAAAAAGAAGATGAGGTATGCTTTAGTATGAAGATGGTACCCTATATTTTCGTCCTATTAGCTGCTATTTTATGGGGCACAGTAGGAACGACAAAAACGTATTTAAGCGTAGAGGCAGGTTCGCTGTCTATTGCCATGTTACGCTCCCTATTGGGTGGTGGTTTACTACTCATAGTGGTACTAAGTTTACGTAAAATACAACTTAAAAAATAGTCATGGAAACTTAGTATATATGCTGCTATTTGTATGGCATTATTTCAACCATTGTTTTTCACATCTATTCAATTGGCAGGTGTTGTAGTTGGAACGGTCGTGACCATTGGAAGTTCACCAATTTTTGCTGGTATTATTGTATAGCTATTATTGGTTGTAGTTTATTATTTGTAGATCAAGGTGATACACGGATGGATCAGCGAGGAGTCATACTGGCTTTATATGCTGGAACCACCTTTGCAGCTTATACAAATGTTAGTAAAATATTATTATATAAAGAGGCGTCGCTACCAGCAGTGGCAGTGATTTTCACGATCGGAGGCCTCTTGTTAGTCCCTATTTCATTTTATGAAGGAATAGCTTGGTCGACAAAAACAGCCAATTGGTTTCCTTTAATGAGTATGGCTGTTTTTGGCACGAGCATTGCCTATTTTTTAGTGGGTTGCGCTTCATGGATTCTTCGTCTGCTGTGACATTATCATTAGGTGAACCATTAACCGCCGCCATTTTGGGTGTTTTTTTAGTCGGAGAGTATATGTCACCACAAGCATGGTTTGGCGTTATATTACTATTAGGTAGTATTCTTATCGTGACATTGAAAAAAACATCTCCTCTAGAAATAGAACGAACTGAAATCTGAAAAAATGAGAAACCCGTGTGATGATTTTGAAAATTATACGGGTTTTGTAGTGTTCAAAATAGCGTACTCGAGCCTTTGTTAATGAAATTTCTTAAGGAAATCTTCATTAATATGCTAAGGTAGTCTTAATAATTAATCGGTATAGTTAAAATAAGCTAATTAATAGGAGGGTAAAAATGGAGTACACAATTTTAGTAGTGGATGATGATCAAGCAATTCGAGATGGTATAGAAATCTATTTGAAAAATGAGGGGTATTCAGTTGTGAAAGCATCGGATGGTCAAGAAGCCATTACTATTATTTCAAAAAAACAAATTCACCTCATAATTTTAGATGTGATGATGCCAAACTTAGATGGAATCGGTGCTACTTTTAAAATACGTGAAGAACATAATATTCCTATCATTATGCTTAGTGCAAAAGTGGAAGAAACAGATAAGATTTTAGGGTTATCTGTTGGGGCAGATGATTATATTAGTAAACCATTTCATCCATTAGAATTATTAGCTCGCGTAAAGTCACAACTACGCCGTTATATGACTTTTGGCAATTTTGCTGGACAGACAGAGCAACAAAAAGAAAATAGCGATATCGTTGTTGATGGTTTGCGCTTAAATAGTCACTCGAAGCAAGTGACTGTTGAAGGCGATGAAGTTAAATTAACGCCGATTGAATTTAAAATTACGCAGTTATTGATGGAGAATGTCGGACGGGTTTTTTCAATCGACGAAATTTATGAAAGAGTGTGGAGAGAAACAGCCTATAATGCAGACAATATTGTTGCCGTACATATTCGTAAAATACGCGAAAAAATAGAAGTGAATCCTAAAAATCCAAAATACGTGAAGGTGGTGTGGGGAGTTGGCTATAAAATCGATAAATCTTAATCGAACAGTATGGTCGCTTATTGCCTTGGTCCTTGGAATGATTAGTATTATATATTGTATGCAAGCTGTATGGATTCAATATGATTGTAGCTTTACCGTGATTTTTGCCAAACTGAAAATGCTAGGAGCCGTTTAAAATGGATAAAGTTTTGAAATATATTATTTCACTATGTGCCACGATCGTTGTATTGGGAAGTATAACATTTTTGTTTTTCCAAGAAGACTATTTAACGACAAAATACGAAGAATCAGAAGAATTAACGAATGAAGTAGACGATTTTATTGCTAAGCTAGGTCTCTATATTTTAGATATCCCTAGCGAAAAAGAGGCATTAAAACGACTAACTGTTACTGCAACAGATATAAAAGAATATAGAGAAAAATACGGTTCGATGGAAGAACAGATTAGTTCGATTAATTATCAATATCAAGATAAAATAGAAGAAGCAAAAAATTCAGACTTTAAAAAAATGTATAAGGTGCTCATAGAAGAAAGAGACAGTAAAATGGATAAAATTACGCGTAATTTTACAGATAAAAAATATGTGACAGCAAAAGTATTGGCACTTAAGCAAGCAGGTGTGAAGAAGTTTTATAGAGAATTACCAAATACAATTGAAAATTTCGAAGAGAATACAAATTATTTTTCATATGATTTGACAAATAATACGACAGGTAACCAATTTAAAAAAGGGGAAATTGACCGGCAGACGGTATTCAAAAAAGAGTATGGTCTAAATGACAAAAAAGTACTTAAAAAAAATGATACAACGGCTTTTATAATCAGTGATTTAGCTAGCTTTTATAGTATGAACAATATTACTGAGAAGTCACCTTTCTTTAATGAAGGCTATAGCGGTACGATTGCGATCAATAAAAAAGCAGTGATGGACGAACAAAATACACTTTCTGCCGTCAATTCATTTCATAAATTTACGATGATGCAAAATATGCTGTTCGGCTTATGGGTGGCTAGTGTAATCGCATTGATTATCGGCTTACTTCTACTGTGGTTTAAACGAAAATGCTATCGCATCTATAAAACGCCGATTGAAATTCAACTAATTGTATTAATCGTATTAGCGATTACCACAATTGTCTGTACTCTAGTTATTTTAGAACAAATTCGCACGGATTTTACTACACAGATTATTACGAACTTGTTCTTTTTAATGTTGAGTGTATGGATTTTATTGACATTCTGTATGAATCTACTCGTATCAATCTATTATAATCTACGTGATATATCAACAGTTTGGCAACGCTCGTTAACAAAAAAAATGGTTTCACTAGTCAACCATTTAATGCTTAATATGCCATTGTTTTTAAAAGTAGTAGCCTACCTTATTATTATTTTCTTAGCAGGATTTGGCTTCTTTATCATGCTAAGTCATAGTTATAATTTCGGTGTTTTTCTGTTTTATTGGTGTCTGTTCATCGTTATTGTCATGCCAACTACCTATATATTCTTTAAAAACTTGGCGGATTTAACAAAAATTTTAAAAATGACAGACCAAATGGTACACAATCAAAGCAAAGAAGTGATCCATATTAATGGCGATTCAGCTCTTGCAAAGCATGCAGAAAATTTAAATCACATGCGCAGTGGTGTCGAACACTCAGTTTCGGAACAACATAAGAGTGAAAGATTAAAAACGGAGCTTATTACAAATGTTAGTCATGATTTGAGAACGCCTTTAACTTCTATTATCACCTATACAGAACTATTGAAAAAAGATGATTTAAGCGATAAAGAAAGAAAAGAATATGTTGCTGTATTAGATAAAAAATCGCAAAGACTGCGCGCTTTAATCGACGATCTTTTTGAAGTATCTAAAATGACTACAGGTAATGTGGAACTTCAAAAACAACAGGTTGATTTGGCACAATTAGTGCAACAAGCGATGGGGGAGCATGAAAGTGAAATTGAAGAAGCCTTATTACGTGTTCATATATCGATACCAGACCATGCAGTTATGGCGAATATCGATGGTCAAAAATATTGGCGTGTAATTGATAATTTAATTGGTAACGCAATTAAATATTCGCTAGAAGGTACGCGAATATTTGCCACACTACAAGATGAAGCTACCTATACAGAATTAACGATAAAAAATATTTCTAAATATGAAATTAGTGAAGATGTTGAAGAACTTTATGAGCGCTTTAAGCGAGCTGATGCTTCAAGACATACGGAAGGTTCCGGTTTAGGCCTGGCAATTGCGCAATCCATTGTTGAACTTCATGGAGGTTCAATGAAGATAACAATTGACGGTGATTTATTTAAAGTAACAGTTGTACAACCTAAAAAATAAAGCATTCGCTGCCAGTGTCCATAGTAAATCAAATAGATCGTTTATAACTAGATGTATTTCATTTCAATATAGCTAATAACCTAAACTGTCCCTTATTCTAATAGATAATCGGACCAATTTAAACAGGTCGTCATGATAAAATTCATGACGACCTGTTTAAATTGGTTCGATACTAATACCACTTCTGCTCGACGCTTTCCGCGGGAGACACGATCTTGTGGTATGTAACGCCAAAAAGCACAACGCCACCGAGTCATTTATACTTGAATTACTGAGAAAAAAGGAATGAAAGGTGAGTTGAGCGCTATGAATGTTATAGCTGTTCTTGTGGAAAGCGATTCGTGCGAAATGAACAAATAGAAAAAGTGGGGTGATTTGAAAAATGCAAATCATCCCACCCCAATAGTTGACGTAGAGTCTGAATTTTTAAGATGTAAAACGAAATTGATTGTGCATGAACCATCACTAATTGAAAATCTACTAGAAACTGTCTGGTGTCTCAGTGGCATTCGTTTGTTCTCTTTTACGATAAATCTTGCCAATTCATACGTTCTTGGACAGTAAGTGCTGTTTCACTAGATAGTTCAAAATAAAGTGCAGACATTTCAAAATAGTCCATTTTAAAATAGAATTTTGCTAAAATAAGTGAATATTTTTGAACGTTTAGTAAATCAGAAATACCTTGGAAATAGTCAATCGCTTCAAGTATTAACTCGTCATCAAATGCTGTAATAGCATGGTACATTTCTAAAATTGAGAAATGATAAAAATACTTACGATTGCTAGTTGGTTTAGCTGAATCTGCAATTAGTTTTTTCCCTTTTGAGCACCATGCTCGTATATGCGTAATAGCATCCGTTTTGGAATATTCTTTGGCGATGGAATGAATAGAAACAAGTTTTGGTGTAAGGGTATTTTTATAGTATAAACTTTTTTTGTAGTAAGTGATTGCTAGTTTGGAGTCACCCATTAATGCTGCATTATAACCTAAATTTTGCAAAATTCGACCATAAAATCCAACTAGTTCATACTGTAATGCAAAACGATAAGCGGTATCGAAATTTGTCTTGGCATATTCAAAAAAACCATTACGATTATTTGAAATCCCAATACGTAAATAACAATTGATAATAGGAATATGTAAATTGAGGCTTTCAAAAATATTCAAGGCTTTAAATGCCTGTGATACGGATGCAGAATGTTGGTAAATGGCATGATTGACCGAACTTACAAGGAGATGATAATCACCAATCATCCATTTTTCAATGGTTGGATCATCTATCCATTTTTGCGCTTGTTTAATATAGATTACAGCATCATCATATAAATGTTTAGCGTAGCAATAATGACAGCAGTTTACATAGTATAAAAAGAGCTCTCTCGGATGAAGATGATCTACAATTGCGAGAAATGCTTTTGAAATTTCATCGATTTCTAATACGGGTTGTTCAGCAATAATAGCGATTCTTTGCAAATATAAATTGCATTTATAAAAATTTTCTCGTGAGGAAAATTCAATTGTGAAATTATTGAAGTGACTCCAGATTTTTTGTGCTTGTTCACTATTGTTAACGAGCACACAATTTTTATATTCTGCATAAAGTTCATCAAGGAAGTTTGCTTCTTGTGATATTTTAATGGATCGTGTATCCAACTTTAAGCGATGTAAGAGTGCTTCTTGGATATGAGGTCGAGCTATCACATTGTTTTTTTCTATTTTACTTAAATAAGAAGTAGAGCAAATTCCTTTGGCCAGCGACTGTTGCGTCAATTTTTGATTGATTCGTTCGTTTTTTATAATCTGACTAAAGTTCAACATACATACCTTTCTATAAAGAAGATTATCATAATTATAATACATAAACGTCTTTTCTACGACAGCAGTTTATAAAATTATCTGTATTTTTAGGGAAAAATAGACAAAAAGGTATTTTCAAGCAATGTCATCTTGTTTGAGGACAAAACTGAAAATACCATTAATTTATTGTTGATCTACAATATTATTGGAAAAAGCATAGACGACAGCTTGTGTTCGATCCTGGACTTCAAGTTTTGATAGTATATTACTCACATGTGTTTTCACTGTTTTTAGCGCAATAAATAATTCATCGGCAATGAGTTGATTTGACATACCTTGCGCCATTAACTGCAGTACTTCATGTTCACGTTCGGTTAGGTCTTCATGTAATGCTCTTGTTTGTGCGGTACGCATACGTTCCATTACTTTGTGTGTGACCTCAGGTTCAAAAACAGGTGTACCCGCATATGTTTGTCGGATTGCTTCAGCAATTTGCTTGGCATTTGTTGTTTTCAATAAATAGCTGACAGCCCCTGCTTCAAGAGCTGGGTATACTTTATCATCTTCTAAAAAACTAGTAACGATCATAATTTTTGCTTCAGGCCATTGTTTAATAATTTCTGCAGTCGCTTGTGCCCCTGTCATAATAGGCATAACCATATCCATCAAAATAATATCAGGACGCTGTTGTAATGCGATTTCAACAGCTTGTTGACCATTCTCAGCTTCACCAACAACTTCCATATCAGCTTGTGCATCCAAATAAGCAGAAACACCAATGCGTACCATTTCGTGATCATCGGCTAGAATAATACGTATCATATTGTAGATTCCTCCTGTTCTACTGGAATTTGGACTTCAATTATTGTCCCTTCATGTGGCAAAGAAATAATTTTGCAACTACCACCAATTTCAATTGCACGCTCTTCAACATTACGTAATCCATAAGAACCAGCATGTTCATCTTCTTCTAGCATGGAAAAACCGATACCGTTGTCTTGCAGCCGGAAAATGACACGGTTATCACGTTGGACGAGTAATAATTGGACTTCGGTTGCTTTTGAATGGCGTAATGTATTTGACAATGTTTCTTGAGCTATGCGGAAAACATGGTCTTCCGCCCCTTTTGGGAGCGATACTTCTTCTAACTTTTCTTGAATATTAAAATACACTTTTTGACGAAGTTCATCGATTAAATCTTGCA
Source organism: Kurthia sibirica (assembly GCF_003143975.1). Lineage (GTDB taxonomy): Bacteria > Bacillota > Bacilli > Bacillales_A > Planococcaceae > Kurthia > Kurthia sibirica. The sequence continues at coordinate 99,417 of NZ_QFVR01000002.1, read as the reverse complement.
AACCCTGTGCCAATGATTTGTTTTTTAAGGCAATTGGTCGCAAATGAAGCAATAATGCCCGCATTTCAAGTTGAGCTTGTTGTACAATTTTTTCTGTTTGCATTAACTGTTTTGCATTATGTGCAGGTAAGCTATCACCCATTGTTTCGTTTGTTGCGGATAATAGCATAGAAGCAGCAAATAGCTGTTGTGATACGGAGTCATGTAGTTCTCTAGCAAGTCTTTGACGTTCTTGAATCAAGCGTTCTTGTACTTTTTTTTCTTGTATATTTGCTTTATCATTTGTGATCCGTTGTAGACTTTTTTTCTGTGATTGAATTAAATCATCGATGGCCATTAAAGCTTTTTTATTTTTCTTTGGCATTTGACGATATTTATGAATCGCATGGTCATTATGCAAGAGTTCTTCTAAATATTTAGCGATTTGGCGATCTTTTTGTGTTGCAATTGAAACAGACCAGAGTGCAATAACAAAACTTAATGCGATAAAACAAAGTAAAATCCAACCACCTAGTGGAAGATTATAAAAATAATCATTCATTAATTTTTCCCAATTACTTACTTTTTCTCCCCAGAGTATATAGAGGATAAAGGCGGTTAATGTGAGCATATATATGGCCAATACAAGCGTGCGCCAAATTATTTTTGTCATTTACGTGTCACCTCAAGATCTCCGAAAAAAGAGGATGCAATAATAACCAATTCACGTTCTGGCAGTTGACCATCGACGTAACCATCACGTAAAGCAATACGATCATTCCACAACCTTGAATAGGATTCACCCATAATTTTCGCTTCGCCCACCATTGTATTGTAATGAATACGTACAGGAACTTCATACGGAACAGTGATGACTATTTTCCCGAAAACTTGTCGGATGGAGATGAATGACGTACCTTTTGGTAAAATAGTGGATGTTGTATCTACAGCCGCTTCGCCGACAAAATTTTGAACATGGACATCCTGCCAAGTGTAGGTATCCGATTGAGGATCATCAAATACAATGAGTTTATTTGTTTTCGAACCTTCGCTATTTTTTTGGAAATTATTAATATTAATTTGTACGGGAGACCCTTGCTTCATTTTCCATAAAATATAGACGAGTGTCAAAATAAGAAGAAGGCGTAGGCTCCACATGGATAGAAGGGCGATGAATAACATAATTACCCCAACCCAAAATAATTGTTTACGTTGTTTTTTTATTGCAAGATATACTATATAAACACCTACTAATGCGAAAATAGCCATCGCGTTGCCGAATATAAATCCTTCAATTACAATTAGCGTAATCGCGAGAAGTAAAAGGCTCGTTACTGTATTGGTTGAAATATTTTTCATTAGAATCCCTCCTATCATTTATGTAATAAATAAAAAGAGAAGGCATTTTACAAAGGCCCTCTCTTCTTTGTTTTGTCTATTGTACAATAAACAGAACTTATTTATGAACTATGACACATAACTTTCTTATGTGTTATTCATTAATCAATTGATTTATTCATTGGTACGTCTTTTTTTTCAAGTAACGCAAGACGTTCTTCCATTGATGTGATTTCATGCTCATGATCGATTTTTTTACCTAAATTATCGATATAATTTTCCATCACTTCGAAAGTATCTAAACGTTCATTGTGTTTGTTACGTGACTCTGGAGAAAGTACGCGATCCATCTCTGTGTTTGCACGGACAACATTTTCTTTACCCATCAATTGAAGTTGTCGTACTTTCATATCTTTAATTTTATGTTTCATTTCTTCATATTTACGTTCAAGATTAAATAATTCTTGTGTAACTTGTTCAATACTGGCAGATAATGCGGTTTGACGTGTAACATAAGCAGTTACTTCATCTTGTGCAAATTCTACCAAATCCAATTCACCACTCGCTTGAGCTAAAGTAAGTTGGTTTTGACGTTTTTCTACCATTTCAGTTGCATAGACAAATTCTTTTTCAAGCTTATATTTTAATTGGCTTTGACGCTCCAAATATTTGCCTGTTTCTTCCGTCTGTTTTTCCGCTTCACGAATATATTGATTGAGCATAGCAATTGGATTTTTCTTTTCTTTTTTATCGAAGAATTGATGTAAATCTGCTTCTATTGAATATTTTAATCGTTGTAGTAGTCCCATGGAACACTACCTCCTCATATTTTTTTATTTTTTAATTTCTGACCATTGTTTTTCAAAATTAGTAAAAGGGTCATTTGATTTTCTTTTGAAATTGAATACGGATTGATCTTTACGATCCCATTTACGATAAACCATATAAATCACTGCTAATGCGATAATTGCTATCAATCCAGGAATATTTGTAATTGCTGAAATGATACCGATTAATCCAACGACAATGGCGATAAATTTAGCAACAGAAGAAGTTGCTTTTAAATACAGGTGAAGACCCGCGTATGTGATGGCTGCTGAAACTGCTAAACCTACTAGAGGTCCTAATAAACCTAATACGATACATGCGGCGATAATCCCTAAAATAATTAGTAGAGCTTTTCTCATGTGAAAAGCGCCTCCCTTCATTTGTTAACCTAATTATAAAAGATAATACATCATTTCATAACGGTCTTGATATGGACTTTTCACTAGGTCTTGAGGCTGACATTATCTAAAAAACGAATAGTTTTTAGTTTATATGCAGTAAAAAATATGCCAATATAAACAAATGGAGGTGAGCAAATGAAGAAAATACCAGCAATTATTTTAGTGTTTCTTCTATATAATAGTGTCGTCTATTATTTAGGGTGGAATATACAACAGTTTTTACATGATGTCTGTCATATGGACAGCGTTTTACCATTTGCTATCATATGGGTAATTATTGCTTATAGCATCCTCATTGGTCGCATCAATCATTCTTTTGATCTGTTCACGATAATCGGCTATTATTGGATGGCTGTTTTACAATATGGATTAATGATATTTCCATTAACAAACTTAGTGATTTGGTTGACGCCAACTACGATGAAAATACCGATTGAAATCATTGCGGCACTATTATTTGTCGGTGTGATCGCAATTGGGGTTTATTTCGCCTATGCACCAGTTGTTCGCAGACAGCAAATTACGATTCCAAATAATAAGTTAGCGGGTCAATCATTACGTATCAGTATAGGTAGTGATTTTCATTTTGGATTAGTTATGCGCAAAGGCATGTTGAAGAAATTTGTCGAATTATCCAATGCAGAAAATCCAGATATTGTATTGCTGGCAGGAGATTTAGTAGATGATGTACCATACTGGTATGGTAAGTACAATATGGCGGAAGAGATGTTGAAATTACGTGCAACCTACGGTGTATATGGTATTTTAGGTAATCATGAATACTATGGTAAACAACTAAAGGAAACAATTTATCAAATGGAACAATCAAATATTCGTATGCTTATTGACGAAACAATTGAGATTCCTGGTGTCTGTCTATTAACGGGACGTGAAGATGCAACGAATAAAGCACGCAAAAAGTTAGAGGATCTACAACAACCATCTGAACTACCCTGGTTAATCATGGACCATACACCAGATGACATTGAGACACCAAATGCACTTGGAGCTAATCTACAAGTTTCTGGACACACACATCGTGGTCAAATGTGGCCCAATCAATTTATTACCTCTAAAACTTTCCCGCTGGATTACGGATATAAAAAAATGGCGCATTTACATGCGATTACAACATCTGGTTTTGGTTTTTGGGGCCCACCAGTACGTACAAATAGTCGCTCTGAAATGTGGGTTGTCGATATAAAATTTACAGAGCTGTAATTCTTTTTGCCGCCTGTTCATGCTATTATTTGGGTATTAGTAAATAAATAGAGCATAAAGGGGAATTGCATGTGATAGAAATAATGAAGGCCGTCATTTTAGGAATCGTAGAGGGCTTAACGGAGTTTGCGCCTGTGTCGTCTACGGGACACATGATTATCGTCGACGATATGTGGCTGAAAACACAGGATTTTTTAGGCAGCTCGTCTGCAAATACATTTAAAATAGTCATCCAGCTTGGGTCCATTTTAGCTGTCGTTGTGGTCATGTGGAAAAGATTGCTGAGTTTAATTGGTCTTTATCATATTGAAGGGCAGACAAAACACCATAAATTTAATTTACTTCATGTAATTGTCGGTATTATTCCAGCTGGGGTATTCGGTCTATTGTTAGAAAGCTATATAGATGAAAATTTATTTAGCATTAAAACAGTGATTATTGGCTTATTTATCGGGGCTATTTTCATGATGATTGCGGATAAATTTGCTTGGAAAAAACCACGTGTCACGTCATTGGATGATCTGACATATGTACAAGCGTTTCAAGTCGGTTTAATCCAATGCTTGTCCTTATGGCCAGGATTTTCACGTTCCGGTTCAACCATATCTGGTGGTGTATTACTAGGCTTAGATTATCGTACAGCAGCGGACTTCACGTTCATTATGGCAGTACCGATTATGGCGGGAGCATCCGGTGTTTCATTATTGAAACATTATAAAGATATTAATCCAGACGATATCGGTTTTTATATTGTCGGTTTCATTAGTGCCTTTATTTTTGCTTTACTATCGATTAAATTCTTCTTGAAACTCATTTCGAAAATCAAACTTATGCCATTTGCCATTTATCGGATTGTCTTAGCAATTATCTTAACGATCATTGTCTTTTTCTAAAAATGGAAAAAAAAACCTTCAAAGAAAGTACTTACTTTCTCTGAAGGTTTTTCATTTTTACGATTAGTTTTGTTTTTCTAAGTCATTTTTACGTTTTACAAATGACCATAAAATTAACACAACTCCGACTAGTGAACCGAGTAAAAGAAAATATAATTTACCGGCAACTATTGAAGTCACTAGCGTTACAAGGAAGATTACTAACGCAATAAATTGAATTCCAATAAAGCTTGTCATTGTTTTCACCTCGTTCAAAAAGATTAAACTATTCACTATTAAGTATACATCGTATACAAGTAAAAATGTTGAAAAGAGTATTGAAATTTCTCACGGTAAATTCATAATTAAATGGTAATATTTAAAGTAATAATGAAAGAAAAGGTGAATACTTTGGCCGAAAGCATATTAATAATTGAAGATGAAGAGAAGATTGCACGTGTATTGCAACTTGAACTAGAATTTGAAGGGTATCAAGTAGGGGTAGCACATACAGGTACAGATGGTCTTATAAAATATAGAGAAGGTCAATGGGATATTGTATTGTTGGATGTGATGTTACCCGGTTTAAATGGTTTAGAAGTATTGAAGCGCATTCGTGCTACTGAAGATCATACAGCTGTCATCATGCTGACGGCAAAAGATGATGTCGCCGATAAAGTAAGGGGTTTAGATTTAGGGGCAAATGATTATATGACAAAACCATTTGAAATTGATGAATTATTTGCGCGTATTCGTACTATACTGCGATTTAGTAAAAAAGAAAATATTGTGGAAGCTGATGAATATTTACATATGTATAGCGGTTTATCATTGCATGAAAAAACACGTGAAATTTATCGTGATGGTCAATTGATTGAATTGACACCAAGAGAATTTGAACTCTTATTATTTTTGTTGGAAAACACGAATCAAGTGATGACACGTGAACAAATTTTGAATTCCGTGTGGGGCTTTGATTATTATGGTGATACAAATGTCGTCGATGTTTATATTCGCTATGTGCGTCAGAAAATTGATCAAGGACAAAATAAAACATTAATCCAAACAATCCGAGGGGTTGGCTATGTTTTACGTGAACAATAAATGAAGCTGAAAACGAAAATACATTTTTTTTCAACTTTGTTGATGCTCGTCATTTTAGTCATAACAACAGTGGGTGTCTTTACGCTTTTCAAGGATATGGCCTATGATGCTGCTTACGATCAATTATCACGAAACACGGATAACTTAATGACTTCGATTAGTCAAACATCAGGCGTGACAAATCCAGAGGATATTTTAAGAGCCTACTTGCCAAATAAGAGTATGATTCAAGTGAAAAATGATCAAGATGAAGTGATATTATCTGTACAATCAACAGATGGTTTAAGTCAGCTAAAACAAGGTGAACTAAAAGAACGATATATGATCACACAAATTGAAGGGACGGCTATTTTATCGACGGTGACACCTGTTATTTGGTCAGATGGTTCAATCGTCAATCTGCATATTAAACAAAAGCTTGAGGATGTTACGACAAGTTTGAACACGCTGAGCCTTGTCTTGCTCGCTATGTTACTTGCTGGCAGTTTACTCATCATTTTATCGAGTATGACGTTGGCACGTATTGTAGTACAACCTATTAAACGACTCATTGACACGATGCGTAAAAATAGCCAATCGAATTCTTTCGAACAAATTGTTGATGGTAGCGAATCCAATGATGAACTGGGGGAGATGACAAAAACCTTCAATGAAATGATTTTTCATATTAAACAAAACTACGATAAGCAACATAGCTTTGTATCGAATGCCTCACATGAATTACGCACGCCATTAACTGTCATCGAGTCGTATACAAGCTTGTTACATCGCAGAGGTATAGACAATAAGGAAATCACAGCGGAGGCCTTGGAAGCTATATTGAGCGAGTCTGAAAGAATGCGCGATCTTATCGAACAAATGTTGGATTTGGCAAAAAGTAACCAAGGTCGTTTATTAAAATTTGAAACGCTTGAACTACAGGAAATGATGCAGAAAATTAATCGTAAAATGGAATTATCTTACAACAGACAAATTATTTTGTCATCGAAAGAAAGATGGGAAATAATATCAGATGATAAACGACTCCATCAATTATTCTTTATTATTTTAGAAAATGCAAAAAATTATAGTGACGGACCAATTGAAATTCATTTGCGTAAAAAATTAAGGCAAATTGAAATTAAAGATTTTGGTGAGGGGATCGCTGAGAAAGATTTACCACATCTATTCGATCGTTTTTATCGTGTCAACCAAGATCGCAATCGAAAAACAGGGGGAACCGGTTTAGGTCTTGCTATCGCTAAGAATATCGCCGTGCAATTAAATATTGAGTTGACAATTGAAAGTGAGCTAACTGTTGGTACAAGTGTTTTCTTGTATTTTAAGGAGGATGATTTGTATGCTGAAAAATAAAATGATGCATGCAATTTTAATTACTTCAGGGGTCGTGCTTATGATATGCATATACTATTTATGGTCTCATTTTACTGGGGATACGAAACCGACAACAGCTAAGGTATTTGCACGAATAGAATCAATTTATGGGGGAGAAATTACCGATTTTGCTACTGTAGGGCATACCTATGAAATTGTATTGCATAAACAAAATGAACAGTATAATTTAACGATTAATGCAGCTACCGGTGATGTAGAAAGTTTAGCATATCTCGAAAAAACCATTGATAAAAAAAATATAAAAACTAAAAAACATATGTCAAAAAAAATAAAAAAACTTTATCCGAATAGTGAATTTAAAGTGCACTTGACGGAGCAAGCAGGGGCCGTTGTTTATCGTGCAACTATTTCCCAGGATAATGGAGAGGTAGAAATTATTTTAAATGCACGAACAGGTGAAGTGATTTCAGAAAACCAAGCAGTCAAACATACAGCGCTTATTTCTACGAAGGAAGCATTGCGAATTGCTGCTGAACAGGAGGCTGGTAAAGTAGAGGCGACTGAATTTATCAAGACTACAAGCGGAGGCTATTATTTAATCACATTGTCAGAAGGTCAGACGAAAATTGTTTTACAAATTCATGGGACATCGGGTGAATTAATCTCTAAAACAATCAAGGAGTAGAAAAGTGCTATGAAAAAGATAATAGGATCAATGCTCATCGTCGTTCTGTTGTTGTCTGCTGGTATAGGGGTTATGGCGGTGAAGTCTAGTACAGGTAAATTATTGTCAAAACAACAAATCGGCAAATATGTGCAAAAATATGTCGCGGGTGATGTTTTAACCATTCAGTTAAATGATGAACTTTATCATGTTGAAGTAAAAGGGCGAGATAAAATTATTTACGACTTGCAGTTGCATGCAAATACAGGTGAACTTATAAGCAAAGTGGCAAAAAATGCTACTAGTATGCATAGTAAAATTGATTTAACGTTAAATGATGCAAAAGTAATCGCCCTAAAAAAAATAAAGGGTACCATACACAATGTTCGATTGGATCGTGAAAATCAAACATATGAAATTGAAATGGTGCGAGGAAAATACGATTATACGTTTATTATTGCCATCACCACAGGCAAAATAAAATCACGAACGAAAAATAAAATCGAATATTTGGCAACACCGCTTACAGCTAAAGAAGTAAAAGAATTAGCATTAACAAAACAGCAGGGAACGCTCAAAAAAAGCCGATTAGATTCACAAGAAGGTATATATTATGTGACGATTCAAAAGAAACGGACAGTGTATACGCTTCAAATAGACCCATATGAAAAGGTTATATTAGCTTTGACTAGTTATCAAAAGAAAAAAATAACAGAAAATGATAATAAAAAGAGTAAAGCAGTACAAAAAACAACAGCAACTAAAATTGCATTAAACAATTTACCAGGGAAGATTGTTGATTCGTCTTTGAAAAATGGTGTTTATCACTTTTCTATCAATACATCGAAGGGGACGCAACATATTCGAGTGGATGCTTCGACGGGGACAGTTCTCGATCAGAGTAGTGTAACTAAACCGAATAATGAAAATTTAATCGATGAAACGAGAGCTAGAACGCTTGCATTAGAAAAACAAAGTGGCGATATACAATCAATGGTGTACAACGGCAACGAAAAACGATATGATATTGTGATGTTGTTTAACGATATGAAGATTACAATGTTCGTCGATGCGATTTCTGGAGTAGTGACTATTTCATCAGCGAGTAATACAGAACAGCTGGAAGAACCAAATGATAAAGATATGACACCGCTACCGGAAGAACCTTCGACCGAGCTGGTACAGAAACCAGAACCTATAGTGAAGAAGCTTTTAAGCGAGCAAAGTGTATCATCTATAGCCCTTGCTCGAGTAGGTGGTACGGTTACAAAAATGATCTTGTCGAATGCTATCTACGAAGTGGAAGTGCGCGATGGTACGTATGAATATGCATTAACAATTGATGCGTACACTGGTGTAATCCTCAATTTTACGAAAGAATATGAACAATAGATTACAAAATATTATGAGGTTGAGTGGCAATTTGCCCCTCAACCATTAAATATCAAAAATACAGCACCTTAAAAATAGAAAATCATCCTAAAGAATATAAAAGCTAGATGACCATAATTATTTATAGGCCTTTTGCTATGATTTTCTTCAATTTTGACTTTAATCTTGAAACAACCATTTCGATTATGTTAGATTAAATATAGGTCAAAAACACAAGATAGTTGAAAAGGTAATAAATACAAACACTATATATAGTGTATGGTTGAATTTAGCACTTGTTTTTAGGGTAAGAGATAAATGGCTCATTTTTCTTTTGGTCTGTCAACCCAATATCAGTAAAAAAATAGTTTTTTTCTAAAAAAAGTATAAAATTCCATTCGAAAATTGAGAAATTGTAGCAAATACCTAGGGCAGTGAATCGTATCGTTACGATATGTTTTTTACTGTTATTTTATTTGCAGCTATTTTTGAATTTATTTCGAAATTATTAAATGTTAAAAGGGAGACGTGAGGAAATGGTACAAATGATGACACAGGGTAGAGAAGCTCTATTAAAGAAACTTGAGGAGAAGTACGGTCGAGAAGAAATTAGTCCTTTAGTTCGCAAACATGAGCGTTTCATGACAAAACATCCAGATGCAGATGATGCAGAATGGACGAAAGCAATGAGTTTAGATGCTCTTGGTTTACTGGATGAAGATGAGTCATTTTGGACTTTTGTTGCTGCACGTCTTTTAATCGTGGACACATACCGTGAAGCTGCTGATAAACGTAATATTACAGATTTTAACGAAGTATATAATGGTTTTTCAAATCAAATTACAAAATTAGTAGATCGTGGTTTATATAGCGATTTCCTCGTTACAAAATATACGGAAGAAGAACGTCATGCAATCGGTGCTTTAATCGAGCCTGAAAGAGATGAACTATTCACATATATCGGTCTTAAAACATTATTAGACCGTTATGTAGCACGTGATTTTGATAAATCATTACTGGAGCTTCCACAAGAGCGTTGGATGATTATCGCAATGACATTAATGCAAGATGAAAAAGAAAATCGCTTTGAGAAAATTCAAGATTCATATTGGGCAATGAGTAGCCTGTATATGACGACTGCTACACCAACATTATCAAATGCGGGTAAAACACATGGTCAATTATCGTCATGTTTCATCGACACAGTAGATGACTCATTACAAGGTATTTATGATTCAAATACAGATGTTGCAACACTATCTAAATTCGGTGGCGGTATCGGTATTTACATGGGTAAAGTACGTAGCCGTGGTTCTTCAATTCGTGGCTTTAAAGGTGCATCAAGCGGTGTCATTCCTTGGATCAAACAATTAAATAACACAGCGGTATCAGTAGACCAATTAGGTCAACGTCAAGGTGCGATCGCAGTATACTTAGACGTATGGCATAAAGATATTTTCCCATTCTTAGATTTAAAATTAAATAATGGTGACGAGCGTATGCGTGCACATGATATTTTCACGGGCGTATGCTTACCGGATATTTTCATGGAAGCAGTAGAAAGTCGTAGCGAATGGCATTTATTTGATCCACACGCAGTTCGCACAATCATGGGCTTTGATTTAGAAGATTCATATGACGAAAAACGTGGAGAAGGCTCTTTCCGTACGAAATATATGGCTTGTGTAGACAATCCAGCTCTTGAAAGAGATACGGTACAAGCAATCGATATTATGAAACGTATTATGCGTTCACAATTAGAAACTGGTGTGCCATTTATGTTCTATCGCGATGAAGTAAATCGTCAGAATGCCAATAATCACCAAGGTATGATTTATTCTTCAAACCTTTGTACTGAAATTATGCAAAATATGAGTGCAACAACTTTTGAATCGGTAACGATCGAAGATGATGTCATTGTTACGCGCCGTAAACCAGGGGATTTCGTAGTATGTAATCTTTCTTCAATCAACTTAGGTCGCGCAGTTCCTGCAAATGTTCTTGAACGCTTAATCCCAATTCAAGTACGTATGTTGGACAATGTTATCGAATTAAATTCGATTCCAGTGGCACAAGCTGAGCGTACGAACTCACGCTATCGTGGTATTGGTTTAGGGACATTTGGTTGGCATCACCTATTGGCTCAAAAAGGAATTACATGGGAATCAGATGAGTCTGTAGCGTATGCAGATTCGCTATACGAGCAAATTGCTTACTTAACAATTAAAGCTTCTCATGAATTATCAAAAGAAAAAGGTGCTTATCCACTATTTGAAGGTTCAGATTGGGATACAGGCGCTTACTTTGATAAGCACGGTTACGATAGTGCAGAATGGAATGAGTTGCGTGAATCGATTGGCAATTTAGGTATGCGTAACGGATATGTAATGGCTGTTGCTCCAAACTCATCAACATCTATTATTGCGGGTAGTACGGCGAGTATCGATCCAATCTTCCAGAAGAGTTACTCTGAAGAGAAAAAAGATTATAAAATTCCTGTAACTGTTCCAGACTTGAATGAAAAAACAACATGGTTCTACAAATCAGCATACTTCATCGATCAAAATTGGACGATTAAACAAAATGCTGCACGTGCTCGCCATATTGACCAAGGGATCTCATTGAATTTATATGTACAAAATACTGTAAAAGCAAAAGATTTATTGGAATTACACTTAAACGCTTGGAATAGCGGCATCAAAACAACTTATTACGTGCGCTCAACATCTGTAGAGTTACTTGAATGTGAATCTTGCGCAAGCTAATTAGTAGATAGAGAGGATATGTAATTATGACTGAAATTCAAAAACGAGTATTGATGGACAAAGATGCACCAAACCGTTCGACGGCTATCGTCAATGGTCGTTCTTCAAATGTTCTAAACTGGGATGACGTCCGCTTCAGTTGGGCGTATCCAAAATACAAGAAAATGCTTGGAAATTTCTGGACACCATTTGAAATTAATATGGGGACCGATGTTAAACAATTTTCAAACTTAACGGATGAAGAGCAAAAAACATTCAAAAAAGTAATTGGTCTATTAGCTTTACTTGATAGTGTTCAAACAGACTATGCAGGTAAAGTAGCCGATTACTTAACGGATTCAAGTTTAAATGCACTTATGATCATCCTTGCACAACAAGAGGTTATTCATAATCACTCGTATTCATATATTCTATCGAGCTTAGTATCAAAGGATGAACAAGATCGTATTTTTGATTTCTGGAGAACAGAGCCAGTATTAGAAAAACGTAATGAATTCGTCTTAAAAGGTTATGAAAAATTCTCTGAAAATGCAACAATTGAAAATATGTTAGATTCAATCGTCTACGATGTTATTTTAGAAGGGTTATTCTTCTATTCTGGCTTCAGCTTCTTTTATCACCTTGCACGCAACCAAAAAATGGTTGGTACAAGTACGATGATTAACTATATTAACCGTGATGAACAACTTCATGTTGATTTATTCGTGAAAATTTATAAAGAATTATTAGCTGAATATCCACAATATGATACGCCAGAGCGTGCTGAAAAAGTAGCAGGTATTTTCCGCGAAGCAGCTGCATTGGAAATCGAGTGGGCTCATGATGTAATCGGTACTAAAATTGATGGTTTAGATGTAGAAGATGTAGAAGATTATATTTATTTCTACGCAAATGTACGCTGTAATCAATTAGGCTATGAACGTCCATTCGAAGGCTACCGTAAAAATCCACTTAAGTGGATTAATGCTTACGAAAATGTTGATGCAGGTAAAACAGATTTCTTCGAACAAAAATCACGTCAATACGTAAAAGTAAATGTAAAAGACAATGGTTTCGACGATTTATAAATCGCCAAACTACAAAAAGACCGAAAATCTCTAGTAGATTTTCGGTCTTTTTTACGTTCCACCTAGATTTCCGGTTCTATAATATTTATTAGGGTTTTCAAACAATACTATCTCTGCTCAACGCTTTCTGGGGACCTCGCTTCAACTAATTCCGCAAGAGAAGCGAACTTGTAGTATGTAACGCAAAAAAGCACAATGCCAGCGATTCATACGTTTAAAAATGGGCAAGTAGAGATTTTAAATGGCTTGTTAGAAGGTATTCATCATAAAATAAAGGTTTTAAAACGCAATGCATTTGAATGTAGACGCCTTGATCATTTTCAAGCGAAGATTTTGTTGAATAGGAAGGATCCAGAAATTGGTTTGCATTTAGAGTGAATGATTGGTGTAGTAAAGGACGAGGACTCCTGCCAGAAAGCACTCCTCCAAAATGAACAAGTAGAATAAGTGGTGTGATTTGAAACATCCAAATCACGCCCCAGCTCAATAGTTGACTTGGACATCGGAATTAGCGTAAGAGATGATTTTCGTAAAAAAATATGCAGTATTTTTGGATATTTATTCATCTCGCTTATTATTTCCCAAAACATTTACACAGAGGGTGTGGATAACTTTTTCGAATATTGAAAGGATGACAAAATAGTTATTCACAATCCTATAAATTTTGGTAAAAATACGAATCATGATACAATTTAAAAAAATAATAAAGGGGTTTTTGGATTGAAACCAGTTCTGTGGATTACATGTAAATTGCCTGAAGAGGTAGTAGCGCCATTAAAGGAGTGGGCAGATGTTAGGCAATGGCCTACAATAGAGAAAAATATGCCTCATATGCGTTTGCAAGAAGTGATAAAAGAAGCGACGATTATCTGGACAATTATGGGCGATCAAATGGATCGTGAATTGTTAGCATCGGCGCCTAATTTAAAGCTCATTTGTAATTTAGCAGTCGGCTATAACAATATTGATCTAGTGGCTGCGAAGGAATTGGGTATTGCTGTAACAAATACACCCGGTGTTTTAACGGATACAACGGCAGATTTAGCGTTCACTTTAATGTTAACAACGGCAAGAAGAATTGTGGAAGCTTCGGATGAGCTTCGCAGTGGACAGTGGACTTATTGGGGAGTCAATCAGCTAGCGGGCATGGATGTTTTTGGTGCTACTTTAGGTATTATTGGTATGGGGCGTATCGGTGAAGCAGTTGCGCAACGTGCTAAAGGTTTTGATATGGATGTTATTTATCATAATCGTAATCGCAGGATGGAGGCCGAAGAACAGTATGGTGTTTCCTATCGTCAGTTAGATCATCTATTGAGCGAAGCCGATTTCATCATTGTGCTCACACCTTTAACTGCTGAAACAAAAGGGTTAATTGGTTCAAGAGAGTTAGCTTTAATGAAAAGTACGGCGACAATAATTAATGTTGCAAGAGGGGGAATCGTACAAGAGGACGCTCTTTACGAGGCACTGTTAAACAATGATATATGGGCTGCATCATCAGATGTTTTTGAACAAGAACCTGTTTCTGTAAAACATCCGTTATTAACGCTTAAAAACTTTGTTGCAACACCGCATATCGGCAGTGCCACGCTTCGTACCCGTAAGAAAATGATGGAGATGAATATTCAGTCTATGACAAGTTTTTATAAGGGAGAGCCGATTGAACATCGTATTATTTAGGAGAGGGTGGCGTATGCGACTACTAAACAGTAGTACTGATTTTTACTGAGCAGTATAAATTATTACTAGTAAAAGAGCTAATTGCCGCCCTTGATATAGAGAAATATGGCGCTATAATCACATAGCCAATACCTACAACTAAAACAGTGGTCCATATGTACTATTGAGGCAACAATCTTTAATACATGGATCTAAACTGGCTGACTAACAATAGACAAAAATATAAGTAACCAAAAAGACCTGAGTTCCATATTCTACTGGACTTAGGTCTTTTTTTGCTTGGGCAATTTTACAAGAATAGTTCACTTTTTATATTAATAACGTTTCACGAGATTTGTCAAAATGGTATTTCGTAATTGAATGAGTTCGGGAAAGTTATAAAAAAATAAAATTTTATCATCGGATAGTGTGTAGCGTTGAGGTTTTTCAGATAATACGAAATACATCCAGGATTCTGCAAAGTCTTCAACAGGATGACTTGTAGCATACTCTGTGACAAATTCTCCTGGGTGTGTTGCGAAAAATGCGGATTGTATATCACTATCATCTGCAATTGTTGAGTCTTCGCGCCATTCACTGATGGTTGTACCTTTCCAAAAATCATCGTAGTACATATTTAGATACGATGATTTCTTTAAGCATCCTTCATCTGGAGCGTAGTTTTTACACCCGGTTTGTTGCAGACTTGAAAATTCATATGAATTTAAAGAAAAAAGATGACCATATTCATGGACAATTGTTGCGTACAACGCGTTTAAATTAGCAGCATCTTTATAATCGAGCGCTAAGGACCATTGTTGCGGGTTATTTAATTGTTGAACATAACCTAATATGCCATCGATTCCATCGGTAATAATTTCAAATTGGACAATCATTTGACGATTTTCAGCAGGAATAATTGCTGTGAAATTCTGCCAAAGTTGTTGCTGTAGCGCAGTATCTGCAACGACAGAATTGAATTGATTACTCCGCGATGTCTTTTTGACGCTCAATGTATTTTTCTGTACGGAAAATGTAACGATTTTTTTAATGTTAGTGGATGTATTGTCCATTTCATATGATGTAGCATTATAGCCTTCGTAGAGTAGATCACCATGTCTCTTTTCGAGCTTCTGAATAGCTTGGTCACCAATTTTATAGGAAGGTGTATCATTTGATTGAATTTTTTTGATGGGAGGTTTAGAAGGGCTCTGAAGCGTTTCTATATCATCGGCCCATAAATTTGTATAATTGAAACCAATTAAAAATGCCAAAACAAAAAATAAAATAATGACAATGCTTATGACAACTTTTTTCATTGTCGCACCTCCTTATGTGAATATAACAAAAACAGTCATAAACATCAAATTAGTACTAAAAAAGTAAAATAAATAAATAAATTACTTTTTAAAGTAATACTAAAAATGCCCTATATAGTATAAATAATTTTTAGTATACCATTTTAACCTAAATGAACATGTATCTTTTTAAAAAAATGAGCGGAATTTGATGAGAAAAACGTTTCGATTTCACTTTTAAAGGAAAAACATATTGTAGAAAAATAAAACATAAATAAAGGATAATTGCGTTTTTAAAAGAATATATGTATATAGGTACTACTTTTAATAGGACAATGAGGAGGGATTTGTATGAAGCTTCAGCATTATATAAATGGTTCTTGGACATCGATTGATGACATGAATTTTATACCCGTAATTAATCCCGCTACGAATGAGGAAATTGCGCATGTTCCGATGGCATCAAAGGATCTTGTAAATGAAGCGGTGGCATTTGCTAAAGCAGCACAGAAAAAATGGGCTTTAGTACCCGCACCAAAGCGAGCAGATTATTTATTTTCCATTGGTCAAAAAATGAAAGAAAAAAAAGAACAGTTGGCACAAATTTTAACAAAGGAAATGGGTAAGGTCATAGAAGAAGCACGAGGAGAAGTACAAGAGGGAATTGATATGGCTTTTTACATGGCAGGTGAGGGGCGTCGTCTATTTGGTGAAACGACACCGTCGGAGCTGGAAAATAAGTTTGCGATGAGTGTCCGATCACCCATTGGTGTGGTTGGATTGATTACACCCTGGAATTTCCCTGTAGCAATTGCCACGTGGAAATCATTTCCTGCAATTGTCGCGGGTAACTGTTTCATCTGGAAGCCATCTTCAGAGACACCAATAATGGCCTATGAGATGTCAAAAATATTCGATGAAGTACAATTGCCAGCTGGTGTGGCGAATATTGTTTTTGGCTCGGGAGGGGATGTAGGTACAACGCTTATTGAACATCCCGATGTGAAGGTGATTTCTTTCACGGGTTCAACGGATACAGGCAGCAAGGTAGCTGAGCTAGGAGGGCGTCATCTGAAAAAAGTATCATTGGAGATGGGAGGTAAAAATGCCATTATCGTCATGGATGATGCGGATATTGAGTTGGCTGTTGAAGGGATTGTCTGGAGTGCGTTTGGAACAGCTGGTCAACGTTGTACAGCCTGTAGTCGTGTCATTGTTCATGAAGAGGTCAAAGCGATATTAGAAGAGAAGTTGCTCATTGCGATGGCTAAAATGACAATTGGAAATGGCGCTGATGAGTCGGTGAAAATTGGACCAGTTATTCATAAAACTGCTTTGCATAAAATTCATAGCTATACACAAATTGGTATTCAAGAGGGCGCTAAACTTTTGAAAGGTGGCATGATTTTAACAGAGGGAGACCTCGCATATGGGAATTATTATGCGCCGACATTATTTACGGATGTTGCTGCTCATTCAAGGTTAGCTCAAGAAGAAATATTTGGGCCACTCTTGTCTCTTATAAGCGTATCTTCTTTGGAAGAAGCGATTGAAGTGAATAATAGCGTAAAATTCGGACTGTCTAGTTCCATTTTCACAAAGGATATAAATCGAGCATTTCAGGCACAGCGAGACTTGGATACGGGTATCGTTTATGTGAATGCGGGAACAACGGGTGCTGAAATTCATCTACCTTTTGGAGGAACAAAAGGTACGGGGAATGGTCATCGAGATTCAGGGATAGCAGCGTTGGATGTTTATACAGAATGGAAGAGTATTTATATTGATTATAGTGGCAAGCTACAACGAGCTCAAATTGATACTAACTAAATTCGCATAGGGGGACAATTCGATGAAAGTAACAATACTAGGTGCAGGTTTAATGGGAAAAGAAATTGCGAGAGATATGGTCAATAGCCCAAAGGTGGACAAAATCTATTTAGCCGATCTTCATCTTGATGAGGCACAAGCATTTGCCGAAAAATTAAACAGCGACAAACTAGAATTACTAAAAGTTGATGCCAATGACGAAAAGCAGTTAAAAGATGCGATGAGCAAAGCCGATGTAGTCGTCAATGCGCTTTTTTATTCATTTAATGTACAAGTAGCAAAAATGGCTATTGAAGTAGGCGTGCATTCAGTCGACTTAGGTGGTCATATTGGCGGCGTTACAGATGAAGTATTAAAGCTTGATGCCCAAGCAAAGGATAGAGGAATTACGATTATTCCTGACCTTGGAGTTGCTCCTGGCATGACAAATATTTTAGCAGGATATGGTGCATCTAAATTGGACCATGTTCGTCAGATTAAATTATATGTGGGTGGCATACCATTAGTGAAAAATCCACCATTAAATTATAATGTCGTCTTCTCGTTAGATGGTGTTTTTGATCATTATACGGATCCTGCAGTGGTTATTCGACATGGTCGTCAAAAAGAATTGCAATCGCTAACTGAAATTGAAAATTTATATTTCCCTGGTTTTAGTGGCTTGGAAGCCTTCCATACGAGTGGTGGCTTATCGACATTGCCACAGTCCTTCCCAGAGTTACAAACATTGGAATATAAAACAATACGCTACGCAGGACATGCCGAAAAATTTAAGCTGTTAGTGGAGTTAGGTTTAACGAAGCGTGGGAATAAAGTAAAGTTGAAAACGGGTGAAACAGTTGATATACGCGATGTATTACACAGTTATTTAGATGAACAATTGCAGCTTGGTGACAAAACGGATGCGATATTATTACGTGTAGAAGTACATGGTGAGCTACGCGAAGAACGAGCATCTTTTGAATATGATATGGTAGCGTATCGCGATGCAGATAGTCGCGAAACAGCTATGGCTTTAGCAACAGCTAGTACTATTTCTGTTGTGGCACAACTAGTTGGTGATGGTACGATTAAAAAACGTGGTGTAGTACCACCAGAAATTGCTGTACCAGGTGAAGTATATATGTCGGAGATGAATAATCATGGAGTGACCATTCGTGAGACGCAGCTAATGTCGACAAATATTATTAAAGGATAGGTGGTTCGTATGGACTTTCGCTTTTCTGATGAGCAGCAAATGCTTCGACAAACTGTAAGGCATTTTGTAGATGACGAAATTATTCCATATATTTCAAAATGGGATGCGGCGGGTAGCTTTGATCCAGCAATTTGGCGAAAATTGGCGCATCTTGGGTTACTCGGTATTTGTATACCAGAACAGTACGGAGGTAGCGGTATGGACTATAATTCCTTGGCTATTGCTTGTGAGGAGCTTGAAAGAGGCGATACAGCGTTTCGGACAGCTGTATCCGTTCATACCGGGTTAAATAGTATGTCACTACTGCAATGGGGTACAGAAGCGCAAAAACAACGCTATTTGGTGCCGCAAGCTAAAGGTGAAAAAATTGGTGCATTTGGTTTGACAGAACCAGGTGCTGGGTCAGATGTTGCTGCTTTGACGACAAAGGCTCGTTTGGAAGGAGATCATTATCGACTTAACGGCCAAAAAACATGGATTTCATTATGTGATGTCGCGGATCATTTTATCGTATTTGCTTATACGGATACAACGCTCCAACATCGAGGGATTTCAGCATTTATTGTTGAAAGGACGATGCCTGGTTTTTCTTCAAAAGCGATTAAAGGAAAATATGGTATTCGAGCGGGCAATACAGGTGAATTATTTTTTGATAATATGCTAGTACCTAAGGAAAATCTACTTGGTCAAGAGGGAGAAGGTTTTAAAATTGCAATGGCTTCTTTAGATAATGGACGCTTTACTGTGGCGGCTGGAGCCGTTGGATTAATTGATGCATGTCTTGAGGCGAGCGTGGCCTATTGTAAAACACGCCAGACTTTTGGTAAACCGATTGGTCAGCACCAGCTCGTCAAACAAATGTTGGCGAAAATGGCAGCCGGCTATGAGATGAGCCGTTTACTTGTTTATCAGGCGGGTGAACTAAAAAATCAAGGTGTGCGCAATACGCGTCAAACTTCTCTTGCCAAATGGCAGGCCTGTGATTTTGCCAATCAAGCTGCGGATGATGCAGTTCAAATTCATGGTGCATATGGCTACTCAGATGATTTTCCAGTTGCTCGTTTTTTAAGGAATTCTAAAGCACCTGTCATCTATGAAGGGACGCGTGAAATTCATACATTGATGCAAGCAGATTATGTATTAGGTGAACGGCAAGATCAGCCGTTAACCAATAGCTTACCTGCTTGGTCTCAGATGAAATAAGACATTTGAATATAAAGAAACAGCCCACAATCGGTAACGACCGACAGTGGGCTGTTTTATTGTCTAGAGACAATAGGATTATTTTGATGATGCAGCTTTAATTTTTCGAAGCTGCGATACTGTTACAAATGAATAGCCTTGTTTTTCTAAATACGTCATAGAGCGATCAAGTGCATCGGCCGTGGTCATGTGAATATCGTGCATCAAAATAATCGAGTGATTACGGGTATTTTTTTTAATATTGTTGAATGTTTTATTGGGATTACGATGTTGCCAGTCCAGTGTGTCAACATCCCATAAAACTGCAGGTAATTGTGCAATTTTATTAATAGAGGCATTCGTTGAACCGTATGGTGGACGGAAAACCGTTGGATTTTGCCCGCTTGCCGCCTTGATGTATTTATTTGTCGATGAAATTTGTAGTTGAATATTTTTAGTTGATAATTTTTTTAAATCAGGATGAGCGAATGTATGATTGCCTAATTCATGTTGCTCAGCAGCAATTTTTTTGACGATGGATGGATTGGCTTTTGCTTGATTACCAACAATGAAAAATGTTGCTTTAGCATTATGTTTTTTCAAAATTGATAATATTTTTACAGTGGAAGTAGTATTTGGACCATCATCAAAAGTTAAGGCCACTACTTTTTGCTTTTTAGTTGCTGTTTTTTTAGCAGCGGTTGCGGTTCCTTTTTTAATAGGTTGCTCTTTTTTACTCGCAGTATTTGATTTTTTAGCGACAATTGCCGTTGTTTTTTTTATGGGTTGTTCTTTTTTAGTAGCGGTAGCTAATACTTGATTAAGCTCTGTTCGTTCAATGATAACTTTAGCTGTACCATTATAAGGGCGTGTAAAATCACCCGTATTAAAATAAAAAATAATACGTTGCTGATCCAATGCAAAGTTATTGAAATGACGAGAATCTGTATCAATTTGTAATTCTTTATGCTGTTCTTTGAAATATTTTTTGCTTGCGTCTTGTTGTTGTAATTTTTTATTGATTAATAGCTGAGCATATTTTAATTCTTTATTTGTCGGAATGATATCTTTTAAAGAAAGATTTACATCGTTTTCCGTATCAAATGTGAAATTTAAAAAGTTTTTTTCCGTAAAGACTATACCTTCTTTGACTTTTTGTGATAAAACAAATGAGTAGGTTTTTTCATTCTTGTATACATCATAATCTATAGATAGTGAGGAATCTTTAGAATGTGTATCAATATAGGTTTGTTTCATGTTATTTATTGCTTTTTGAATGTCGGTATTGAGCTTCTTAGATGATGTTTTAGGGTATTGAATTTTATAGGAGAGATCATCTGTTTTATAAGACAACTCTGCATGCTTGTAGAAAGTGTCTTCAGTTTCTTTAATAATTAAATGATCCTTTGAAGCAGAAGCGTTTTCAAGTTCTTTCTTATGTGTTGAAGAAATATAAAGATAGATAAACGCTATTAGTGATAAAAATAGACAAATTAAAGAAATATCGATAATCATTTTTCTTTTCATAGATGACTTATGATTCAATTGAAAAACTCCTTTGCTACAATAATAGTTTAATCCTACCATTAATTAGTATCTAATATACTATAAAAGCTTTAAAAAATTTGATTTTTTGGAAATTAATACATAGAGAGAGGAGATGATGGCGTTGAAAGGCACAAAAGAAGAAGAATTAGCAATAAGTTGCTTTTTATTAGCGGGTCGTCTACTCGTACAGGCAGGTGCAGAAACATATCGTGCAGAAGATACGATGATGAGAATGGCACAATCGCAAAATTATATGGAAGCCCAAAGTTTTGTTACACCAACTGGCATTATCTTTTCAGCCGGAAATGAAAAACCGACGCGCATTGCCCAGATTCCAAGTAGAACAACGGATTTAGAGAAGATTGCTAATGTTAATAGTATTTCGCGCTCATTGACAGCACATGATATTACTGTAATTGAGGCATATGAAAAACTACAAATTGTTGAAAAAACAAATTTCTTTTTCCCTGTTTGGGTTCAAATACTGGCATCGGCAATAGCAAGTGCTTGTTTTTTGATATTATTTCAAGGTGTATGGACAGATATGCCTGCTGCATTTGTGGCCGGTGGTGTTGGGTTCATCGTTTTTATCGCGATTCATTCCTTGACGAGAGTAAAATTTTTCGGAGAATTCACAGGAGCTTTATTCGTTGGAATTATTGCTTTTTTAGCAGTTGAATGGGGATTTGGAACGCAGCTAGATAAAATAATTATTGGTTCGGTGATGCCACTAGTTCCTGGTTTACCAATCGCCAACGCAGTACGTGATTTAATGGCTGGTCATTTCGTATCAGGCGTTGCAAAGGGTGTAGAAGCTTTTCTAACAGCATCAGCAATTGGAGCAGGAGTCGCATTAGTATTAGCATTTTAAGGAGGGTTCGCTGTGGAATACATCATACAAATTATCTTAAGTTTTATAGCTACTGCGGCCTTTGGTATTATTTTTAATGCACCCAAAAAATCACTATTCCACTGTGGTTTAGTAGGTGCGATTGGTTGGGGCATCTATTTGGGTTTTACAAATCAGGGAGTCGATATTGTACCAGCTTCTTTTGCAGGTTCATTTGTCATTGCAATCGTAGCGCATCTCTATGCAAAACGCTTTAAAATGCCGATGATTATTTTCAGTGTGGCAGGTATTATTCCACTAGTACCAGGAGGAATGGCTTACAATACAATGCGTCATATTGTTGAAAAAGATTATACACAGGGCATCGAATTTGCGGTGAAAACAAGTTTAGTGACTGGCGCCATTGTAATGGGTCTTGTGTTTGCAGAAGTATTTATGCAATTAATTTTTAATGTAATTCGTCGTAGTAAATTAACGAAAAAAACATCATAATATAGTAGTAAATAATAAAAAAGCTGCCAATAGTTGTCGTGTAATCGACGCCATTTGGCAGCTTTTGTTATTAAAATAATTGTGTCACTTCGGAAGCGCTAATCGGTCGGCTAATATAATAACCTTGAATAGCATCGCAGTCATACTCACGCAATACTTTTTCTTGTTCGTCCGTTTCCACACCCTCAGCAATTACACGCATTTCAAGTGATTTACCAAATTGAATCATCCCACGAATTAATGCTTGTGTTTTATTTTGATAGGCAACGGATGAAATAAATGATTTATCAATTTTAAATTCTTCTAGCGGTAGTATTTGCATATAGCGGAAAGAGGCATAACCGGTTCCGAAATCATCTAGTGAGAATTTCACTCCATCTGCTTGGAGTTGTTTCATTTGTTTGACAATCGAACCCTCAGCCTCCGCTTCCAATGCGAATTTTTCAGTAATTTCTATTTGTAATAAATGAGCAGGACAGCCAGTTTTATCTAAAATTTTACGAATAACATCGACCATGTTTTTGTCGCGGAATTCACGAATAGATGTATTGACACTTACTTGAATCGAATGACCAAGGTTTTGCCATTCAACGGCTTGAAGACAAGCTTTTTCAAGCATGAAGTTACCGATTTGGTTAATGAGCCCTGTTTCTTCAGCGATCGGAATTAAAATATCAGGTGTTACGGTACCAATTTCTGAATCATCCCAACGCACGAGCGCTTCAACTGTTTTAATTTTATTTGTTTTTAAATCTAATTGTGGCTGATAGAGTACATGTAAATCTTTTTGATTTAAAGCGATTAATAAGCGTTTTTCAATTACAGAACGGGTACTTAATTCTTTATGACCATCTTTGGACAGGCTTAAAATATTATCGCCACCCTCAGATTGAATCTTTTGGATTACGGTATTTGAGGCTTTGAATAGATTGCTAAAAGTATTTTGATCCTCAGGGAATTTCGTAATACCACCACTAATTGTCATTGGTGTGGACGTATTATTTAAGTAAATGGGATGTTGTTTTAAATAGGTTAGGAAACCTTGTATAAACCATTCTCCTAATGGTGTTAACACGACGAATTCATTGGCGCTAATTCTGGCCATTACACTATCTTGGAAATACATTTTCATGCGGTTGGTAAACTCTAAAACAAGGAGTGCCTCTGAATCATCATCAAAAATTTCTTTCAATGAATAAAATTTATCAATACTTAAAAAGACGAAGGTGAAGTGGTGCTTTTTTTCAATCATTTCATTTACGATTTTTTCAAGTCGGAAGCGATTCATAAGGCCCGTTTCCTGGTCGATGTAAGCAATTTTTTCTAAACTTTGTTGCAATAATCTCTTTTCAGTAATATCGGTTTCCAATAAAATATAATTGGCATCCTGTTGTTTGGCCCTGCCGATTGGAATAGCAGAGAGTTCTACCCAATAAGGTTTACCATCTTTTGCGATTTTTTCGACTTCTCCATGCCAAGTACGATTATTTTTAAGTGACTGCCATATTTTGTCTGCTTGCTTAATACCGCTCTCCGTTTGAGGAAACATTTGCCAAAAAGTTTTGCCGATTATTCGTTTTGGTGTCCATTTACTATGTTTAAGAAAACTTGGATTTGCCGAAGTGATGAGTCCTTCATTATCGATGGATAGTGACATGAAGGAATCTTCTAAACCAACACGTAAATAAGCCAGTTCTTCTTCAAATGAGGTCTCAGTTATACTACTATCGGGTATAATAAAGCTTAGTGCTAAGTAGTTTTCTCCAGCAATAATAAGCGTATGTGAATAAGTTTTGCACAGGACTCTATTTTTTGTTTTTGAATTATATGAAAATAATCCATGGTTTACAATACCTTGTCCTGTTAGTAGACGTTGGAAAACAGGATCGTCATCTGTAAAATCCATATGCTCGACGATGGGGCAGATTGTGCCAATCGTTTCTTCGGCGCTATATTCAAATAGGTGTTCACACTGTTTATTCCATAACATAACCTCACCCTGTGAATTGAGTACTAAATAGGGATGAGTCAATTCATCTATAATTGTATGTGAAGCTTGAAAAAGATTTTCCATTTCTTTCATAATTGCAACGACTCCTTGAAATTACTATATAAAGTCTATTATAGAGAAAAAAAATGCATCCGTCATTAGTAATAGAAAATGAATGGGAAAATAGTTTTTTTTACTATTTCTTGAAAAATGATTATAAATTGATGTAAAACGAAATTTACATACTATTAATTAGTAAATATTAAGTATAAAAGATTCAAAAATGGAGGTTTGTAAATGAATAGTACGGCTCATAGAATAACAGGAATATTGCTTGTAATAGTTGGTGCTGCCATGTGGGGAGCTACTGGACCGATGATGGAGTGGGTATTATCATCTAGTGACATAACTGTGCCGTTTTTACTAACTGTACGGCTTTTATTGGCAGGATTTGGTTTGCTTGGATTTTTAGCATTATCTAATAGGAATATTTTCGCGATTTGGAAAGATCCCTATTGGTGGAAAAAATTAATCATCTTTAGCATCTTTGGTATGTTAGGTGTGCAATATACATTTGTGGCAGCTATTGAAGCAAGTAATGCCGTTTTAGCGACATTACTACAATTTTTAGCACCAATTTTCATCATTTTATTTGTATCACTTTCCCAAAAGATGCTGCCACCTAAATTTCAAGTTTTTGGCATCCTAGGTACATTATTTGGGCTGTTTCTCTTGTTAACAAATGGTAAATTAGATACTCTTCTTATTAGCCCTACTGCTTTATTATGGGGTTTAGGTGTTGGTTTGGCATTTGCATTCTATACATTGTATCCATCACCAATGATGAATGAATGGGGCGTTCTTGTTGTAGTTGGTTGGGGCATGTTGATTGCTGGATTACTTCTTGGGTTCGCCAAAGGTTTTTGGGAACTTGAACAATATAGTCTTCTTTTTGACCCATCGATCAATTGGATTATTTTCATCATCATTATTATTGGCACACTCGCTTTTATATTATTTTTGAGTAGTTTAAAATATATTTCCCCAGTAGAAACAAGTATTTTATCGAGTATGGAGCCACTTACAGCGATGGTGATTTCGGTTATTTGGCTCGGTCAAACACTAGGTTTTTGGCAACTAATTGGTAGTATTATTATGTTGGCCTGCGTTACTTGGTTGTCCATTGCAGGCGATCGCGAAAAAAAAATGATGCAAAAAGAGTAACTCATCATAGAGATACTCTTTTTTTAATAGTTACATAACAGTATGTGTAAAACTGGAAGTCTTCTAGGGTGTTCCGGAGTGCCTTCTATATAATTCGGATATCGAAATATTAGTGCGTGCAAAGAAACATAGTAATATGTCATAATAGTATGAAAATAATAGTCGTCAGGAGGAATAATATGCGACGAGTCTTACAATATATAGCACCTTATAAATGGATTGCCCTCATTGGCTTT
Organism: Kurthia sibirica; assembly: GCF_003143975.1. GTDB lineage: Bacteria > Bacillota > Bacilli > Bacillales_A > Planococcaceae > Kurthia > Kurthia sibirica. Next base: position 72,962 of record NZ_QFVR01000002.1, on the reverse strand, counting down.
TTACTGATGTTAGTCGAATTGACTGTCGAATTAGTCCAGCCATTAATAATTGCGAAAATAATCGATGAGGGGATACTGACCGGTGATGTACAAACGATTTGGTTATGGGGGGGCATTTTATTAGGTTTAGGTGTTTTGGCATTTATCGCGGGCATATCAAATGGTTTTTTTGCAGCACATGCAGCACAAAGTTTTGGTTATGATATTCGTGTAGCGCTGTTTAAAAAAGTCCAGGCATTGTCGATGGCCAATTTTCTAAAAATACCCACATCTAGTTTGATTACGCGGATGACGAATGATGTTATACAAGTTCAAAATGTATTCTTTATGTGTTTACGCTTTATGCTACGAGCACCACTCGTTGTAGTGGGTAGTTTAATACTTGCTTTTTTCGTCAATATTCAATTAGCTTTATATTTAGCGATGGGTATCCCATTTCTTATACTCTTTTTATGGCTAATGACTAAAAAAGGGGCTAATGGTTTCAGCCTCGTTCAAAAAAGTGTTGATGCTGTTAATAAAAAAATACAAGAAAATCTGCAAGCGAGCCGATTAGTGAAAGCGTATATGCGTGGCGTATATGAGGCAACACATTTTAATAAGCTCGTACATAGATTGAAAAATGATACGATGACAGCTTTGCGTTTAATGGAAAGAATTCAACCTGTATTATTAATTGTTATGAATATGTCATTGTTAGTCGTGCTGTGGTTTGGGGCTAAAAAAGTGGCTTCTAGTGATTTGCCGGTTGGCGATATTGTCGCGATTTTTAATTATGCTATGCGAATTACTGGTAACTTTGGTATGTTTGCTTTCTTGATTACTTTTCTTTCTAGAGCGAGTGCTTCAGCAAATCGTATGGCAGAAGTGTTAGATATGGACAATGGCGAGATGACTATGAAACAAACTATTGCAGAAACTACTCCTTATCTTGCAGTAAATAATATCTCTTTTCACTATCCAATGACAACAGAAGCTGTACTGACAGGGATTACTTTTTCCGTGGAGCGTGGTCAAACAATCGCTATTATGGGAGCGACTGGGTCAGGTAAAACTTCTTTGATGCAACTCTTACCAAGATTATATGATGTAAGCTCTGGCAGTATTGTTTTTGATGGTCGAGAGATCAATAGTTGGCCAGTAGAAGAATTGCGACAGAAAATTGGCTATGTGCCACAACGTTCATTGCTTTTTACCGGCTCTATTTATGACAATATTACATGGGGGAAAAAAGATGCGACGATGGCAGAAGTGATTGCTGCTTGTCAGGCCGCACAAATTCACCAATCAATCGAGCGATTTCCAGACGGTTATCAGACACGAGTCGGTCAAAAAGGTGTCAATTTATCAGGCGGACAAAAACAAAGAATTGCGATCGCACGAGCAATAATCCGTCAACCAGACTTATTATTATTCGATGATAGTATGAGTGCATTAGATATTGTTACAGAAAAAAAACTGTGGCAAGCACTGCAAAACTACCATGCAACGATGCTCGTCGTGACTCAAAAAGTATCGACAGCACAAACAGCTGCTCTGATTTTATTAGTAGACAAGGGTCAACTTATTGCTAGTGGCAGTCATGACGAACTCATAAAAACAGCACCACTATATGCACAAATTGTTGCGTCACAACAGGAGGTGTTAGCAAATGTTTAAACCCTTTGGCTATGAGCCAGTACTAACAAGGGAAGAAATCCATCAACATAAAAAGAAAAAAAGTGACAAAGTATCCAATATGTCATCGACATTAAAGCGTGTCTGGTTGCTTGTAGATGAACAGAGAATAGGATTGCTCATCGTGTTTGCATTGGTTTTTATCAGCGCTTCCCTGATGCTGTTAGCTCCTTTTCTTATCGGACTATTAATCGATCGTCATATCGTACCAAAAGAACTGGAAGGTGTAGGTGCGATTATTCTGACGCTTGTACTGATTTATGCCCTATTATCACTAACGCTTTTTTTACAAAATTATTTAATGATTGGTATTGCTCAGCAAACCGTGTATCGCATGCGTACTTTATTATTCGGTAAATTTCAACGCTTACCTGTATCTTTTTTTGATAAGAAACAACATGGAGATTTGATGAGTCGTATGACAAATGACATGGATAATGTGAGTACGACATTGAATACGACATTTATCGAAGTATTTTCGAGCGTTCTGATCATCATCGGAACAGCAGCGGTAATGTTGTATTTAAGTCCAATTTTAACATTGATGACGATGATAATTATTCCAATGATGTTTTTTGCAACAACGTGGATTACAAAACGTACAGGTCCGTTATTTAAAAAACAGCAGGCTACACTCGGACAGTTAAATGGTATGGTTGAAGAAACCGTATCTGGACAATTAGTCGTCAAAGCTTATTCTCAAGAACAGCGCATGATTGAAGGTTTTGAAAGACAAAGTTTCCAACTGCGAAAAACAGGTTATTGGGCTAATATCTATTCAGGTGCTATTCCAAAGGTTATGAATTTTTTAAATAACTTTAGCTTTGCTCTTGTGGCGGGTGTTGGTGGAGTTTTAGCATACAATGGATATGTAACTATTGGTACAATCGTCATTTTTGTCGAATATTCACGGCAGTTTACACGCCCTCTCAACGAGCTTGCCAACCAATTTAATAATGTACTGTCAGCGATTGCTGGTGCAGAGCGTGTTTTTGAATTGTTAGATGAGGACGATGAGATAGAGGGACATACGCTACCACTGCGCACTAAATTACAAGGAGATATACGCTTTTCTCATATTGATTTTAAGTATAATCAAGAAGATGAACAACAAACAATTCATGATTTATCCTTCCATATTCCAGCAGGGAAAACAGCGGCTTTTATCGGGGCGACAGGGGCAGGAAAAACAACGGTCATGCAGTTGATTGCTCGCTTCTATGATTATGATCGTGGCTCAATTACAATCGATGGACAAGAATTGAAGACGATTTCCCGTGCGGATTTGAGAGCACAGATGGCATTTGTCTTACAAGATTCATTTTTATTCGAAGCATCTATTTATGACAATATTCGTTATGGACGGCTTGATGCCACAGATGAAGAAATTATAGAAGCTTGTAAACAAGCGAATGCACATAAGTTTATTGAACAATTATCAAACGGGTATGAGCATGTCTTAACAGCGGAGGCAGGCGATATTAGTCAAGGTCAAAAGCAATTATTATCTATCGCGCGAGCGCTTATCGCCAATCCAGCGATTTTATTGTTAGATGAAGCAACATCAAGTATCGATACAGTGACAGAACTAGAAATACAAAAGGCACTTGATCAGTTGATGGTTGGTCGTACGAGTATTGTCATTGCTCACCGCTTAAATACAGTGAAAAAAGCAGACATCCTTTTTGTTTTACAATATGGACAAATTGTAGAATTTGGTTCACCAAAAGAATTAATAGCAGCTAAGGGTCAATATTATAAAATGGTGACTCAAACAGAAACAAGTGATTTAGATTAAATGACCGTATCTAGTTGAAGTCCCACTTCTACGGGGAGCGATGCCTTCCAATCTGTGCAAGACCCCTAGACTTGATAACTGCCTTTTATGTCCACTTTACAGCATATATATGTTCAGAGAAAAGAACCCATTGCTGACAGGATAAACAGAAAAATAGATAAGTGCTATAATATGCTCCATAGCAACTTAATACTAAATATAAGGTGGAGAAAATATGAATCTTTTTGCAATGAAAATTTCATATCCAATAGATGCAGAAACGGAGCAAGAATTACAGGCATTATTAAAGATGTGTCAGCTGAAAGATGCAGTTGAATACGGTGAATTAATGCATGAAAAATATTGGCAACAAGCATCTGCAGGGAGTTTTATTGTGGTCATTTATGACGAAGATCAAGATAAATTAGTGGGTGCACTAAGCGCGTATGATTTGTTGGCAATTAACACGTATGAATGGTCTTTACTTGTAGCACCTGATTACCGTCAAATTGGTATTGAAGAAGGTCTGATTGAAGGGTTAAAACATGGTTTAATGGAAAGAAATGCTAATGGTGAAATGGCTGTGACGTTACACAATGCAGATATGACGAAAATTTTGACTGATAATGGTTATGTTTATAGTTCGTCTGAAATAGAAATGCGAGCTTTACCCGAAGCGGCAAGTATTAGCAGTATTGTAGTGCGACCATATATAGCAAGTGATTTGAATGCACTAGCTGTGATGATGGAAGATGGTTTTGGCGATGTACGCGAGGAAACCGTTGAAATGGCCGACTTGATTGCAGCTGAGCAAAACAGTCAAATTTGGATTATAGAGCAAGCAGATGAAGTTGTTGGTACGATGACGACGGCTTCAGAAGGACAGGTATTGTGGATTACTGCTTTTACAGTTGCAGCTGCTTACCGTCAACAGGGCATTGCTTTAACTTTATTAAAATGGGTAAAGAATTATGCGACGGAAAAACAATTTTCTACTTTATTAGTAGAAGTAGAAACAGAAAATCCAGCCGCGTTGTCACTTTATCAAAAAGCTGGATTCATTAATAAAAAACAATTTGATTTTTTTGTGGTCAAATAATAAGTTCAATAACTAAGTTTGAAATAGAGGTGAGAAGTATGAAAATTCTATGCTTCGGTGATAGTAATACAGGACGAATGGAAGGGTACCCAAAACCCATGTTGACGCTGATGTTATCGGATAAATTTAAAGGTCATCGTTATGTGAATATCGGTATTGCCGGCAGCACGACTGCTTCGGCAAGAGAGACTTTTAAAAAAGATGTTATGGCAGAACATCCAGACATCGTAACGATGATGTTTGGTACGAATGATGTATCGGATACTAAAAATATCCCCATCGATGTATTTGCAGATAATATTGAGTTTTTTATTAAGAAAATTGGCTATAAAAAAGTGATTCTCATTACACCAGCGCCAGTTGATGAAACAAAAGAAAAGCACCGGAAAAATAGTGATATTCAATATTTTAGCGAACGTATTGTGAAAATTGCTCACGAGCAAAAATGTACGATTATCGATTTTTTCACGTATGTATATGAGCAAGACAATTATGAACGATTATTAGTAGGGATGAAAGACGATGGGTTGCATTTTGGTGAAAAATTATACGATGAATTATCAGATTTAATCGCCAAGGAACTAAAACGTCGTGAACGCCTTGCAGAACAACCAATATGGAAGAAAATTCGTGATATTTTATAAAGAAAAAACAGCTATCTGGCAGCAGATAGCTGTTTTTAATTGTGTCGGCCAGAGGAAAAAAGCTGATTTCTTATAATAGAAAATCAGCTTTTTCTCGACCAACTAAATGAAGTTCGTGCATGGCACGTGTAATCGCAACATATAATAACTTGCGTTCAAGTGCATTATTATGAAAAGGTGTATGATCGGCAACGATTAGTACTGCATCAAATTCTAGACCCTTTGAAAGATGACTGGGAACGACTAGGATGGCGTTTTGGTCTATTTCAGATGATTCATCCAATGTTTGTGCGTACAGATCCGCATCGTTCAGCAAAGCCGTAATACGCTGTGCATCGGATGTTGATTTACAAATAAGTGCAATTGACCGATGACCATTTTTACGAATCTCTGTATAAATAGTTTGAATGGTGGCTGCATTGAAATCAATCATTTCATGGAACTGCGGTTGCAAGCCATGGCGTACTACAGGTTCTACCAGAGGCAAGTCCTCGTCCATACTGACTAAAATTTGATTGGCGATCGCCATAATTTCAATGGTTGTACGATAACTTTTTTGCAAGGTTTTGTACGTGGCACGCGGGAATAACTCTTGTACAGGAGCCCAATCAGTGAGGGAACGATAGCTATGAATCCCTTGTGCTAAATCACCGACCATCGTGAACATATCTGTATCAAGTGCATCTTTTAGTGCTGCAAGTTGAAAGAGACTATAATCTTGCACTTCATCTATGAAGACGACACGCATTTTCCATTGTTCTGGAATCCCTTTTAGCGCTGCGAATAAAAAATAAATGGCAGCCAAATCTTCCGTAGTCCATTTTTCTTTTTTATGCAAGCGTAAAAAAGTAGCCTGTTGTTTCTTCGACCAATCTGGTGTTAGGGCGTGTAAAAGATTCGCGTCCGTTAAAAATGCACGATATAATTTTTTCGTAGCATATTTAGGAAAACGTTTCATGTAGGCAGGTACAACTTTTTTTGCTTCTGCTTCTATTTTAGGTATACGTTCATCGCGTTCATCAATCCACCGTGTTACTTCTTTTTTACGACGTGCATCATCAAAAATATTAAGTGCGCGACCGAGTAAATCATCGTACTTAATTGCAAGGTCATAGACAATTTGTTTTTTCTTTTGGCGTACATGATTTTGAATCACTGCCCGTATTTTTTGTAGTCTTTTTTCTAAAGGCAAATAAGCGTAATCAATGAGAAATAATTTTTTTAAACTAGAGCCACGTAAAATACGATATTTTTCAATATAAATATCTTCGAATAGCTCACTATATTGTGTGGCGATATATGCAATATACGCTTGCATAATTGCTCGATATTCGAGAGACCCCTTTAGTTTAGTCAGCCAAAGTAAATCTGTATTAGCTACACCACTTACAAGGTTTTCTAGCGTATCGTTTGGGTTGGCGAGTTTTAGTTTAATTTTTGTAGCATTTTGTACATATTCTTCGAAAGTTGTCTGCTGGATTTGGCCTACGCCAAGTTCTGGAAGAACATCAGAAATATAATCAATGAATAATTTATTTGGTGCTAAAATCATTAGTTCTTCGGCATTAAAATGTTCGCCCATCGTATATAAAAAATAGGAAATTCGATGAAGTGCAATGGTTGTTTTACCGGATCCAGCAGCGCCTTGAACAATAATAGGTTGTTTGAGATGTGCTCGAATAATCTCATTTTGTTCAGCTTGAATTGTGGAGACGATTTCTGTTAAGCGTACATCTGCTTTTCCTTCTAGCGCATCTTGCAATAATTCGTCATTTGTTGTCAAATCGATATCGCGTACTTCGAGTAGCTGGCCATTATTGATTTTATACTGACGTTTTGAATAAAGATGTCCTTTGTTGATTTCTTTATTTACTTCATAGGTAATATCACCTAATCGCCCATCGTAATAGACGTTTGCTACAGGAGAGCGCCAATCGACAATCACAGGTTCCTGCGTGTCACGATCGAATAAGGAAGTTTTCCCTATGTATAATTTTTCAGCAGGTTCGCCCTCTTTTTCAAAATGAATACGCGCAAAATAAGGCTTTAAGCGTACTGCTTCGAGCCCTTCAGATTGATTTGTCGCCATATCGAAAAATCGTGTATTTGTTAATATATTTTGGTAGCCGAGACTGGAATCTAAGTAATCCAGATCGGCCATCGAATTATGGATGACTGCTTGCGCATCGGCAAGGTCTTGCTGTGATTCAGCTAACAACTTTTTCATAAAATGTTTCACATAAGAAAGATGCTGTTGTTCTTCTTTAAAATCAGGATGTTGCGTCATAAAATATCCTCCAATCAAAATTACGTTTTGTGGGCGTTATGCCGAACTGTTAAAATGATTTTTATAACGCGGAGTGACAACTATTATCATACTTTTTTTATAAACAATTTGCAAAATTGGTGATTAGCATGGATACTTTTTGCATAGGTTCGAGTAGCATGCGCGGATAAAGGAGGAACTCGTATGAAAATTTTTGCACATCGTGGTGCTTCGGCTCATTACCCAGAAAATACTTTACCATCCTTTATTGCCGCTTCAAAATTAGCGGTTGAAGGTGTTGAATTAGATGTCCAACGTACTGCCGATGGTGTACTTGTCATCCATCATGATGAACGATTACATCGCACTTCAAATGGTAGCGGTTTTTTACGTGACTATACTTTTGATCAATTGCGTCAATTGGATTTTGGTAGTTGGAAAGATGATCAATTTGCTGCTACCGAAATACCAACATTACGAGAAGTATTGGCTGTATTCAAAGATACGCATCATATGATTAATATTGAGTTGAAAACAGATGTATTTGAATATAAAGGAATAGAAGATACGGTATTGCAAATAGTGTCAGAAATGGGCATGTCGGAGCGGATTATATATTCGTCATTTGATCATTGCATGGTGGAAACGATGCTGAAAAAAGCACCGAAAAATGAAATTGGTGTTTTATTTGAAAAAATCCTCGTCAATTTACATGACTATGGTGAAAAAATAGGTTCGAATCAATTGCATATCTCATTGGTAGCAGCAAAGCGCGGCATTATGGCGGCAAGCATGGCAAAAGGAAGTATATTTCGCGTATATACGGTCAATAAAATTGCAGACTATGATGCGATGGAGGAACTAGGTGTGGAAGCTATTTTTACAGATCATCCAGAAAAAATGCTCGCGCATCGCCATCGTAAAAAATAATGGTTCTGTGTCATGGATGTTTCTCAATGATACAGAACCATTATTAAGATTCTACGCCAAGTCACCTGACTTTTGTCGCTTCGAATGAGTGCTTTTCGCGAGCGAATCGATGAGTCCTTTCGTCTGTGATGGATGGCATATGTCACGCTAATTCCATATCTATTTCCTTTTCTGGTATACAACTATTCTTTAGAACGATGGATTTAATAATATGACAAAAACGACTAAACCAACTCCTATTGACGGAGCTAGTTTAGTCGTTTTATCGTATTACCATTTGGCATGATGCACTTCAGAAGACCCTAGCATCTGACGAATGGATAATATACTGCCATCCGTGAAGCGAACATAACCATTAAAATAACCAAATAGCTGATGAACAGAGGATTGTACAAGTTTAGCATCCGTATCTGACACACGTTCGAAAAATGGTTTGAACGTTAAATGAACATCATCTGAAAATTTCGTTTTGATTGACCAATTTTTCATCAAATCGTGATCATCGTATTCAAAAAGAACATCCTCATGAATTTTTGTCATTTTACCATCATAAAAGAAAGCATTTTCTGTCATGCCAGTACCATCCGTCCATTGTCCACCAAAATTGAGACCAATGCGGTGATTGCGACATTTTTGAGAGGCCATTGCCCAATTCCAAGTCGATTCACGTGGCCAAATACCTCGACCAAAATCAAGGACAGCATAGGAATCTTTAGGTTCAAAAGCATATCGTTTATCGCCAATCTTAACATAACCGGATGTCGGCAAAATATGATGTTTTGCTGTATGTTGAAATGTTTGACGATTCCATGGAATGACTACATTTAACGATTCGTCCTCGCTTGGATGATGAATCGTCAAGTCCGCATGCAGTAAATCGCCGTCAAAATCAGGAACGGTTACCGTCAATTGTGTTTCGCTAATACCATCGTATAAAATTTGGATTTTCATATCTGAATGATTGCATATAACAGGGTCTAATACATGCTCCGACATCTTCACCTTTTTGCCAATCGGCGGCAGTGTAATGGACTTTTCGTAGAAGCGTTGCGTTTCATAATCTAAGAAATAGACAAAACATACCGCGGCATAATCGAGATGACTGATCGTAGCAGAAAACATAATATCATCGCCATATATACACCAATAATTCCATTTTTTCTTACGCATGAAGTGACCCTTTAAATTACTTTGAATCACTGGCTTTCGAGCGTATCCAATAGCTGCTGGGTTTAAATTCCCTTTTGCATCACATAATTTTATCGCGTTAAAAATCTCTTTTTCCGCATGTTGAGTCACTTCATAACATCCTTTCTCATCTTCTCCGGTCGAGCGTTACTCTATTAAATATATTGTAACAAATTAAAAGGGCAAATTGCCTGTTTCATTAAAAAATAAAAAGGGATATTTACTTAATTATTTTCAATTTGTAACCCATTCCAATAAAAATCAACTAAATGACATGCGTTTTCTTCAACTGTTGGGAAGAAGCTATCGCCATTTTTATCTTTATACTTGCTTAAATTTAATAAAGATAAAAATAAATGCGTCATATATTTTGTGTTTTTTTGGGGCAGTGTACCCTCTTCGACTGCAAGGATAAAGCATTGTTCGATTGCTGCATGCATGTCATCCTCGGTATTGGTGATTTTATCGTATTGCTCAGCAGAAAGGCTTGGTGCGGCTTCACGAATAAAATTATTGACGTCAATATCAACAGTTGCATAAGAAAAAGCGATGATTAACTGCACTAATCTTTCACGAAAAGGTAATTCACTGCTTAAAATTTTAACGGAACTTGTACGTATGCGCATCATTAATGTATCAATGGCTGCGGTAAAAAGGTCAGCCTTTGTTTTATAGTAATAGTAAACTGTCGCTTTTGTTACATTGCAACGTAGCGCCACTTCATCCATTGAAGCTCCTTTATACCCCTCTTCAACAAATAATTTTGTTGCGGTCAATAGTATTTTTTCCTTCGTTGGAATATCTTGTTGCTGTAGGCGAGGTCTGCCTAAATTTTTTGCTTGTTCACTCATTTTTAAAACCTCATTTCGATGCTTGATTACTCGATATTATAGCATATTATAATTTAATAGTTGATTAATTAACCCTTGAGTATATATAATTAAGGGGAAAGTAAATAAAAGGGAGGCGTAACATGAAAAAACATCCATTTGAAGTATGGGGAAGTCTAGTAGCAAGTAAGAAGGGCCGTTGGGTGACATTAGGTTTTTGGGTCTTATTAGTAGCGGTACTATCATTTACGTTGCCACAAATAAATAGCGTTGAAAATAAAAATGCCGAGAATTTACCGGCAACGGCAGCGTCAAATAAAGCAGAAAAAATTATCGAAAAACAATTTCCAGACAACTCAGGTATCCCTTTACTATTAGTTTGGCATCGTGAAGATGGTTTAAATAATGCGGATTACAAAAAAATTCAGACATTATATGCTAGTTTAGAAAAAAAACCTGTGGAGAAACAATCACTTGTACCACCACTTAGTAAAGTGCCTCCTACAGCTTTAGCACAGTCGGCTTCAGAAAATGGATCCACTATCGTGACACCCGTATTTTTTGATGAAGCGGCAACGACTGAACAGTTAGAAAAAGGTTTGAAAAATATTCAGAAGCAAGTAAAGGATTTAGAGATTGTCACGACGGGTGATTATTCACAAGCAGATCAGTTAAATCTTCGTTATTCTGGTCCTGTTGGTATTTCAATTGATGCAACAGGATTATTTAAAAATGCAGATTTCAAATTAATGGCTGCAACTGTTCTTCTCGTCCTTGTATTATTAATCCTGATCTATCGTTCACCACTATTAGCGATTATTCCATTACTCGCAGTCGGTTTAGCATATGGGGTTATATCACCGACACTAGGCTTTATGGCTGAGCATGGTTGGATTGATAAAGATGCCCAAGCAGTTTCCATTATGACCGTACTGTTATTTGGAGCAGGTACGGACTATTGCTTATTCCTGATCTCTAAATACCGAGAAGTATTGTTGAGAATCGATGATCGCTTTGAAGCGATGAAAGTCGCGATGAAGGAATCAGGCGGCGCTATTTTAATGAGTGCCCTCACAGTTGTTATTGGTCTGGCAACATTAGCATTGGCAAACTATGGTGCATTTCAACGCTTCGCCGTACCATTTAGCTTTGGTGTGTTATTAATGGGTATTACGGCGCTTGTTGTATTGCCAGCAATGCTTGTTATATTTGGTCGCGTAGCATTTTATCCATTTGTACCACGTACTGAAAAAATGGCCTTGGCACGAGCTGAAAAAATAGGAAAACCGGTTAAACAGCATAAACCAAGTCATAAAATAAGCCGTAAAATTGGGCATTTCGTTACATCAAAACCATGGACAGTTATTGCTGTGACCGTCATCTTTTTAGGTGGATTAGCAACATTTACTCCGAAAATTAATTATACATTTGATTTATTATCATCGTTTCCAGAAGATATGAGCTCGCGAGAAGGGTTTACTCTAATAGAGGATAATTTCTCAGCAGGCGAATTAGCACCGATGAAAGTAATTGTTGATACAAAAGGCAAAGAAATCAATTTAAAAGATGATTTGAGTAAACTAGATTATATTGCTTCAGTGAAGGAACCTCAAATTGGTAAAGAAAATAAAGATATTCAATTATATGAAGTAAGCTTAAAAGTAAATCCTTATTCACCAGAAGGACTGGAAAGTGTTCCTCAAATTACCAAAGATACGAAAAAAATGATGCAAGAGCAAGGCGTATCAGCAGCTCATGTAAATATCGCGGGTGAAACAGCATCGCAATATGATGAAAAAACGACGATTGAACGAGATGAATCAATCATTATGCCAACGATTATCGCTTTAATTGCATTGTTGTTATTCGTTTACCTACGTTCCATTACGGCAACATTGTACTTAGTGTTAACTGTTGTATTATCGTATGGTGCAGCATTAGGAGCAGGTTGGATTGTACTTCATTACATGTTAGGCGTCGATGCCATTCAAGGTTCCATTCCACTTTATGCCTTCGTATTCCTAGTTGCGCTAGGAGAAGATTATAATATCTTTATGATTTCGGAAATTTGGAAAAATCGTAAAGAAGGTAAGCCACTAAAACTAGCAGTGGAAGAGGGCGTTGTGCATACAGGAAGTGTTATTACGTCAGCTGGATTGATTTTAGCAGGTACATTTGCTGTACTAGGTACGTTACCGATTCAAGTATTAGTACAGTTTGGTATCGTCACAGCCATTGGTATTTTAATGGATACATTCATCGTGCGTCCATTGCTTGTACCGGCATTAACGACTGTTTTAGGTCGCTATGCTTTTTGGCCAGGTAAGCTCTTCAAAAAAAAATGAAAAATCTAATGTAAATGAAACCTCGAATAATGGACATATATATGTCCCTATTCGAGGTTTTTTATAGGAAAATGGATTTATATGCTAAAGGTCATTTGTTAAATAAGGATAATAGTCTCGTAACAAAGTAGAATGATGAATTTTAGTGCTAAAAGTCCTGAAATAGTAGGAAAATATACAAAGGAATTCGTCATGTGGTACGATGGATACGATGAGTGAAAAAACAATAGTATGATATATAGGAGTGAGAAAATGAATTCACAATCTTTAACTGTAAAAACAGCAATTCGTGAACGTCGTTCGATTAAACTATTTAATGGTCAACCTGTTGATCCTCAAGATTTAATGGAGATTTTTGATGATGCAAAATGGGCACCAAATCATGGCAACCGCCAACCTTGGCGTATCGTATTGGCAACGGGTGAAGGATTGACTAAACTCGTAGAAGTAATTCGTGAATTTGCCGTACCAAATTGGAAAGAGATTTCGGAAGATGAGTTGTCAAAAAAACTAGCAAAATTTACAGCGCCTGGTGCAATGGCTATCGTCATTGCAGCTGAAGACTTACGCCAAAAAGAACGTCTTGAGGATTATGCTGCAGTAAGTAGTTTTATTCAAAATAGCCAACTTTTAGCATGGGATCGTGGGATTGGTGCTTGTTGGAAAACACCAGGTTTCTTGGAGAAACCTGAATTTTCAACAGCATTAAATATTCAAGCGGGTGAACGCCCTATCGCATTGTTACAATTTGGTTATTTTGATGTCATTCCAAAAGAAAAAGCAAAAAAAGCAGTTGAAGAATTCGTCACAATTTTTGGCGAATAGGGTATAGAGCATCGATTATTTTATCGATGTTTTTCTTTTTGCTTGTTTTAGAACATTTGTTCGTGTATGGTAGTAGAAAGGAGATGAGCGTATGCAATTACAAAAAACATTGGCAATTCGTACGAATAATTTTACTGATCCACAAATGGCTGGAAAGTTTAAAATGCTCTGGTCCGAGGCGATGGTGATCACCCCTCCAAATACGACAATATACGGTGTATATAGCGATTATCAAAGTGATTATATGGGTGATTATACGATGGGGATTTATGATGAATCACAAATAGCCAGACTTCACATTTCTAGCACTGCAAATTATGAAATATATTCAGTAAACTCTTCTGATGAAGAAGGCGTTCTAGCAATGTGGCGACGTATATGGGAGCAAGAAGATTTAGGGAAAATTAAACGAGCGTATACATATGACTATGAGAGGTATGATGCGAATGGCGAAATTACAATTCATGTGGCTGTTTTATGATGAATACACCTGCTAGCAACCATTTCATCGATATTTTAAATTGTTTAAACAAAACATTATTCACCGAACAAAAATTAAACTTAACACATATTGAACATGAATGGCAAAATGCAGAATACGGTGCTGGAATTGCGCGCATTGAAGAGCGTATTATTCGCTTTCGTACGGCAAAAATCACGCCTACTAAAATAGGACAATTTGCTGTTTTTTGGCAAAAAAATGAGCACGGTACAAATGAACCTTTTTCTTGTAACGATCTGGCATCAGCATTAGTCATTCATACATTATCGGCTGATCGTCAATTCATCGGTCAATTTGTTTTCCCAAAACAGCTACTCATCGACAAAGGAATTTTATCGACATCTAAAAAGGTAGGGAAAATGGCGATGCGCGTCTACCCCATTTGGGATAAACCGACATCTAAGCAAGCGCAGGCTACACAGAAGTGGCAGCTGCCCTATTTCTTTTTATTAAATGATTTACACGGCAATGAACTGGAGCGTTGGACGGAGCTATATCGCTTATAAAAGATACTAGCCCAATATTATAGTCGCCGGTCACTTCTAGTAGATAGAAATCGCTCACTCAAATGTAATATAATTGGATGAGCTAAGAATCCTCTTCACGCTCATATGTTTGTTACAATAACGACAAATCAAACGAATAAATATCTGAAAAAGTTATCGAGTAATTAAAAGAGTCGAAAAGAAGGAAATCTTTTCGACTCTTTTGGTACGGAATGAATAGAAGCGATTGATGGGTATGTCACTATAAAATAATAGGAAGTTCATTTTGCTTTTTTAACTGTGTAACTGAATGCATTCATGTCTGCAAATAGGGTATGAAGGGAATCATTTTTCCTAACTAATAATGGTGAAAAAAACATCCATCTAAAATAGATGGATGTAGAAATTTCATCTAACATTATTTTCATACAATAGTATAAAAAATAAGTGAGTATTCCTTGTCTAAACGTTTTAGTAAATACTATTTTTTGATACGAGTAAAGTAATCGCTAACGACGCGTAGACCTTTATCAAAATTATCTAAATGAAAATGTTCGTTTGGTGCATGGAAGTTTTCAGTGGAGAGACCAAAGCCCATTAAAATAACAGGGGCTTGTAAAATTTCATCAAATGTAGAGACGATTGGAATGGAACCACCTGCACGAATATAAGCTGTTTTTTCATCGTACTGAGTTTCATATGATTCACCCGCTGCTTGAATGAGCGGATGATCCATTGGTGTAATGAATGGTTTCCCTTTATCAAACTCAGTGATTTCAACTTCAACACCTGCTGGTTTATGTGTTTCAATATGTTTACGTAGTAAATCTACAATAATGACCGGATCTTGATCTGGAACGAGACGACAAGTTATTTTAGCGCCAGCTTTAGCTGGTAATACTGTTTTAATACCTTCGCCAGAAAAACCACCGAATACGCCATTTACTTCTAAAGTAGGGCGTGCCCAAGTTTGCTCTAAATAAGTGAAGCCTTGTTCTCCGAATAATTCAGAAACACCGGCCTCTGCCTTCATATCGTCTTCGTTAAAATCTAGCTCGGCAAATGCTGCGCGTTCCTCATTCGTTAAATCGCGGACATCATCATAGAATCCTTCGACTTGAATCGTACCATGTTCATCATGGAAAGAAGCCAGAAGTGTTGCGATTGCGTGGATTGGATTTTGTACACCACCACCGTAAATTCCAGAGTGAAGATCACCTTTCGGACCTTGAACATTAATTTGAACACCCGTTAAGCCACGTAATGCGTAGCAGACAGCAGGTTTACCAGGTGCATATAGCCCTGTATCTGAAATAACGACTAAATCTGCTTTTAATTCTTCTTTATGATCGATGATAAATTGATCTAAATGAACGCTACCAATTTCTTCTTCACCTTCAAATAATACCTTGACATTGACGGGCAATTTTTCAGGGGATTGCAACATAGCCTCAAGTACTTTAACATGCATGAATACTTGTCCCTTGTCATCACTCGCACCACGACCATACATAATATTGTCGCGAATTTCAGGTTTAAATGGCTCAGAATGCCATAATTCGATGGGATCAACAGGTTGGACATCATAATGACCATAAACAAGAACAGTTGGTTGATCATCCGCGTGAAGCCAGTCAGCTGTTACAACAGGATGACCAGCCGTATCGCGTACTTGAATATTTTCCATTCCTGCTTTTTTAAGTAAAGTAGCCAAGTGATTTGCGGCAATGATCATATCTTCTTTATGCTCAGATAAAGAACTAATACTTGGAATCGCTAAAAATTCTTTCATTTCATTTAAATGCTCGTCGCGATGAGCAGTAAAATAAGCATCTAATTGTGATAATTGCGTCAAAATAATCCCTCATTTCATTGGTTTTATAGCAATAGTATAGCATAGCAACAGAACTATTTCGAGTATCGTAATAGTTCTGTTTTACGAATGATAATTTAGGTCGACAATGTTCCAGATGACCTGTATAGTTTTTACAAGAGGTATTCTCATTTCAAATGATAATAGTCAAAAAAATGATAGATTACGCTATAAACTATTGGAATCAAATGACCGATTAAAGGGTATGAGGTACTATCTACGTTATTGAAGGAGGGCTTTTCGTGGAATTTGTCGCCTTATTTATCTGTCTCATCTTGTCTTTTATTTTTTCGGGCAGTGAAACGGCGCTCACAGCAGTAAATAAACTAAAGGTGCAACTACGTGCAGACAATGGAGATCTCAAATCTCAAAAAATGCTGCGCTTAATAAAAGAACCAGATCGAATGATTACAACGATATTGATAATTAATAACACTGTAAATATATTAATGCCAACATTATTAACAATCATTGCTATTCGACATGGCTGGACAATCTCCATTGCTACAACAATTTTGACGATTATCCTTATCATATTTGGTGAAGTTTTACCAAAAACAATCGCGGTCACTTTTGCCGAAAAAATTGCCTATATCGCTTTGCCACTGATTGCTTTTTGTGTCATGGTTTTCAAACCAATTACTTATATTATTCAAAATTTCACGAATATTTTTATCCGTATCTTATCAAAAGGTGAGGTGACAGAGGCATCGCTGACAAAAGCAGATATCCGCTCGATGGTAGATATTGCGACGACGACGGGTGCTTTTCAAACAGATGAATCAGATCGTATTAAAGAGATGATGGATTTTCCTGAAAAAGATGTTTCTGATGTATTAGGTGCTCACCGCACTGAATTAGTGGCGTTGCATATTGATGCTTCCTATGAAGAAGTAAGAAAGACAATTATTGATTCAGGTCATTCACGTTATCCAGTTTATACAGATGATATCGATACGATTGTTGGCTTGTTTTTTTCGAAAAAATATGTAGAGTGGTCGATTGACCCTACCAAAAAAATGAAGGAATTTGTTGATTATAATGCATTATTTGTTGTAGCGAGTATTCCTGTGGAAAAAGTATTTAAAATGATGATGACCGAAAAAAAACATTTAGCAATTGTCTTAGATGAATACGGTGGTACACTTGGTATCGTTTCACATGAAGATATTATAGAAGAAATGATTGGACAAGAAATTGAAGATGAATCAGATCAACAATTAGTAGATGTTTTTGCATCTACACCAACAACTGTCGTTTGTAGTGGTCGTATCGAGGTAGATAAAGTAAATGAATTATTAAATATCGAACTGCCGAACGATGACTATGAAACGATGAATGGTTTCATACTCGCTCAATTTTTCCAATTACCGAAAAAAAATGATACATTCCATTGGGAAAATATTGTGATTACGATTAATGAGGTTGAAGATCATAAAATTCAGAAATTAACAGTAACGAAACAAGTAGATTAGACGGAAGCTGACTTTGGAGAATCCCTTCAAAGTTAGCTTTTTCTACTATGTGGATTAGAAAGGAGCAAAGTACAGATGGTCATGACGATTGAAAATTTTTTGCAATTACCGATTACGACAAATTTTAAAGTAGTAGCTGGAGAACGCTATTTAAAACGTCCTATGCAAAATGTTGAAATTTTAGACTTTGAATTTATGGAGGGTTTTGAAGTAAATCGGCATACAATGTTTTCAGAAGCAAGTCTCGTATTATCTAGTTTATTATTTGCAAAGGATGATGAGCAAGCCCTTTTTCGAATGATTGATGAACTAACGGAGTTAAAAGTAAGTTGCTTCGCATTCAAACCAGTTATTTACACGGAATTACCACCGGAAGTACTCCACTACGCAGAGTCTAAAAAACTGCCCATTCTCGTGTTTGGTGGAGATGAGTTTTTTGAGGATATTATTTTTCAAGCAATGGATTATCGCAATAAAACGGCTCAAATTGAATTTTTAGAATCGACGATTGCATCCCTTATGGAAAATAAACTAGCAGCAAATCAACAACAATCTTTAATCAAACAAATGAATCGTTCATTTGAAGAGTATATTATGGTAATGAATATTAAAAGTGAAAGAATTGCCAATGAAAATTTATTTCGTTTTGAACCTTTTTTAAGAAAGGGATTAATTTGTCGTTATGAACAATCTATTTTTATCATTATGACGCATCAACAATATAACTTTGATTTCTTAGAGCAGGCAACGATGATTAAACAGTTACTTAATACATCGTCGTTATCGGATTTTATCGGTTATAGTCAGATACATAAAACATCAGAAAACTTTGCTACTGCCCTTCATGAATCGTATTATGCATCTATATTTGCAGAAATCAATAGTGAAAAAGACTGTCGTTACAGTGAGCTGAAAAATGATCAATTACTTATTGAAAATTATCGTAATAATAGCCATTTTACAATGAATTATGTTACGACGTATCTGGCTAAAATTATCGATGATATCGGTGATAATAATTTGTTAAATACAGCGATTACCTATATTTTAACGGGCGGCAATATTAAGGAAACAGCTGATCTACATTTTTGTCATCAAAATACGATTCGCTATCGTATGACAAAAATACGACAACTCATCGATGAACGAGCTACTGATTTTCAATTTTATGAGCATCTCTCTGTAGCAATTAAGCTGTATTTACTTCATAAATATACAATCAATCGTAATTCTTTGTAAAAATTACAAAGAATTTAGAAGAAATTTAGAAAATAGCCCACTCTGCTTGTACTAATTACATGTTATTCTGTAATAAGTTAGAGGGGGAGAACGAATGAAAGAAAGAACAGCCGTCATGATGCTGATGCTCACCGCAATTGTCTGGGGGAGCGGTTTTGTCATGACGGATATTGGCTTGGTGTATTTAAGCCCATATCAATTAATGGCAGGAAGATTTATTTTAGCAGCCATTATACTGATTAGTATATTTAGTTATAAACTCAAAAATATAAACAAAAAAGTGCTGATAAAAGGTGCGATATTGGGGACTATTTTATATACTGGTTTTGTGTTGCAAACGGTTGGTTTACAATATACAACACCCTCAAAAAATGCATTTTTAACAGCTGTTAATGTCTTAATTGTACCGCTGATTGCTTTTGTTATTTACAAACGTAAATTCGATCGCTTTGAAATGATTGGTGCCTTTGCAGCCTTGATTGGTATCGGATTATTATCATTAGAAAGCTCCTTTACTATGAATATTGGTGATGTTTTAACATTGCTTTGTGCTGTAGCATTTGCTTTTGATATTTTTTATACGAATAAATTTGTACAAAAAGAAGATGCAATTTTACTGACGGTTGTCCAATTTATAGTAGCAGCGATCTTGAGTGTTATTTTTATGCTATTATTTGACCATATACCTACTTCTATCGAAGCGGGTGGTATTTATTCAATTGTCTATCTAGCAATCTTTTCGACAATTATTGCTTATTTACTACAAAATATTGCTTTCCAATACACAACAGCAACAAAGGCTGCAATTATTTTATCAATGGAAGCATTGTTTGGCATGATTTTTTCCGTCCTTTTTTTATCTGAATTATTAACATTCAGAATGGTAATCGGGGCATTTCTTATTTTACTGGCGATTATTATCGCAGAAGTGAAACCCACATTCAGAAAAAAACAAGCAAATCTGATTGGTAAATTAAAAAATTGACTAAGTAAATACGTCTGGAATGCAGTAAAATAACTTTTCGACGAATCAAAACACCTCTATTAAATTCTGTATGGGATCATACAAAATTAATGGGGGTGTTTTTGTATTGAAACGAGCGCTAGTAATTTTATAGAGATTTTTTAGCATAAAGTTATTTTATGTTAATACAATATTGAGAGAAGTACTAAGATAAACTAATGCATTTTTCACATATTGTTTGGAGTAATCGAAGCCAAGTATTGCAACAATTTTACCGTTTGTATCATAAAGAGGGGCGCAACAAGTTTTCCATGAGCCATATTCATCTTCGTAAATAGGGCTGACACTGATGACGCCCTCATAGGCATTAGAGATCGTATCATTGATAATTTCGCTGCCATAATAAATAGCGCCAACAGGAATGACAAAATCAGCACTTGATGTGAGATTAATAATGTTATTATCGGCATCCTTATAAAAGATAAATCCCCATTCCACATCATCTTCACGTGTATAGATTTGTGTTAATTGATCAGATAATGGTTGTAGAAATGCAGGGTTTTTTGGGTTTTTTACAGCATCTTCTAATATTTTTGGAGAAATTGTAACAGATGCAACGACTGCTGTGGAACGTAGTCGTTTATTTAATTCATTTTCTAAAATAGTGCGTGTACTAAAAATATTCGTCGCATTATCCTTAATTTTTTTATATTTTCGACTCATCGTCGGCTGGCTAATACCGAGGACATTTGCAGCAAGTTTCAAAGAATTATACTTTTTCATCGCCATTAAAATCAATTGTTCTTCAATCAACTCTTGTGCTTCTTGTAAAGGCATTAAAGATTTAAAAATTAAATTCTTATCCTCTTGTTGATGACTGCTAGGTGGATCTAAAAAAAGACGAGTTTGTTGCATGGTCATAATATCGTCATCTGCTAGAATCGTCATTCTTTCTATGAAATTTTCAAGCTCACGCACGTTACCAGGCCATTTTTGTAAGCATAAAAAATCGATCGCTTCGATCGTGAATTGGCGTGTTGTCGCATATTTTTTATTGTAAAAACGTGTGAAATGCTCAATTAATTCTGGAATTTCACTAACGCGATCACGCAATGGTGGAATGGAGATCGGGATAATATTTAAACGATAATATAAATCTTCTCTAAACTTACCATCATGCACCATATTAATCAGTGATTGATTAGTTGCTGCTATGATTTGCACGTCGATTGGAAACTCTTTAGAAGAGCCGATGGGTGTAACGACTCGCTCTTGTAGAACGCGCAATAATTTCACTTGCATAGATAAAGGTAACTCAGCGATTTCATCTAAAAAAAGCACGCCATTATTGGCTTCTCTGAATTTACCGATTTTACCGTCTTTATGAGCACCTGTGAAAGCGCCAGCAATATAGCCGAATAGTTCACTTTCAATGAGTGTTTCGGGTAGTGCACCACAGTTTATAGCGACAAAGGGTTGGTCTTGTCGCGTGCCAGTATCATAAATTGCACGAGCAGCCATCTCTTTACCGACACCAGATTCACCTAATAATAGTGTTGTGGCTCCTGCTTTTGCGGCTTTATCAATTTGTATAGCTACTTTTTTCATCGCATTACTTTTAATGATGAAAGCACTTTTGACAGATGTAGTGTCTTTCGTATTTTCGATTTCATCTGTTTCTAAAATATTATAGCCAAAAAATAATTCATCATCTGAAGGAATTACATAGGTAAGTACGCGTTTATTGAGCCAAGTTTTTTGTAAAAAAGATTGTTTATCTGTAGATATTTTATAGTGTGTGAAGATTGAATTTTGAAATAATTCTTTTTCAAAAGATGAAATAGTCGTATGTAATTTTATTTTTTCTTCATATATAGAATTACTCGTGAAAAATTGAACAATTTCCCCTTTTATTGTACAAACGACAGAAAAATCGAACATCTGAGAAAGTATTGCATTTTGTTGCATTTATAAATACCCCTTTCTTTCTCGAATTTCATAAATGAAATTATAGTAATCATTTTTGAAATCACTAATCCAAATTTATGATAAAAATTCAGAAAAATCAATACTTTTAAAGTTGGCATGTAATTTGCACATATAAAAGTAACTATGAAAAGGGGGGGATTTCATGAATGTAACAACTGCTGCAAAAAGCTATGACAAAGAATTAAACTCTACTGAACCTTTTATTAAATCGATGTATGAAGATTTAGAAAAAAGAATCGAAGAATTCGAGGATGAAATAATTGAATCGAATAATAAAGTGAAGTTATCAGATTTTATAAGTGTAACCGTAGTAATGGGGATTATTACGATTATTGCATTCAGTATATAGAATTTCATAAAGGGGTGTGGGGACTGTGTCTAAAACAAAATCTAATGTGAATGCGGATATCGCTTTTGCCTATTTACCAACACATAAAAAAGAGAGGAAAATGAAGTTTTTCGATTTATTACTCGTACAAACAGTCATTGGACTATCAGCTTTTGGCCTACTATCAGGTGCATATGCGGGTTCGATGTTGACAACAGGTGATTCGATGATTGCTGTATTGTTTGGAAATGCTTTTCCAATGTTTTTAATAGCGCCAGTAGCAATTTATTTTGCAAAATATGGAGTCGATACATTCGTCGGATATCGCAGTGCTTTAGGATACAACGGAGGCGTCGCTTTTTTTGTTTTATTCTATTGTTTGTCTTTAGGATATAGTGCATTGGCTTTATTCATGGCAGGTGAATCTTTATCAAGTGCATTGAAAATTGTTCATGCACCTGCTGTCGTTTCTGGGAGTGGGGGCGCAACAATCTGCGCATTACTATTATTTGTAGTAGCACTTCTGATTGTTATAAGAGGTCCACATGCGATTCGGAAATTTAATTTATTTGCTGTACCTGCTTTCTTTTTATTTTTAATTGGTTTAGTAATCGCAGTTGTTTTTTCAGACCATATTCCTGCGCTGAGCAAATTAGTGCCCATTGAGCCATTTGAAAATCATACTAGATCATTTGTTACAGCTTTAGAAATCAATGTTGCACTGGGCTTTTCATGGTTACCTTACTTAGGACAATATAGTCGTTTAGCCAAGTCGACAAAATCAGCTTATCAAGCTAGTTTTTATAGCTATGGTGTCATCGTAGTGGTTGCTGCAGTCGTTGGGGCATTAGCTGCCTTAATTTCGGGTTCTATGTATCCGGGTGATTGGATGAATGCCATTATGGGGAGCAAATATGCAATAATCGGTCTTATTTTACTAACTGTTGCTAATTTAGGCGCAACCCTATTCCTGATGTATTCATTTGCTATTAGTTTTAAGACAATGTTCTCAAAAAGTTCATGGATTTTAGCAGTTTGTTCACTGTTACCAACTGTATTTTTACTTCTAAACTCAGGATTTTATGATGCGTTTAATATTTTTATGTCGGTCATCTCATTTACGATGGCTAGCCTAGGTGGTATTTTAATCGCAGATTATTTCTTCGTTAAAAAACAAAATATTTCAATGCGAGATTTATACAACACCAACGGGAAATACAAATATTGGTTTGGTTTTAACCCATCAGCAGTTGTCACATTGTTAGTCAGCTATATCTTTTATTGGGGAATTTATAATCCGATTACATTAGAAGTTACTGGTTTATTTTTGAAAATTTCAGCAGGAATCCCAACCTTCTTCTTATCATGCGCTGTTTATTTTATTTGTGCAAAATTTATTTTCCGTTTTGAGGTAGATCGCGTATCTTCGAAGGATGAAACATTCAAAGCATACTTAATAGAACAGAAAAACGATGATGATCAAGTTAAGCAGCCAGTGGAACAACAAAACTAGGAGGAATTAATATGTTTACACAAAACTTAGAATTTAAAACAACCGACTTAGACACATTTCCATTTCCGTTTCGTACGGGGAACTACCGTTATTCAAATGATTTACGAAAATTAGAAAATGTAAATCTAGTAACAATTACACCCGAATATGAATTGCAAGTACGCACAAAACGCCGCCTATTAGATGAACAACCAGAAGTCCGTTATCAATCTTTCCCACATACGATGGAAATGCAGTGGGAGTTTTTAGAAATGGTATTTAGCATGGCTGTTGAAAAATACCCAGAGCATTTTGAATTAGTTAAAAATGGAGACGAGTGGACATTTAAAAATAATATTTTAAAAGAGTCCGATACATTCACTTTTGGAGATGCCTCCACGCTACCTTATGAACCTTATAATTTTGCAGGTCGTCATTTCCACCAAGATTTTGTTTTGATGGTGAATCGCGATGATAATTTTTATCTAGAAGTAGGACAAGTATCCTATGCTGCATTATTTTCAGCACATTGGAATACTGGTATGTCCTTTGATGAAATCCACGGTCCCGTACCTTTTGTATCAAAAAATGGCGATAATTTAGTTGATCGCATTCGTAAATTTTTGTTAGGTATTAATCCTGGTGAGCCATGGACGCGAATTAACTGGAATCTGATGGCCAATCGTTGGGATGTAAACTATGAAACAATGGATGTTTGGGAACCCGAACGTAGCCTAATCACCGCAGAAAATGCAGGCAAGCTTGTCCGACTTCGTGTGGAAGAACAAAAGTTTTATCGTATGTCCCGCAGTAATGCTATTTTATTTGTATTGAATACACAGTTTTTACCGTTGGAAGATTTGAAGCTACGCCAAGAGTGGTTTGATTTAACGTATAGCGTGTTAAGCGATATTCCAGAGCCAATGGCTGAATATAAAGGGATTGCTCCTTATTTAGCTCAATCAGTAGCGTTTTTACGCCGTGAGGATGAGCAACTGAAAAAACAGCAACAAGAGGAGGCATAAAATATGTACAATAGCCCGGTCTTGTTTTTTGAATCAACAACACTCGTAGAAATACTTAGTCCAAAAACTCATTTCGTTAGAGCCGCAATTATTTGTCCGGAAAGCTACAAAGAATATGCGCTTGAATTACAACGAAAATTTCATGATACAGCTGCTGATATTCACTATTATTCTGAACCTACACAAACACGTGAATTTATTGCATCTCAAAAAATGGGTGTTTGTTTTTATGTCATTGGTGAATGGCAACCAACTGCAACTATTTTTACAATTGCAGTTGAAGAAGGCGTTTCTGAAGCAGAACTCCAAGTGAAAATTATAGGGGATAAAGAAAAATTTGTTTATTGTATGAAATGTTTTAAAGATAGCCAAATTCCAGTGGATGCTAAAAAAGTACAATGTCCATGTGGCGCTCATTTAGAAGTAGGTCCATTCTACTCAATTGTTCGTAAAGGGTATATTGGCTACCCATTTATACCGTTGACAGAAGGAGTGATTTGATGAGAATTGCAGGGAATATTCCAGTGAAAATTGAGCGAATTGTGCAAGAGTCACCTACTATTAAACGTTTTCGTTTTATACCAACAGAAGATGAATTATTACCAGCTTTTACTGGTGGTGCTCATTTAAAAACCTTTCTTCAAGCAGATGACGAATTATTTGAAAGAGATTATTCATTAATAAGTGATCCTCGCAATCGTCAATTTTATGAAATTGCCATTAGTAAAGATTCGAACTCTCGTGGAGGATCAAAATATTGGCATGAACAGATAGTAGAGGGAGATGAGTTAGAAATTTCATTTCCACGAAATTATTTCACATTAAATGTTCATGCGAAGCATCATGTTTTTTATGCTTCAGGAATTGGTATTACGCCATTTTTATCCATGCTACAAGACAACCAATTTAATCAAACTATGGAATTACATTATGCGGCACGTACACCAGAAGAATGTGCTTTTTATGAGGTATTAAAAGACAAATATAGCGACATTATTACCTTTCATTTTTCTCGTGTAACAGAACCGAATCGATTAAGTTATGAGCATATGAAAACAAATCGTATTGGTTCTCATGTGTACTTTTGTGGTCCTGTATCTATGGTAGAGGAGTTTCAAGATGCCGCCTTTTCCTATGGCTACCCCGAACATGCCATTCATTTTGAATTGTTCTCAAATGGTTTAGATAATTCAAATTTAAAAGCATTCACAGTGTCTTTAACTGAAAGTGGTAAAGAAATTCAAGTTTCGGATAAAGAATCATTATTAGATGTCTTACTAAGAGAAGGTATAAATGCGCCATATGCTTGTAAGATAGGTGGCTGTGGTAGTTGTGAGGTAGAAGTTTTAAATGGAGAAGTTGAACATCGTGATCACTTTTTATCAGAGGATAATAAACAGGAACGTAAAACCATCCTAACCTGTTGTTCGAGAGCAAAAGAAGAAAATCTAACTATAAAACTATGAAATGAGGCTTTGTTATGACAACTTTAACGACGGTAATGCAACTAAAAAGCTATATAAATGGTGAGTGGGTAGAATCACAAAAAACAATTGATATTATTAATCCAGCAAATCAAGAAGTAATCGCAGTAGCTCCACGTATGTCTAAAGAACAAACAGAAGAAGCTATTCAAGCAGCACGCGAGGCATTTGATCAAGGCGAGTGGGCAAAAACAACGACGAAAGAACGCTCATTGATTTTACATGAAATTGCCAATAAATTAGAAAAAAGAATTCATGAATTTGCTGTGTATGAAACATTAGACAACGGAAAGTTATATGCGGAAGCAGAGGCGGACATTGAAGATACAGTATCTTGTTTCCGTTATTATGCCGGTATTATATTACATCCAGATGGGGAGACCTACAATGTACCAGACGATGTACAGGCAATGGTTGTTAAAGAGCCAGTGGGTGTAGCGGGACTTATTGTCCCTTGGAATTTCCCCCTACTGATGAGTGCATGGAAAATTGCACCTGCACTAGCAGCAGGCAATACCATTGTCTATAAACCAGCAGAAATTACACCGATTACGGCATATAAGCTATTTGAATTATTTGAGGAAGTTGGTTTACCAAAAGGTGTTGCCAATATGGTACTTGGTCAAGGCTCAATAATTGGTCAAACGATTTCAGAAAGCCACGATGTAGACATGGTATCTTTCACAGGTAGTACAGATATTGGTCGAGGTATTATGCGAGCAGCTGCAGGGAATTTAAAGAAAATTTCGCTTGAATTAGGTGGGAAATCACCCAATATTGTGTTTGCGGATGCAGATTTAGAAGTAGCTGTAGATTATGGTTTATTTGGAATTTTCTTAGGCGCAGGACAGGTTTGTTCATCAGGAAGTAGGATTTTAGTACAAGACACAATTTTTGATGCCTATGTAGAACGTTATGTAGCGCGTGCTGAAAAAATTGTTGTAGGCCCTGGGATGAACAAGGATACAAATATGGGTGCTATTGTGAGTGAAGGACAAATGAATTCCATTTTAGGGTATATCAAAAAAGGGATTGCTGAAGGGGCAACTTTAAAAACAGGTGGATATCGTTTAATGGATCATGACCGTGATAAAGGTTTTTTCATTGCACCAACTGTATTCACAGATGTTGATCAGTCCATGACAATTGTTCGAGAAGAAATATTTGGTCCAGTTGTGACAATTCAAAAGTTCTCTACTGAAGAAGAAGCAGTTGCTTTAGCAAATGACACAGATTTTGGTCTTGCAGGTGGCGTATTTTCAAATGACGGTGCAAAAGCATTACGTGTTATTAAACAAATTCGAGCGGGCATTACATGGGTAAATGATTATCATCCAACTTATGTAGAAGCACCTTGGGGTGGTTATAAGCAATCAGGAATTGGTCGTAGTTTAGGTAAATATAGTTTGGAAGAATTTCAAGAAGTAAAACAAATAAATATTCGTTTGAATGTTGAACCAAATGGCTGGTTCCCACAATAAATAGCTAGCACATATATTAAATATAAAGGGGAAATGACAATGATTACAACTAACTATACAAATGAAATAAATGACAAACGTGCAAAATATGTAGTACCGGGTGTAAGTAATGGTTCATTGGCAGTCGCAAAAGAAGCTTTTGGTTCAACGATTATTGATATTGATGGTAATGAATGGATTGATTTTGCGGCAGCAATCGGCACATTGAATGTTGGACATAGTCATCCAAAGATTGTGGAAGTAGTGAAGGCGCAGGCAGAAAAATTCTTACATCCTGGTTTTAATGTGATTATGTATGAATCTTATATTTTATTGGCTGAAAAATTAGCTGAAATTACGCCGGGTACACATGACAAACAAGTTATTCTGTTGAATTCAGGTGCAGAAGCAGTTGAGAATGCTGTGAAAATCGCTCGAAAATATACAAAAAAACAAGCGGTTGTTACGTTTACAAATGGTTATCATGGTCGTACAAATTTGACGATGGCTATGACATCTAAAGTAAAGCCCTATAAATATGAATTTGGTCCGTTCGCACCGGAAATCTATAAAGCTCCATTCCCATACTTATACCGCAAACCAAATAATATCACAGATGAAGAATATGTAGATTATATTATTGAACAATTCCATGATTTCTTCATTGCTACAATTGCTCCAGAAATGGTCGCTTGTGTCGTTATGGAACCAATTCAAGGAGAGGGTGGATTTATTATTCCACCGAAAAAATTTGTTCAAGCGGTAGCTCAATTCTGTAAAGAAAATAATATTGTTTTTATTGCCGATGAGATTCAAACTGGTTTTGCAAGAACTGGGAAATTATTCGCTATTGAACATTTTGATATAATTCCAGATTTAATGACTGTTTCAAAATCATTAGCAGCGGGTTTACCATTAAGTGGTGTAGTTGGACGCAAAGAAATGATGGAGGTAGCAACTGCTGGAGAATTAGGTGGCACGTATGCTGGTAGCCCAGTAGCCTGTGAGGCAGCGTTGGCTGTAATTGATATTATTGAAGAAGAAAAACTATGTCAACAAGCTGAAGTAATCGGTCAAAAAATTGAAAATCATCTAAATAATTATACTGAAAAATATAGTTTTATTGGCGATATTCGTCGTGTTGGTGCTATGGTAGCTGTAGAGCTTGTTGGTAATAATAAAAAACCCGATAAAAAAACAGCTGCGGCAATTGCCAAATATGCGAATGAAAATGGTTTATTATTATTGACGGCAGGTATCAAAGGAAATGTTATTCGTTTCTTAACTCCTTTAGTGATTACAAATTCAGAGCTTGAAAAAGGCTTAGCAATTTTAGATGATGCATTCGCATTTGCAGCAAAATAGGAGGCAAAAAAAATGACAAATTGTATCGTTAAAAATCCGGCAACTGGTGCGGTATTAGCAGAAATCCCCATTGATAGCGTTGAAGCAATCAAAGTGAAAATAGCTGAAGGTGCAGAAGCCTTTAAATCATGGAAAAAAACAAGTGCACATGAACGTGCAGCATTACTTATGGCTTGGTCAGCGTTAATAAAGAAAAATCGTCAACAGCTAGGTGAATTAATAACAGCTGAAAATGGCAAACCAATAAAAGAAGCTTTAGGTGAAGTCGATTATGCAGTCAGCTATATTGATTGGTATGCTGAAGAAGCAAAACGCATGTACGGTCGTACGATCCCAGCGCATGTTCCAAATAAGCGCATTATTGTAACACGTGAAGCGATTGGACTTGTCGGAGCGATTACACCATGGAATTTCCCAGCAGCTATGATGACAAGAAAGGCAGCGCCGGCATTAGCGGCTGGCTGCACCTTCATTGTTAAACCAGCTGAGGAAACACCACTGACAACAATTAGACTTATTGAACTCGCGCATGAGGCCGGTTTTCCAACCGCTGTTGTACAGTCTATTTTAGCAGATGGACCAACTGTAGGTGAAATCTTTACTTCATCGCCAGAAGTTAGGAAAATTACCTTTACAGGCTCTACACCTGTAGGTAAATGGTTAATGGAAAGAAGTGCACAATCGGTAAAACATATGACGATGGAACTTGGTGGACATGCGCCAATTATTATTGCAGAAGATGCAGATTTAGATTTAGCGGTGGAACAAACTGTCATCGCTAAATTCCGAAATGCAGGTCAAACTTGTGTTTCACCTAACCGTTTGCTTGTTCATGCCAATATTGCAGATACTTTTGTAGAAAAATTAACAAAACGTGTTGATTTATTGAGAGTCGGAAATGGTATGGACAATCACAATGAGGTTGGACCAATTATCAACAAAAAAGGTTTCGATAAAATTGTCAATCAATTAAATGATGCCGTTGAAAAAGGTGCTAAAGTTGTGATAGGGAATGAATTCGATTTTGATGAAGGCGCAGATTATTACTTCGTCCAACCAACGATTCTTACGGACGTTACTGCAGATATGAAAATGATGCAAGAGGAAACATTTGGTCCAGTAATTCCAATTGTAACATTTACATCAATTGATGAAGCAATCGATGTTGCCAATAATACGCCTTATGGATTAGCAGCCTATTTCTTCACAGAAAGCTATAAAATGGGGAATTATATTGCTGAGGGACTCCATTTTGGTATTCTTGGTTGGAACGATGGAGCACCTTCTGGAGCGCATGTACCTTTTGGTGGTATGAAAGAGTCAGGTATCGGTAGAGAGGGTGGCTCAGAGGGAATTGAGCCATATTTAGAAACAAAATATCTATCAATGACTATTTAATTAATAATTCTACGTCAAATATTGAGGTGGTGTGATGTGATTCTTTCACATCACACCACTTTTTCTATGCGTTCGTTTCAGATGAATCGATGAGTTATCTTAGTTAACATCTATCGGGTCTCATCCACCTATTTGGGGGCATGCTGTTTTTTAATCGGTAAAATACGATATGTTTGTATCTCCCGCAAAATGAGTTGAGGCAAAGTCCGTGGCAAGCAACAAGCGGAAGTTGTATGGATTTAAAAATCCCAATCAATAGTATGGAACCTAATTAATCACACTATAAAAAAACCATTTGCCATCACGTAACTGTGAGGTAAATGGTTTTTCTGTTTTTTGTAAAATAGGTAAACATTACAATCTATTTTTATTACCTTACATGTTTGTAATCAAAGTGAAAGCCAAAGCGATGGAGCGTAAGGTTCGTATCAGTGATAATAAGAGTATCAAAAAGAACGAAAAAATAATTGGAGGTTTTACAATGACTATTCAACTTGAAACAGTTTATGACGAATATAATCGTTACATATATCATTTATGTTTAAAATTAACACGCAATAAAGCAGAAGCAGAGGACTTAATGCAAGAAGTATGGGTTAAAGTTGTTCGCTATGAATCATACGTTGCACAAGTCGACCACTTGAAAGCTTGGTTAACAACTATTTGCATGAACACTTTCCGCGACCGCTATCGCAAAAATGTTCGCCGCAGCAAATATATGATGAACCAACCTGATACATTAGACGTACCTATATTAGATTTGGTTCCCAACAATGAACTAACTACTGAAGAAGTGATTGAAAAGGAAGATGTTGCTCAACTCGTACATGCAAAAATCAACGAGTTGGATGGGATTTATCGCAATACATTATTGTATTTTTACGTAAATCAATATTCTTTAGTCGAAATCGCTGATTTAATGAAAGTATCAATTGGTACGGTCAAATCACGTCTTTTCCGTGCGAAACAACGCCTAAAAGAAATGATGTTATTAGATGAAGTAACCGCTTCAGCAGTTCTACCAGCATAAAATGAAGCAAGTCCTAGCTTGCCCCCCTCTCCAAATAGGAGTTTATATAGATTTTAAAGAGGTTGTCAATGCCGCGACAGCCTCTTTGGTATGTCCAGATTGTGGAACGGATCCGCTCTGGAAATATTTGATTTTACAATAAATAGTGTTGGTAATAATTTTTAATTGTATGACAGAACCGTTCGTATTTGGTTTTTAACAAGGCAATCATGCGTAAAAATATTTCCTATAGATCATTAAAATAATAGGCATATGAGGCTGGAACAGGCAGCTGAATGCATGTTATACAAGCTTTTTTGTTATCTATATTCGAGAGTAGCGTATCAAAATTAGGGCTGCTTGGTACTTTATTACTTATCCGCATTGCCTTCGGTAGTTAAAAATATAAAAAAAGCCCACACAAAAAGTGCAGGCTGTAATGAACATGACTGGGTTCAATTATCCTAATAGGAGTTTTGCAAATATTTTTCGTAAGGATTCGAGTTCCTCTTCTGAAAGCATACCAAACATGCGATGCACCATATGGTCGATATGGTCATAGGCATGCTCAAGCTGCTTGGCACCTTCTTCTGTAATGGCCAGCTGAAACGCACGGCGATCAGCTTCATTTTTTGTTTTTTGTATAGCGCCTGCTTTAATAAGCTTTGTCGTTAGAACCGTCACGCCACCTGTTGTTACATGTAATTTTTCAGCAAGTTCAGATGGTCGAGTTGGTCCATTGCTATCAAGAAGATCTAATAATAAAATATGTGTTTTAGATAAACCGATATTATTATGACTATTCCACTCATTTGCCCATTTACGCTCCAAAGAGGCAGCAATTTCAAAGAGGGAAGTAATACTGCGCTCTTTACCTTCGTTATTCATCGATTACTCATCTCCAAAGCTAATTATTAAAACTCATTTGATAAGCGTTGCATTTCGTACAGCTCATAAGCGCGAACTTTACGTGGGATGAAACGACGGATGTCCATTTCATTGTATCCAACTTGAAGGCGTTTATCATCAATTAAGATGGGGCTACGTAACATTTTCGGGTGATCTTTAATCACATTATAAAGTTCTTGAATAGATAGTTGATTGATATCACAATTTAAATTTTTGAAATCTTTTGAGTTTGTAGAGATAATTTCATCTGTACCATCCTCAGTCATTCCAAGAATTTTTTTGAATTCAAGTAAAGTTAATGTATCAGATGTAATACGTTTTTCAACGTAAGGGATTTCATTTTCAGTTAACCATTGTAACGCTTTTTTAGAAGAAGTGCAGCTCGTTTGTGTATAAATTATAACAGTCATGTTCATTACCTCTTTCTCTCTTGTTAATATAATTATATCTTACCAATAAGCTATTTATAAGTCAATTACATTTTTATGACAAAAAGATGAAGAAAGTGTCATAAAACAGAAATATTACACATCTGTAAGGTTTGTGTAAAGAGCCTGTAACTGTACTATTATGAAAATGAAACAGTGTGTAAAAAAGGTGAATATAGATAAAAAAGAAGCTTATTCGCAATGGAATAAGCTTCTTTTGTCAGAATAATCTTATTAATGGATGTCTTTTTTCTTGAAGTTACCACCTTGCATTTCAGTCATATTGCTGAATGCGAGGAATGCACCTGGATCAATTTCTTCTACAATTGTTTTAAGTTTTGCTTCTTCAAGGCGGTTAATAACGCAGAAAATAACGTCTTTTTGATCTTTAGAATAACCACCGCGACCATTTAAGTAAGTGACACCACGACCTAAACGGAACATGATTTTATCGCCAATAATTTCACTTTTATCACTAATAATCCAAATAGATTTGGTTTGGTTAAATCCTTCTGATACGAGATCAATCGTTTTAAATGCAATGAAGTAGGCGATTAGCGAGTACATTGCCCGATCAAAACCAAAGATAAAACCAGCACTACCTAATATGAATAAGTTCATAAATAAAATAATTTGACCTACTGAAAATGGTAGTTTTTTGTTGAATAGAATAGCGAGTGTCTCACTGCCATCCAAACAACCGCCAGCACGAATAGCGATACCTACGCCCAAACCGAGCATAATCCCACCTACTACTGTAGCAAGCAATGTATCATTTGTAATTGCGTAGCCATGAGGTATAAAGGTTGTAGCAATTGATAAAATTGCTATGCCATAAGCGACATAAATAGCGAAGCTTCGACCAATTTGTTTATAACCTAAATACAAAAAGGGCAAGTTAAAGAGGAAGAGGAATAGGCCGAGTGACATGCCAGTTAAATGGGATACCATCATTGCGATACCTGTTACGCCACCATCAATTAAGCTGTTCGGAATCAATACAAGCTCAAGTCCACAGGCCATGATGAGTGCGCCAATTGTAATAAATATGAATCGCATAATAATTTTACGAGTCTTCAATCTTTCTGGGGAAATAAATTCCGCGGGTTTTGCATTATTCATTTGTAAATACACCATCCTCCCTTTTATTGTGACGGAAAAATAACGAACGTACAAGTAAAAATCACTAGAAATTGATTTTAAAGTAAAGCGACATTACAATTTTGTAATAGTTAAAAAAGGCGTTTTTTTCGTTTGAAAAATTGAAAATACTATTTTTATTATTATTTTTCCCTATTAATTTTCATTTATTTGAAATTTTTCTATGATAGGGTTAATGAAAAAAATTATAAAAAAGGCTTGATCCCCTTTCAATTATACAAAAATTAGAATGTGAGAATCGATTTTTAAAATAACAAATTAAGGTGTTGAACATACTGTCAGAGCGTATATAATTCATTGTAACTATTCTCAAATTTACTTGAAACTAAACAACCAGTCTCCGATAAAGTATCGAAAACTGGTTGCATCATGCTTTTTATTTGAACTGAGAATACAGGATGTCCCGTCCTCTTTTATAATGAAGACTCCTCAGTTGGATGTGCTTGAGAGAACCATTCTGCAACGTCCCAAACCTTTGTTACAAGACCTTCATAAAATTCAGGTTCATGACTAACGATAATAATCGTGCCCTTGAAGGCCTTCATCGCACGTTTTAATTCATCCTTCGCATCAATGTCAAGGTGATTCGTCGGTTCATCAAATAGTAACCAGTTCGATTCTTCCATCATCAACAAACAGAGGCGTACTTTTGCTTGTTCACCACCACTTAGATGAGCCATTGGGCGTGAAATATGATCGTTTTTCAAACCAGTTTTTGCTAATAGTCGACGAATTTCTGCTTGGTCTAATGAAGGAAATGCATTCCAAACGACATCAATCGGCGTTTCGTTACCTGCTGGTACTTCTTGTTCAAAATAAGAAGGGAAAAGGAAATCACCACGAATAGACTGACCAGACAATGGCTTAATTTTACCGAGCATTGTTTTTAATAAGGTAGATTTACCGACACCATTCATACCAACAAGAGCAATTTTTTCACCACGTTCAATATCGAATGTTAATGGAGGTAAAAGAGGTTGATCATATCCAATAACTAAATCTTTTGCTTCTACTACATAGCGACTTGAACTGCGTGCTTCTTGGAAACCAAATTGTGGTTTTTGTGCAGTTTCTGGACGGTCAATACGTTCCATACGATCCAATTGCTTTTGACGTGACTTTGCACGACCGGTCGTTGAGAAACGAGCCTTGTTTTTATTGATAAATGTTTCTTGTTTTTTGATAAAATCTTGCTGTTTTTCATAAGCATCCAAATGCTGACGCTTATTCAGTTCTGCCAATTCTAAGAATTTTTCATAAGAAGCCGTATAACGTGTTAATTTCGAAAATTCTAGATGGAAAATCACACCAACAACATCATTCATAAATTCAACATCATGCGAGATTAACATAAATGCATGCGGATATTCTTTTAAATAATTTTTCAACCAGTTAATATGTTCTTCATCTAAATAGTTGGTTGGTTCATCTAATAGTAAAACTTTTGGTTTTTCCAAAAGTAATTTAGCGAGTAGCAATTTTGTACGTTGACCACCAGATAGAGCTGTGACATCACGATCTAGACCGATAACATCCAGACCTAATCCACGCGCAATATCTTCGATTTTCATATCTAGTGTATAAAAATCGCCAGCATCTAAGGCATCTTGAATATCAGCCATTTCCACTAATAAGCCTTCCAATTCTTCAGGTGTTGCTTCACCCATTTTATTGGCGATTTCATTTAGCTGCTCTTCCTTTTTATATAATGGAAGGAAGGCATCACTTAATGTGTCATACATCGTACGACCTGGTGTTAGAATAGCATGTTGGTCTAAGTAACCGTAATGAGTATGTGGTAACCATTCAACACGTCCTGTATCATGAATTTGTTGACCAGTAATAATACTCATCATCGTAGATTTACCGACACCATTTGCACCGACTAAACCAACATGTTCACCTTCTACAATACGGAATGAAACATCTTTAAATAGTTCGCGGTCACCGAATGAATGACCTAATTTATCAATTGTTAATATTGCCATAAATAATTATTTCCTCCTGGTAAAAACGAGGGCCATCTCAAAAAAATCAAGACAGCCCATTGCTTTTTAAAATTGTGCTAATTGTTCGTTTAACGCTTTTAGCTGTTCTTCCATATCTTTCAGACGACTCTCAGCTTTTTCAATCATTCCAGCATGGCCGGTAGATTCTAATTTTTCTATATCCCCTTGATGACGGATATAATCGCTTTTTAATTCAAGAATTTGGTACTCAATATCAGATTTTGTAGCCATTAAAATTCTCCTTTATTTGAAAATGCACCAGCATTTATTTTTAAACTTCATAAAAAACATTGTAACATAGGACAGCTTTTCGAGAAAGAATGTAATGCGTTAAAAAACAGCAGAGCTTCTCTGTTTGTTTACATGTAGAAAATCATGCATCAAGAATCTTTCTACTATAGAAACTTTATGGATCCGTAAAGGAAGACGTAAATTAGCTTAAAAGGGTAGATTAACAAGAACGATAGTTCATTCATTAGTCTGAATTATGGTTAAACTACTAGTTGGACAAGAATCTATTTTGATACAATAGAATTACGGAAAATAATTGGAGGGTCAGCATATGAAAATTCTATTAGTAGACGGTACAGTATTAGGCTCAAAAACAGGTGCCATTCTAGTTGAAATAAAAAAATATATAGAAAAAATCGATGAAAATTTTGATATGGAGATTCTAACATTTGCAAACTACGAGCATCAAATTGTTGATGGTCGCCCGTTTGATCAATATAATACAGGTATGCAAGAGATGGTAACGAAATTGGAGCAAGCGGATGGTTATATTTTCGCAACGCCCATTTTTCAAGGATCGATTCCCGGTGTTTTAAAAAATGCTTTTGATTTTTTAAATCCTAAAGCATTACGCTATAAACCGGTGTCAATCGTCGCAAATGGTGGAACACATCAACATCATTTAGTAGTCGAAAATCAATTCAAGCCAATTTTGGATTACTTTAGAGCGCTTGTCACACCAAACTATGTTTATACACATGCTGACCATTTTGATGAAAATAATATGATAATTGATCCGAATGTACATGAACGTTTGCAAGAACTTGCACGTGTTTTTGTGAAATATTGTGAATTAAGTGCCACTTTATCGAAAACACCTATTGATCAACACGAATAAGGTTGAAGCTCCCCTGGAAATAAGGGGAGCTTTTTAGATAGTCGCCCTTTTTATAAAACCATGCTATACTCTTATTAATTAATTTGAGCGGAGGTGAAGAGAATGATGAAATCAACTATTGAGACATGTGTACAACTAGATACTGCAATGTACTATGCACGTGTCATTACATTTGATTTTGATGCAAAAGGGATAACTATGTCTTTTTTTAACAACATCAAAAAATCAAACAATAGCTGATTAACCATTCCTTCATAACATATTATGTAGAGGTTTGCTCGTTAATTGAGCAAGCCTCTTTTTGTTTTCAGCTATTTATACGGAGGATACTAATTATGTATATTAAAGCAGAAGCAATCAGTAAAAATTTCGGTGGTAGTACGCTTTTCGAAAAAATGACCGTTGATATTCATGCAGGGAATCATGTAGCGATCGTCGGTAATAACGGCTGTGGTAAAACAACATTATTAAAAATATTCGCAGGAGAAGAGGTTGCGGATGCGGGACGCATTATTAAACAGAAAGATAGTGTGATTGGTTTTCTACATCAAATCCCTTATTATCCACAGTGGAAGGTTTCAGATGTATTATATGAAGCGTTTCAGTCAATTACGGCACTTCAGCAACAGATGACAGCATTGGAACAACAGATGGCAACAACATCAGATTTAGATAAATTACTCGTGAAATATGGTGAATTACAGGAATTATTTGAGGCGCAGGATGGCTATGCACTAGCTTCAAAAGTAGCGAGTATTGCCAATGGTTTAGGGATTGCCTCATTAGTTGATGAATCATTTGAACAATTAAGTGGTGGTGAAAAAACGAAGGTGACACTCGGCAAAATCCTGCTACAAGAGCCGGATATTTTATTGCTGGATGAACCAACAAATCATCTAGATTTACAAGCAATTGAATGGCTAGAAAACTATATAAAACAATTTAAAGGTACTGTGGTAATCGTGTCGCATGATCGACAATTTATGAATCAGGCAGTGGATAAAATCATTGAAATAGAAGATGGTCAAGCATGGGTCAGTCACGGGAATTATGATCATTTTTTACAGGAAAAAGAAGATAAGTTCACGCGTGAATTTGCACAATATGAAGAACAGCAAAAAAAGATTAAAAAAATGCGCGACTCGATTCGTCGCTTGAGACAATGGGCTAATGAAGCTTCACCACCCAATCCAGATTTATTCCGCAAGGCAAAAACGATGGAGCGTATGTTAGAACGTTTGGAAAAAGTTAAAAAACCAACAGTTCAAAAAAAGATGAATTTACAATTGGAAGCTGCCGGTCGAAGTGGTAAAGAGGTCGCACAGTTTAAAGCTGTGAATAAATCATATGAGCGCCCACTATTGGAAAATATTAATTTCACTTTATACTGGCAACAAAGTTTAGCGATAATTGGTGCAAACGGTGCAGGTAAATCGACGATTATAAAGATGCTTTTGGGTGAAGAATGCCCTGATGCTGGAACGATCCAAATCGGCAGTTCAGTGAAAATTGGTTATTTAGCACAGCATATGATTCAGGCGGATTCAGAAGCGCGTCTCATCGATGTTTTTCGCGAGGAGATCATGATGACGGAACCCGAAGCACGTCATATTCTAGCACAATTCTTATTTTATGGGCATGATGTCTATAAAAAAGTGAAAAATATGAGTGGTGGGGAAAGAATGCGTCTCAAACTGGCACAATTTATGCAACAAGATATTAATTTACTGGTGTTAGATGAACCAACAAATCATTTGGATATCGAATCACGAGAAGTATTAGAAGACAATTTAGAGCAGTTTGAAGGGACGATTATTGCCATCAGTCATGACCGTTATTTTTTAGAAAAATTATTTGGGCGTATTGCATGGCTCGAGTTTAACACGATGACAATTCATGAAGGAAATTATGATTGGGCCAAAGAGAAACAGGCGATAGTACGTGAAGCAATCGAAGAACAAAATAGACTAAGTCAACTCCAAACTAACGAAATAAAAGAACAGCAAACAAGAAGCTATACAATAGAAGAGAAAATTGAGAGAATAGAGAAGAAAATGGCAATAACCACAACGTTAGAAGAACTTGATCGTTTAGAAAAACAACTTGAGCAACTATACGATTGCTTATAATAAGCCTGGAAATGCAGCATGAAGCCAACATTATTGACTTCATGCTTTTTTGTTGAAGTTTACGTTAACGTCAATGATACACTGCATATGAAAGGCTCTTTAGGGGGTAAAATTCATGTATTCAATTACGGAGCTTGCAAAGGAATTTGATATGACGACACGCACAATTCGCTATTATGAGGAGCTAGGTATGCTCAATCCACAGCGTACGGCTTCCGGACAACGTGTTTTTTCAAAAGTAGATCGCTCAAAGATGAAGCTCATTTTACGCGGCAAACGATTAGGTTTTTCATTGAAAGACATCAAAGAGATGGTCATGTTGTTTGATACGGATTCAACTGGCCAGCAACAATTAAAAACGACACTTATTTTTGGCGAAAAAAAACTGCAAGAAATTGATGATCAAGTAGCGAATCTTTTATTGCTAAAGAAAGAAATAGAAGAATTCCAGCGTCAATTCACAGAACAATTAAATAATAGGGGGTAGTTGTCAATGAATATTTCAACATTGATTGCACATAATGCGTTTAAGTATCCAATGAAGGAAGCGGTAGTCGACCCGTATAAAAGATACAGCTATAAACAATTGAATGACAAAGTAAATCGCTTTGCATCGCAATTAGTAGCACAAGGTTTTTCAAAAGGCAGCAAAATAATCATCTTTATGCCAAATGTCGTAGATTTTGCAGTTGTCTATTTTGCTATACAACGAATTGGTGCAATCGTTGTCCCAGTTAACGCCAAATTTACACAACCAGAAATTGAATTCATTATCGATCATGCGGGTGCAGATGCATTGATTGCACATGAGCTATTATTTGAGCAAGTGAAGGGATTGTCGTCAAGGATTACTTTGATCAAAACAGGGGCCGCTGTTGAAGGATGGCTCTCTTTAGAACAAATGATTGATGCGGGAGATGACATGTCGATTACTTGTGACTTAAAAGAAGATGATGAATCGACCATTCTGTATACATCAGGTACGACAGGTGACCCAAAAGGTGTGCTATTTAGCAATCGCAACATTCTAACGGTTGCGACTATGATCGCTGTAGAAATGGAAGTAAAGCCTGAAAGTCGCATATTACTTATGATGCCACTGAGCCACTCAGCACCATTGCATTTATTTTTCATAGCGGGTTGTTTTGTGGGTGCTACAAATGTTCTCGTACCAACATTTACACCAGATTTATTGATAGATATTGTTGAACGTGAGAAAACAACTCATTTCTTTGGTGCACCAGTCGCCTACCTACTAACAGCAAAACATCCACAAATTGGCATGCGCGATTTATCTTCGATGAAGTGGTGGGTGTACGGTGGAGCCCCATTGTCAGCAGATGAAGTGACAATGATTCAACAGGCATTTAAAACAAATCGTCTTACATGTGTGTATGGCTTGACGGAAGCAGGTCCGAGCGGTTCTCTACTATTTGCCGAGGAACATGGAGAAAAAACGGGCAGTATTGGTAAACGTTCACCATTGCATACGGAACTACGGATTATTCGTGAAGATGGTGAAGATGTCGCAATAGGTGAAGTAGGAGAGATTATTT
This sequence comes from Kurthia sibirica, assembly GCF_003143975.1. Classification (GTDB taxonomy): domain Bacteria; phylum Bacillota; class Bacilli; order Bacillales_A; family Planococcaceae; genus Kurthia; species Kurthia sibirica. The sequence continues at coordinate 31,972 of NZ_QFVR01000002.1, read as the reverse complement.
TACGTGGTGAAGGTAATATGATTGGTTATTACAATAATCCACAGGCTACGGAAGAAGTATTTTTTGGAGATTGGGTTCGATCTGGTGATTTAGCTCGTTTTGATGATGATGGTTATATTTGGATTGTCGATCGCAAAAAAGACGTTATTATTTCAGGAGGCGTAACCATTTATCCGAAGGAAGTAGAGGATGCATTACTACTTTATCCATCGTTACAGGAAGTCGCGATTATCGGCCTACCACATCCAGAGTGGGGAGAGACAATTGTTGCCTATTTTGCCGCTACAGAAAGAATTGCCATTGAGCAGTTAAAAGAATTTTTAGCACAACGTTTAGCGGCTTATAAAATACCAAAAATCTTCGAACAAATGGAAGCGCTACCAAGGAATGCTTCTGGAAAAATATTAAAACGTCAATTAAAAATGGAGGAATAAACATGGTAAAAGTATTGCAAGAGCAGCCAGTTAAAAATAGGAATTTCTTTTTAGGGGATGACACACTTGCGCTTATTTTACGACAAAACCTACCAACTTCATTTCATCGTTATGCAGAAGAGGCGTTGAAGAATTTTGGAGAACGAGTTGCGACGGATATTGATGTTAGGGCGGCGTACACTGATCGTGAAGGGCGACCAAAATTAGTGGTTTACGATAAGTTCGGTGAAGAAATTAGTGAAGTTTGGACGAATGAAGGCTACCAAGCAACAGTAAAGGAAACCTATGATACGGGCATTGTTGGCTATTTGCATAAAAATATACCGGAACTTGGTCATCGCGGAAATTATATGTATAGCTTTGCACAAGGCTATTTGTTGTCGCAAGCAGAGCCTGGTTTTTACTGTCCTGTTACGTTGTCAATGGCGACAGGTTTTTTACTCGAGCACTATGCTAGTGAAGAATTAAAACAACGCTTTTTAGTGCCAGTTAGCTCTACTGGAGAGGGCGTACATTTTGAAGGGGCTACATTTTTAACCGAACGACAAGGTGGTTCAGATGTTGGAGCCAATGTTGTTGAAGCTATTTTTGATCAAGGTAACTATCGTTTATACGGTGAAAAATACTTTGCTTCTAATGCAGGTATGGCAGGTGTTGCCATGGTATTAGCTCGAATGAAAGGCGCAGAAAAAGGCTCTCGTGGTCTAACATTATTTGCTGTTCCTTGGAGAAAAAAAGACGGCACTTTAAATAATTTGCGCATTCGTAAACTAAAAGATAAGCTCGGTGTCATTGCAGTCCCTTCAGGAGAAGTAGAATTTAACGGAGCTGAAGCATTTGTAGTCGGCGATGCAAGTAAGGGGTTTTATTATATGATGGAGGCGTTAAATTTATCGCGTGTATGTAATGCAATCGCTTCCCTGGGTATTATGCGTAGAGCTTTTGTGGAAGCACGTGAATATGCTTCCTTGCGTCATGCCTTCGGTAAAAAATTAACTGATTTCCCAATGGTTAAGGATTCTCTTGGTAAAATGGCAGCTGTTTTACATGTTGAAGTAGCTACTACTTTTGATTTTATAAAACAATATGACAAAATAATAGATGGAGCAACACCACAAGAGTTGCTTTTGAATCGTCTAAATATTGCTATCTTGAAAAAAGAAACAGCGGATCAAGCAATTCATTTTGCGCATGAAGCAATTGAAATGCATGGTGGAAATGGCTATATGGAAGAATTTGTGACATCTCGTTTATTGAGAGATGCTCAAGTATTACCTGTATGGGAAGGTACAGCAAATATTCTTGGACTTGAAATTGTACGTCTGGTAAAAAAACATGCCGCACATGAATTGTTTATAACATTCTTATCACGTCGACTTGACCAGTTACAAACCGATTCATTACAAACTATTGTCGTAGATCAACTGGCAATTTTAGAAGAACAACTACATCTTTATGCAAGTTTATCGGAAGAAATGCTAACATTTGAAGCAAAAGCAATGGCGAAAAAAATGGCACTATTGTATGAGGCAGTTGTTGCAGTCGAATGGGCTCAACAGTATGGAGGACGATATGAAAAGTTAGCACAAGTATATATCGAGGAACGTTTTAATTTACGTAAATTAGGTGATGATATGACAACGGTACGTTATTTTGATGATTTAATACAATAAAGTGTAGGATAAAACAGTCGTTATTTTTATGATGGCTGTTTTTATATTGACAATCTATTCTCTTTTAATTCAATTATTCGAGCGCATCATTCTATTCTTGGTCTTTTTTCCGTTATAATAGAACGAGTAGCGAGAGGAGCGGGAATATGTCAAAATCATTAGTATTAGCTGAAAAACCATCGGTAGCACGCGATATCGCGAGAGTGCTCAACTGCAATAAAAAGGGTAATGGTTTTTTAGAAGGGGATCAATATGTTGTCACTTGGGCATTAGGTCATCTAGTAACACATGCAGATCCAGAGCAGTACAATCAAAGTTACAAGGAATGGAAAATGGAGGATTTACCGATCATTCCTCAGCCATTTAAACTTGTACCGATTCGTCAAACAACAAAGCAGTTTAATGCTGTAAAAACACAATTAAATCGCCATGATATTACGAATATTATTATTGCGACAGATGCAGGACGTGAAGGAGAATTGGTGGCACGGTGGATTCTCCTTCAAGCAAAATCAAAAAAACCAATTAAACGTTTATGGATTTCTTCTGTAACAGATAAAGCTATTAAAGATGGCTTCAATAATTTAAAAGATGGTCGTCAATACGAGCATTTATTTGAAGCGGCGGTAGCGCGTGCTGAAGCGGACTGGGTAGTTGGCATTAACGCAACACGTGCACTAACTGTAAAACACAATGCACAATTATCAACAGGTCGTGTTCAAACGCCGACGTTAGCAATGATTGCCAATCGTGAAGAGCAAATTAAACATTTCACACCAAAAACTTTTTATGGGCTACAAGCTCTTACAAATGATGCAACTTTTATTTGGCAAGAAAAAGGGACAAACCAAACACAATCATTTAATAAAGAGAAAATCGAGGCTATTTTAAAGCAATTAGACACGCAAAAAACAGCGAAGGTAGTCGATGTTAAAACGACACCAAAACGTCAATCAGCACCGTCACTATTCGATTTGACAGAACTTCAAAAAGAAGGACATAAACGTTGGGGTTGGTCTGCAAAAGAAACATTATCAACATTGCAAACCCTGTATGAGCGTTATAAAATCGTCACATATCCACGTACAGATTCAAAACATTTAACAACGGATATGGCGAGTACTTTAGCAGAGCGTATTAAAGCTTCGGCGGTTGGAGACAATCGTGCGGCAGCCAATAAATTAATCCGTAATGGTCAAACCGTCGCTCAAAAAGGTGTTATAAATGATGCATTAGTGTCTGATCATCATGCTATTATCCCAACAGAGGAAGCGGTTGATTTACGTGCTTTATCAGATAAAGAGTATAAATTATATGATCTGATTACCAAACGCTTTTTAGCTGTATTCCATAAACCATACCAATATGATCAAACGATTGTCACATTACAAGTTGGGAATGAACAATTTACGACAAAAGGAAATGTAGTTGTAGATGAAGGATGGAAGGCGGTATACCTGCAAGAAGATGAAGAATCCAAAGTTCACGCGATTCCTACTTTCACAAAAGGTGAATCAATTACTTTACGTGCAATTGCTATGACACAGGGAGATACAAAGCCACCAACTCGTTTTAACGAAGGAACATTGCTTGCAGCGATGGAAAATCCAAGTGCATTTATGGCAGATGAATCAAAAGAATTAGTAAAAACATTAAAAGAAACAGGCGGAATCGGTACGGTGGCAACACGTGCAGATATTATCGAAAAATTATTTAAATCATTTGTTATTGAGAAAAAAGGCAAAGATTTATTTATGACATCAAAAGGTCGTCAATTGCTTGAATTAGCACCAGCAGACTTAAAATCACCCGCGTTGACAGCAGAGTGGGAAACTGAACTCAATAAAATTGCGACAGGTCGTGCAAAAAAAGCAGACTTCATCAATAAGATGATTGCTTTTACACAAAAATCTATTTCTGATATTAAGAAAAGTGACCAAAAATTCAAGCATGATAATTTATCAGGTAAAAGTTGTTCAGAATGTGGCAAACCGATGCTTGAAGTAAACGGTAAACGTGGGAAAATGCTCGTTTGTTCAGATCGTGAATGTGGCAATCGAAAAAAAATCTCTACAGTTACCAATGCGCGTTGTCCAGTTTGTCATAAAAAATTAGAATTACGTGGTGAAGGCGATGGTCGCATATTCGCATGTAAATGTGGGCATCGTGAAAAATTATCTGCTTTCGAAAAACGTCGTAAAGAATCAGGCAATAAAAAAGTATCTAAAGGCGATGTAAATAAATACATGAAAAAACAAGAAGAACCAGAAAATACAGCAATGGCAGATGCCCTAGCAAAACTTTTTGGCAATAAAGATTCGTAAGAACAAGAATAGCATGACAAACAAAGCCTCGAATAGTCGACACTTTAGAAAAAAGTGTCCCATTTGGGGCTTTTTTATTGTCCTACACAGGAACGACTACGAGCAACTTAGGACAAAGAGCATGATTGTAGATGAACAGTCATCTATTCACCTTTAGCGTAATGATTTGATCAAAAAAATAGTAGAGGAAAGATTGTTCAGAAATCATCAAAATAGGAAGAGTTGTACAAACCTCTACCATTTCTTATGATCGGGTCCACAAAAAACCCATTCAAAGTAAGCGTGCCAGTATGATATTGTAATCTTTATACGTAATCAGATGAATTATTTGTTATATAATGTAATCAATGTAAAAATAATAGATAGTAGTTAAAAGAAAGGGTGCTGATTATGCATTATCGTCAAGCGACAATGGAAGATATTGAACAACTATGTGAATTACGTAAAAAGCAATTAATCGATGAAGGGGGCGTAGCAAATCGTTTGATTGATGACGAATTAAGACAGTTTTTTACGTCAAAAATGCAAGATCATGATTTGATTCAAATTTTATTGGAGGATGAAGGTCGAATCGTTGCTTGTGGTGCATTGGTATTCTATGAATTTCCACCATCATTCTCCAGTGGCTCAAGTATCAAAGGCTATGTCACCAATATGTATACAGAACCAAATTATCGCAAGCGTGGTATTGCGACAACACTTTTAGAAAAATTAGTGGAAGTAGCGAAAGCACGACAAGTCAATCAACTATGGTTAGGTGCATCGGAATTAGGAAAGCCTGTCTATAAAAAATTTGGCTTTCAAGAAAGTGATGTATGGATGGACTATATAATAGAATAAGTATTGGGAAATTCGTATGGTTGTTCAAGCTGTACAGAAAAATGAACAAGAGCTAAACATTTAGCAATATAAGCCGATTTAATCTAAAAGTATTCGGATGTTTTGTTGTGATATGAAAATCAAATTGGTATTAAATTAATACGGATATATAGTTACTAATGCTGGATTTATATGATGTCTTTGGTTCTATTTATTCATGTGTAATTTTTAGTTGACCTGTGTAATTCGTTGGTGTTAAAGGCATGGCAGACATGGTAAAATTATTTTACCTATAAGCGTAGTGAAAAGGAGGGATTAAATGAAATTAGCAGCATTATTAAATAATCGTTTTACAGAAGTGGAAGCTCGAAAGAAATTAGTAACATCAAAAAGTGCTGATGATGCATACCGTAAAAATGCAAAGTATTTTACACCAACGCAAAATCCAGCTATTGAACAGTTAATGGATTTACTGACAGGTAAAAAAGAACTTGAAAACCAGCCAGAGATTCAACAATCAATTGATCAACTAAAGCAAGATGCAGTCAATGAGCAACTTCAATTAGATGTGGATCATCAAATATATAGTAAACAAAAGGGTGGAGCGACACCGGTACAATTAATGTTAAATAGCAATGTTTCAGTACATCTCCTCCCGGAAACAGGTCTTCCGCATGCACCTATTTTTGATGTGAAAAATGCGAAACAAATGGCGAAAGAACGTTTGACTGAAAAAGCAATTGCCACATATACATTTCAAATGACGATGGCAAAAGGCGGCTTTAAAATTTTACAGCCTATGATTTATCGCACAGCATAGGAATGGAGTTTTATGATGGCAAAAAAAATTCAAAAGACAAATGCAGTACGGCTATTGGAACAAAAAAAAATACCGTTCTCTTTAAAAGAATATACAGTTGATGAAGCACATTTAGATGGCGTAACAGCAGCACAGGAAATTGGTGAAGCTGTTGAGAAAGTCTTTAAAACACTTGTTGCGATCACCGGGAAAAATCAACTATATGTTTTTGTCATACCCGTAGCATGTGAGCTTGATTTAAAAGCAGCAGCAAAATTTGTTGGTGAAAAGAAAATAGATATGCTTCATGTGAAAGATTTACTACCAACTACAGGTTATATTCGTGGTGGTTGCTCACCAATCGGCATGAAAAAACAATTTCCGACAGTTATTGACGACACGGCACAACAACAAGATGAACTATTTATTAGTGCAGGTAAGAGAGGCATGCAAATTCTTATCGCACCACAGCATTTAGCCCATATAACGAATGCTACATTTGGTTCAATAACTTGTGATTAATGCATATCATTTGTTACAATGTAGTTTGTGCGAAAAACCTCATATAAATGAGGTTTTTTTTGGGGGGAAAAAATATGAAAGATCATCTTGTTTTACGTTGGACATTTTTTGTTACAGGTTTAGCGGTTTTAGCTTTTGGTGTTGCATTAACGATTAAAGGTCAGCGTTATGGAGTCGGTTCATGGGATGTGCTTCATGTGGGACTATTTAATACATTTGGATTAACCATCGGTATGTGGTCGATTATCATTGGCCTCATCATCATTATTATTAGCGCACTTGTCTTACGTACGCTTCCGAAAATAGGAACGATTGCCAATATGTTATTAACCGGCACATTCATCGATATTTTTAATGCGTTAATACCTGAAGTACATACAGCAAGCATACAGTTACTCTATTTTGTACTTGGTGTTATTATTTTAGGTATAGGCGATGCTATTTATATTGCGGCTGGATTGGGAGCAGGTCCACGTGATAGTTTAATGCTGATTGCGGTAGATAAGATGAAGCTAAGCATCACTGTCGCCAGAACAGGAATGGAATTTTTTGTTGCAGTTGCTGGTTATTTAATCGGAGGACCGATTGGTCTCGGTACAGTCATTATGGTATTCGCACTTGGACCAGTCATTCAAATTGCGATGAAATATAGTTTGTTAGCCTTCGATTATTTTGCATCAGCAACGGCTAAAAAAGCATAATCATAAAGCCCAATTCTTTGTATAGCCTACAAAGAATTGGGCTTTTAAACTATTAGCTAATCTAAATCACTCTATTTTTTGAAATGTTCATGTTCAGTTGTTGTGGCTGACATCAAACTTATTTTTCTCGAATTATTCCATGTCAATTGGACAGTTGTTTTTATTAGACAGATAAAAATAGACAGTTGTTCTTTGTGGAAATACAATGCTGAAAAAAAGCTGTAAAACCAATAGTATCAATGGTTTGTCTGTCTTTGTCGAGTGTGAAAAAATCTTTATTATGCTACAATATATGTATTATGCAGTGGAAGGAATGATTCAATTGTCTAAAGCATTACATTCATTTTTAGAAGAAAATTTAAAAGAGCTTCGCGATCAAGGATTATACAATGAAATTGAACCTGTAGAAGGTCCAAATGGTCCCATTATAAAAATTAAAGGTAAAAATCTTATTAATCTTTCAGCGAATAACTATCTTGGATTAGCAACGAATGCACAACTAAAAGAAGTAGCTAAACAAACAATTGATGTCTATGGCGTTGGTGCCGGTGCAGTTCGTACAATTAATGGTACACTCGATCTTCATGTGAAATTAGAGGAGAAATTAGCAGAATTCAAAGGTACAGAAGCTGCGATTTCGTATCAATCGGGTTTCAATTGTAATATGGCTGCAATTTCAGCTGTCATGGATAAAAATGATGCTATTTTATCGGATGCATTGAATCATGCTTCAATTATTGATGGTTGTCGCTTATCCAAAGCTAAAATAATTGCTTTTAATCACTCGGATATGACGGATCTTCGTAACAAAGCACAAGCTGCAGTAGAATCGGGTCTTTACAAAAAAATTATGGTGATTACAGATGGCGTATTTTCAATGGATGGTGATATTGCAAAACTTCCTGAAATTGTGGAAATAGCAAAAGAATTTGACCTAATCACATATGTTGATGATGCCCATGGTTCAGGTGTTACAGGTAAAGGGATGGGTACAGTCAAACATTTTGGATTACAGAATGATATTGATTTCCAAATGGGTACTTTATCGAAAGCAATTGGTGTTGTTGGCGGTTATGTTGCGGGTAAACAAAATATGATTGACTGGCTGAAAGTGCGATCTCGTCCATTCTTATTCTCGACAGCATTACCACCTGCAGATGTAGCTGCTATTACAGCGGCGCTTCAAATGTTGATTGATTCAACAGAACTTCACGATCAGTTATGGGAAAATGGCGATTATTTAAAAGCTGGTTTAAAAAAATTAGGCTTTAATATTGGCAATTCCGAAACACCGATTACACCATGTATAATTGGAGAAGAAAAATTGACACAGCAATTTTCTCGCCGTTTATTAGAAGAAGGTGTATATGCTAAGTCAATCGTCTTCCCAACTGTTCAAAAAGGAACGGGGCGTGTACGCAATATGCCATCAGCAGCACATACGCAAGCGATGTTAGATGATGCACTTGTTATTTATGAAAAAGTTGGGAAAGAACTAGGTATTATTAATTAATAAAGAGGATTGCGCATACGTATAAAAACATGGCCATATTTGAGCGTAAAAAAATAGCTCTGTGTCAAATGTTGGGGTGAATGAAATTGGATTTTCAATTTCATTCACCTTTTTCATTTAGCCCAGATGTAAACCAACTTCTTTATACTTGAATGTTAGTAAGATCTTCGCTCTAAATCGTTCAAACCATTTTATGTGCTTTTTTCTGTCTATTTTTAGGTATGTTCATCATGATTAAAAGAAATGGCGAGGACTCCTGCAGAAAAACAAGTAGTAAGCAATCCTTTATTTTCACCTACGATGAAAATAAATAGTGCGTTACTTGTCGGCGGAAAGCTCTCGCTATTTCTAATTGTCTAAAACATGAATTGTTTTAATACCCCAACATATATAATAGAGCCAAAAAAACCGAAATTGCGCTGTGGCGCGGTTTCGGTTTTTTGTTATTAAAATGGTATAATGTAAAAAACTGTAGGAGGGAATTTGATGAGTAATTATTCGTTGGACGACTTTTTAAAAGAGACACAGGAAGATGCAACAAAAAATTCGTTTTTTGAATTGGAAACAGAGCGTGTTTTAGAAGTGAATTTGGATGGTCAGGTTTGGGCAAAGATGGGCTCCATGATTTCTTATACAGGTAATATTAAATTTGAACGTGAAAAAGTGTTAGAGCATGGTCTCGGGAAAATGTTTAAAAAAGCATTCACTGGAGAGGGTACCGCATTAATGAAAGCTACTGGTGAAGGGAAGTTATACTTGGCAGATCAAGGTAAAAAAATTGTTATTTTTGATTTGGAGCAAGATTCAATTTCAGTCAATGGCAATAATTTACTTGCTTTTGAACCATCAGTAAACTGGGATATTCGCTTGATGCGTAAAATGGCTGGCATCGCTTCTGGTGGTTTGTTTAATGTACTATTAGATGGTCAAGGTAAAGTGGCCATCACAACACATTTTGAGCCATTAACGATTAGAGTGACATCGGAGAATCCTATTTTAACGGATCCAAATGCTACGGTAGCGTGGTCAGGTAATTTAAAACCAGAATTTAAAACGGATATCAGCTTACGAACATTTATCGGTCGTGGTAGTGGTGAATCCATTCAAATGGAGTTTTCAGGTGAAGGTTTTGTCATCGTGCAACCATTTGAAGAAGTGTATAGAACAACAGGAGGTTAAACCGAACTAGGTTTTTATCATAATTTCATATAAGTACTGCTGCCCCTTTAGGTGAGACACAACAAAAAAGCTCTACAAAGAATACAGGTAGTAACAATCTAAATAACCAGTTTTCGATTAATTATCGAAAACTGGTTATTTTTTAGATTGTCGAATAATAGGCGATTGCATTATTATGCTGGACTATATCTGTCTATTAATTGCTGTTTACTGCTGCATTTGTTGTAATTATTGTGTAACCATTTTCGTGAAGTATTTCCACATAGCATATGTGAAGACACCAAGACCTGCAGTGATGACAATAGTTGACCACCACTCGTCTTGGAATGGTAGTGGCACATTCATGCCGAAAAAACTAGCGATGACTGATAGTGGCAGCATAATTGTAGAAATGACTGTTAAAATATTGAGTTTATCAATTGATTTTGCGCTGATGATGGAATAATACGTATCAAGGGCACTATTCACAAGTTCTTGATGGGTTTCCGTAGAATCGACAATGCGTTCAAGGTGGTCGTTTAAATCTTTGAAAAATGGCTCATTTACCTCGTGTACGGGAAATTGCCATTTGCCACTGACCATTGAAAAGATTCGTCTTTGCGGCATAATCGTTTGACGAATTAAAATAATAGAACGTTTTAAAGCTAAAAATTCATCGGTGATTTTTTTTGCTGGATAGTCATACATCGTATCTTCTAGTTCATCGATGCGACTACGAATACGATCTAAGACAGGGAAATATTCATCGGTAATACCATCTATAATTGTATGCAGAAGTAAATCAGCTCCACCGCTCATAAAGCGTGTATCCTTTAGTGCAAACATTTCCATGTGAGCGAGCCATTTTAACTTTTGCTTATGCACCGTAATAACATAATGATCGCCGACAAAAATATTCAATGTTTCGGTCGTGATTTCAGTGTCTTTATATTCTTTATAGACAGCAGCATGAAAGACGAAAAATGAATAATTTTTATACATATCCATTTTGGGGCGCGTATCAACAGCTAAGCAATCTTCTATTGTTAATTCATGGAAATCGAATAATTGTGCTAATTGCTGTAGTTCAACATTGTCATAATCATATAAATCAATCCAAAGTAAATTTTCTTTGTTGGCGGTCGCCATCTGTATGTTATCCAATTGTACATCGTGAATAATTTCATTGTTAGCCTTATTAAATAAATGTGTTTTAATCATAGGGTTTCTCCTTTATTATGCAAAAAAGCTTATCATTGAGGGTTTTCTGCATAGCTGTATTTGATGTATGTGATGTGGTTCAGGACTACTATCCATGTGATCCTCACTCCTTTGTCATAATAAATTTCAAATAAAAAAACACCCCTCGACGAAAAGGGATGTTAAATAAATGCACAAAGAAAGTCCATGCATCTTTACATAAGCCCCTTTCGTAGAGTTTTAGCACTATATGACATAGGACGTTTAAGTCCAGCTACGTTAAAAATCACCTTAACTCGATGATTCCTGTTGACCCATTGGCGTCTTTGGACGTTTCTGGGCAGCAGCATATCTTCATATAGGAGCCTCACCTAACGAGGAATAATAATTTGATGTGAATACGAGATGAAGCATAACAACTATATTTCAAACTGTCAACCGCAAAAAAATGTTTTTAAACAGGAACCCATATATGTAAAAACAGAATAACCGTATAAAGTCAGTCATAACAATGATTGAAATATTATAATAAATAAATATTTTAAAAAAATAACAATTTAATCCCATATATTGTATTTCCTGTATTTGATATTGTGTAAAAAAATGAATATACTGTTTTAGTGACTTTTTTTAGAAAACAAATAGTATAGGTTTTTTAAGGAGTTTTAGTATGAATCGAAAAAAGTTAACTATTCGGGCAACAGCCTATCTTGCTATTGTACTCACAATATTTTTCATCATTTATCGAAGTGGTATAGATGTCTCAGATCTATCACCAGATATGATTACACATTTAGCACATAATAATATTTTAATTGTTTTCGCCATTATGCTTGTTATTATGATTTTGCAAAATTTATTTACATTTATACCGCTTGTCCTTGTTATTACTATTAATATATCTTTATTTGGCTTTTGGCCGGGTTATTTTTTAAGCGCATTATGTAGTGTTATTGGTAGCACACTCATATTTTTATCGATTCGTTACATATTTCCTAACGCTTTTGCGAAAACAAAGTTGCATAAATATGAAGAAAAAATTAAAAAAAATGGTTTTATGTTCGTTTTTTTAGGGCGAATACTACCATTTATGCCAACAAACCTTATTAATATTGTATCAGGTTTAAGTTCAATAAAACTTAGTCATTTTGTTGTTGCTACAACATGTGGTAATTTAATCTATGGTCTAGTGTTATCTTCTGCGTCATTTAGTATAATTGCATTATTTATTCATAATCCATTAATTGTTGCTATTTTAGCCATCACTCTAATTGCTATTTATTTTATGGTTAAAAAACGTAAAAAAAGTCTGAAATCAATTTGATTTCAGACTTTTTTATGATTCTATACTAGTTGTTGGGGTTTTCAAACAATACCACCCAATATTTGACGTAGACCTATTTTAATTGCGTTTTAAACGAGCTGCCCATCTATTACCAATGGTTTGAATAATTTGTACGAGAATAATGAGCATTGCAACAACAACATACATTAATTCTGTTTTATATTGTTGGAAACCGTAGCGATAGGCAATATCACCAAGTCCACCGCCTCCAACCAAGCCGGCCATTGCCGTTGCACCTATTAGACTAATGACTGCAAGTGTAAGCCCAAGAATCATCGAAGGACGTGCTTCGCGTAGCAAGACATGCCAAATGATCTGCCTTTTTTTCATACCCATTGCTTTATAGGCTTCAATCACACCTTGATCTACTTCTAAAAAAGCAGATTCCATTAAGCGAGCGATATAAGGTGCTGTATAAAGAACCAAGGGAACAATAATACCTTGCACGCCAATTGTCGTACCAACGATGTACTTCGTAAAAGGAATTATGAAGAATAATAAAATAATAAAAGGGATAGATCGTACAATATTGATCATAATATTTAAAATTTGATAGACTACCCGATTAGCTAATAATTGACCTGGTCTTGTTAATACGACGGCAATACCCAGTGGTACACCGATTAAAATAGCGATAATAAGTGAAATACTCGTCATTTGAAAGGTTTCAATAATACCTTTCCAGAGCAGCTCTCCCCAGTCATCTATAAATGTACTCATCTAATTTGGCCTCCTAATTGCTCAATTCGGATGCCAACATCACGTAAGTAATTGAGCGCTTTTTTTAAGGCAATTGCATCACCTTCAAGATGTACGGTAATATTGCCGACAATACCATTTTTTAATTCGATAATATTAGCAGCCAAAATATTAGGTGTGACGGCGAAACGTTTGCTAATTTCAGCTAATGCAGGTTTACCCGTACTTTGACCTACAAAGGTTAGGCGTGTGACAGCACCAGAGACATTCAAAGTTTCAATGAGGGTATCGGATAGCTGGCGTTGTGATATTGTATTTAAAAACTTACGTGTTGTTGGGTGTTCTGGTTTAGCAAATAATTCAAGTGTCGGCCCTTGTTCAACAACCTGCCCATTTTCCATTACATAAACTTCATCGCATATTTTTTGAATAACATTCATTTCATGTGTGATGAGTAAAATAGTAATGCCTAACTCTCTATTAATTTTAAGGAGTAAATCTAAGATCGAGTCGGTCGTTTCAGGATCTAGAGCAGAAGTTGCTTCATCACTTAGTAGGATTTTGGGCTCTAAAGAGAGAGCACGTGCAATCGCAACACGTTGTTTTTGACCACCCGATAGTTGGGAAGGGTAGTTTGCAGCGCGGTCGCTTAAGCCAACAATTTCTAAGTATTTTTCAACTCGTACTTTTAAATCCTTTTTAGCTACACCAGATAGTTTTAAAGGAATGGCAATATTATCGTAAACTGTCACTGTCTGAAGTAGATTAAAATGTTGGAAAATCATACCGATACCACCGCGAACTTTACGTAATTCTTCACTGGATAGCTCTAGTAAATTTTCCCCATTGATTAATACTTCACCCTCCGTCGGTGCTTCTAGTAAATTAACACAGCGGATTAATGTACTTTTACCAGCACCACTATAACCAATGACCCCATGTATTTCGCCTTCTTTTACCGAAATACTGACACCATCAACTGCTGTAATTAATTTTTTATTCGACTTAAATGTTTTTTTTATATTTTTCAACTCGATCATATCAATCTCTCCTTACAAAATTAGCTTATTTATTAAATACAGGAATAACAGCACCATCGAATTCTTTTTCGATGTATTTTTTCACTGTTTCTGAATGATATGCTTTTACAAATTTTTTAACATCTGCATCATTGATATGTGATTTTTCTACCACAATGGCATTGATATGTGGAGAATCTGTACTTTCAACTGCTAAAGCTGATTTTGTATCCATACCTGCTTCAAGCACAAAATTCGTATTAATGACAGCTGCATCAACTTCATCTAGTTGACGTGGTAATTGAGAAGCCTCTAATTCAACAAATGTGAATTGATGAGGATTTTTGTCAATGTCTTTGGGAGTAGGTAATGTATCTCCCGTATCTTTTAGTGTAATAAGTTTATTTTGTACCAATACCTCAAGTGCACGAGCGCCGTTTGAAGCATCATTTGGAATGGCGATTTTCGAGCCATCTTTTAATTTATCAAGTGATTTTACTTTTTTAGAATAGAGTCCCATTGGTGTTAAAATGGTTGTACCAACCGATACTAAATTACCTTTTTTCTCGGCATTGTAATTTGCTAAGAAAGTAAGCGTCTGGAAACTATTAGCATCTAAATCACCTTGTTCAAGTGAAGTATTTGGTAATACATAATCAGAAAATACTTTTAGTTCAACATCCAAGCCGTCTTCTTTAGCTACTTTTGCAGCCTCTCTAGCAATTTTCTCATGTGGACCACCTGTAACACCAACGATCAGTTTATCGTCAGAACCTGCTGCTGCGTCATCTTTTTTGTCGTTGCCACATGCTGCTAATACCGATGCTGCTAATGATAGTGATAAAATAATTCCCGCTGTTTTTTTCATAATATAAATCTCCCCTTAATTTCTCATTTTATTTTTTAATAATTATAAAAAATAAAAAAGCCCCTCTAATTAAATAGAGAGGCGAAATTTGTCGGATTTACCCCTCTTATCTATCAAGATTTTGTCATCTTGCTGGAATTAGCACCTTTCCACATACAGGATTGTATGGGAAGGTTGCCGAGCTTCATAGGGCCAGTCCCTCAGCTACTCTTGATAAGAGAATATATTTTTATATAATTATTTGTTGTATTCAATTTATACAAAATAGTCAGACAAGTCAATGCTTTTTTTGAAAAAGTATTAATTTTTATTATTGTACACTTAAATTTGTCGAAAACTCAGGCAAACTTGAAATTCTTTCCACTGCTTCTAATAAGCGACTTTCTTCCACAAGTAAGCCCACGCGAATATAACCTTCACCAAATTTTCCAAAGCCATTGCCTGCTGCAACAGCAATATTCACTTCGTCTAGCAAATAATCCGCAAAGCCTTCACTAGTATAGCCTTCAGGTACTTTTAACCAAGCAAAAAAGCTACCTTCTGGTGCATTTACAGCCCAGCCAATACGTTGGCAAGCGGTTATTAATACATTACGACGTTGTTCATAAACGGCTAGTTGATCAACAACACATTGTTGTGAATCTGTGAGTGCAACAGCGGAGGCTATTTGAATTGCTGGGAAAATACTGCAATATAAATGATCTTGTAATAAGTTTAACCCCTCAATTAACGCTGCGTTACCAACTGCAAAACCCACACGCCAACCAGCCATATTATATGTTTTGGATAAAGTATAAAATTCAATGCCAACTTCTTTCGCCCCATCTGATTGTAAAAAGCTAATTGGACGTTGGCCATCAAAACCAAGCGATGCATAAGCAAAATCATGCATGACGGTAATATTGTTTTTCTTTGCAAATTCAATTGTCTCATCAAAAAATGCGGGTGTTGCCACTGCACCTGTTGGATTGTTTGGATAATTTATGTACATCAATTTTGCAGCTTCAATGACAGCATCATCTAATGCCGCATAATCCGGTAAAAAATGATGATCAGCTAGTAAGGGCATCGTTTCAAATTTAATGTCAGCAAGTGCTACACTTGATAAATAATCGGGATAGCCAGGGTCTGGTAAGAGCATCGTATCACCTGGATCTAAAATCGTTAAAGGCAATTCAACAAGGCCCGATTTTGCACCAAAGAGAATGGCGATTTCTGTTTGTGTATCAATGTCAACATTATACTCACGCTTATAAAAAGCAGCAATGGCTTCTTTAAAAGGAGTTATACCTCTAAAAGGTGAATATTTATGCATGGTAGGGTCAGCAGTTGCTTCTTGCATGGCTTTAATAATATGTTGTGGTGTTGGGCGATCGGGATTTCCTTGACCTAAATTAATAATATCTCTCCCTTCAGCGATAGCTTGTGTCACACGACTTGCAAGTTTTGCAAAAAATTGTTCAGGTAAATTTTTCAAGCGTTTGGAACGAGTCATTTATTTGCCTCCTTGGACATTTTTGTTATGATAGAGAAAACCTTCTCTATGAATACTTATAAGTTTTATCGCAAATCATAATACTTTTTAAACTAATTGTCTAGGTGGTGGAGAAATGAAAATTGGATGTATTCAGCTCAAAGTGTCCTTTGCCGATGTCGAAAAAAATTTTTCTCGAGTGGAGATGTTAATTCGAGAAGCGGTAGAAAAAGGTGCGGAAATTGTTGTGTTACCAGAAATGTGGAATACGAGTTATGCACTGGATCGTTTAGAAGGAATTGCCGATGTCGATGGTGTACGTACGAAGGCTTTTCTTGCAAATTTAGCGCGAGAATTACATGTGCATATCGTTGGTGGATCTGTATCGACTAAAAAAGGCGATGCATTTTATAATACGATGTTGACATACAATAATAGTGGTGAGCTAGTAGGTGAGTATGATAAAGCGCATCTTTTCCGTTTGATGGATGAGCATTTATATTTGGCTGCAGGTAGCACACAAAATAATTTCCAACTTGGTGATTTAGATGCGGCGGGAGTTATTTGCTATGATATTCGCTTCCCGGAATGGTTGCGTCTACATGCATTAAATGGAGCACAAGTAATTTTTGTATCAGCTCAATGGCCAACTGCACGTATCGATCATTGGAAAATTCTATTGCAAGCGCGCGCAATAGAAAATCAATGTTTTATCGTTGCAATCAATCGTATTAGTAATAAGCCAGAAAATTTTAATGGTCAATCGATGGTTATTGAACCATGGGGTGAAATTTTATGGACTGGTGCAGAGGATGAAGAACTGGCAATCGTTGATATTGATATTGCTAAAGTAGATGAAGTACGCAAAAAAATACCTGTTTATGATGATCGTCGATCGGAATTATATGGCGATTTAGTGAAAAAATAAAATGGTAAAATCCTGTAATGGTTAAATAGACAGTGTTAAAAAACCTACAGTACGCTGTAGATCAATGAATGGCAATCTATTTTTTGCCAACTGCATAACAAAAGACATAGCCATTTAATGAGGCTACAATCTGATGACTTCGGTAAACTACTGGAGTCATCTTTTTTAATGGTCCTATCTATTTTTATTAGGGATGGGCAGTGGATAAATATAGACGGAGTCTGTGACTAAATATATTGTCGAAAAGAATGGCTTAACATATAACGTTGTAAGCCGCGACTACGATTGATTGCAAGGGTAGAGTTCATTTTATAGTCATCAAAAAGACATGATTCATAGGCGATTTTTGCGTCAAGAGCATGTGTCATCCAAGGTTTTTTTAACGTATCTCGCAGTCGTAAAGCCTCATCAAAATGTCCGCGTAAAATTTCTGCTTGGGCCATCGTATAATGACGTAAATCATAATCTTTAATCTGCATGGCTTCAGAAAGCGCGCGATCATAATCATTATCTAAAATGGCTAATAATGCACGGTAATTATGTAAATCATTTGGGTGTTTTGTCAGCGCGATAATTTTTTCAAGTAATGCTCGCTGAAAATCCTTTGATTCGTGAGCCACCGCATAAGAATAATCAAATAGTAATTTGCGGCGATTATTTTGAAGGAAATGATCGACTTTTTTGATGTCCTTTGTCCAATGAATAATATTGAAGTATGGTAAGACAGTGAAGGAAAAAACAAAAGTAAATAAAATTAAAAAGATAAAAATAGGTGATAATGATATAGCAAATAATAATGAACAAATAATAATTGCGCTAACATATATGCTGATCAACTTTAGCAAGTGCATATTCATGCTCCTTTTAATAGTAGTTGTTCTAAAAATACCCCTTACAGTAAAAAACAAACTGTGTTCTACAAAAAAACAAAAGTTGATATTACTGAAAATAAAATATATAATGAATATACTTAGAAACATTGGTGTAAAAGCTTTTATAAGGGTGGAAAAATGTCCTTTCAGGAGAATCAAATGTATGCACAGGAAAGATGTACACTCCAAAAACACAAATGTAATCACTGCGAGGAGGAAATGAAATGAAGAAAATTATGATAACGGGTGCCTGCGGTCAAATTGGTTCCGAGTTAGTAGAAAAATTGCGTGAAGAATATGGTGTGATGAATGTTTTAGCGACAGATATTAGAGAACCTGCTACCAAAACAGGCCCATTTGAAATTTTAGACGTAATGGATGCAGAAAAAATGCAAAAATTGGCAGAAAATTTTGGTGCAGATACATTGATGCATATGGCAGCTTTATTATCAGCAACGGCAGAAAATAATCCTGTACTAGCTTGGAATTTGAATATGGGCGGTTTGATGAACGCACTTGAAGTAGCACGTAAGCTAAATCTTCAATTCTTTACCCCGAGTTCGATTGGTGCATTTGGTCCTTCAACACAAAAAGATCATACTCCTCAAGATGCATTCCAAAGACCGACAACAATGTATGGTGTCAACAAAGTATCAGGTGAACTTTTATGTGATTACTACTATACAAAATATGGTGTTGATACCCGAGGCGTACGTTTTCCTGGCCTAATCTCAAATGTTACTGCCCCAGGTGGTGGTACAACGGATTATGCAGTAGACATTTACTACAAAGCCATTACAGATGGTAGCTACACATCATATATTGCAGAAGGTACGTATATGGATATGATGTATATGCCAGATGCACTTGATGCCATCGTGAAATTAATGGAAGCAGATGGTGACAAACTACAACACCGCAATGCTTTTAATATTACAGCGATGAGCTTTGAACCAGCACAAATTGCTGCTGCTATTCAAAAATATATCCCTGAATTCACAATGGATTATGCAGTAGATCCAGCAAGACAAGCAATTGCAGATAGCTGGCCCGATTCATTGGATTGCTCTGCGGCAGAGGCAGAATGGCAATTTGAGGCAAAATTCGATTTAGATGCGATGACCAAGGATATGCTCAATCAGTTAAGTGAGAAATTACAACAGCAAAAAACAAGTACGAACATCGTTTAACTGCTAGTGTTCCATATGAAAAAGAGCCTGAGACAAACGTATTTTCAATAGAGAAAATCCCGTATGATTTTTCGAAATCATATGGGATTTTTCATTTGAAGCGATGTCACTGCGTTCTTGTGGGGTTTTCAGCTCATGCTATTCCCACAGGAGTCGTTTTCTGCGCGTTCAATTGATTTGATTATTCGTATTTGAGACAGACTATTTTTGTTCTGTCCTAGGCTCTTTTTATCGGTTGAAAAAATAAAATAACGAAGGCATTCTTTATGAAAGACGAACGTTATTATATTGTTAGTATACTATTATTGCAGATTATACCATCAGATGAACGTTTGCTTTAAAAATAAAAAAGATACTAAAATAATATATAGGTTGAAAATAGAAATTGGTTATAAGATAGCAACTCTCGACATAATTAAAAGTTGATTTTGCTTTTTTGCACATATTGATTGCGTAAATCAATAAAAAAAGTATAATGAAAATAGATGTAGTAGTTTCAAAAAGTTGGAAAATTAGAAGTTGCTGTGAAACCTCACTTGATGACAGAACTATTTAAAAGGGAGAAGATTTAGAAATGAATCTCACGATGCCACTTGTCGTAAATGCTGAGACAATCCCAGAGAAAATTTGTATCATTTGTGATGAACGCCACTATAGTTTTCAGGAATTTAATGAAGAAGTAAATCGTATAGCACATGGTTTATTACAGCATGATATCAAAAAGGGGCAACATATTAGCGTCTTTATGAAAAATTCGGATTATTTTGCTATTGCAGCCTATGCAATTTGGAAAATAGGGGCGGTGTTAGTACCAATCAATTTTCGTTTAGCACCGCCAGAAGTACGTTATATAGTGGAGCAATCCAAGAGTGTATTACTATTTTGCGACGCACAATTGGAAGCGATTGCATACGAAGCTATAAAAGAACAACAGGTGTTAAAAACAGTCATTGTCCAGCCAATAGCAACACAGCCTCACTTTCTGAGTTGGCAAGATATTTATAGTCATAAAGTGAATGAACCATCAGTCATAATAACGAGCGATGATCATGCCGAAATTCTCTATACCTCTGGCACGACAGGTCAACCAAAGGGTGCGCTATTTGATTATAAGAGAATAGTAGCAGTTAATGATGGCATCAAAGAAATATTCAAAACAACAGCAGAAGATGTATATATACATATTGCGCCTCTCTTTCATGCGGCACAGTTAAATTTATTTTTTACAACAGCTATTTCACAAGGTGCAACGGCTATTATTCAGCGTGATTTTGAACCTAAAAAAGTACTGCAACAGATAGCAAAATATAAAGTGACGATTTTTTTTGCAGTACCAGCAATGTATAACGCTTTAGTGCATGCGGATGATGGTCATTCAAATTTATCTTCTGTAAGGGCATGTGCCTACGGTGCAGCACCCATGGCACCAACTCTTGTTCAAGAGAGCATGAAACTTTTCAAAACTGATCAATTTTATAATTTATGTGGTCTAACAGAAGCAGGACCAGGTGGTGTGTTTTTGTCGCCTGAAGACCATCAAAAAAAATTAGGTGCAGGTGGAAAAGCGATGCCGAATTCTATGGTGCGTGTTGTTAATACAGCTTTTGAAGATGTAGCACCGGGTGAAATAGGTGAATTTATTATTCAAGGTGCAGCTGTTATGAAAAAATATTACGATAAACCACAAGAAACAGCGGAGGCTTTTAAAGATGGATGGTTAGTAACTGGTGACCTTGCAATGATGGATGAAGAAGGCTTTATCACATTGGTCGATCGCAAAAAAGACATGATTATTTCTGGTGGAGAGAATGTTTATTCTGTTGAAGTGGAGCAGATATTAAATGGCTATCCAGCTATTTTAGAAGCGGCGATAATCGGACTACCTGATGAAAAATGGGGAGAAATGGTAGTAGGAATACTCGTATTAAAAGAGGGAACGATTCTCGATGAGCAGCATTTACATGACTATTGTAAACAGAAGTTAGCGCGCTATAAAATGCCCAAAAAATATATATATGCGGATACCTTACCACGAAATGAATCGGGCAAAATTTTGAAATATAAATTAAGAGAAACTTTATAAGGAGCGGATCAAAATGAAAGAAGTCGTTATTGTTGCAGCTGTGAGAACAGCTGTTGGAAAAAGAAATGGTCAATTAGCTTATACAAGAGCAGATGATATGGCAGCAGAAGTATTAACGGAAGTAGTGAAGCGTGCGGGTGTGGAAAAAGCAGTTGTGGACGACGTAATCTTAGGTTGTGTGTCGCAAGTTGGAGAGCAGGCCGGAAACATTGCCAGAACAGCGGCATTAATCGCGGGATTTCCTATTGAAGTGCCGGGTGTCACAATTGATCGTCAATGTGGTTCAAGCCAACAGGCAGTCCATTTTGCCTCACAAGCAATTGCTTCTGGCGATATGGATATAGTGATAGCAGGTGGCATTGAAAATATGACGAGAGTACCTATGGGGTCTAGTGCCATCGGAGTTGGTTTGAGTGAAAAATTAACAGATAAATATGAAATTATTCAACAAGGGTTTTCAGCGGAAAGAATTGCAGAAAAATGGGGATTCAATGCACAACAATTAAATGAATATGCATATGAAAGTCATAAGAGAGCTATTGAATCGATTGATCGTGGAGATTTTAAAAAAGAGATCATGCCTTTGCAAGTTAAAAATGAATCCGGAGATACAGTGCTTTTTGAAGTAGATGAAGGACCTCGTGCTTCTACAACAGTGGAAATATTAAATAAATTAAAACCATCATTTCAAGAAAATGGGCTTATTACAGCTGGGAATTCAAGCCCGATTAGTGATGGTGCCTCGGCTGTACTATTAATGTCGTTAGAAAAAGCACAGGAATTGGGGATTAAACCATTAGCGAAAGTTATTGCGCGTTCAGTGATTGGTTCTGATCCCACATTGATGCTGACAGGTCCAATTGCAGCAACAAAAAAAGTATTGAAAAAAGCTGGACTGGATATTAGTCAAATAGATACGTACGAAGTAAACGAAGCCTTTGCACCTGTTACTTTAGCGTGGTTAAAAGATTTAGGTGCAGACCATGCCAAGTTAAATGTTAATGGTGGAGCAATTGCTTTAGGTCATCCATTAGGCGCATCAGGTACAAAATTAATCACGACACTCATCCATCGAATGCAGAGAGAAAATTTAAAATATGGTCTTGTAACTTTTTGTGAAGGTGGGGGCATGTCAAATGCCACTATTTTCGAAAAAATGTAGGAGGGACACTAAATGGAATTAAAAGAAGTAGTAGCTGTTATTACAGGTGGTGCTTCGGGTTTGGGAAAGGCTACTGCACAACATATAGTCGCAGCTGGAGGCAAAGCAATTTTACTCGATATAGATCATGAAAAAGGTCAGGTTTTCGCTGCAAGTGACCAAGATCATTTATTATTTGTCGATACAGATGTGACGGATGAGCAGGCGGTGTTAGCTGCGTTAAATGCGGGAATCAAAAAATTTGGTGACTGTAACGTCGTTGTAAACTGTGCAGGAACTGGCTCCGCAACGAAAATACTATCAAAGCATGGCATTCATTCACTGCAGCAGTTTTCACGTATCATTGATATTAATCTTATCGGCACGTTTAATGTATTGCGTTTAGCAGCAGATTTGATGCAAACAAATGACGCGGATGAAGATGGACAAAGAGGTGTTATCATCAATACAGCATCCGTAGCTGCATTTGACGGACAGATTGGACAGGCTGCATATAGTGCTTCAAAAGGAGCGATTGTTAGTATGGCATTACCTTTAGCTAGAGAGTTGGCAGACGTCGGCATACGCGTCATGACAATTGCACCTGGCATGGTTGAAACACCGATGTTTGCGAGTTTACCAGAATCGGTGCAACAATCACTTGGCGCAGCGACGCCTTTTCCAAAACGCTTGGGTAAAGCAAGTGAATATGCATTATTAGTAGAAGGTATTATTCGTAATACATTATTAAATGGTGAAGTAATTCGGATGGATGGTGCCATTCGTATGCAACCGAAATAAGGGGGATATAATATGAAAAGATATCGTTTTGAAACGGATGAACATGAATTATTCAGAAAATCTTTCAAAAAATTTTTAGATGAAGAAGCGGTCCCAAACTATGAGCAGTGGGAAAAAGATCGAATTATTCCACTCGAATTTTGGCGCAAACTAGGAGAAAATGGCTACTTATGTCCTCAAGTAGAGGAGAAATACGGTGGTCTTCATGTCGATTATTCATTTGGTGTCATTATTAATGAAGAGTTAGAACGAGTTGGTGGAGGTATGACAGGTATTGCATTACATAATGATATTACAATTCCCTACATCGAAGAATTTGGTACCGAGGAGCAAAAACAGCGTTGGCTACCAAAATCAATCACCGGAGAATATATTTCTTCAATTGCTATGACTGAACCTGGAGCTGGTTCAGATTTAGCTAATATTACGACGACCGCAGTTCGAGATGGTGATCATTATATCGTCAATGGTTCTAAAACCTTCATTACAAATGGAATTCATACGAACCTTGTACTATTAGCAGTTAAAACAGATAGTAAAACGGCTAAAAAGCATGATGGCGTGAGCTTGCTCATCGTAGAAGGACCAACTCCTGGCTTTACGAAGGGGCGCAAATTGGACAAGATGGGCATTCATTCCCAAGATACAGCGGAATTATTTTTTGAAGATTGTCGTGTCCCGGTGAGCAATCTCATCGGTGAAGAAGGAATGGGCTTCAAATATATGATGCGAAAATTACAGCAAGAAAGATTGGGCGTAGCACTGGCGACGCAAATTGCTTCCGAAGATATGTTGGAATTAACGTTGAATTATGTAAAAGAGCGACAGGCATTCGACAGACCAATCAGTTCTTTTCAAAATACGCAATTTAAAATAGCTGAAATAGCGACACGTATTGAATTAGGAAAAACTTTTTTAGAGGCATTAATTGAAGATCATATAGCAGGAAAAGATGTAGTAACACGTGTATCAATGGCCAAATATTGGATTTCAGAGTCCGCGCAAGATACAGCTAAAACATGTGTACAACTCCATGGTGGTTATGGTTTTATGGAGGAATACAAAATTGCTAGACGCTATAGAGATATTGTTGTGACATCAATTTATGCAGGTACAAATGAAGTAATGAAGAGGATTATTGCCAAAAACTTAGGGATATAGGAGTGAAGGACCATGATGGATACACCTTTAGTATTAACAGCTTTTCTAAATCGAGCAGAAAAATATTTTGGTAAAAAACAAATCATTTCACGTACATCCGACACAAAAATTCATCGAATCACGTATGCGGATTTTGCAGTGAGGACACGTAAACTTGCTTCAGCACTAGCTGATCTAGGCATGCAGCGTGGCATGAAAATAGGTTCATTTGCTTGGAATCATCATCGTCATTTAGAAACCTATTTTGCTGTACCATGTTCAGGAGCAATCCTTCATATGATCAATATCCGTTTATCGGCAGAGCATCTTATTTATATTATTAATCATGCTGAGGATGAGATTATTTTAGTAGATGAAGATTTGCTCCCAATTATCGAAAGCATTGAACATGAGTTGAAATCAGTGAAAACCTATATTATTATGGGCGATGATGTAGATTTATCTAAAACGACATTAAAAAATGTACTGTCGTATGAACAATTAATCGCATCAGCAGATGAAAATTTTGTGTTCCCAGATGATTTAGAAGAAAATATGACAGCGGGTATGTGTTATACGAGCGCAACAACAGGTTTCCCTAAAGGTGTGGAATATTCACATCGTGGTCTTGTATTACATGCTCTATCACTAGGTTTAGTTGAAACGTTTGGTATTAGTGAACGGGAAGTTATTATGCCTGTTGTGCCAATGTTTCATGTTAATGCCTGGGGTCTACCTTTTGCTAGTGTCAATTACGGAGCCAATCAAGTATTGCCGGGACCAAATTTTACACCGAAAATTTTGATTGATTTGATGGAGTCAGAGAAAGTGACTTTGACAGCGGGTGTGCCAACAATTTGGCTTGGTGTTATTCAAACATTGGATCAAAGTCCAGAACCACGCGATTTATCATCATTAAAATTAGTTGTCAGCGGTGGTTCTGCTTCACCGAAAGGTCTTATTAAAGCATTCGAAGAAAAGTATAATATTCCATTCATTGTAGGGTATGGTATGACGGAAACGAGTCCTATTGTCAGCGTATCAAATTATACGAGTGAAATGGACGACTGGACAGCAGATGAAAAATTAGCTATTCGCGCTACGCAAGGTTTAACCGTGTCGCTTATTGAAACGCGCATCGTGAATGAAAATGGCGAAGTGCCAGCAGATGGTCAAACGATGGGTGAACTGACCATTCGCGGACCGTGGATTGCCGACGAATATTATAAGGATGAACGCACAGAAGATGCTTTTAGAGATGGTTGGTTATATACGGGAGATATCGCTGTAAGAACACCAGAAGGCTATATTAAAATTACCGATCGTACGAAGGATTTAATCAAGAGTGGCGGTGAGTGGATCTCATCCGTTGACTTAGAAAATGCATTGATGACACATGAAGCAGTTTTTGAGGCAGCTGTTATTGCGATGCCACATCCTAAATGGCAGGAACGCCCACTAGCATGTGTTGTCTTGAAAAATAACGATATTGAAGAAAATAGTGTGAAAGCACAGTTATACAGTCATCTAGAGCAAGATTTTGCTAAATGGTGGTTACCTGATGATATTATATTCTTAAAAGAGATTCCAAAAACATCTGTAGGGAAGTTTTTAAAAGCGAAACTACGTGATGATTTAGAAACATTACTTGTAAAATAGTAGTCGAAGGGGCCGATGGACAATACAAGTCGTCGGTCTCTTTTTTATGTGAAAAATAGATGTCTTCGAGTGGATTTATGAAAAACTTAGGAAGTGGAGTGGTTAAAGATGATGGATACACAGCTTGTATTAACGCAATTTTTAACGCGCGCTGAAAAATATTATGGGCATAAAAAAATTATTTCGAGAACATCTAGTACGATGACTCACCGTATTACGTATCGTGATTTTGCTCAACGGACACGAAAACTGGCATCAGCATTGGAAGGGGTGGGGATGAAAAGAGGGACAAAGGTCGGTACATTTGCCTGGAATCACCATCGTCATTTAGAAGCATATTTTGCGATTCCATGTGCAGGTGCAATTATTCACATGTTAAATATCCGTTTATCACTTGAACATTTACGCTATATTATCAATCATGCAGAGGATGAAATTATTCTCGTAGATGAAGAATTAGCCCCATTATTGGCAAGTATTCAACATCAGTTAACCACGGTGAAAACATTCGTTGTTATGGGGGATCACGTCGATATTGCTGCCACGAAATTGCAAAATGCACAATCATATGAAGAATTGTTGGCGGCAGCAGATAGTAGTTATGAATTCCCGACAGATTTGGATGAAAATATGAATGCTGGTATGTGTTACACAAGTGCGACAACGGGTTTTCCAAAAGGTGTTTTCTACACGCATCGCGGAATTGTGTTGCATTCGTTGTCCCTTGGTTTAGTAGAGAGTTTTGGTTTGAATGAACGGGATATTGCACTTTCAGTCGTACCAATGTTTCATGCGAGTGCATGGGGCTTGCCTTTTGCCGCAGTGAATTTTGGTTCTACACAAGTGCTACCGGGACCAAATATGACACCTCAAATTATTTTAGATGTAATGGAAGCAGAAAAAGTAACGGTTACAGCAGGCGTACCAACAATTTGGTTTGGTGTGTTGCAACTTTTAGAAAATAGTACGCGACCGATTGACCTATCATCAATACGTATTCTTGTAAGTGGTGGAGCCTCTTCTCCTAAAGGATTAATTCAAGCATTTGAACAAAAATATAATATTCCATTTACAGTTGGTTACGGTTTAACGGAGACAAGTCCACTTGTAACACTATCACGCTATAAATCTGAAATGGATGATTGGAGCGAGGAACAAAGGCTTGAAGCACGCAGTATGATTGGTATGCCAGCAGCTCTTTTACAAACAAAGTTACTAAATGAAGAGGGTGAAGTACCCTGGGATGGCAAAACAATGGGAGAATTGCTCGTGAAAGGACCATGGATTGCCGATGCATACTATAAGGATGAACGAACGGTAGAAGCATTTAAAGATGGTTGGTTACATACTGGCGATATTGCCATTCAGACACCAGAAGGTTTTATAAAACTTGTTGACCGCACAAAGGATTTAATAAAAAGTGGTGGCGAATGGATCTCATCTGTTGATTTAGAAAATGCACTAATGACGCATGATGCAGTGGCGGAAGCGGCAGTCATTGCCATGCCACACCCTACATGGCAAGAGCGTCCATTAGCATGTGTAGTATTAAAAAATAAAGAAGTAAATAGTGATGATATAAAAGAACAGTTATTACAGTATTTAGCGCAAAATTTTGCTAAGTGGTGGGTGCCAGATGAAATCGTTTTTATCGATGAAGTACCAAAAACATCAGTCGGTAAATTCCAAAAGAATCAGTTGCGCAATCAATTAGAGGAGTTATTACAATAAAAAAACGCCCTTCGAAATAGCGAAGGGCGTTTTATATGACTGAGCATTAAGCTAATAATTTTTGAAAATGTAGTCGTTTGTTCAACGCTAGCATAATCGGAATACCAATTAGCATAATACCAAGCTCTCCTAGAGCAACTGTCAACCAAGTATACAAAAATGGTAGATCAAATAGGATGACTAATTCAAGTGAAATCAACCACATCATAAAGGCAAAAACAATCGAGTTGAGAACCATACGTTTGATAATCGATTTAATGTATTTTGCTGAAAGGATGGCAATGCCAAGAGACAGTGCGGTTTGACCTACACCAAAAAGTAAATCTAGTGGACCATTTGGCGAAAAGAGATTCGTAATAAAAACGCCGACAATAATAGCGTAAAAGAATTTCTTATTGAAGATAACAAGGTGATTCAAAATTTCGCCAAAGCGAAATTGAATAGCCCCAAAAGCTAGTGGTGATACGAGTAATGACACAGCAATATACAAGGCTGCAATAATACCACTCGTAGCTAAGAATTTGATTTTCATACTATTCATTTCTCCTTAGTTTTTTTTCGTGGGATGGTTACGAACCACGTAAAAATGACATAACAACTTATTCTAAAGCGAAATAATAGGAAAGTCAAATGAACAAAAATTAGTAGCGTTATATAAACCAATGGTTAACGCGAGCGGTAAAAAAATAGTATTGGGAAAAGGACAAGAAAATAATTATTTTAGGCTCTATATAATAGGAAGCTAGTAGCATCAACACTTTGATGAGTTGAACCTCAACGCTTTAGTGTGTAAAATTATCAAACTATTCATAATATTGTTGACTATTGATTTTTAAGGCGGTAACATAGCAATAATTAAGGTAATTACATAATATGGAGGCGGGAAAATGAAAAAGAAAAATGCGCTACTATTATTTTTGCTATCAGCAATTATTTTAGTTCTTGCAGCTTGTGGAACGACTGAAGATAGTAAAGGGAAAGCAGAAAAAGAAAAAGAATATAAAGTAGGGATTTTACAATATGTAGAACATCCTTCTTTAAATGAAGCAACAAAGGGCTTTAAGGCTGCTTTAGAACAATCAGGTTTAAAAATTAAATATGATGAGAAAAATGCACAAGGAGATGCAAGTAATAATGTGACTGCAGCAAATAATTTAGTTGGCGCAGGAAATGATTTGATTTTTGCCAATGCTACGCCTTCAGCTATCGCCGCTCAAACAGCAACAGCTGATATTCCAGTATTATTTACATCGGTCACAGATGCGATTGACGCGGAGTTGATCACATCGATGGAAAAACCGGGCGGAAATGTTACGGGGACAATCGATACCCATCCTGAAGCAATTCCAAAGACAGTAAAATTTTTAGCAGAGCAATTAAATGCTAAAAAGGTAGGAATGGTTTTTAATTCAGGTGAACAAAATTCACTTGTACAAGTCAAATTGGTCAAACAAGAAGCAAAAAAATATAATATCGAAATTATTGAAGCATCTGTAGCAACATCAGCAGATGTAAAACAAGCAACAGAATCATTGATTGGCAAAGTAGATTCTTACTATATTATTACGGACAATACGGTCGTTTCAGCATTAAGTGCAGTACTTGATGTGGCAAATGATAAAAAAATTCCAGTGATGGTTGGCGAACTTGATTCTGTTAAAGCAGGTGGGTTAGGTGCATATGGCTTTAGTTACTATGATATAGGATTTGAAGCAGGCGAAATGGCCATTCAAATTTTAAAAGATGGTAAAAAACCAGCTGATATTCCAGCAGCTTTCCCAGATAAGTTGAAATTTGAAATGAATGAAAAAACGGCCAAGACAATCGGTCTTACTATAAAGGAAGATTGGAAAGCAGAACTCGTAAAATAACAGGAGATGATTCTACATGTTTGTAGCAATTTTTGGCTCTGTTGAACAAGGAATCATCTATGCAATAATGGCGCTCGGAGTGTACTTGACATTCCGAGTTTTAGATTTCCCTGATTTAACAGTAGATGGCAGTTTCGTAACTGGTGGGGCGACAGCAGCGACGATGATTACATTAGGGTATAACCCCTTTATAGCGACATTATGTGCACTAATCGCTGGTTTTATCGCTGGTAGTATAACCGGTATTCTTCATACAAAAGCAAAAATCAATGCATTATTAGCAGGTATTTTAATGATGATTGCCCTCTATTCGATAAATTTACGGATTATGGGTGCAACATCAGAAACATCGATAGGCAGACCGACGATTCCTTTATCCAATGCAGACACCGTATTTAAATCAGTTGCTGCATTTTGGCAAAAGCTCGGCATTGATGATTCGATTAATAATATGTTACGCAGTATGGGCGTACAAATGGTCCCAAATACATGGGGAACGATTTTCATTATGATCATCGTGACCATCTTTATTAAATTTGCTGCCGATTGGTTTTTGAAAACAGAACAAGGTTTAGCCATTCGTGCAACGGGTGACAATTCAAAAATGATTCGTAGTTTTTCAGCAAATACGGATACACTAATTATTATAGGATTGGGTATTTCAAATGCACTTGTTGCGTTATCAGGTGCACTAATTGCTCAGTATAGTCGCTTTGCTGATATACAAACAGGTACTGGTATGATTGTTAGTGGCCTAGCTTCAGTCATAATAGGAGAGGCGATTTTTGGAACAAAGAGCGTTGCCAGAACGACATTAGCAGTCGTTTGTGGAGCAGTTATTTATCGTATTGTCATCGCATTGGCTTTACAAATAAAACTATTCGATACAGGTGATTTAAAAGTGCTGACGGCCATCATTGTTATTATCGCTTTAGTTGTACCGAATTTGATTGAAAAACGTAAAGAGAAAAAACGAAGAGCAAGGCGAAGAATGATGAGGTATCAACAATTAACTTCGGCTAAAAAGGATGGTGAATTCATTGCTTAAAGTTAAGAATGTTAATAAAATTTTCAATGAAGCAACAGCTGATGAAAAAATTGCATTAAACGATATTGATCTTCTGTTAGCCCCCGGTGATTTTGTCACGATTATTGGTAGTAATGGTGCAGGGAAATCGACATTAATGAGTACGATTTCAGGTGCATTGACACCAGATATTGGTGATATTTCGATAAATGAAAAAATAGTGACAAAACTACCAGAGTACAAACGTTCAAAATATATTGGCCGCGTCTTTCAAGACCCAATGGCTGGTACAGCGCCAAATATGACAATCGAAGAAAATCTAGCAATTGCCTATTCGCGCAAAAAAAATAGAGGGTTACGAAACGCTATAAATCGTCGACGTAAAGACTTTTTCATCGAATCGCTACAAATGCTTGGCTTAAACTTAGAGTCACGTCTATCAGCAAAGGTGGGCTTATTATCAGGTGGTGAACGCCAAGCGCTATCATTATTAATGGCGACGTTTACAAAGCCCGATATTCTATTATTGGATGAACATACGGCAGCACTTGATCCATCAAGAGCGGAGATTATTACAAATTTAACGAAGAATTTAGTGGCAAAAGATCAGTTGACGACATTGATGGTGACCCATAATATGCAGCAGGCGCTCGATTTAGGGAATCGCCTTATTATGATGGATAAAGGTCAAATTATATTAGAAGTAGGACCAGATAAAAAACCCTATTTAACAATTGATGATCTCATGTCAGAATTTCAGCGCATCCGCGGTGAGAAAATGGTATCTGATCGTGCATTACTTAGTTGAAATAACTAATAATAAAGAGTATTTTTGTGACAATCATTTGAAGCTGTCATCTGTCTCTTGAAAGTTCGCTTGGTCCTTATGTTCTGTTGATTTAATCGTGACCGAATATGTTTTACTTTTAGAACCCTCTTTATAACAGCCTTCTTGCATTGGACAAACTTTACATTTTTCTA
>NZ_QFVR01000029.1 GCF_003143975.1 Kurthia sibirica | reverse complement strand
CATAACCCGAAGGTCGCAGGTTCAAATCCTGTCCCCGCAACCAATGGTCTGGTAGTTCAGCTGGTTAGAATGCCTGCCTGTCACGCAGGAGGTCGCGGGTTCGAGTCCCGTCCAGACCGCCATTTTTTATAAAATGAATAAGCTAAGAATAAATTTATTATGGGTCGGTAGCTCAGTTGGTAGAGCATTAGATTGAAGCTCTAAGTGTCGGCGGTTCGATTCCGTCCCGACCCACCATAATAATTTTAATGCCGGTGTAGCTCAGTTGGTAGAGCAACTGACTTGTAATCAGTAGGTCGAGGGTTCGACTCCTTTCGCCGGCACCAGATTTATTCGGAGAGGTAGCGAAGTGGCTAAACGCGGCGGACTGTAAATCCGCTCCTTAGGGTTCGGCAGTTCGAATCTGCCCCTCTCCACCATTTTTTCATTTCTACAGGGGCATAGTACAAAGGTAGTATAGAGGTCTCCAAAACCTTTGGTGTGGGTTCGATTCCTACTGCCCCTGCCAATTAAATACTATATAAATTAAAATTATGGCGATTGTGGTGAAGTGGTTAACACACCGGATTGTGATTCCGGCATTCGAGGGTTCAATTCCCTTCAGTCGCCCCATTTTTTTATTTATAGTTTTTCAATAAAATATAGTAAGATCTATTATTACGGCGATTGTGGTGAAGTGGTTAACACACCGGATTGTGATTCCGGCATTCGAGGGTTCAATTCCCTTCAGTCGCCCCATTATTGGGGTATAGCCAAGCGGTAAGGCAACGGATTTTGATTCCGTCATGCCCTGGTTCGAATCCAGGTTCCCCAGCCATTTTTATTTTTTATAGCAATGCGGAAGTAGTTCAGTGGTAGAACATCACCTTGCCAAGGTGGGGGTCGCGAGTTCGAACCTCGTCTTCCGCTCCATTTTATTTTAATATCGTGATGGCGGCATAGCCAAGTGGTAAGGCACAGGTCTGCAACACCTCTACCACCGGTTCAAATCCGGTTGCCGCCTCCATTTTTTACTTTTACATACTATTGTGCCGATGTGGCGGAATTGGCAGACGCGCACGACTCAAAATCGTGTTTCCTTGTGAAGTGTCGGTTCGACCCCGACCATCGGTATCTAACATATGAGACAGTCCTTGATTATTCAAGGGCTGTTTTTTTGTTCTTATTATAATAGGTTAATACTTATTTTAAGGCTCTTTGTCAAATGACGTTGGTGAAGATATTCAATTGAATAAAAGAGTCGACTAATTTGAGCGAGTTGCGTTTCATTTATGAAACGTGGCTCGCTCTTTTTAGTTTGAAATGAATGAAAATACGATTTCGATAGTTAAAGAAGTTGGTTTACATCTGGGCTAAATGAAAAAAGGTGAATGAAATTCCAATTTCATTCACCTCAACATTTGACACAGAGCAAAAAAGAACGGAAAATAAACAAAAGGATATATGCTGAACTAGAAACCTTAAATTTCAAAGGGTCCCGGATCGTCTCATACTTTATTAAAGAACGGTGCGAAGGTAGAGAAGATATTGAACATAAAACCACAGATAAAACTATGTTTTTACATCCGCCTGCAGAAGCATAGTTAGGTTTTGGATTAATGTAAGCTGTACAAGTTGGAAAGTGTCGTGATATTCACTGTCTTTCAGTAATGATGCTTATTCAATTCCATTACCTGCTGAAAATCAAGAATGTCTTTTATATGGATTCAGGAAAATATTTTAGCAGTTAGACGGCATACTAAGAAAAATACGAATTGATAACATGGTCACTGCGGTCACTAAATCCAGAAATAAGTTATGCTTAGCTGATATGAATGAAATATATACAGACATCCCTTTTGAAAATTCTACTCAATTTTTAGATGAGCTGTTTCAAAAGGAATTTCAATTCAGAGAAGAAGCTAAATCAGAATGTCTAATGAAGAAAATACTTTTTTCATTTCAATGGAATGAGCAAATTATGTACTTTACTCTTGCAAAATACACTGATGATATTCTACAATGGGCATTAATTTAAAAAGAACATATACATATCAATAAAACCTTATTTAAGTAGATAAAAAAATTAATAATAGTAAAATAATCATGTAAGTAAGATAGTAGAGCATGAGCTAAACACAAGAAATATTATGAATGAAAGAGTTATCATTTTACCGTTAATCCCTTGATCATCAAGCCTAGCTTGTTATCAAAAGTAACAGGACAAGAAAAAATATTTATCACATAAGAAATTAGCCGATATGTTTGAATCATTTCATTGAGGGAATGAGGTGTATTCTTGGTTATGTGCGTAGTGCAAAAGATGATGTATCGTATTAAGTTTTATAATTTAATAGGAAGGAGACTTTAATATGAAAAAATCAGTATTAAAAATGGCTTCAGGTGCATTGGTAGGCATTGGTTTATTTGCGTTGATTCTGAGTGGCCAATCACAAATTGGACAGGCAAGTTCATTGGATATTCAACAGGGTGTCCCAACTAAACAACAGATGCAAGATTCGATAGAAAATCAAAAACTACGGGATTTATTGAAATTACAAACACTTATTCCTGGAAAAAGAGAGCCGGTTGTTTGGGCAAATGATCTCATTAAAAAATTACAAGAAGAGCAGAAAAATAGCCTTAGAAATATGAGGTAACCTAATATATTTGAGGAATTTAAATCTGAATCGAAATACCGAATAGAAAACACTTTTTAAAAGTGGTCTATTCGGTATTTTATTTTTTTTCTATTATATTCAAATTATAAAAACACTTTTAAATTATAAAAATTAGGGAATACACCTATATGACATTAATATTCACTATTATTTGTTAATTAAGTTCTTTTAAAAGGGGGATAATATGAAAAAATTTATTAGTATCTTTTGTAGTTTTCTTATTGCAAGTACGTTATTCATGGATTTTTTTGTACCGAAGGCAGATGCATTGGATTTTAATGGGGATCCATATGTGACTAATATTGAAATGAAAACACCAGAGAATACAACAATTGTTAATGGTGGCACGATGGAAGTGAATAAAACTTATAAATTACATTATGATTGGAAAATTCCTGATGGTAAGTACAATAAGGGCGATGTATTAAATTTTTCAATTCCGAAAGAATTTATTATTGTAAATAATTTTGCTTTCGAATTGTCTAATAATGGTCAAGTTGTTGCTTTCGCTAAAATATTAGGAAATTCAACAAGCTTTTATTATATTAGTATGGAATTTACGACGAATTATGTGTCGACACATTCTAGTGTGACAGGAGCTTTTGACTTACAATACAAATTAAACGAAAGATTTATAAAGGAAGGGAATAATGCATTACAATTTCCCCCGGATAAAATCGTTAATGTGGATATCCCAAAAGTTGAAGAAGGTGGTGGAGGAGGAGGAGATGGTTCCGGTGCTGGTAATCCAACAAATAATTATAAAACAGGAGAATTTAAAAATGAAGTATTAAAAAATCCAATTACGGGAGAATTTGATACGCCCGCCAAATTAATGAACTGGGATATTTCACTTGGGAAATCAACACTCTTAGGACGTGCTTCGTCATTTGACGAAATTGATTCTATTACAATTGAAGATAAGCCAGTGGACCAAGAGCTTATTCCAATTGGTTTTTTTCAAAAAGGGCGTCCCAATGCATATGGGTATGAAAAAGGATTTTACAATAAGATTAGCTTCTCTTATCAAGATGTGCCTCAATCAAGGATGAATATGAAACAAAATCCAGTTGGTAAGTATTATGAAAGTTTTAAAATGAATATTTTACCGACTATACGAGATTTTGAAAAAAGAGCTAATGATAATAATGATGTTTTCCGCCAATATAGCCTTGAATATTATACAAAACCTTTAGAATATGTTCCTGAAGACCGTGATTTTAAAAATAGTGCGATGATTACGATTAATTATAAAAATGGTCCTCCAGAGAGTTGGACACTGGAAAGTACTTTACAATGGTCAACGGGTTCAGGATCAATAACGGGAGCTACTGCTGGTGTTGAGATGAAAAAAGTAGATGCAACAACAAATACAGGATTAAGTGGTGCTATATTTGATTTGTACCGCCTTAGTAGATCAGGTGAATATGTCAAATACCAAGAAAACCTCACATCGGATCGTAATGGTGTTGTCAAAACAGATAAATTAATTACAGGTAATTATTATTTCCAAGAGACAAAAGCTCCTACAGGTTATCAGTTAACTACAGATAAAAAATATTTTGAAGTGAAGACAGAAGATTTAGGAACGAATCAAGTAATCAATATTGGTACACTAAAAAATAGTCCGGATACGACGACTATTTCAGTCATAAAAAAATGGGATGACAATAAAGATCAAGATGGATTACGTCCTGAATATATAATGGTAGATTTATTGGCAGACGGGGTAAAATATTTGGAGGAAGAATTAACAGCGGGTGATAATTACAGTCATACATGGGAAAAACTACCGAAAACAAAAGATGGTAAAGAAATTAAATATACTGTAAAAGAACAAGAAAAAATACCAAACTATACGATGAGTATAGTGGAAAATCCAAATGGTGTGTTTACTATTACGAATAAACATATTCCAGAGCTAACGGAAATCATGGGAGAAAAAATTTGGAGCGATCAAAACGATCAAGATGGCATAAGACCAACAGAAATAAAAGTTATATTATTAGCAGATGGTGATATAGTCAAAGAACAAACAGTTCAAGCAGATACAAATGGTAAATGGTCTTATAGTTTTGATGCATTACCAAAGTATGAAGATGGTGAATTAATAGAATATGATGTTGTAGAGGAGTTAATTCCAGATTATTCTATGACACAAGAAGGCAATAATATAAGAAATACTAAAACACTGGATAAAACGGCAAGAACGGTTATTAAAATATGGGAAGATGAAGAAAATCAAGATGCACAACGTCCAGAAAGTATTGCGGTTGAGTTATATAAAAATGGTGTGGCAACGGGTAATAAAGAAAATCTTACAGAAAAGAATAATTGGACCCATACGTGGCAAGATTTAGATGTCAATGAGAATGGTGAAAAGATTGTTTATACAGTAGGAGAAGCAAATGTACCGGGTTATCCAAAGGTGGAAGTGGACTCTAGTTCGATTCCGGGGACAATCATTCTTAAAAATATCCGTGTACCAGATACGACAGAAATTAATGGCGAAAAAACATGGAATGATAAAAACAATCAAGATGGTAAACGACCAAATCAGATCCAAGTGAATCTAATGGCTAATAATGTATTAGTTGATCAGCGATTGGTGAGTGCCTCCGATAATTGGAAATACGAGTTTACTGATTTACCAGTGAATCAAGACGGTAAAAAAATTGTGTATACAGTGACGGAGGATCCAGTTCCAGGATATGATGGGGTAATAAATGGTACAAACCTCACAAATAGCTATACACCAGAAAAAACAGAATTGACGGGTAAAAAAACATGGGATGATCAGGATGACCAAGATCGTATTCGCCCAGATTCAGTTGAAATTCAATTAGTTGCAGATGGTGTAGCAACGGGAGATAAAACAACTGCTGAAAAAGATGAATGGACATATGAATTTAAAAATTTAGATAAATATAAAAATGGGAATCTTATTAAATATACGGTGAAAGAAACGCCGATTGAAGGGTATACACCTATCTTTAACAATCAAAATATTATCAATAAGCATACACCTGAAACGGTTGATCTTGCCGGTGAGAAAAAATGGCAGGATGGCAACAATCAAGATGGAATTCGCCCAGAAACAATACGTGTTAACTTATATGGCGATGGTATGATTGTCGCACAAAGAACGGCTACGGCAGCAACTAATTGGGCATATGAATTTAAAAATCAACCGAAGTATGATGAAGGGCAAGAAATTAAATATACAGTAAAAGAAGAACCAGTACCAGGTTATACAACAACGATTAATGGTTTTAATGTGATAAATAGTTACAAGCCAGAAACAACGATTGTCAAAGGGCAAAAAACATGGGTAGATGGAGAAAATCAAGATGGTATCCGTCCACTGGAAATAATTGTGGAGTTATATGGGAATGGTGTGAAAGTAGACCAAAAATCTGTTACGGCACTCGATCAATGGGCATATGAATTCACTGATCTACCGAAGAATAAAGAAGGAAAAGAGATTATTTACACAATAAAAGAAGAACCAATACCAGGGTATACCGTGGCAATTGATGGCAAAGACATCAAAAATACACATAAACCTGCGGAAATTGCGATTAAAGGTAAAAAAACATGGAGTGATGCCAATGACCAAGATGGGAAGCGAACGGAACAAGTCATCGTTAACCTCTTGGCAAATGGGAAGCAAGTAGATGAACGAATTGTCACCGCAGATGATAATTGGACCTATGAATTTACGAACTTACCGAAATATGAAAAGGGTGTAGAAATTGAATATGATGTCACGGAAGAATTAGTAAAGGATTACTCTACTTCTTATGATGGCACAACTATTCTAAATTCATATACCCCTGGTAAAACAGCACGTACGGTATTAAAGGTTTGGAATGACCAAAATAATCAGGATGCCATTCGTCCAGAAAGCATAGATGTTCAATTGTATGAAGATGGCAATAAATTAGGTTCACCAGTGAAATTGGATGAAAAGAATGACTGGAGTTATACGTGGAAAGATTTAGATGAAAGAAAAGCTGGTAAAGACATTGTGTATACAGCAAATGAAATAGGTGCACCGGCTGAATACGAAGTAGTATTGGATAATGAAACGACGCCTGGTACTATTGTCATTGCCAATAATTATACGCCGGAAACAGTCGAAGTAGGCGGCGAGAAAAAATGGGATGATGCGAATGACCAAGATGGAAAACGAACAAGTAAAGTGATTGTTAACTTAATTGGTGATGGTGAATTAGTGGCTGAAAAAGAAGTGACTGCGGATGAGAATTGGCAATATGAATTCACCAATTTACCAAAATATGATCAAGGTATTGAAATTGAATATAAAGTAACGGAAGAACTTGTGAAGGATTACTCTACTTCGGTGGACGATACGACGATTACCAACGCGTATACGCCTGGTAAAACAGCACGAACCGTCATGAAATTCTGGGATGATGAAGAAGATCAAGATGGCAAACGTGCGGACAGTATTGACGTACAATTGTATGCTAATAATCAACCCTATGGTGAAAAAGTAACGCTAAATGAAGAAAATGATTGGGTCTACACATGGGAAGATTTAGATGAAATGAAAGATGGTAAAAAGATTGACTATCATGTGAAAGAACTCCGTGTACCAAATGCATATGAAGTGGATATTAATAATGAAACAACACCTGGTACATTTATTATCGTGAATAAATATATACCAGAAGAAGTTGATATAAAGGGTTCAAAAAAATGGGCTGATCACAATAATCAAGATGGCAAACGTCCATCAAAAATTACGGTGAATCTATTAGCAGATGGTGAAAAAATTGATGAGCAACAAGTAACATCAAAAGATAAGTGGCAGTACACATTCGCTCAATTACCGAAATATCGTGATGGTTCACTGATCGCATATACCGTCACAGAGAATCATGTGAGTGGCTATACAACCGCTATTAAGAAATATACGATTACGAATCAGTATACGCCAGGTAAAACAAGCGCTACTGCGATTAAACGTTGGGAAGATAACAAAGATCAGTATGGTAAACGCCCAACATCGATTGCGGTACAACTATATGCCAATGGGAAAAAACAAGGCAGTAAAGTAAAATTAAATGATGACAATAAATGGCGTCATACGTGGAAAAATTTAGATGAACGAAGTAAAGGACAGAAAATTAAGTACACGATAAAAGAAGAAACAACGATTAAAGGGTATACAGTGAAAATCGATCAATCAAATATAGGTAGTATGATAATTACGAATAAATATACGGGAAAATCGGGCAGTATTGTAAAACCAAATAAACCGAATAAACCATTACACCCAATTAATCCAATAGTTCCGCTTAATCCGCTGAAACCGAATCTACCAAATATAGATTCAGTGAACAGCTTGGGGACGGTTCCCAATATACTTTCTAAAAACAAGTTACCAACGACGAATCCTTTAAAACTTCATGGTTTAAATCTGGGTAATCCCGATGATATCATAAAAGAAAAAACAGCTAAAAAAGGCTTCCTACCACAAACAGGTGAACAAGCTATTTGGTGGTATGGAACAGGTGGAGTTCTTTTAATTATGATATCGATTTGGTTATTTACTAAGAGAAGACAACGTAAATCTTTTTAAGGTAAATAGAGTATAAAAGGCTTATAAGAAGATATCTTAAACTTCAATGCGAATAGTGCATTGAAGTTTTTTGTATCTATTAAATAAGAAAGAACGCCAAATAATGATAGAGGAAATGGAGCTAAATTCACTCATATAAAAGGGCTCATCCTCTATTATTTGTTTTGCCATCAAGTCACGTCATCATGTTAATCTCTTTCATTACTTTATATGTGTAAAAGAAGCTAGATGTTAACATATAGCTGACATATTAATGGAATAATATAGAGCGATGAAGAGGTGGCTAATATGAAAATGAAAATTGTTTTTGGACTCCTAAGCGCATTAGTAATTGAAGTAGGCACAATTATTATACAAGTAATATAGACACTAGAAAGTAAGTATTGTTTTCCAACATAGAAGAAAGCATACAAATAGCCTAACTAAAAGGTATAATGATGTCAGTATGTAGGTAAAGGAGTTAGTAAAATGAGAAAAAGACCCGCACGTTTACAACAAGGTGATACAGTTGGGATTATTACACCAGCAAGCCCACCTATGCGCAAACAATTCGACAAGTCATTGGAAATTTTAAGTAATCTTGGTTTGAATTATGTAGTAGGCGAAGCTGTTGGAGAGAAAGAATATTATTTAGCAGGGACAGATGAGCTACGTGTCAAAGATTTGCATACGATGATTGCAGATCCAACAATTAAAGCTATTTTTTGCGCAGCTGGTGGTTATGGTAGTTCACGAATTCTCGATCAAATTGATTATTTATTATTGGAAGAAAATCCGAAAATATTTTGGGGATTTTCAGATATTACATTTTTACACAGCGCATTTGGAATGTTTAGTGATATTGTGACATTCCACGGACCTAACCTACAGGCGTTAGGTGATGAAAATGTACATGAGCGTACGATTCGTATGATCCAGCAATTATTTACACCAGCAGAGATTTTTTATGATGAAACAATAGCACCTCTGACAACGATAAGTGGCGGTCAAGTACGCGGTCAGCTTGTAGGAGGAAATCTTTCTTCAATCGTAGGAGGATTGGGTACAAAATTCGAACTTGATGTTGTCAATAAAATTATACTAATTGAAGAAATTGGTTTAGAACCGGTTCAAATTGATGCCTACTTAAATCAGCTGAGATTATCGCGTAAATTAGAACAATGTGCTGGAATTATTATCGGTGATTTTAGTAAAACACAGCCGCGTGAATTCAAAAATTCACCCCAACTGGCTGAATTATTCGCGAGCTATTTTAGTCATCTTAATAAACCTGTCGTTAGTGGTTTTAAATTTGGTCATGAGCAGTTAAATATCGGTATCCCTTTGGGTGTTGATGTTATGCTCGACGCAGATGCTAAAACATTAGTGCTCTTACCAGGTGTTGAATAATAATTTTTTTGATATATAAAAATAACAAAATAGTAGTATTATACAGCCTTCACTTTATGTGGAGGCTCTATTTGTATAGAAAAAATGATATTTCGAGATAATTATTGTTTCGTGTAGAATATTATATTTTCAATTAGTTGATTGAATTATCGGAATATTTCTGCTATTGTATTAAGAAACTAAGATTGATAAAAAATGGTAGGGATGTGAAACGCTTGAAATTATACGTATCGGTTGATATGGAGGGCATTACGGGCTTGGCAGATTATACATATGTCACGGCGGGAGAACGAAATTATGAAGCAGCAAGACAAACAATGACCAAGGAAGCCAATACAGTTATTGAGCAAGCCGTCCAAAGTGGAGCAAGTGAAATACTCGTAAATGATAGTCATTCAAAAATGAATAATATTCTTTTTGAAGAATTGCATGAAGAGGCAAATTTAATATCAGGTGATTTCAAACAATTTTCTATGGTACATGGTCTAGACAATAGCTTTGATGGTGTATGTTTCTTAGGTTATCATTCTCGAGCGAGCATGCCAGGTGTGATGAGTCATTCGATGAGTTTTACCGTCAAAACAATGTATTTGAATGATGTTGAGGTGGGTGAAATTGGTATGAATGCATATGTGGCAGGTTACCATGGAGTGCCAGTTATTATGTTGGCAGGAGATGATGGTGCTTGTCGAGAAATTGAGGCACTTATTCCAGGCGTAGTTACCGCGGCAGTGAAACAATCAATTTCACGATCCTGCGTAAAAACATTGCATCCGAAAAAGGCACGTGCTTTGTTAGCGGAAAAAACAATGGAAGCGGTTACAAATAGAAAAGAAATAAAACCATTAACACCACCGGATAATCCGATATTGAAAATGGAATTTAATAATTATGGTCAGGCTGAATGGGCAGCATTAATGCCTGGGGTGACAATTATAGAAGGTACTACGATGGTCGAATACAAGTCTAAAGATATGCTAGAGGCGTTTAGAGCGATGCTTGTCATGCTTGAGCTAGCGTGCCAAGCAAAATACTGCTAGAAGAACAGGAGGCTTTCGATGATCAAATATATTATTAAGCGTTTTTTCATGATGATAGCAACTATTTTTGTCATAGCTACACTTACTTTTTTTCTAATGCATTCTATACCAGGGTCACCACTCGAATCGGATCGAACAACGAATCCTCAAATTCAAGCAAATTTAGAGAAGTTTTATCATTTAGATGATCCACTACCAATTCAATATGTGAATTATTTAAAATCAATTGTCACTTTTGATTTTGGACCATCAATCAAAAAACCAAATGATTCAGTTAACTCT
Source organism: Kurthia sibirica (assembly GCF_003143975.1). GTDB lineage: Bacteria > Bacillota > Bacilli > Bacillales_A > Planococcaceae > Kurthia > Kurthia sibirica. Next base: position 18,595 of record NZ_QFVR01000029.1, on the reverse strand, counting down.
TTAATCGAACGAGGTTTTCCAATTTCTTTTGAACTAGGCATGGTATCCATATTAGTCGCCGTTATTTCAGGCCTAATATTGGGGACACTTGCCGCGTTAAAACATAATGGTATAATCGATTATTTAGCAATGACAATCGCCGTAGTGGGTATTTCGATACCAAACTTTATATTAGCGACTTTGCTCATTCAAGTATTTGCTGGTTCACTTGGCTGGCTCCCAGCAGCCACTTGGTCTGGTCCCTCCTATATGATTTTACCAACATTGGCTTTAGCGACGGGTCCAATGGCGATTATCGCACGTTTAACACGTTCAAGCATGCTAGAAGTGCTAACGCAAGACTATATTAAAATGGCTAAAGCTAAAGGACTTAAACCATTTCGTGTAATTTTTAGGCATGCTATGAGAAATGCACTTATGCCGATTGTGACAATTATGGGGACGATGCTTGCAGGTATTTTAACAGGTACTTTTATTATTGAACGGGTATTTGCAATTCCGGGGATGGGCAAATATTTTGTCGAATCAATTAGCAATCGTGATTATCCAGTCATTATGGGAACGACAGTTTTTTATAGTGCCTTCCTCGTATTTATGCTGTTTTTAGTCGATATTGTATATGGTTTACTAGATCCTCGTATTAAATTACACAATAAAGAAGGTGAATCATCATGACAAATATCACACGTCAAAATCCTGAAGATGATTGGTTCAAACCGCTATCAAAGGATAAGGCTAGTGCAGAAAAAGTGGTGAGGCCGTCATTATCTTACATGGCGGATGCTTGGCGCCGTCTACGAAAAAATAAATTAGCGATGATGGGTTTATTTTTCTTAGTAGCCCTTATGCTCATGGCTGTTGTCGTTCCATGGATTTCACCTTACTCTGTCACTTCAACAGACTATAAAAATCAAAATCTAGCGCCATCACTGTCCAACTGGTTTGGCACAGATGAAGCAGGCCGCGATGTTTTTGTACGTACTTGGTATGGTGCAAGAATTTCACTATTTGTTGGGATTGTTGCTGCGCTAATCGATTGTGTAATCGGCATCATTTATGGAGGAATTGCTGGTTATAAAGGTGGTAAGGTGGACATGGTGATGATGCGTATCGTTGAAGTACTATATGGTATACCTAACTTATTGGTTGTTATTTTACTGATGGTTGTGATGGGGCCAAGTTTGACGACAATCATTATTGCCATTGCATTAACCGGTTGGGTAGGTATGGCACGAATTGTACGTGGTCAAGTTCTCCAAATTAAAAATTATGAATTCGTGACAGCATCAAAATCATTTGGTGCAAAGTCATCACGAATTATTCGGAAAAATCTACTGCCAAATACGATGGGACCAATCATTGTTCAAATTACCCTTACAGTACCGAGTGCCATTTTTACCGAGGCATTTTTAAGTTTCCTTGGACTGGGTGTAAGCGTACCTTTTGCAAGTTGGGGTGTGATGGCTAATGATGCATTGCCGGTTATTTTATCTGGTGACTGGTGGCGATTATTCTTCCCAGCATTATTTATTTCTCTAACGATGTTTGCATTTAATGTGCTCGGTGATGGTTTGCAAGATGCGCTTGATCCGAAATTGAGGGGGTAGAAACAAATGGTTAGTAAACAATCAACAATGCCGGAGGATACACTACCAGAATCACAAGAGAAGATTTTACAAGTGAAAAATTTACATGTGACCTTCAAAACATATGGTGGGTATGTCAAAGCAGTACGCGGTGTGACCTTTGATTTATATAAGGGGGAGACATTGGCGATTGTCGGTGAATCTGGCTGTGGAAAAAGTGTGACATCAAGTGCCATTATGGGTTTGATTCCACAGCCACCGGGCAAGATTGAAAATGGTGAAATCCTTTTTGATCATAAGAACTTAGCCACTTTACCAAAAGCAAAACTACGCCAAATTCAGGGTATGGATATTTCGATGATTTTCCAAGATCCAATGACTGCACTTAATCCAACATTAACAATTGGAGAGCAGTTGACGGAGGGTGTACGTACGCATAAGGGTTTATCTAAATCGGAAGCTAATATGAAGGCATTAGAAATGCTTAATTTAGTTGGGATTCCAAACCCACAAGAACGCATGAAGCAATACCCCCATCAATTTTCAGGTGGTATGCGTCAACGTATTGTCATTGCTATCGCCCTTATATGTGAGCCAACAGTATTGATTGCGGACGAGCCTACAACAGCTTTAGATGTAACAATACAGGCGCAGGTATTAGAGTTGTTTGCAGAAATTCAACAAAAAACAGGTGTGTCAATTATATTAATAACACATGATTTAGGTGTTGTGGCAAAGATTGCAGATCGTATCGCTGTTATGTATGCCGGTCAAATTATTGAAATCGGAAACAAACGAGAAATTTTTTATCAAGCGAGCCATCCCTACACGAAAGGGTTATTGAACTCTGTGCCACGTCTAGATTTAATGGATGAGGAGCTACAACCAATAGATGGTACACCGCCTGATTTGTTTGACCCACCGAAGGGCTGTGGATTTACAGCAAGATGTCCGTATGCCATGGAAGTATGTGAAAAAATAGAACCGGAAAAAACTATGCTTAGCAACTCGCATCGTGCCTATTGTTGGCTACATGATGAGCGAGCACAAGCTGTTTTTCCATCAAAGTAGTGACTCGTACACAGTACTTGACATATCACCAAAATCAAAGGGGGAAATAAGATGAAGAAGTGGCTTGTGATGTTACTAACGGTTGCATTATTTATGGTAATGGCTGCATGTACGGCCAATAAAGATGCTGGTAAGGATTCTGGCGGTGACAAAGGGAAAGCTGTAGAAAAGGTGCTTTACTTAAATAATGGTGTTGAACCGAACTCATTTGATCCATCGGTAGCGTTTGATGCCGTTTCTTGGAATCCATTAAATAATTTAATGGAAGGATTAGTTCGCTTAAATGATAAAAACGAACCAACTGAGGCGATTGCGGAGAAAATTGATATTTCTGAAGATGGTAAAGAATATACATTTACTTTACGTGATGCCAACTGGTCAAACGGTGATAAAGTAACAGCCAATGATTTTGTCTATGGTTGGAAACATATGTTAGAAGCAAAAACAGCATCACCAGCAGCATTTTTAGCCTATGAAATCGTCGGTGCCGAAGATTTTAATATGGGTAAAGGCAAATTTGAAGCAGTCGGTATTAAAGCACCAAATGATCAAACATTAAAAGTAACATTAAAAGCACCAACTGAAGCATTTTTAAATATTATTACAAACCCAAGTTTTTTCCCAGTAAACGAAAAAAATGCAAAAACGAATCCGAAATGGTTTGCTGAAGCGGATACTTTTGTCGGCAACGGGCCTTTCAAGTTAACGGCTTGGGAGCACGATGCAAAAATGACATTTGAAAAAAATGATCAATATTGGGATAAAGATGTTGTGAAGTTAAGTAAAGTAGAGTGGGCAATGGTCAACGATACGAATACGGAGTATCAAATGTATAAATCAGGTGAGCTAGATGTTTCTAGCGTACCATCCGAAATGGCTGAGCAATTAAAAGATGATAAAGAATTATCAAATATGGATCAGGCAGGTGTTATGTTCTTCCGATTCAATACGGATAAAGAACCATTTACAAATGAAAAAGTGCGCCAAGCATTTGCCATGTCAATCGATCAACAACAAATTGTTGATTACGTAACAAAAACAGGTCAAAAAGCGGCACATGGTTTTGTATCATATGGTTTTGTAGGGCCAGATGGTAAAGAATTCCGTGAAGAAGTGGGCGACTTAATTACTCCAGATACTGCAAAAGCAAAAGCATTACTTGCTGCTGGTATGAAAGAAGAAGGCTGGACAACTTTACCAAAAATCACTTTAACGTATGGTACAAGTCCAGATAATCAAAAAATTGCAGTAGCAGTTCAAGATCAACTGAAAAAAGCAATTGATGTCGATGTGAAACTACAAAATGTAGAGCCAATGGTATTTATGGCTGAATCAAAAGAAAATAAATATCAATTCTTCCGTTCATCATTCTTGAATGATTATGCGGATCCAGTAAATGCTTTAGAAAGTTTTATTACCGATTCATCAATGAATCGCACAAACTGGTCAAATAAAGAATTCGATAAGTTAATTGCCGGCTCGAAAAACGAATCTGACGCTGCGAAACGTTGGACGATGTTACAAGATGCAGAAAAAATTCTTATTGAAGAAGCACCAATTGTACCTGTTCATTTTTACAATCAATTGTCTTTACAAAAACCAAATATCAAATCAATTGTTCGTCATCCAGTAGGGTATATGGATTTGAAATGGGCAGATAAAGAATAGTTTTTGAGGAGAAGGAGCATTTGATTGCTCCTCTCCTTCCTAAATGATAGGATAGCAGGCCTATCATTTAGGAAGGGGTGATGGTATGAAGCAACGACCAATCGCGTTAAAAAAGGGTGATTTAATAGGCATAATCGCACCATCAAGTCCACCAAAGAAAGCACAACTACAAGCTTCTTTAGCATTTTTGGACAAGCTCGGTTTGCGTTATGTATTTGGTGGAGCAGTCAATGAGGTAAATGGTTATTTGGCTGGTTCAGATGAGGAACGTTTAGCTGATTTACATACAATGTTTGCAGACCCTGCTATTAAGGGCATTATTTGTGCATGTGGTGGCTATGGTGCTGCTCGTTTTACTGATGCTATTGATTTTGAATTGCTCGCGAAAAATCCGAAAATCCTGTGGGGTTATTCAGATATTACATTTTTACATAATGCGATAGGTAACAACAGCAATCTTGTCACTTTTCATGGTCCTATGTTGGCTTCCGATGTCGCAGAAGAAAGTTTTCAAAGTAGCTCTGCCCTACAATTTCAACAGTTATTTGAACCAACTATTTTACAATATGATCTAAATTTTGGACCAATAAAAACACGTGTAGGGGGACAGGTAACTGCTGAAGTTGTTGGAGGGAATCTAAGTTTAATTGCCAATGGTATTGGTACGCCCTTTCAGTTGGATGTTGCAGGGAAAATATTGTTGATAGAGGATGTAGGAGAAGAACCGTACCGTGTAGATTGTATGCTCAATCAGTTACGTCAAGCAGGGATGCTTGATCAACTTACTGGTGTCATCATTGGAGATTTTTCTGAAGCACAGCCTAAAAAACAGCAGGAAACCTTAGAATTAGACGATGTTTTTTCACATTATTTTTCACCACTTCATATACCCGTTGTCAGTGAGGTTAAAATTGGGCATTGTCAGCCACATTTTGCCATACCATTGGGAGTTGAAGCGACAATTGATGCGGATGAACCAAAAATCACCTTCCAAGCAGGTGTTCGAAAAGGAGACTGAAAAAATGAAAATCACAGCAATCTATACAGAAAAAGTGGCGGTGCCATTAAAAAAACCATTTAAAACTGCGTTGCGTACAGTGAATATTGCAGAGTCAATTTATATTACGATTGAATTAGAAAATGGTCGCCGTGGTTTTGGTGAAGCACCACCAACACTTGTCATTACCGGTGATTCATTAGCGAGCATCGATTTTGCTATTCATGGGGTGTTTAAACCACTCTTAGTTGGTAGACATCTTGAAGAATTTGAAGATATTTTTGTACAATTACATAAAGCCATTGTTCGCAATACCAGCGCAAAAGCAGCAGTAGATATGGCCATCTATGACCTGTTGGCACAGCAAGCAAATTTACCACTTTTTCAATATCTAGGTGGTGCAAAATCTGAGCTAAAAACGGATTACACAGTCAGTGTCAATGCAGCGAGTGAGATGGCAGCAGATGCTCAACAATATGTGCAAGATGGCTTTGATCTATTAAAGATTAAAGTAGGTATTGGTACGATTGAAGAAGATATTGCACGTATTGTGGCGATTCGTCAAGCAATCGGCCACCAAGCGACTATTCGTCTAGATGCAAACCAAGGTTGGAGTGCCAAGGATGCTGTTTATGCTATACGTCGTATGGAAGACTTGGAGCTGAAAATCGAGTTAGTTGAGCAACCTGTACTGGCACATGATCTGGAAGGGTTAAAGTATGTGACGGACAATACTTTAACACCTATTATGGCAGATGAATCCGTATTTTCTGCTCATGATGCACAGCGAGTTATTGAAATGCGTGCTGCAGATTTGATCAATATCAAGTTGATGAAAGCGGGCGGTATTCACGAAGCATTAAAAATTAATGCATTGGCAAAAACCCACAATATGAAATGTATGACGGGAAGTATGATTGAAACAAAAATAGGCATCACTGCAGCGGCTCATTTTGCAGCGAGTCAAAGTAATATACACTATTATGATTTTGATGCTGCATTGATGATGAAAGAAGAAACCACAGTTGGAGGTATTCAATACGATGGTAGTCGTATCCGTTTTGCGAAAGAATCGGGACTAGGTATTTTAGCGATTGGGAGGAAAATTCATGAAAACATATGAAGTAGTCGTAGCAGTAGCAAATATTTGGACAGCCGCAAATAGTGCAAGAAAAAATGATGAATTTGCACTTAGTAACCCCGTACAACTCAATAAATGGTTGGAACAACAGCCATACAAAGAGCGTTTGGCTTTATGTGATAGTAATTTACTGCAGTCACAGCTTTTATATGGTGAATGTCTTCAAGTGATAGAGGAGGTAGATGGTTGGAGTTCGGTCATTGTATCACAGCAACCATCGCGTAAAAATGCTGCGGGTTATCCTGGTTGGGTCCCTTCGCATCAATTACAAATAGCGCAAGAAAAAACGGCAACTAAGTTTGTTATCGTTACAGCCAATAAAACGCAAATATATAAGAAGGATTTTACGCTAAGTATCGTCGTACCATTTAATACAATTGTTGATTATTTAGATGAAGATGCGATTTATTATGATGTACAAACGCCTCATGGGGCAGCAAAAATTTTGAAATCTGATGCAGCAATTACAGCATTACCACATGTAGGGAATCGTGATTCGATGGCTAATAGGACGATGAGTTCCCTACAATTTTTAGATTTGCCATATGTTTGGGGAGGCATGTCATCTTATGGGTATGACTGTTCAGGTTTTACCTACAATATTGCAAAGGCTGCGGGTCATATAATCGGTCGAGATGCAACAGAGCAATCAGAAGGTGGTACAGCGATTAATAAAGATGACCGCACGCAATGGCGTGTGGGTGATTTATTATTTTTTGCTGATGACCTTGGAACTAAAAAAGAATCTATACGACATGTCGGTCTTTATTTTGGCAATGATTTATTATTACATTCTCATCAGACAGGTAAATCAGTTGAACTCTATGAGTTGAATGGTTCTACATTAGAAAAAGAAATTTGTGCAGTACGCAGATACGACTAGAGGGGGACGTCCTATGACTCAGAATCAACCAATATTGAAGGTTAACAACTTGAAAAAACATTTTGATCTAGGAAAGGGTCAAATATTGCAGGCGGTAGATGGCATTACTTTTGAAGTTTATAAAGGAGAAACATTTGGATTAGTAGGCGAATCGGGCTGTGGCAAATCGACGGCTGGTCGTACAATTATGGGTTTATATGGTCGCACTGCTGGAGAAGTCCTTTTTAATAATCAAGATGTACACAAATTAAAAGGGAAGGAGCGCAATGCATTTTTGAAAAATATGCAAATGATTTTTCAAGACCCCTATGCATCGCTAAACCCACGTTCGACAGTCTATGAAATAATTGCAGAGCCACTTGTCATTCATGAGGTATATAACACAAAAAAAGAGCTGAATGCGAAGGTCAATGATTTATTGGAATCAGTTGGCTTAGATCGTGAACATGCCAATCGTTATCCACATGAATTTTCGGGTGGTCAACGTCAAAGAATCGGAATTGCCAGAGCGTTAGCATTAGATCCGGATTTTATCATTGCAGATGAACCAATCTCTGCTTTGGATGTTTCCGTTCAAGCATCTGTCGTAAAGTTGCTGCAAAAATTACAAAAGGACAAAGGTTTTACGTATTTATTCATTGCGCATGATTTATCGATGGTGAAATATATTTCAAGTCGCATTGCCGTTATGTATTTAGGACATATTGTCGAGTTAACGACGAGCGAACAATTGTATAAAAACCCATTGCATCCATATAGTCAGGCGTTGTTATCGGCTATTCCTATACCCGATCCTGATATTGAAGAAGCAAGACAACGTATCATCTTACAAGGGGAATTACCAAGCCCAATCAATCCACCAACGGGTTGTGTATTCCACACACGTTGTCCGGTAGCTAAAGCGGAATGTTCTTCAGTAAAACCTCGTTGGTTAGAAAAAGAACCAGGACATATGGCGGCGTGTCACTTGTTAGATCCAGATATGATTCTACACGAGAAGGAAACTGTAGTGGAGGTATAAACGAGTAATAAATGCTCGTAAATATAGAAAAAAGCCAACTTTTATTCGTTGGCTTTTTTCGTCGTCACTCTATAATTACTTGAGGCTCTTCAGCATTTAATAATTGAATAGTATAGTCACCACCATGAATTTGCATGAACATTTTCCCAGCAGATTCGAGTAATTGTCGGCATGCAGCTTCTTGTAAAGAGGGACGTAAATAAAAAATTTGGAGTGCTTCAGTCGTGTTTTCAGTGACAGCTGTACGTACACTATCAACATAGGGGCTACCAAAAGGGCCGCTGTTATCTGCAGAATAGGGTATATTTTTCAGGTGAGTATAACGACCATTTAAACCTTCATAACCGATGCGATCATCACCTAAAGCAACTGTGATATCACCATCAATTTTAGCAGCATCGTAAAGGCCTACAGGAATTTCATATTGCAATGAAAAGAAGTTATTCAAATCGACAGCAGAATGATCCGGTTCTAAATAATTTTCTTTTGCAATACGTCGCATTAAGTTTTCTGTAGAATGGCGGTAGCGGTTGGCGTCAGCACCAAAAGTTTTCCAAAGCTGTCGCCATTCACGAATACCTGCTCGATCCGTTACAGGAACATCTTGTAAATCTAAAAATAAATTTTCTTGATAGAGTCTTGTACGACCTTTTATCATTTGAGGCGATTCTCCGACGATAATTTTGGTATAATGGATAATGCCGATTTTAAAATCAGGAACGGTCCATGTTAATGAAGAATCTAATTGAATTTTTGTCATATAATCATCACCCGTTTGTTCATTTTTTCCAATTGTATCATAGGAGAGGGAGGGAAACCAAATGAATGTCTTAACACTTCAGCAGCAGGTTCGAGACTACGCTATTTCAATAGGAATCGATAAAATTGGTTTCACCTCTGCTGCCCCATTTATCGATTTAAAACGATTATTAAAGCAACAGCAAGAGTTGGGCTATCAGTCTGGCTTTGAGGAAGCCGATATTACAAAACGAACAGAACCGACATTATTGTTAGAACAAGCACAGAGTATCATTGCCATCGCAGTCGCTTATCCATCCAAAATGGTTGATGCTCCGCAAGGCAAAAAGGGTGAACGTCGTGGTATTTTTTGTCGTGCGTCTTGGGGCATTGACTATCATACAGCGATGCGAGAACGTCTAGCTTTATTGGAACAATTTATTTTAGAAAAGGTACCAACAGCAAAATTGCGTTCAATGGTTGATACAGGAGAACTTTCAGATCGTGCTGTTGCCGAGAGGGCAGGAATAGGGTGGAGCGGCAAAAATACGAATATTATTACGCCAGAGTTTGGCTCCTACGTCTATTTGGCAGAAATGATTACAAATATACCATTTGAATCAGATGAAGCGATAGGCGATCAATGTGAGGATTGTAGACTATGCCTGGACGTCTGTCCGACTGGAGCTCTCATACAGGGGGGGCAATTGAATGCACAGCGTTGTATTGCATTTTTAACGCAAACAAAGGGTGATCTACCGGACGAATTCCGTACACATTTGGGTAATCGGATTTATGGATGTGATACATGTCAAACGGTTTGCCCAAAAAATAAGCGGAAGCATAATTTAATTCATGAGGAATTATTCCCGGATCCTGAAATTGCCAAGCCATTATTAAAACCATTACTGACAATTTCAAATAAGGATTTCAAACAACAATTTGGTCATATTTCAGGGGCATGGCGTGGTAAAAAACCACTGCAACGCAATGCCATCTATGCCCTTGCTCATTTTAAGGAAGAAGAGGCGATTCCGTTGCTTGAGGAAGTGATGACAACGGATGAACGTCCTGTTATTAAAGGGGCAGCTGCTTGGGCCATCGGAAAGATTAACGGTGAACAATCCAAAGCAATTTTACAACGAGCATTAATCGATGAACAAGATGCATATGTTATCGAAGAGATCCACAAAGGTTTACTGTTTACACAATAATGAAGGAAGTGTCTAGCATGTCATTACACATTGTTTTATATCAACCAGAAATACCTGCAAATACAGGAAATATCGCCAGAACCTGTGCAGGAACAAATACCAGCCTCCACCTGATTCGTCCACTCGGTTTTTCAACGGACGATAAAATGCTAAAACGTGCAGGATTAGATTATTGGGACAAAGTAAATATTACGTATTATGACGATGTGGAAGCATTTTTTGAACAGCATGGTCAAGCCACTATTTATTATATTGAAACATTCGGTACAAAAAATTATACAGAATTTGACTATTCACATACAGAAGAAGATATATTTTTTATGTTTGGCCGAGAAACAACGGGTATTCCAAGAACCTTAATCGAAGATCAAAAGCATATGTGCTTACAAATTCCGCAAAGTGACAATGTACGCTCATTAAACTTATCAAATACTGCAGCCATCGTCATTTATGAAGCATTGCGCCAACAAAATTTCCATTCAGTAAAATAAAAAAGGTGCTACGTCAACTATTGGGGTGGCGTGATTTGGATTTTTCAAATCACGCCACTTTTTCTATTTATTCGTTTCGGACGAATGCTCTCTTCAAGCTCGCGTCTCCTGCGGAAAGAGTTGAGCAGAGATTGTATGGTTTGAAACCCTCGACCAAATAGTATAGAAGCATTAAAAAGAGCCACCCTGGCTATTCATGAGGATGAATAACGAAGATAACTCAAGTGAACGGGCATCCTAATTAGATGCCTTTTTATTTTTCTGCTTCTTCACCAGGTACGCTATCGTAGCTGGATGTGAAGATGGCTACTAGGAATGAAATAATAACACCGATAATCAAAATTAATTTCATGTGGGTGCACCTCCTCCTGTTAAAGTAAATGTTCACACTTAGTATATCCTATTTTTTCCTTTAATGATAGAAAAATGTTAGATGTCCAAGTCAGAGAAATGACAGTAATCAGCGAGTGTATAATCAGCAGCATCGCAATCACCTTGGAACATGATTGTCGAGATACCGATTGATTTTGCGGGGATTAGATCCAAAGGTCGATCACCTATTGCTAGATCAATACCATATTTGTCGTGTAAATACTTGTATGAAGTTGCATCCGGTTTTCGTGGGAAACCATCATCACCAGCAACGATTTCGATAAAATAGTGGTTGAGTTGTGTTTCTTTTAGTAGGCGTTCAACTGTAGCACGTTCCATATGTGTCATAATAACATTCAATTCTGCCTGATCTAAGACATCTCGGACACACTCAAATGGTTTAAAGACATCTTGTTGGATTGTTCGGCTTTGTGCCTTCATATCAGTTGCTTGTTCAGCTGTCAGACCAAAATAGTCAATGGCATGTGACTGTGAAATTTTTAGCTGTCGATAGATTTCTTCTATGCTGAATTTACCCTCTAAAATTTCAAATAATATAGCTGAATAAGCAGGGTATGTATCCATAATGGTGCCATCAAAATCCCATAAAATCTTCATTCGTACACCTCTCCTTTTTAGTAAAACAATTTACTCGTAATTTAAAGATAGCATAAATAGGCTGAAAATAAAGTTTTTGAGTCATCCAGTAGAAAAAAACTGCAACTGGGCATACTACTCAAAGTTTAGGGTATACTAATATTATACGATTGAAGGGGGACAAAAACATGAAAAAGAAAGAACAAACTTCAAGCGGACACATGACAAATGATATGGATGATGTAATCGAGTTAGGAAAACAAATGGACAATATGCGTGATGAGCAGCAGTTAAATCAAGATGGTTACATACAAGATCCTGTACAGTATGAGGAAGCCAATAAAATCAAAGTGAAACCTAAAACAAAAGAACAATCTGAAAAAAAGAAATAAATAAAGGGTATCGCATCGAACTAGCAGCATTTTTGTAGGGCGATGCGAGAAAGGTCGGAAGAATTCTTCGGACCTTTTTTTATGCAAAAAACCCAAACATCGAGAAGCAATGTTTGGGTTTTCTAATTAATGTGGCAAAAATAGTAATTGGTAGAGGAATAACACAGCGAAAATATACATGAGAGGATGTACTTTACGCCAATCACCTTTCACTACTTTTAATAATGTATACGTAATAAATCCGAAGGCAATACCTGTTGCGATACTTGATGTAAGTGGCATAATCAAAATAACTAAGAAAGCTGGTAGGGCTTCATCAAAATCGTTCCAGTTTATATGGCGAACAGATGCAATCATCAACGCACCAACAATAATTAATGCAGGAGAAGTAATAGCGCTAACTTGTGATACAGCATCTACTAATGGTCCGAAGAAAGAAGCAGCTATGAATAAAACTGCGACTACTAATGTCGTTAGACCTGTGCGACCACCAGCTGCAACACCAGCAGAAGATTCTACATAGGCAGTAGTAGGAGATGTACCAAACATGGCACCAAAAGTAGTACCTAATGAATCAGCGAATAAGGCTTTACGAGCACGTGGAAGTTTATCATCTTTCATTAAGCCAGCTTGTTTGGCGACACCAACTAAGGCGCCAGTTGTATCAAATAAAGTAACAAGAATGAAAGAAAAAACAACGCCGTATAAACCATATTCAATTACTTCACCGATTGCAGCAATAGGATTCCACACGATAATACCCTCTGGTAAATGTGGTAATGCAGCAATATCATTAATTTTCAGTTGATCTGTGAAGAAGGCAATTATACCAATGACGATCATACCGATGAAAATAGCACCGGGTACTTTACGTACCATTAAAATGGCAGTGAAAAGTAAACCGCCAATCGTCAACATAACACCAGGACTTGTTAAATCACCAAGTTTTACGAGGTTTTTATCACCGCTATCGACAATAACAAGCGCTAAACGTAAACCAAGAAAGGCGATGAATAAGCCAATACCAGCAGTAATCGCATGTTTTAGATTATTTGGAATCGCATTCACTAACTTTGCTCTAAAAGGTGTTAAAGATAACAGTACAAAAATAATACCGGCTACAAAAACAGCTGAGAAGGCAGTTATATACTCAATTTCACCTTTTGATGCTAAGACAACCGTGTATGTGAAATAGGCATTTAACCCCATTCCTGGTGCAACTGCAATGGGGTAATTAGCGACTAATGCCATCCAAAGCGTTGCAATCACTGTAGCGATAATTGTGGCAATAAATACTTGTTGAGAAGGGACACCAGCATCAGCTAAGATAGCTGGATTGACGATTATTATATAGACCATTGTAAGGAATGTAGTCATACCAGCTAATAATTCCGTTCTGACAGTCGTTCCATGTTGCTTCAATTGAAACATAGTTTAAATCTCTCCTTAAAACCGAACATTTTTTGGGACAAAGTATATAATATTCGTTTAAACACGAAAAATCAACCTTTTTAAAAAAAGTAATTATTCTCAAAATTATTAGATAATAGATTGTTTTGTTGATCTATTTCGCTGATTTTGGAGCGGTCATGGGATTCGCCGAGTTTATTTACTAAAGAAAAACGTAGTGCGATGCGCATATAAAAGATAAAGGGTGATTGGTGGATTCAATGTTTTATAACTTTGCAACAGAACTCAATACGTTTATACTATTTAACAAAGGAGCGTGATGATGTGTATACATTAACTTCAACAAAAAAACTTTATAACGGTGTAGAAATGCCTCGCTTCGGTTTAGGTGTCTATAAAATGACTGATCCAGAAGAATCGTACTTAGCGATGGAAAAAGCGTTACAAGAAGGCTATACAGCTATCGATACAGCCTCATTATATGGCAATGAACAACAAGTTGGCGAAGCGCTTCGTAACAGCAATAAAAAACGACAAGATCTCTTCATTACCTCAAAAGTATGGAATACAGATCAAGGCTATGATGAAACATTATTTGCATTTGAAAAAAGTTTGAATTTATTACAGATGGATTATTTAGATCTCTACTTAACGCATTGGCCTGTACCGAGTAAATTTAAAGAGACATATCGTGCAATTGAGCGTCTCTATGATGAAAAATTAATACGTGCGACAGGTGTTTCTAACCATCAAGTACATCATCTAGAAGAATTAATGACCACTGCGAACTATAAACCAATGGTCAACCAAATTGAGTTACATCCCTATCTAACGCAGGTGGAAAACCGTGAATTTTGTCAGGCGAATAATATAGCAATCACTGCTTGGTCTCCATTAGGTAGAGGGAAAGTATTACAAGACGAGACAATTCGTCAAATCGGTGAGCAATACAATAAAACAACTGCACAAACAATTATCCGTTGGCATCTACAAGGGGACCATATTGTTATTCCAAAATCAGTTACACCAAGTCGCATAGTAGAAAATGCGCAGGTATTTGATTTTGAATTAACAGCAGAAGATATGGCTCGTATTGATGCTTTACATCGCGATGAACGCTTTGGTTCACATCCAGATCATTATGCCTATGAATAGGATGTAACACCTATACCCTAAAAAACGTAACGAGCCTGAGATAAACGTATTTTCAACAGAGAAAATCCCGTATGATTTGTCGAAATCATACGGGATTATTCATTTCAATTAATTTCCGCTTCGAAAAATCTTTCCGCGGACATGGCTTCAAACGCCTCATCACTGAGTCCCTGTGGGGTTTTCAGCTCATTCAATTGATTTGATTATTTGTATGGGAGACATACTATTTTTGTTCTGTCCCAGGCTCGTTTTTTCTTAATACATAGGAGTTTACAGACAGTGAAATTATCGTGTGATGTCCTTTTCTATGTAATAGAACAAGCTATACGAACCTTGACAGTATATGGCTCTTTTTATGAATCGGTAATTTTTATTGATCAAATGTGGACATAGAAAAAACTCCCGATGTATAAAGGGAGTTTTTCGTCAGTCATTATTTGCTGTTTTTCATATCTTTGAAGAACTTCGTGAAATTCTCTTTTGGTTGTTCACCAACAATGCGACCAACTTCTTTACCATCTTTATAGTAAGCTAAAGTGGGTGTAGCTTCTAAGTTATAATCAGTCCAACCTTGTTCAAATTCTAAAACATTATATTGATCAATATGAATCTGATCAGCAGCGGCTAAGGGCATTAATTCAGGTGTTACTTTTTGGCAATGGACGCATTCAGGTGAGAAAAAGTATGCAAATACACCTTCACCAGACTTGATTTTTTTGTCTAATGCATCAGGTAAGATAATATTTTGATAATTTTTATCATCTAATTGATCGATAGTAGATTGTTTTTTCGGCGTATAATCACCGTATAAACCAGATTCCGTATTTTCCTTACTAGAATCAATTTTATTGTCGTTTTGTGATTTGTTGATAAAGAATAGTGCTGCGAAAATAGCAACGACTACTACAATAATAACGATTAGTATGCCAGCATTATTTTTCTTTTTACCTAGTGGTTGTTTTTTCTTTTTACCTAGTGGTTGTTTTTTCTTTTGAGCCATTAATTTTCTTCCTCCTTAGATGCTTTTAAAATAACGATGCTCAGACCCATAATGAGTAGGAATGCGAGCAGAGATAGGAATGGTATCGTTACGAAACCAAACCAGTTTATATATTGACCGGTGCATGGTACACGTCCACATGCTGCAGCATTATCGTGTAGATAAGGGATTTTTTGAATACCGTAATGATAGAGAGCGACGCAAGTACCAATAATTGAGAAAATTAAAGTAGTCATCGCAATTTTGGCATTATGTTGCAAATAAGCTACACCGATAATAAGTACGAGTGGGTACATCAATATTCTTTGATACCAACAAAAGGTACAAGGTTCATATTTTTGGACTTCAGAAAAGAATAGAGAGCCCATCATGGCTACTAGCGATATGACCCACATGGCTAATAGACTAAATTCAATTTTTTTCGTCATTAAAATTCTCCTAATTCTAGAGTATTTTCCTACTCGAGTATATAAGTTTATCGATGTGAAGTAAAATGTTTTTTCTCGAATCATGAGTTTTCTTATATGATTTAATATATTTGTAATTTTGTAATTCAGCCAAAAGCATGAGACGCTTGTCATAGGATATTTTGAAAAAGAAAGGTACAATAGAGTAATACATTGTGTGGGGAGGGCGTATTTTGCAACCAGCAGATCATTCAAATATTACATTATTAAAAGAAATCGCAGAGCTTTTAAATGAAGAAACAGAAGTACAACCGATGCTTCAGCTCGCCCTGAAAAAAGTATTGGCTGGTACGACTTTTGAAACGGGTTGGATTTTCTTAACGAAAGACCGTAGAAAGCATGAAATTGTTGCACAAGAGAACCTACCGGCATCTTTATCTCAAAATGCTTGTCACTATTTGACGAAGGGCGGTTGTTGGTGTTTAACAAAATTTCATAACAATGAACTTGAAAAAGCCTCGAATATTATTGAGTGCCAGCGCATAGAATTGGCCAATAAAGGTGAGGATACAGATGAGTCAGGTATTACACATCATGCCACCGTACCATTACAGTCTGGTCAAGAGCGCTTTGGCTTATTAAATGTTGCATCACCAAATACTGTTCGTTTTTCGGATAATGATTTAGCCTTATTAGAATCGGTAGCTTTTCAACTTGGTTCAGCAATTAAACGGATTTTATTGACAAAACAAGAACAGGAAATGGCACTTGTGCAAGAGCGTAATCGCCTCGCACGCGATTTGCATGACTCTGTCAATCAACTGCTATTTTCAGTTACTTTAACTTCGCGTGCTGGGGTAGAAATGTCCGATGAGGTAATGGTCAAAGATACCTTTAGAGAAATTCAAAATTTAACGCAAGAAGCTTTAACCGAAATGCGCGCACTTATATGGCAGTTGAGACCAAAAGGTTTAGAAACGGGCTTGTTAGAAGCGATAAAAGGTTATGCTGAAATGCTTGGCCTCAAATTGAATATTAAAGTATCAGGTGTTTTACAATTTTCATCGAAAATAGAAGAATCTTTATTTAGATTGACACAAGAAGCACTCAATAATATTCGAAAACATGCAGGCGTGACAACAGCGGATATCATTATTCGCGTTACACATAGTGATATTCTACTTGTCATTAAAGATGAAGGACGCGGTTTTTCTGTTGACTCATCTGTGGTTTTACCATCACTAGGACTTCAAAGTATGAGGGATCGAACGACAGATCTTGGCGGCACAGTCGATTGGGTGAGCGACATTGGTAAGGGAACTGAAATCTTAGTTAGATTGCCATATTAGAGGAGGGAGTGAGTTCTATGATTAAAGTACTGATTGCAGATGATCATCATGTCGTGCGACGTGGTCTATTATTCTTTTTAAAGACGCAGAAGGATATTATGGTTATCGGAGAAGCAAGCAATGGACGAGAGGCTGTAGAATTAGCATCAGAATTGCAGCCAGACATTGTATTAATGGATCTTGTCATGCCAGAGATGGATGGTATTCAAGCGACAAGGCGTATTAAATCAGTGTATCCACATATCCACATTTTAATGTTGACAAGTTTTTCGGATCGAGATCATGTAGTACCAGCTATTGAGGCAGGTGCTGCAGGTTATCAGCTTAAAGATATTGAACCTGATGATTTAGTTGACACAATTCGAGCTATTATTGCCGGGAAAAATCGTATGCATCCGGATGCAACAACGCAACTGACAAAAAGTAATGAAGAAAATATCAATTTACCACATATGTTGCACCCATTAACACGTAGAGAGAAAGATGTTCTAGCAGAGTTGACGATGGGGAAGAGCAATAAAGAAATTGCAGCTTCTTTATTCGTCACTGAAAAAACGGTGAAAACACATATTTCTAATATTTTTTCTAAATTAGAAGTCCAAGACCGTACACAAGCAGCATTGTATGCTGTGAAAAATGGTTTAACAGAAAATTAAATGAGTAGTGAGTTACATTACATCCGGTAATTTAGCTCCTTTTTTATTTCTATTCTATGTATTGGGTTTTTTCAAACACTATTAGCAGTTCATATGCTGAAAAAGGGGCTGGTCGAGATGTTGACTAGCTTTTTTGGGCTATTCAAATAGCTTGAAGGGATTCATCATAAAAGAAATGGATGAAAAATACAGATGCATTTGGACGATTTGATTCTTTTGGTGTGAAGCAAACGAATAGAGGAAGTGGCATGCCTTTTATGTTTACATAAAGACAAAAGTAAAATGAGTTCGGTACAAGACGAGGGCACTGAAAAAGTCCACTTTTCCTCGTAGCCGTTGATTCCGTTCCGGCGGACGCTTTTCGCGGGCACGGCTCCAGCCTTCTCCCTCGCTTCGCTCAGTCCGGGTGCTTCCGCTCGTGCTGTTCCCGCAGAAGTCGCCGCCTGC
>NZ_QFVR01000028.1 GCF_003143975.1 Kurthia sibirica | reverse complement strand
AAAGAAGATTTGCACTTGATGCAAATCTTCTTTTTTTATAATTGTACCGAAGGTGCAAGAGCAGTTGAAGAAGAAACATTTTGAACAATAATCCAAGCATGACGAGGCAGCAAGCGACAAGAAAGAGGAGCGTACGATGTGTACGTGACGACAGAATGGCGAGCAGCTAACGAAGACAGGTGCAGGAGAAGTGTTCAAAAACAAAGTGTTGGCGGTATGATTGCACCCGCCCCATACGAAAGAAGATGTGCACTTGATGCAGATTACTCATAGAGAAGTTAGGCATTGTCGAAATCAAAAGAAAAATAATAATATTTTCTAATTTTGGTAAAATAAGGAGTGTTGAATTATACTAAAAGTATAGATGAAGGAGGTAATTTATGACAAAAACAACGAAAAGTATTACGATAATTGCAGTCATATTATTCGTCATGTGGTTTGTGAACACTTTCTTTTTAGAGGTTAGAGAAGAAGGACGTAAGGATATTTCACAACAGCAATTTTTCATGGAGGGGAATGATCATTTCATAAAAATTAATGATTATGACCTTAAAATATCAGATGAAAACTTTAAAAAAATTAACTTAAATGACAACAGCTCTTATAAATTATCATTCACGTATAATAAATTATTTAAATCAGGACAAATAGAGAAAGTAATAAAATATGAATAACATATAAAGACTCTGAGACAAAACCCCCTCATAAATAGAACAGGTAGTCATGGATAGAATTCATGGCTGCCTGTTTCTTTTATTAATTACTATGTTTTTGTTTTAGGTGATTCATACCGCTTTTTATTGCATTTTATCAGCTATTTTCATAACACCATTAAGATGTTTTAGCTAGTATGTTAAATGCCAGTGAAAAAGGTGATTTAGTTCGCATAGATGATAAAAATGAAGAGAAATAGTCGTCTTTTATTGTTGTTAATTGAATGAGAAGACAAAAGTCTTTGCTGGGCATTTTACAAAACAAAGAAAAAGGGAAATTGCGTCAGCAATTTCCCTTTTTGCATGAATGGAGACCACTATATGACACAATCTGTTTATATTACATAAAGTATAGAACATCTTCAATTTTTTTAGTCGTTGCTACTAATTGATCTAAGAGAAAGGATTTTCTTTCTTCAGTAAATGAGTATTCTAATACACTCATGCTGATTATATGAAGGAGTTCGCCATTTTTTGCAAAAATAGGTGCTGCTAACGCAATTGTTTCTTTTGCAGAATCAGAAGCAATTGCATAGCCATTAAGTACGGTATTTTGTAGAATAGCTAAATCAATAGCAAATGGGTTTTCTTTTTTAGATAAAAATTCTCGGCAGGAAAGAATTACTTGATTTACGGCTCCTATGGGCATAGCCGTTCGTAAACCTAATGGATCAACGATATGAATACGACTATTAGGCCCATCTAATCTCTCAACAATCATCGATTCAGTTTCCATAGGTTTATGCATATAAATACTTTCATTAACCGTTTGGGCTAACTCATCCATGATTGGACGAATACGTGAAACATAGTCGTACTGGTCGTAAACTTGAAGCCCGTATTGCATCCAAACATCACCCAGTCTATACCGTTTATTATGAGGATCTAATTCGACAAAGCGATGTTCGACTAATGAAGATAAAATTCGGTGAAGTGTAGCTAGTGGTAGATTTGTTCTTTCTGTCAGTTCGCTGATGGTTAAACCTTGTTGATGATTTTGTGAAATTGCTTTTGTGATGATCATCATACGATTCATCGCTTGCATTTCTGTCAACTCCCTAAAATATAAAATTTTCCCTATTGACATTATAAACGACAAAACTTATATTGGGAATACAAACTTCCTTTTAGTGGAATGATTTTCCGTTAGACGGAAAGAAAGAGGTGGAGAAATGTACATAAATACGATGTACAAGAAATTGGATCAGGTAATTGTAAAGCACCCAAAAGACGCATTTATTAATCAGCAGCATCTCCAAGAAAATTGGGAAAAATATTTTTACTTAGCTGAACCGAATTTTGATGAAGCTGTTAAAGAATTTGATCATTTTATAGCGTTATTGAAAAATGAAGTTCGAGAAATTTTATATTTGAAAGCGGATACATCTGTTGGTTTAGATTCAATTTATGCACATGATCCGGTTAAATTCACTCCGAATGGTGCGATTATTCTGAAATCAGGGAAAATTGCGCGTCAATCGGAGGCGATAGCTTATAAAAAATTTTTACAAGACAATAATATAGCGATTATTGGTGAATTAACAGGTGATGCTGTTTGTGATGGAGGCGATATTGTCTGGCTAAATGATCAAACAATAGCCATTGGCAGAAGTTATCGAACGAATGATGAAGCTATTCGTCAGCTTACTGAAATAGTATCGCCAATGGTTGATGAAGTGAAGGTTATTCAATTACCTCATGATTTAGGTGAGGATGCCTGTTTACATCTTATGTCCTTCATAAGTATTGTGGACAAAGATTTAGCAGTTGTATATTCGAGATTAATGCCTGTGGCGCTTCGTCAATGGTTAGTATCAAATGATTTTGAACTGATTGAAGTTCCAGAAGATGAGTATGATTTATTGGGATGTAATGTATTGGCGATTGCTCCGAGAGTCTGTATTATTCCAGACGGAAACCCGGTGACAAAACAACGATTACTAGATGCAGGTGCACGGGTTCATTCCTACAAAGGTGATGAAATTACAGTAAAAGGTACAGGTGGACCAACTTGTTTAACAAGTCCCGTAATTAGAAGATAATTAGAGGAGGAAAATAAATGTTTAGTTCAGTTATTGTAAAGAAACCAGGTAAAAGCTATGTAGAAGGGCTAACAACTTCAAATTTAGGTATGCCCAACTATGAGGAGTTATTAATTCAACATGAAAACTATGTGAAGGCTCTTGAAAAATGTAACGTGAATATAGCGTATTTAGAAGCAGATGAAAATTATCCGGATTCTACTTTTGTAGAAGACACAGCAGTACTAACAAGTGAATTTGCTGTTTTGTGTAACCCAGGAGCAGCTAGTAGAAATGGTGAAATTGTTTCCATGGAAAAAGAACTTCTGAATCATTTTGAAAATTATATTACGATCAACAGCCCAGGTCATGTGGATGGTGGAGATGTTTTGCAGGCGGATCAGGTTTTTTATATCGGTATTTCAGAACGTACAAATGAAGAAGGGGCAAAACAACTACAGACAATCCTTCAACAGCGTGGGTTTGAAGCCCATATTATCCCATTAAAAGAGTTCTTCCATTTGAAAACAGGCATTGCTTACTTAGGTAATAACAAAATGATTCTTGCTGGAGAATTTGTTGATCATGAGTTATTTGATAAATATGACAAAATTATCATTCCGAAAGAAGACGAATATTCTGCAAACTGTATTTTAGTGAATGATTATGTCATCATCCCATCAGGCTACCCTGCAACACAACAAAAACTTGAAGCACATGGTTATAAAACAATTGAACTCCCAATGAGTGAGTTCCAGAAACAAGATGGTGGCCTTAGCTGTCTGTCATTACGATTTTAATAGACAATCTCTAATTTAATGCAAGGGGGAGAGGTATGTTGAACAATGATGGAAAACCACAACTGAGTCGCACGATGAAAAGTAGACATTTAATGATGTTATCTCTTGGGGGAGTAATTGGTACAGGCTTATTTTTAAATGTAGGCTACACGATTAATCAGGCAGGACCTGGTGGAGCCATTATTGGTTATTTAATTGGTGGCATCATCTTGTATATGGTCATGACTTGTTTGGGTGAATTGGCTGTTCATATGCCGGTTACTGGATCTTTTCAAACATACGCTACGAAGTTTATTCATCCTTCAGCTGGTTTTTCACTTGGGTGGATGTATTTTGTAGGCTCAGCTGCAACAGCGGGCGTAGAATTTACCGCAGCGGGGATTTTGATGAAACATTGGTTTCCGAGCATCCCAACATGGATATGGTGTGCGCTATTTATTGCACTGCTCTTCTTGCTAAATGCTTTGTCAACGAAAGGTTTTGCAGAAGCGGAATTTTGGTTTGCGAGTATTAAAGTGGTAGCGGTCTTATTTTTCATCGTAGTTGGTATTGTAGCAATTGCCGGCATCGTACCAATGGAGGGGCGAGCAACACCAAATCTTACTAATCTTGCACCGACTGGGCTATTTCCCGCCGGTATTGTCATCATCTTTGTGACGATGATGAATGTTATTTTTTCCTATCAAGGTTCTGAATTAGTAGGTATTGCTGCTGGTGAAACAAAGGATCCAGAAAAAACAATTCCACGAGCAATTCGCACAATTATTTTACGAATTATTGTGTTTTATTTAGCATCAATCGTTGTGTTATCTGCAATATTCCCAGCCAGTGAATTGGGCTTATTGGAAAGCCCATTTGTGAAATTACTGGAGCTGGTCGGTATTCCTTATGCACCAGATCTTATGAATTTCATCATTTTAACAGCCATTTTATCAGTAGGTAATTCGTGTTTATACGCTTCAACTCGTCTGTTATGGGCAATGTCGTTGGAAGGCATGGCGCCGAAATTATTTTCAAAAACAAGTAAACGAAATATTCCCTTAAATGCCTTGCTGTTTACAATGTTTTTTTCATTATTGTCCCTATTAACAAGTATTATGGACGCGGATGCTGTTTTTGTACTGCTCATGTCTATTGCAGGTATTTCCGTAACGATTTCTTGGATGGGTATTGCATTATCGCAACTTATGTTCCGAAGAAAATATATACAAGCCGGAGGGAAAGTAGAAGAGCTACAATATCGCGTAAAATGGTATCCAGTAATTCCGCTATTGTGTATATTGTTTTGTGGAGCATTGCTCGTATTCCTACTATGGGATCCAACGCAAAGAATCGGTGTTATTTATGGCTTAGGATTCTTAATCGCATGTATTAGTTTTTATATGATTAAATTAAATAAACCCAAATTACAGCAAGGAGTTGTTCCTGATGAAATTAAACCATGAAGTAGCAAATGATTTGAACTGGCAAACACCGCAAGATCTGCGCACATTATTAAATGAAGTTGTAGGTTGGGGTAGTGAAACATTTTCAGAAGGAGAACAGCAATTTAGCCGGAATTTATATGAAAAAATAGCAACATTAGATTATTTTGTAAAACAACCAGAATTATTAAAATGCGTAGATGTTGATTTCGGAAGGCAGGTTGTATCGGCTTTATATGATAGTACAGTGACAAATGAAACAATTGTCTTGATTAGTCATTTTGATACAGTTCAAACCGAAGAATATGGAGATTTTCAACATTTAGCAACACAACCTGAACAACTTACTCGTTTTTTTGAAGAAAATCCTCATTTATTAAATCAGTCGGCCCAAGTAGACCTATTGAAGGGTGATTATCTTTTTGGTAGAGGTGTTATGGATATGAAAATGGGGCTATGTTTGCATATGCAGTTAATTGAAAAAGCTATTCAAGAACAATGGCCAGTAAATCTTTTGTTGATTACTGTACCAGATGAAGAAGTGAACTCAGCAGGAATGCGTAAAGCCATTGAACATATCGCGATACTACAAAAAGAGAGAAATATACATGTAAAATTATTTCTTAACAGTGAACCATCCTTTTCTCAAGGTCCTGCAGATATTAAAGAATATGTTTATTCAGGAACAATCGGTAAAATAATGCCTGCTGCCTTGTTTTATGGCAAGGAAACACATGTAGGGGAGCCGTTAAAAGGAATGACAGCTCCTTATATGAGTAGTTTTCTAACTGCTGAAATGGAGTGGAATGAACGTTTTGAAGAGACATCATATGGTGAAAAGACACCACTGCCCGTTACATTACAATTGAAGGATTTGAAAGATCAATATTCAACTCAAACACCTTACCGTGCAACGGCACTTTACAATGTATTTTTAATGAAAAGAAGTTCGTCAGAAATAATGGATATATTTGAAGCGGTAGCAGGTCAAGCCATGAAGAAATGCCAGGACAAATATGATGCCTTATGTAAAAAACAGCAGGTTGAAGGTGTCGGTAGTATTCGGATCATTCGCTATGCGAACTTAAAAGAATACGCAATTTCAAAAATGGGTGAAGAGCGTGTAGCGGTAATAGAAAATCGTATTATTGCAGATGAGTCATTGGATGACCGCGCGAAATCATTAAAACTTGCAGATCAATTGATGATTCAATGCCAAGAACTTGCACCTGCAGTAGTTATTCTTTTTGCACCACCCTATTATCCAGCAGCAAATTCATCCGACCATCCATTGATTAAACAAGCTGTATCCCATTTATTAAAAAAAGCTGAACCTTATAATATACCGTTAGAGCAAATTCATTATTTTAATGGTATATGTGATTTAAGTTACTGTCAGTTTGTGTTAGATGACGGTTGGCAAGCTTATGAAGAGAATACACCTGTTTGGGGAAAAACATATAGCATTCCTTTTGAGGCTATTGCAACATTTGACGCACCCGTATTAAACGTGGGTCCATTTGGTAAAGATGCACATCAAATTTCAGAACGCTTACACATAAAAAGTGCCTTTGAAGAAATGCCGGTATTGCTAGAAAGTCTGATAAAAGCAATCTAAAATTAGGCAGGGGGAAATTCTATTGTCAAACAAGGGGACGATTGCAGAGAAGAACGATGACTCTGTAATCGATAAACAAGATGGGCATCATGGTAATTCACAAACACCAAATGATCCAAATGATCCAAATGATCCAAATGATCCAAATGATCCAAATGATCCAAATGATCCGAAAAAACAAAAAGCAACAGGTTTAAATGCATTTGTTTTAATGTTCATGCTTATTATAACGATGACGATTTTGACCTATATTATTCCAGCGGGGCAATATGAGCGCGTAGAGGTGGATGGTCGGACTGTAGTAAATCCAGAAAGTTTTCATTTTGTTGAAAATACACCTGTCGGATTTTTACAAATGTTCTCAAGTGTACATCTTGGGTTAGTAGAAGGTGCGCAAATTATTTTATTTGTCTTCTTGTTTGGTGGAGCACTTGGTATTATGCAAAAAACGGGAACAATCGATTCATTTATTCGGCTAATGGCAGCTAAGTTTGGCAAACGCCAACAAATACTGATTCCTTTACTCGTATTGATTTTTGCATCCTTAGGTACATTAATTGGTTCGGCTGAGGATACGCTTGTTTATATAGCCATTATTATTCCTTTAACAATGGCACTCGGGTTAGATGCAATAACAGGTTTTGCCATTGTTATGCTTGGGACGTTAGCCACAGGTTTTGTATCAGGTATCACGAATCCATTTAATGTTGGTGTAGCGCAATCTATTGCAGAATTACCTGTATATTCAGGCATGTGGATGCGTGTAATCGCCTTTGTCGCTTTTTATACGCTAACAATTGTCTTTATTAGCAAACATGCTAATAAAGTTAGAAAAGATCCTTCTAAAGGAATTTATGGCAAATTTAATCCAGAAGAAGCAATTACAATCGATCATAATTTCAAAATTAGTAAAAGCCATATGATTGCATTAATTATTCTCTTATTAAATTTTGTTGCACTTGTAGTGGGGGTTATAAAATATCATTGGTATATCAGTGAAATTGGCGGAATATTCTTACTTAGTGCGATTTTAATGAGTTTAGTATGTAGAATGCCATTAAATAGTATAGGTACAGGTTTTGTAGATGGTGCGCGTGATATGACTGAGGGAGCTTTAATTATTGGCTTTGCGCAAACCATTCTTGTTATTACGCAAGCAGGTGGTTTAATTGATACCATCCTTTATTATGTATCAAATTTAGTGAGTGTTCTACCGGCATCAATCAATGCGGTTGGCATGTTTATATTGCAACTCTTTTTAAATTTTTTAGTACCATCAGGCAGTGGACAAGCTGCATTGACAATGCCGATAATGGCTCCTTTAGCAGACTTAATAGGCGTAACAAGACAAACTGCAGTATTGGCCTTCCAATTTGGTGATGGTATTTCAAATATGGTCATTCCAACTAGTGGTGTCTTACTTGCAGGTTTAGCTATAGCGGGTATTCCCTTTACTAAATGGGTACGTTGGGTATTCCCTTATTTTTTAATCCAAACAACAATAGCCATTCTATTATTAATCATTGCCCAATTCACAAATTACGGACCATTTTAGGAGGATAAACATGACAAATGAAATTATTTCAGAATCACTAGAGATTTCCCAACAAATTATACAGTGGCGTCGTTATATTCATCAAAATCCAGAATTATCAAGAAATGAATTTAAAACATCACAATTTATAGAGGAACAATTACGAATGATGCCCTATTTAGAATTGAAAAAACTAACTCCCACAAGTATTTGTGGAATTTTAAAAGGCTCTCGTCAAGGCCGGGGGAAAACCATTTTATTACGTGCAGATATTGATGCTCTTCCTATTCAAGAGGAACTTGACTTACCTTTTGCATCACAAAATCCAAATGTGATGCATGCTTGTGGGCATGACGCGCATGCTGCAATGTTATTAGGAGCAGCAAAAATCCTTACCGATTTAGGTACTGATTTTTCGGGCGAAGTGCGTTTCGTTTTTCAACATGCGGAAGAAGTAACGCCGGGTGGAGCTGAAGAATTAGTAGCAGCAGGCATTACAGATGGTGTCGACAATGCATTTGCTCTGCATGTCTACCCTTACTATAAAGCAGGTGAATTTGCGCTCCGTGCTGGAAAAATGAATGCTGCAGGAGATGATTTTGAAATTGAAGTAGTCGGTAGTGGAGGACATGCTTCTACACCAGAGCTTACAGTGGATCCGATTATTGTAGGTACACAAATTATTCAAACATTGCAAACAATTGTATCTAGAAAAGTTCCTGCTATTCATGCACCAGTTGTAACAGTAACGCAATTTCATTGTGGAGATGCACTGAATATAATTGCCAATAAAGCAGATATAGGTGGTACGATTCGTTCACATAATAATGAAGTACGAGTGAAAGCACGTGAAGAATTAGAAAATATTGTGTATCAGACCGCTGCAATGCATGGTGCGACAGCAACTATTAAATGGGATATAGGTTGTGCAGCTGTTCAAAACGATCATCAAGCAACAGCTATTAGTATTCGCGCAGCTCAATCGATTGTAGGGGAAAAAAATACATGTACGATTGCTGAACCTATGTTTGGAGCTGAGGATTTTGCAGCTTATAGTGAGGAAGTACCATCGTCTATGCAATTTATTGGTGTTCATAATGAATCTTTTGGAGAAGTTTACCCTTTGCACCACCCTAAATTTCAAATTGATGAATCAGCACTGGTGTTAGGTTCACGATATTTTGTAGAAATTGTAAAAGAGCTTTGTGAGTACTAATGAACGATTAAAACCTACAAGAAATAACCTCCTAATAGATTTTTAGGAGGTTATTTCTTGTAGGTTTTAAAATGAAGTTGTATGAAAATCTTGTTCTGCTTGATGCATGGTTTGAATGTAAATAGAAGTTAAATCATCATCGTTATCGGGCAATTGTAGATTTAAAAGTAATTGTTCGAAACTTCTAGCAATTGTCTGTATGCGATTCGTTTCTGATGAATACCATATGATTTTGGGTTCTTTACCAAAGTGGCTACGATAATCCAACGCCACCCACTCGTCTTTTATTCCGCTAATAATAACAATATTAGTAGGTATGGCCCAATCAATTTTTAATTGATAATTATTGCCGATACCTATTTTAGAATCTATACAAAACAAAAAATCAATTTGTATGTTTTTATTTTTAAATTTACGTGAAACAAAGTCACTATAAGCAAGTTCACCGCCATTTTGACCTTTCATAAATCGTTTATATAATAGGGGGAGTTTTACACCGAGTTTTAGTTCGGTTTGTTCTATACGCTGATCCGTTAAAACAGGGTAATTGAATAAAGATGCTGGTTGTTGTTGCCAAAGATAATCAAGCATTTAAAAAACCTCCTTTTTTTAACTATAGCAGTGAAATGTGAAGAGAAATTTAAAAAAATGTAAATAATATGTTTCTTTTTCACTTTAGTTATGTTAATATAATATTTGTAGCA
The DNA here is from genome assembly GCF_003143975.1 of Kurthia sibirica. Lineage (GTDB taxonomy): Bacteria > Bacillota > Bacilli > Bacillales_A > Planococcaceae > Kurthia > Kurthia sibirica. The sequence continues at coordinate 23,942 of NZ_QFVR01000028.1, read as the reverse complement.
AGTAATAAAGAAAAAAACATTGTCAGAACATAGTAATTATGTTAATCTGTCTAAGTACTTAGTATGCGGAAGTAGTTCAGTGGTAGAACATCACCTTGCCAAGGTGGGGGTCGCGAGTTCGAACCTCGTCTTCCGCTCCACAACATGGAGGAATACCCAAGTTTGGCTGAAGGGATCGGTCTTGAAAACCGACAGGCGAGTCAAATCGCGCGGGGGTTCGAATCCCTCTTCCTCTTCCATTTTTACTTTAATAAATAAATATAGCAACAAAGTGACGTTATTCATAACATTGTCGCGGGGTGGAGCAGTGGTAGCTCGTCGGGCTCATAATCCGAAGGTCGCAGGTTCAAATCCTGTCCCCGCAACCAATGGTCTGGTAGTTCAGCTGGTTAGAATGCCTGCCTGTCACGCAGGAGGTCGCGGGTTCGAGTCCCGTCCAGACCGCCATTTTTATTTCGATAAAAATAGCAGTAAGCAACACCATTATTTAGGGTCGGTAGCTCAGTTGGTAGAGCATTAGATTGAAGCTCTAAGTGTCGGCGGTTCGATTCCGTCCCGACCCATACTAAAGAAGATTTGCACTTGATGCAAATCTTCTTTTTTTATAATTGTACCGAAGGTGCAAGAGACGTTGAAAAAGAAATATTTTGAACAATAATCCAAGCATGACGAGGCAGCAAGTGGTATTTAAAAAGAAAAGGTTGTAAATAATAGGCTAGGATGCGGTGGTTAGATGAAAAAATATAGGTATGATTTTAAAAAAGAAGATTCTTTTGATGATGAAATTTTAATGTTGAATGAGGAAGGGCATGTACTTTATGAATTAGTTAAAAATAAGCATAATTTAGGTACTGCCATTATACATCATACAATCAGAGGTGGCTTGAAATTTACCTATAAAATTTTAGATATTTCTGGTCAGATTATATGGTCACTCAATTGTTTGTTTACAGGTTTTTGTTATAAACTTTCATCTAATAAAATGAATTATGAGGTTATTCAAAAGAGAGTTCAATTATTAGAAAAAAAACAATTGTTTACTATAGCGAATCAGAAATATGAATTTGAATTAACATCTAAAAAAGAAGGACGACTAACCTGTAACGGTGAATTAATAGCAACTGCATTTGATTCGAACGCCTTACAGCGAAAAAATCAACAATTTGAAATTGTTATTTTTGCTACAGAAGATAAAATGGCTGCACTTATGGCAGTATTTTTTCAAAGTTTTTATATTGAGAGATAGAGTATGACTATGACCTTTCTCACCAATTATTAATTTTGTCCCCAAGTTAAATAGTAGATAAAAATATTTAATTTGGGATCATCATTTTCTATAAAGGATGTGGTATGATGAATAAGGTTCCGTTCACACATCATAAAAAATTCAAATAGGTTGAAATAAGTATTGCATTCATTTCTTTATTATGTTAATATAATATTTGTAAGTGAGTTATGCGGAAGTAGTTCAGTGGTAGAACATCACCTTGCCAAGGTGGGGGTCGCGAGTTCGAACCTCGTCTTCCGCTCCACAATATGGAGGAATACCCAAGTTTGGCTGAAGGGATCGGTCTTGAAAACCGACAGGCGAGTCAAATCGCGCGGGGGTTCGAATCCCTCTTCCTCTTCCATTTTTACTTTAATAAATAAATATAGCAACAAAGTGACGTTATTCATAACATTGTCGCGGGGTGGAGCAGTGGTAGCTCGTCGGGCTCATAATCCGAAGGTCGCAGGTTCAAATCCTGTCCCCGCAACCAATGGTCTGGTAGTTCAGCTGGTTAGAATGCCTGCCTGTCACGCAGGAGGTCGCGGGTTCGAGTCCCGTCCAGACCGCCATTTTTATTTCGATAAAAATAGCAGTAAGCAACACCATTATTTAGGGTCGGTAGCTCAGTTGGTAGAGCATTAGATTGAAGCTCTAAGTGTCGGCGGTTCGATTCCGTCCCGACCCATACTAAAGAAGATTTGCACTTGATGCAAATCTTCTTTTTTTTAGGCTCTTTGTCAAATGACGTTGGTGAAGATATTCAATTGAATAAAAGAGTCGACTAATTTGAGCGACAAATGAACAAAGACAGTTTCTACAGAAGAAGCGTTGTTTCTGAAGTAAGAGAAACGTTCGGTACGTACCAATCAGTGGAAGTGTGATTCGAGAAGTTTGGGTTCCATTTTTAATAATCGAAAATGCCTTGTTTTCCATGCGTGTCTCTTTGCTTTTCTCTACAAGCTCTTGAAGATATTGACCATCACTTTTTTCACCCGTTGTCACAATTGCAGCTGTAATAATACGTTCATCACTTATCGCAATATGTGTTTTAAATCCAAAGAAAGCTGAGTCCGCAGATTTATGTCCTACGCGTGCGTCTGGATCACATGAGTAACTCAGTTGTACTTCATAATCATCAATCACTTCTTTTAAAACATTTAACTTTTCTTTTACAGCCGGGATATGCGCTATCTTTGATTGCGTTTCCACAACTTCTACAACTTGACGACAGTAGTCCACTTCTTCTCCAACTTCATTTGACGTTGGTTTCGTAGGGAATTTCCCTTTCATACTTTCATCGAGTTGGTAGACGGCTTTGCGCACATTTTTTGATTTTTCCTGTAAAAATTCTTTCGGTGATTTTTGATTATAACGAGCTTTCGTATGTGTGGCATCGACAATAATTGTTTTACTTGTGATAAGACCTTTTTCTAAAGCAATTTCTACTGTCTTACCAATGAGTAAATCTAATAAATTCATGTCTTGAAGACGAAGTCGACGAAATTTTGTCAGTGAACTTGAATTGATGACATCCTCTTCAGGTGCCATGTCTAGAAAATATTTAAAGGACATGTCGTATTTAGAACGATCGACAAGGTCGGCATCTGATAAGTCATGAATTGCTTTTAGGAGTAAATATTTGAACATACGAATTGGTGGAATCGCATTTCGACCATTATCCAAACAGTATTTTGATTTTAATTCGTCTATAATAAATGAAAAATCAACGAGTTCATTGATCTGGCAAAGCATATTATCTTTTGGAATGATTAAATCATATAGTGCCATATAGGGACTTAAGTTAAGGGGTTCTTGTTTGGAAATCATGGTCGCACCACCTTTAATTAGTAACTACTATTATACAGGATGGTCCGTGACCGGGCGAGACCACATTTTAACCCATGAATAGTACAAGTTGATGGAGTGCAGGCGGCGACTTCTGCGGGAACAGCGCGAGCGGAAGCACCCGGACTGAGCGAAGCGAGGGAGAAGGCTGGAGCCGTGCCCGCGAAAAGCGTCCGCCGGAACGAAAAGCGTCCGCCGGAACGAAAAGCGTCCGCCGGAACGAAATTCGTTCCTGTCCTCGCTTATCTGTGCATAAGTGGACTTTTTCAGTGCCCTCGCACTTGATGCAAATCTTTTTTTATAATATGGGCAATAACCCTAAGGAATTTCTGTTTTACATTCGTAATATCAACAGAGTGAAATGTAGAAAAATGCATAGGATCCTCAACTAGTGCTTGCTATATTGGAAAATACTTCGTATAATGGTGACAAGTTAATAGCAACGGTTTGAGCGAATGAGAGACCTTTAAAGAACGTATATGCAAATATATGTTTTTTAAAGGTCTCTTTTTTCGTACCTAAAAATAGGAGGAATTTAATATGACAAACGCTTCAGCATTTAAAAGACAGCAAACAATCGACGATTTACAACAGAAAACATATGATTTACTTGTAATTGGTGGCGGTATTACAGGAGTTGGGATAGCGCTTGATGCAGCTACACGTGGTTTGTCAGTAGCACTTGTTGAAATGCAAGATTTCGCAGCAGGTACATCAAGTCGCTCGACAAAACTAGTTCATGGAGGATTACGTTATTTAAAACAATTCCAAATAAAAGAAGTAGCTGAACTAGGTAAAGAGCGTGCCATTGTCTATGAAAATGGTCCTCATGTTACGACACCCGTATGGATGTTGTTACCCTTCCATAAGGGAGGTACATTTGGTAAATACTCGACAAATATCGGTTTACGTCTCTATGATTTTTTAGCTGGTGTTAAACGTTCAGAACGACGATTTATGCTAAATAAAGAAAATACATTAAAAAAAGAACCACTTGTTAAACAACAGGATTTACAAGGTGGTGGTGTCTATGTGGAATATCGTACTGATGATGCGCGTTTAACAATTGAAGTAGCAAAATCTGCTATAGAACATGGCGCAACGCTAATTAATTATACGAAAGCTGAAAAATTCCTTTATAATGAAAAGGGAGTCATCAGTGGTATTCAAGCAAAGGATCTACTGAACGACGAATTATTAACAATAAAAGCAGCAAAAACAATTAATGCAGCAGGTCCATGGGTGGATGATGTTCGTTCGATTGAAGGGAAAACAGCAGGTAAACATTTAATATTGTCAAAAGGTGTTCATCTTGTCTTTGATGAAGCTGTATTCCCATTGAAACAGGCTGTTTATTTTGATACGCCAGATGGTCGTATGGTATTTGCGATTCCACGTAATGGTAAAGCTTATGTAGGTACAACGGATACTTTTTACGAAGGAGATCCGAAAAATATGGATATTGAACAGGCGGATCGCGATTATATAATGAAAGCAATTGCTTATATGTTCCCGAATGTAAAAATTACAGAAGCAGATATTGAATCAGGATGGGCAGGAGTGCGTCCTTTAATACATGAAGAAGGTAAAGGACCATCTGAAATTTCTCGTCATGATGAAGTATGGGAATCAGATAAGGGCTTGATCACTATTGCAGGAGGAAAATTAACTGGTTATCGTAAAATGGCAGAGAGTGTTTTGGATAAATTACAACCATTTTATAAAGAGCAATTTGGTAAAACACTTACACCTTGCGTAACTAAAAAGTTAAAAATATCAGGTGGAGAAGTGGGTGGCTCGGCTAATTTAGCTACTTTTATTGCTAAACGAACTGCTGCTGGCATAGCGGTTGGGTTAACGGAAAAAGAAGCAGCACACTTAGCACAACATTATGGAGCCAATGTAGATCAGGTTTTTGCCTTTGTGCAAGATGCACCTAAAACGATACCAGCGATCATTTATGCGCAATTACAGTACGGTATGACAAATGAACTTGTGCAACATCCCAATGATTTCTTTATTCGCCGTACAGGAAATATGTTTTTTAATATTAAAGAAGTGATTGATCATAAAGATGTTGTACTTCAATTGATGAACGAGCAACTTCAGTGGACAGATGATTTATTCACTAAATTTACAGCGGATGTAGACAACGAAATTGAGCGTGCTACAACGGCGAAATAATAGCCATTTGAAGGAGAGAGAAACAATGCATTTTAAAAATCAGCAAATTATTCCGGCAGCAAAAACAATTAGTCAAGTTGATAAGGCTTTTGCTAGTCCCTATGAATATATCGTATTATTAGAGGTGCATATAAGCCAACTCATGCCAATTAAACGAGAGGCAGATCGCGTCGGTAAAAAAATGATTATTCATGCGGATTTAATACATGGTTTGAAAACAGATAACTTTGCGGCAGATTTTTTATGCAATGAAATTAAACCAGCAGGTATTATTTCTACCCGTTCAAATATGATTTTAAAGGCAAAAAAAAATGGTATTATCGCTATTCAACGCATTTTTTTAATTGATACAATTGCTTTGGAAAAAAGTTATTCGTTAATTGAAAAAACAGCTCCTGATTATATTGAATTATTACCGGGCGTTATACCAAATATGATTGCTGAAGTCTATGAACGAACAAATATTCCTGTTATTACAGGTGGATTAATTCGAGAAAAATCAGAGATTAGAGATGCATTAGCAGCGGGAGCCATTGCTATCACTACATCTGATAAAAATCTTTGGAAATAAATGAAAATTAATGTTGACGACAAGTAAAATATTCCCTACAATAACATTAACATAATAAAAACGTGGTTGAGTTCAGGATTCCGCAATTAATCGGCTAGCCATTAGCCTGTTTTTTGCGGAATTTTTGCCGTCCATAGTGTATGTTACAAGGGGGAGAAATTATATGTCTACTTTTACAGCAGAACTAATCGGTACGATGCTCTTGATTTTGTTTGGTGGAGGGGTCGTAGCAGGAGTATCATTACATAAATCGAAAGGTTTAGGTGGTGGTTGGATTGTCATTACATACGCGTGGGGTCTCGCTGTGGCGATGGCAGCGTATGCAGTAGGAGGAATCAGTGGTGCTCACTTAAACCCAGCCTTAACTCTTGGTTTAGCTGTGATCGGTGATTTTCCGTGGGAAAATGTACCCGCTTACATTTTAGCGCAAATGATTGGTGCTATTTTAGGAGCGGTGCTTGTATACTTCATGTACTTACCACATTGGAAAGGTACGAAGGATCCGGGAGCAAAACTAGCCGTCTTTGCTACATCACCAGCAATTAAACATCCATTATCAAATTTAATTGCGGAGATGATTGGAACATTTGCACTTGTATTGGGTATCTTAGCTATAGGAACAAATGATTTAACTTTAGGTTTAAAACCATTTTTAGTAGGTATGTTAATTGTAGTAATTGGTATGGCTCTTGGTGGACCAACTGGTTACGCAATCAACCCAGCTCGTGACTTGGGTCCACGTATTGCGCATGCTTTCTTACCAATCGCAGGTAAAGGTTCATCAGGTTGGAGCTATGCATGGATTCCTGTAGTCGGACCGATTATTGGTGGGATATTTGGTGCCCTGTTCTTCCAACAGATTTTTGAAGGAAAAAATAGTATACTATTCTGGGTATTCGCTTTACTTGTTGCCGTTATTTTCATCGGTGCACAAATGACATTGAAAAATATTAAAGAAGAAGAAAACTAAGGGAGGCAATACAGATGAAAGAAAACTATATTTTAGCAATCGACCAAGGAACTACAAGTTCTCGTGCAATTTTATTTGATAAACAAGGTGAGATTTTTCACTCGTATCAACAGGAGTTTCCACAAATTTTCCCAGAGTCAGGTTGGGTAGAACATGATGCGGAACAAATTTGGTCATCTGTATTATCTTGTATCGCTACAGTATTAGCAGATAAGCATGTTGAAGCAAAACAAATTTCGGCATCGGTATTACAAATCAGCGTGAAACAACAGTTGTATGGAATAAACATACGGGTAAACCAGTGTACAATGCAATCGTCTGGCAATCACGTCAAACTGCTGGAATTTGTGAAGAATTAAAAGCTGCGGGTCTTAATGACAAATTCCGCGACAAAACAGGATTACTAATCGATGCTTATTTCTCAGGTACAAAAGTAAAATGGATCTTAGATAATGTAGAGGGTGCGCGTGAATCAGCTAATAATGGTGATTTACTATTCGGTACGATTGATACATGGTTAATCTGGAAACTGACAGCAGGTAAAGTACATGTAACAGATTACTCAAATGCGTCACGTACATTGATGTACAATATTTATGACTTGCAGTGGGATACAGAACTATTGGATATACTTGGTGTACCTGCATCTATGTTACCGGAAGTAAAACAATCATCAGAAGTGTATGGTCATACGAATGCAGCGCAATTTTATGGTGCGGAAGTACCGATTGCAGGTGCAGCAGGCGATCAGCAAGCAGCATTATTTGGACAAGCTTGCTTTGAAACGGGTATGGTGAAAAATACGTATGGTACAGGTTGCTTTATGCTAATGAATACAGGCGATAAAGCTGTGAAATCAGAAAATGGATTGTTAACAACTTTAGCGTGGGGGATTGATGGTAAAGTAACATATGCACTTGAAGGAAGTATTTTTGTTGCTGGCTCAGCGATTCAATGGTTACGTGATGGCTTGCGTATGTTCCGTGATTCAGCAGACTCTGAAATGTATGCAAATCGTGTAGAATCAACAGAAGGTGTATATGTTGTACCTGCTTTTGTAGGGTTAGGAACACCATACTGGGATTCAGATGTAAGAGGCGCAGTATTTGGTTTAACAAGAGGAACAACGAAAGAGCATTTTGTACGCGCAACACTTGAATCATTATGTTATCAAACAAATGATGTCTTATCAGCCATGGAAGCAGATTCTGGTATTCCATTTACAACTTTACGCGTAGATGGTGGTGCTGTTGCGAATAACTTCCTTATGCAATTCCAATCAGATTTACTTGATGTACCAGTAGATCGCCCTGTCATTAATGAAACGACAGCATTAGGTGCAGCCTATCTTGCCGGTTTAGCGGTAGGTTTTTGGAACTCTAAAGAAGATATTGCATCCTATTGGAAGTTGGATCGTAAATTCGATCCAAGTATGGATGATGATGAGCGTAAAAAACTGTATAGTGGTTGGAAAAAAGCTGTACAAGCAGCACAGGTATTTAAATAAAATAAACAGTAAAAAAGTCTTCCCTCCATGTATGATAAATACAGAAGGGAAGGCTTTTTTACTTTAAGTACATAACAAAAAAGTTGCTTTTAATTAGGTAACTAGAACAGACGTAAAAATGAGTGGGGTATGGACTTTGAATTATCTTGAAAGTAGCAGCTGATTGGTTAGTGAGCAAAGAATTTTTCATCAAGAGACATGGCACCATGCACACGAGAAAGTGTAGAACTTATTTTTAAAAGATATATGAAAGTCCAAGAAAAATTTGTTGTAACTGTGAATTTAACATATGCTCTCTTTTCCAACACAAAAAGCCTTTAAACTACTTAAAAATAAACAGAGAAATTCTCGTTCGTTTCAAGTAGCTTAAAGGCTATAACTATAAAATCATCGTGTAATGTTTAAATGAAAAAGGGGATATTATGTAGTCGAAAATGAACAAACCGTATTTTTGATGTTTCTTGGTTTGAGTTCATCTCCAAGAAAAATCTATTTCACGCGTAACCATTATTAGATTGAGTCAGCTAATGAATTATTCACTCTTCAAATAAATCATCCGCAAGCGTATCAATTTCTTTTTTTAGTTGAGCGGTCCCCATGGTATCTATGGTGATAGAGTGATCATCGTGAAAGAATAATTGATCACCAATCTGCGCATCAGATGGTAACCGTGTTTTCTTCATTACTTTTGTTGAACCATCCTTGTATTCAATGATAGCGAATCTATTTTCGAAACGGTCGATAATACCTGTATGCATTAGCGCTCCACCTTCGTAATAATGTTTTTACCATTCGAAATAAAGACAATGCTACCGTGTTGATCAGTGCGGTATGTTTTTGCGCCTATCTTGTCTAGACGCTGTAGCACATCTTTTGTGGGGTGTTTGTAGCGGTTATCTTCACCGACACTTATCGCAGCGAGTTTTGGTTGTATCACGCCTAAAAATGCCATCGTTGTTGCTTCTGCAGCACCATGGTGACTAACTTTAAGCACATCAACTGGCTGTAAATTATGCGCAGTCATCATATCTTTTTCAGCTGGTATTTCTGCATCACCTGTTAAGAGGAATTTTTTGGCGCCATGCGTCACAAGCAACACAGCACTCCAATCATTTAAATCAGATTTACTATAGTCCTTTGTTGGTGAGATGAAATCCAATGATAATCCAGTAGTGGAAGTGGGAATAGCTACACCATTTTTAGCTATTTTTATTTTTAAGGAGTGCTCTTTCACAGCCAATAAAAACTGTTTATAGGCATCAGTTGTATGTGTAATACGTGGTGCATAAACCTGTGTCACATCCATTTCACGAATTACTTCTGCTAATCCACCAATATGATCAGCATCAGGGTGTGTAGATACGACTGCATCCAGTTTGGTGATGTTTTGTTCATGCAAGTATGCTAATACTTCATCTCCCTGCCCCTTATTACCAGCATCAATTAAGAAATTTTCTGAAGCGGATTGAATTAGGAGTGCATCCCCTTGTCCAATATTAATTATATGAAGCTTTAATTCATCAAGTTTAGTAGTCGTTACTTTATTCGTTGCGCCAGATGAAGCCTCAGTTGGTATGTTTTTTAGGGCCTCGTTATCTCCACCAAGCAATCCAAAACTTGCAAGTGCAAGCATCGCGAGGGAAATGATAATATATGTTGCTATTTTTTTCATAAACTACCTCCGTTAATCATAGTAGCATATTAAGAATACGGTCACAAAGCTTTATCTATAATTAATAAAAAATGACTTATAAAATACTTGAATTATATAAAAGTACTATTGAAATAGAAAATACTTAACTGGAAATAGAAAATTAGCTTAATAAAAAATGAGAAACGATATGTAATATCGTTTCTCATTTTTTGTGAAAGCTAAAAGAGTGTTGAAGAGAATGATTATATAGCTTTGAACAATCACATTATTCAATTGTTATTTTATAATCATCTGCTTGAATCATTCCAAGGTTTTTTTCGAAAATACGAAGTAAAATACTATTTAAAATGATGGGAAGAATGAAAAATAGACCAATCATTATGGCTGTATTTACAAATGACCATCCACCATCTGCTAGATTAATAAAATTGAGAGGTCCAACGAGCCCCGACAGTCCAAAACCCGCACTCATCGGTGTTCCTTGAACATTTAATAGACCAGCAAGTGCTCCAAGAATAGCGGCAGTAATCATCATAGGAAATGCAATTCTTGGTTTCATAAAGAAGTTGCGCATTTGAATTTTCGGAGAGCCTAGGACATGCGCTAAAGCTGTTCCGAGAGAATTTGCACGATAGCTTGCGATACATAAACCAACACCTGCTGCTACGACACCCAGATTAGCTGCACCAGCTCCAATTCCTGATAACATAATTACTGTTGCTACACCGACAGTAGACAGGGGAGATAAGATTAATACGCAGAAAATTACAGCGATTAATGCCCCCATTACAATTGGTTGTAAGGTCGTAACATAACTGATGCCATCACCGACATAACCTGTCCCTGATTTAATATAAGGTAAAAGTAAATAACCGATTAAACCGGGGATAAAAATGGACAGAGTGGGCATCAGTAAAATTGTATAATCTTTCAGTTTTGTCCCAACTAATTGAACAAATAATACAGCTAAACCAGCTGTAATACCAGTATTTAACACAACACCTATACCGGCAAGCGTCATGGAGCCATCGTCATTGAACTGTGCGACACCAGACCCCATTAACGCAGCCAATCCAACACTAGCTGTTTGGATGGGTGTTAATTTGAAAGCCATGCCAACTGTCACACCGATTAATACCGGTAACATACTCATTGCCAACACAGATAATTGAATTAAAGTGTTTAAAAATGGGAGATCTGCTACAAATAATTTAAAAATCTCACTTATTAATGCATTGGGAATTAATGCAACAACAATACCAATACTCATACCTGTTAGTAATTTACTCATAAATAATTTCATAGTTGAACTCCTCTTTCTTTATACAGTAAATACAGTTTAATGCGTTGAAGTGGAAAAGTAAATGTTTTTTTTGATTTTTCTAATAATTAATCAACTTTTAAGTAACGTTAGAACTGCATTAAAATGGGTATTAGTAGTATATAAATAAGTTGAGGGGGATTTTGATGAAGCGCATAGCTATGAGTTTTTTTGTCGTTTTATTAATTGCCTTACTCGGTGCTTGCAATAAGCAACTACCTAATTCTGTACAGCTCGGTTCTGTCGATTCACACGGGAAAATCGATGTTACTAGAACACTATCAGATGATCAAATTTTTGCTCGTTCTAGCGAATTGATTGCAGATGCACGCAATATTAAACTTGCTGATCATAGAACAGACCATTTGTCAGCAATGTATATACAGTTTACAAATGAAAAACAAAATGTTGTAAAATCGAATTATTATTTATGGGATGATAAGCAAAATGCCCGCTATATTTGTAAGCCATATTTTGATGCAGATAACTTATATTATGAAATAACTGAACAAGAATATCGTATCTTAAAAAGACAGCTAAGTGCTGTGTCGACAAGTAATGAAGCAATTGTCAAGGACAAAAAAGCAAAAAAACCTATGAAACAGCATGATTATTCAGGCAGTTAAACAATAGAATAGCGGAATAATGTCTACATAAATGTACACATTATTCCGCTATTTTTATGTAGGGTAGAAGCATCATGGTGACAAGTCATGTAGCATGAATTATGCTTCTACTTATGATAATTGTTTGTGAAAGTAATGCGTATCTACAGCACTCAATAACAATTTGAGATCATCTTGTGCAATATTTTTAACAACTTGATTAAAGCTTATTTTTTCTGAGCCAGGGTAACTTAACTGAATAGCATAACGACAAAGATTTTTTTGAGCACTGGGTAGTATGGAGATTTTTTCAATTAAGCTATCATAGTTTAGAGCCATATCTTGTACAAGTGAACTTAAAAATGTATCAGTTAAACCGATGCCTGAAATAATATAACTAGTGGATATCCACTCATCTGTTGGTTCACTTGAGGTATACTTAGTATAGCAATTCAATAAATAGTGAAAATCTTTGTCATGTTGTGTATTCCTAAAATTGAACATTGAATTCACCATCTTTCTTTGTAGTTCTTTAATACCCATGAAAACGAAAAGACTAACATATAATGGCGGGTAGTTACCTATAAAAACTTAAATAAACTGAATATATATATATTAAATGTTTTAATAACGAAATCGGAGGGTATTTAAATACTAACAACGTAGATTTAATTGGCTGCATGCTTATTTAAAGCTAACTCCTCTTGCTTTAAATAGCATTCATCAAATTACCTCATACAATAAAAGAAAAGCTTGTTCCCATTATGGGAACAAGCTTTTCTTTTATTAATAAAGCGCGTACAGAAGAATGCTATGCTAACCAATATATTTTATAGCACCATATAGATGTACGATAAGATGAGAGGTTGTTTATGACGCACTTTTTTCGTCTAGCCAAGGTGTAAACCAACTTCTTTAGAAAAGCATTGATTACGTTCCATAAAAGAAGCCTTCTCTGAAAAATGTTTTCCACAAGAACAAACATAACGTCGACACTTATATTACAGAACAGTAAGTTATTCAAACCATTTTAAGCGGTTAATTTTTGTATTTGATTATCATGCATTTTAGAGGTAATTGACTGACAAGCTAGCCAAATAGGTATACGCTTGGGGCATATGTAATAACAATTATTAGCAATAAAAAGATTACTGAAAAATAACGTTAATGAAATGTCAGCGCCACTTTTTTACAGAAGGCACTTTTTTTCATCAACGTTATGTAGTGTGAAAATTTTATCGCTTTTTATTTTGTGGAAAAAGAGCTTCTGTTAATACATAAAATACCGCGGCTATGATTCCGGCAATCATTAAGTTACTAGAACCTAAAAATGGCAAACTACCAACGATTATGAATAAAAGAATACGTATGAGTATTTTCATTATTTGCATCTTAAAAAAACTAGCGAGCCAATCGATTATGTAAGAAGCGATTATGCCATAAGTGATTAACAGTAAAACATATAAGCTAAATACATACCATAGTCTGCTCGTTTCAATCGAATCATAGAAAAATATTTTTACAGTTATTGTAGATAAAAAGGCTGTAATAAGTGCAATGGCAAAACGGTTATTTAGTGAGTGCATTCAATCGACCTCCTAGAAACTTCTTCTATTATACGCTATTCCAAATAATAATTCTTCTTTGATTGAAGATCTTGTCCAATTATTTGTCGTTGTAAAATAGCGGTTTTTGATATAGTTTATTCCCTAGTATGGATTTACGAATAAAGTCAATAAAAAACAGCTAGGAGCGGGGAATAAATCCCTTGACTAGCTGCATTTATATCGTTAAATTTCGTCGGCAACACCTAGCATTACAATGCCAATCATTATGATGAAAATAACAAAATATTGACGTTTTGAAAGTTTTTCTTTTAAGAATATTCTTCCTAGAATAATCGAAAATATAAAGAATGAGGCAATAATAGGTGCAGAAATTATTGCGTAAGATGCCATTGCCTTCACATAAAAGAATTGACCACCTGTTTCAAGGACAGCAGCAATGGTACGGTCTTTTTGTTTGAAAATATTCATAAATTCTTTTTTTACGAAATATAAGTAAAGCCAGTAGATAATCGCTACGATGAAGAAAGTATATTCATAAGCAATAAGTACTTCATCACTAGTTAATAATTTCAAATTATCAAGTACGATGCCGTCACCGAATGATGCAACGCCGTCAAGAATAGCGTATAAAAGTGGGAATACGAGTGCAACGAAGCCATATTGATATTTTTTATCAACTTTGACCCCAGCCAATTTACGTATAATCTCATCTTGGTGACGTTCAATGACAGCAATCCATACCACACCAAATGTAATAATGGCGATTCCGCTATAGTGAATCCAATTGTTTTCACTTGGGAAGAAAATATATAACAAAATTACTGTAATTGCACCTGAAGTATTTTGCAATGGCGCAGCAATTGAAAGTTCTAAGTAACGTAAACCGACATAACCAAAAATCATTGAGGTGATATACAAGGCTGAAATAGGTAAATATTTAATCATATTTTCGAATTGGAAGTCTAGATTATTAGCGAACATATAAATTGTCGCATGAATACCCATAACAATACCGACCATAATTGCGATTTTAGCATGACTGTTTTTATCTTTAATATCAGAGCCTTTTTTATAAAATAAGTTTGCTGCTCCCCAACAAACCCAAGTAATCATTGCAAATAAGAACCACATAAAAATATTTTCTCCTTTATAAGTACATTTATAGTTTACAATCGTCTAGTAGATGGCCGTGTAAGCTATAAATGCTATGGAGAAATGTGGCGTGACAATGCTTCAGTAAGTTCTTCAATGGATGAGGATACAATGCCATTTTGTTTGATCAATCCAATCACAAAAAGATTGCGATAGACGAATTGATTTTCAACGGCGTCTTGTTGTAAAGCGGCGATTTTTTGTAGGTGATCGCGACCTTGTTGGCGAGAATCTGTGAAAAGGGCAAAGATAGGACGATTTAACATTGAAAACGCACCTATTTCTGCAGCAACGCCACTATCAATCTCTACACCATCGATAACAGCTACTAAAAAATCACTATTTTTTAATGCGTCAATGTCTGCAGTAGCAATTTCTTCACTGTTAGCAAATGCTGTTTTATCATTAATAGCAAAATTCTCTTGTGGTACATATAAATCTACACCATCAATCGTTTTACGGATTGCCGATGCAACTAGCTCATTAACTAAACGATCGCCTAGACCGAATAAGCCATTGGCTAAATAACCTTTATTCATAAATAGTGACCTCCATTCTGTATTATTGTATGTATTTTATCAATTAAAAACAACCTCTTTTTAAAACTATATAAAAAAACATCGCCTGTTAAGGGCGACGTGGTTATAAATTATTTGCAGTTTAGTAAAATGAGACCTTCTTTTTGTTGGTAGGTATCCGCATGAATTGTCGTCATTTTTAATTGGTCTAGCACTTCAGGAGAGACACCGATTTGATAACCTTCAATAGTAATGACTAAGTCCGAATCAATCAGTGTATCGATATCTGCACCGATCATCATACCATCGGGACTTCTTACGCCATAAAAGCGTAGCATTAATGATGCGTTATCCTCTGTAGCTTTCGAGATAAATTGTTTACCAGCGCGAGTGAGTTTCAATTATGTGGCACATTCCTTTCACCATCTAATCTTTCTATTGTAGAGTAGTTGTATTTTCCACTTAAAGAGAAAATATAAACCTGTATACACAAAGAAAATTATTTACGTGTAAGGAATTCTGAAATTAAAATAAAGAGCAGAATAACTGTAAAAGCAATGATGAAAAACCAAGTTGGTGTGGAACCGAATAATAGCATAGTTAAAACCTCCGATGTCAAGAATATATAAAGCATATCATAATTATTGTTGACTTTAAAAAAATACCTACAATATACTAGAAATGCAATGTAATGAAGGGTAGAATAGTATTAAACGTAAGCAGAGAGGACGATGAAAATGATTCATATCAATTGGGCAGACGCGCCGACGATTAAAAAATTAACTTGTGTACAAACAGATGCGAAAAAATATGTTGTATCAAATGTTTTGACTGTGGGAAAAGAATACGAATTGAAAAATGAGACAGACGAGTTTTATTTCGTAATTGATAATACAGGAAAAATAGGCGGTTTTTACAAAGAATACTTTAGTCACTAATCAATAGGATGGACAAAGCTATTTCATTAGCATTTAAATTCCACTTTATATAGTAGTTGCAATCGACAAGTAGTTGGAGCAAGTACGATAACAAAAAGAGGGATTTAAGCGCATGGAATAGTTTTTTTGCTGTTTAAAAACAGCTTTTTTATAAGCAGAATTAGGGAATATGTTATGCTAAGAGAAGCGTTAGAAAAGGAGGCAGTAACCATGTTAGCAATCATTCAGCAAGAGATTCAAAAGAGACAGCTTATTACCAATGAACTTCGTTATAGTAACCTCATCCCACAGGGAGGGTATAAATCACCAGACGAACATTTATTTGAAGATGTATTAGTAAGTTTGGTATTAAAAAAACCAGTCTTACTAAAAGGTCCATCAGGCTCAGGGAAAACAAAAATGGCGGAATCTATTGCTGCACTTTTTAATCAACCGATGCATAGCATTAATTGCTCCGTCGATTTGGATGCCGAGAGTATGCTAGGGTTTAAAACAGTTGTGCAAAAAGACAATCAAACGATGATTGAGTTTATAGAAGGGCCAATTGTTAAAGCGATGAAACTTGGTCACCTACTTTATATAGATGAAATTAATATGGCTAAACCTGAAACGCTCCCAATCTTACATAGCGTCTTAGATTATCGCCGTATGTTAACGAATCCTTTCACAGGAGAAGTCATACATGCCCATGAAAACTTTGGTGTCATTGCAGCTATCAATGAAGGCTATATTGGTACGACACCAATGAATGAAGCATTAAAGAACCGTTTTATATCGTATAGTGTACCCTATATTTCTGGTGAACAATTAGCAGAACTCCTTGATGAAACATATGATGACTTACAAATGGACTTAAAACAGATGATGTTAAACTTATCGCAAGATTTGCGTCAGCAAGTAATCACTGGGTTGTTGAGTGAAGAAGCAGCATCCATCCGTAGCTTATTGGATGCAATAGATTTGGCTCAGCATATAGATATTTCACGTGCTATACAATATGCTATCTCTGAAAAATTAGAAGATCAGTCTGAAAAACAGCTTGTAATGGAGCTGGCTAATACTTGGATTGGGTAGGTGATTTGAATGGACCGCTTTATCCAATTTAATAACGAGCAGATTGATGCAAGACAGATGATTTCCTATGAAAATTTGGCTCGAGCTTTAGCACGAAACAGTACCTTATCACTAATCGAACGTCAATTCATGGAGCTGACGCCAAATGAAGAAACGATAGCTATGTCCGTATTTTGGCGTCATCGTGATGAATCGACAATGCATTTAGGGCGTTTATCAGATATTTATCTACTTACAGAAGGATTTTGGCGTCATTTTGCTGTACTTGAGTGGCTAGAATTAGAGCAAGAACTAACTAATTTTCATTATCCAAAGTTAATGAAGCAACTCTTTATTATGGCGGAGGAGTTTCGTTTGATGGAACAAGTTGGGAAAACTCGGCCGGGGACAAAAAAAGCTTTTGCCTTACGCAGTGCGACTTATTTGGCAACCTACAAACATCAGATGGATGATTATCGCCAAAAAGGTTTCTTAGCTGAAGCATTGATGACTTATTTATATGTTGCCATTCATGAAGGTGCTCCGTCTTTACCAACTGGTGGTATTTATGATAAATTCGAGCAATTACTACCGCTTTGGCAACATGTATATGATAGTGACAAAACAACGGATTCTATCGCTATTATTTATCGCCTCAATCCAATGATTGAGCTTCTCATGACAAAGGATCTCACGTTAAATTTCTATGCGTTACTTGATAGCGTTTCACAGCATTTTATAGCAGATCATGAGCATA
This sequence comes from Kurthia sibirica, assembly GCF_003143975.1. Lineage (GTDB taxonomy): Bacteria > Bacillota > Bacilli > Bacillales_A > Planococcaceae > Kurthia > Kurthia sibirica. Next base: position 6,029 of record NZ_QFVR01000028.1, on the reverse strand, counting down.
AAGGTGTTTGTGGCGTTGAACAAGGAAATACCGATGAAGCAAAGGAAACAATTGAAGAGGTTTTCCGTACATGGCATCGTGAATCACAAGATGACTCTGGCACGCATATGCGCTTTGAATTAGAACGTGGTAATGCTGGTAAAGCGTTGTCGGACGAAGCAGTAGAGGGGCAGGGCGGACAAGATATTTCTGAAGTGGGAACGGGTGGGGATAGTGATTCGAGTGCCAAACCACAAAAAGAAGACAGTGCCGCTACAAAACAATTAAAAAAGAAATACAATCAATCAGGCGACAGTTTTGGGAAAGAACATGAGCATGTTATTTATGAAGAAAAGCGTATTGAAGCATCTCAAACAGCAGCTGAGCAGCAGATGATTGAGCAGTGGCGTTTAGAGCAAGAACCTCATGTGCGTGCGTTAACGACAGAGTTACGCAAACGTATGGCGCAGAAAAAAATAGATAAACGCACACATCTTTCTTACGGGCGTTTATCCCAACGGTTGTTATTGAGTTTTGTGACAGATGATCGACCAAAACCTTTTTATAAAAAAGATGCACCAGCAAAACCGTTAGATGCCGTCTTTGGTTTGTTAATAGATGGTTCTGCCTCAATGATGGATAAAATGACAGATACGAAAAAAGCAGTACTTTTATTTCATGATGTCTTGCGCTCATTAACTATTACGCATGAAATGGTCAATTTTTATGAGGATGCCTATGAAGCAACGGCAGAAAATCAACCGAATACATTTGAGTGGTTGCATAAATTAGAAGACGGTTCAAAAGATTCAAGTATGAATATTGTGGCAATGGAACCTCATGAAGACAATCGAGATGGTTTTGCCATTCGTTGGATGACCGAACGATTAAAGCGTCGATCTGAAAGACATCGATTTTTACTTATTTTTTCGGATGGTGAACCATCGGCTTTTGAGTATGCGCTCAATGGGGTTTTAGATACTGCACAAGCTGTAATCGAAGCGGAAAAAGAACAAATTACCGTGCTGCATTTATTTTTAAATACAACAATGCCAAGTGAAGAACAACTACAACTTTTTGCGACCATTTATGGGAAGCAATCGATTGTTGCAGATGATGTAGAGCATTTTTCAGAAATCACACTACGCATCCTGCGAAAAGTTTTAGCACTCGTCGTTTCATCTATGTAAAAAACGCTTGAATAGCTGAGCTATTCAAGCGTTTTTTACATTCTAGTTAGTTGTATTTTTGGGGTTGTTTTGCAAGGATAGCAGACGTTGTTTTAAGTCTTCTTCCATACGACCGATCTCAATCTCAGCATCGCGACGTTTCTCTCGACCCTCAGCTTGAATTTGAAGTGTCTCTTCTATAGTAGAGATAAGATTCTCTTGTGTGGTTTTTAGTGTTTCAATTTCTACGATACCACGCTCGTTTTCTCGAGCGGTTTCAATCGTATTTACTTTCAGCATTTCAGAGTTACGTAATAATAACTCGTTTGTCGTAGCGGTAACTTGTTTTTGAGCTTCAACGGCTTTACGTTGATTATTCAGCGTCAATGCAATCGCGATTTGATTGCGCCATAGTGGTATGGCTGTCATAATCGATGATTGAATTTTTTCTGCTAATGTTTGGTTCGTTTGTTGAATCATACGAATTTGAGGAGCAGATTGGATAGTGATTTGTCGCGATAATTGTAAATCGTAAATGCGTTTTTCCAAACGATCGACAAACTGGGCCATATCATTTACTTCTTGAACGGCCATTTGATCGTTGGATGCTTCCGCTTTTTTTCGCATGGCTGGAATAATATCATTATTAATTTCATCGCGTTTCAGCTCTGCAGCCGCGATATAAACATTCAATGCTTCAAAATATGTTTTGTTTTGATCATATAATTTATCAAGCATTTGTACATCGTCGACTAAACCACGTTTTGAATGTTCCAGTTGTACGCCAATGCGATCAATTTGTGTTGATAATTTTTGATAGCGTGTAACCAATTCTTGAATCGAGCGTTGGACGCGACCAAATAGTTTGCGCAAACCTTTCGGTTGCTCTTGTTGAAGCTCTTCTGGGTTGATTTCATTTAGCTTATGCATTAAATCTTTTAAGATATCACCAACTGGTCCAATATCTTTTGATTGTACATGATCAAGCATTTTATTTGAGAAGTTTGATAGTGCAGTCTGAGCGTTAGCCCCATAAGTTAGAATCGCTTCGTAGCTGCCAGTTGGTATTTGTGAAGCTAATTGTACTGCCTTTTTCTGATCTTCTTCAGATAAACGCTCCATTTGACGAAGAGGACGAACTTGTGAATCATTTTTTACTAGTTCTTGTTGTTTTGGTTCCATTGAAAATGGACTAGATAATAGATCATCGAGTGATTGATCCGTTTTATTCTCAGTCATAATGCTAATCCTCCTTATTTCCTGCATATCTTCTATTTGAAATTTTTACAACATCTAACTCTACTTTTAATTCCTCAATATCAGAAGCTAAAACCTGACGTAAATCTTTTTCCATTGATTGCAATAAATCTTCTAGCGTATCACGTGTACGCTGTAAGGCGATATGCAACTCCGTATCCTTCACTTGTTGCCGCGTTAGGAATGCAAATTTCTCTGTTAATTCAGCAGCTGAAGGGAGATGAGAGTAGAAGAAAATCTCCGCTTGATAAAATTTTGGTGGGTTTGCTTGTACAATCGCGATAATCCGTTTTGATAATCGGCTCATTTCATATAAATGTTTAATACCTGAAATGGAGCGAATTTTCGTATACATCCGATTAAATTGGCGCAATGATTCATTGGCTTCGGCAAGCTGCGCTTCTATATGATTATATTCCGAACGTGTAAAACTGAATTGGCGACGTTTTTTTGAGCGTTGGTAAGCCTTGAGTGCAATATTGCTAACGATGAAAATTAAAATCGAAATGGCTGAACTGATGAAAAAGCCTAATCCGAAACCAAGTGTAGCAATTAATAGTGTAATGGGTATTGTTATAAGCGAATAAATAAATCGCATAATTGAATGTCCTGCATGTAACATTTGATATCCCTCCTAAATCCTCTTTAGTTATATACGATTGAAAAATGAGAAGGTTTCAATTCAGAATATATATTATTAAAATATAGGCAAAAAAGAACTGTCTCCTAATACTAAAATTAGCACTAGGAAAACAGTTCAGACAAGTTAATCTTTACGCTGCTGATTGATTTTATCAATTAATAAATTAATTAACTCAAGCACATGTTTTGATGCTTCTTCAATCTCAGCTAGGCATTGTTCAGCTTTTTTAGTATCACCATTATTATAGTAGCTAGCAGCTTGCTGCGCTGAGCTATGAACAGTAGCGTGATAGCTTTCCAAATCTTTAAAGGCAGCCATAGAACCAAATCGAGCAATGGTTTTCGGTGATTCATACCATTTACCAAGACGACAATCTCGATGTGAAGAAATCGTACTCGCATCAATTTCTTCTAGCCCAAGGAACATATTATAAATTTTCCACTTCCATAATATATGATCTGCTTTGGAAAGTTGCAGTAGGGCATAACTGGATAATGGAACATTGCTATCTGTAACAAGACTTAGTCGGAAGCCATCAATTTCTTTACTCAAGCGATGAATACCAGAAGAAGTGGCTTCACCAAGCGCTCGAATATCATTTTGAAGGTCGGAAATTTGAACCATTCGATTCGACACATCGTCAATAGCTGTGGATTGTTCTTCAGAGATTGAGGCAGTCATTTTGACAGCATCATTAATCTCGGAAATTTCAACGACAATTTGACTTAATAATGGCAATGAATTTTTCGCATCTGAAGTGGCTTCTTTTATGATAGTTGTCGTCTCTGTAATAGAGTCTTGTACACTATTTGAATAAGATTTTAAATGTTTGACATTAGTAGACACCTCCGTCAAAGCAGCAACTGTATTTTCAGCGAGTTTGCGAACTTCCTGTGCAACGACAGCAAAGCCCTTACCATGTTCGCCGGCACGAGCGGCTTCAATGGAAGCATTTAAAGCAAGTAGATTAGTTTGATCAGCAATTTGGTTGATGAGCGTTACAACATTTTCAATATCCCCGACACGTTTTTGTAATTCGCTAAAAGACTCTACTATAGAAGAAAATGTTTCACCAGTTGTCATAATTTCATTTAAAGCGCTCCCAATTTCATTTTGTGAATTCAGTGCATACATTACAGATTGGTTTGTTTTTTCTGAAATACGGGAAGAGGTTCTAGCAACCTCTGAAATAGAAGCGGTAATTTGTTCTGTCGCAGCTGTAGACGAATGTATTTCTTCCGTTTGACTATTTAAACTGTAAATAAGATCCTTCATATACATAATTTGCGAATTAATATCGATTAACTGTGTAATCTCTGTAACGGAATGCTCCAAGGTGCGCTCTGTAAAAGCTTCAAATAGTAGCTCCTGGTCAACGTTCACAGCAGATTGGAAGGAACGCATCAAGTCAAATGCTTTGGCAGGCTTGAAACCAAAGTTATACAATAGATGGGTAGTAATATAAAAAGCGAATTGATTAAACACGACAATTGTTTTACCAACCTCTAAATTATATTCTCTTATTTTATAGAAAAAACGAAGTGCACAATCAACATATTGAGAAGTGTTACGTGGTTCTAAGAAGAAATTATGTAAATAAGCATCAATCATTGCTTCTGAAATAGCTGGACTATCTGCTGGTGAGATTTCTACTAAATATTGAGTGAATATTTCACGCATAGATGGTGTTGAATGTGCTAGCTTATCAAAGATGTATTGTAAATTCTCTTGGTCTTTGGTCGTAAAATGATTAAAGGCTAATGTTTTCGTAAAGCGTTCAGCAGAGACGATATCCGTGCCACGTTCTAATAATTGATCCAGTCGTAACTTAGGTCTAATAGAAGATAACATTGTAAAACCTCCAAGTATGATTTTTTGTACAATAGTCTATATAGTTATTTTATCATATTCGATATAGGTCGTATAGTACAAAAAAGGTGAATGAGATATGTATAAAGACGTAGAAAGAAGGGGTATTATGTATAAAGTGATTTATATGAAAGCAGATTATGAACCGTGGTGGCAATTTGAAGGCTGGCAGGATTATGTTGTATCAGAAAGTATTTTTACAGATGAAAGAGAGGCACAGGGCTATCTCGCTAAAAAAATACAAGAGTTTTCAACAGAATTCTGTTACAATAGAAAGAACAAAGAACGTTTTTGGGCATTCTGGTCTGAAGGTGACGAAGATTTTTGTGAGCAATGTGCTGATTCAGTACAGATTTACCATGGGCTTATATGGCAAGAAGAGCAATAACTTTGGCAATATATGGTTCTGGTGCTAGAATAATGTTCATATATCTATTGACATTAAATTACCGTATGCTATAATATATTTAACAAATGAAACAGAAATACCGTTACCGACCATTCACATATTATAATAAGTGATCAGGGTATATTATGGTACTTATTATAATATGTGGATTTTTTGTATGGTAAGAACGCTTCATATTGTTCACTTTAATTTTGGAGGTTTTTTAAATGACACAAGGTACAGTAAAATGGTTTAACGCAGAAAAAGGATTCGGTTTCATCGAAATCGAAGGCGGAAATGACGTATTCGTTCACTTCTCAGCTATCCAAGGCGACGGTTTCAAATCTTTAGACGAAGGTCAAAAAGTTGAATTCGAAGTTACTGAAGGTAACCGCGGACCACAAGCAGAAAACGTTACTAAACTTTAATCTGCAAAATAAGAAGATGGTTTCGGCCATCTTTCTTTTATAATTTTTTTATTATTTATTTATTATTAAGCGTAACATTTGATTTGATACGTTTAATAATATGTAAATATTCATCGGAATCTTTCGATAAAAAAATACGTATTAAATTTATTTATTGGAGGAAACACACATGACACAAGGTACAGTAAAATGGTTTAACGCAGAAAAAGGATTCGGTTTCATCGAAATCGAAGGCGGAAATGACGTATTCGTTCACTTCTCAGCTATCCAAGGCGACGGTTTCAAATCTTTAGACG
>NZ_QFVR01000027.1 GCF_003143975.1 Kurthia sibirica | reverse complement strand
ATTCACTTCTACAATCATCAACGTTATCAAAAACGACTAAACGGCCTGAGCCCTCTAGAATTCAGAGCTCAAGCCGCTTAGTTCAATTTTTATTATTTCCGCTGTCTACTTGACAGGGAGCAGTCCACTGTGAGAATGACTCTTTTTTTATATGGTTTTCTTAAACCTATTAAACTACTCTGATTAGAGTATGGGATGTAAATGAAATAGGACAAAAATTCCAAAAATGAAAGTTGTCACAGCTGGTTGTTTATGGTACATTGTCACAGTAAAGAGGAATTTTAAATAGTGATGGGAGCTGAATGTCTGTGTCATCTTGTAAGCCAAATAAAGAGGAACATATGCGTAAACCCGATTGGTTAAAAATTAAATTGAATACGAATGATGAATATCGTGGATTAAAAAAAATGATGCGCGAGAAAAATTTACATACAGTGTGTGAGGAAGCGAGATGTCCTAATATACATGAGTGTTGGGGTGAAAGACGAACTGCCACATTCATGATTTTAGGTGATATTTGCACGCGCGCTTGTCGTTTTTGTGCGGTGAAAACTGGTTTACCAAATGAATTAGACCTTCAAGAACCAGAACGTGTTGCAGATTCTGTTGTACTAATGAATCTTAAGCATGTTGTTATAACAGTAGTAGCTCGTGATGATTTAAAAGATGGCGGAGCGAGTGTTTTGGCGGAGACAGTTCGTGCTATAAGACGTAAAAGCCCACAAACATCTGTGGAAGTTTTACCATCTGATATGGGTGGGATTGAGGAGAATTTACAAATTTTAATGGATGCAAAACCGGATATTTTGAATCATAATATTGAAACGGTGCGTAGTTTAACAAAACGAGTACGTGCACGTGCAACCTACGATCGTTCGCTAGAATTTTTACGTCGTTCAAAAGAAATGCAGCCAGAAATTCCAACTAAGTCGTCACTTATGATAGGATTAGGGGAGACGGAAGAAGAAATTATAGAAGTGATGGATGATTTACGTGCCAACAATGTAGATATTATGACGATTGGTCAGTATTTACAACCTACGAAAAAGCATATTGCAGTTAAGAAGTATTATTCTCCACTCGAATTTGGTAAGTTGCGTAAGATAGCGATGGATAAAGGCTTCAGTCATTGTGAAGCGGGTCCTTTAGTGCGCAGTAGCTACCATGCTGATGAGCAAGTGAATGCTGCTACAAAACAACGTCAAATGCTTAATCAATAAGCACGAATCTTTCATAATTGGAGGATGATGACATGATTATTGCGGGCTCTTTTGAATATACGATTGAAAAAGATTATAGAGAAGCATTTACAGAAGAAGACTTTACAAACCGTTTTAGCGATATACTAGCAAAATATGATTTTATCGTTGGTGATTGGGGTTATGGTCAACTTCGTTTAAAAGGTTTTTATGATGATCAAAATACAAAAGCAACATTTGATACAAAAATAGGTACATTCCAAGATTACTTGTATGAATATTGTAATTTTGGCGCAGCTTACTTTATTTTAAAGAAAGGGGAAGCCGTTAAAATTCAGACGGAAGACCCCATTGTAGAGAAAGAAACACCAGTTGAAGAAAATACGACAGAAGCATCTCTAGATATAGAAGCAGAGCAACCTGTTGCAACTGATGATGAAACGCCAACTCAACAATAATAAAACAGCAGAACATTCTTTAAGTAGACTGGTTCTGCTTTTTTTATTCTTCGCTACTGTTATTTCGTGTAGAATCTTTTCGAGTGAAAGACAAAACAACTAGTAAAGCCTCCTACATCATTGTAGGAGGCTTTACTAGTTGTTTAATGGACTAATTCATGTAAATAGTCGCGCAGCTCTTGCGCTTCATCTGGTGGACGATTAAAAACATGCTCCAAGTAACCCGGTTCATCTAAATCATCTGAACCGATGATGGCAAAACGGCTGTATTGCATATCTAAAACGAGTATTTTCCCGTAGAAGCGTGCACTTTGCATAATGGCTAAATCATAGCGCTGATTTTCACCCATAAAGCTTACAAAACGAGTATTGGTTTCTTCTTGATCATCATATAAGAAAAATCTTTCCATAATTCATCGCACTCCTTCCGTACATAAAGATATGGTACTATAGAAGGGAGCGAACTATCAACATTATTTATTTGAATGGAGGAAGTACTTTGTATTTCATCGACAGTAAAAAAATTACCAATAATTTAAATTATATGGATTCTTTATTAACAACATTTGAATCGCAGCCAAATTGGGCCAAAGATACAGTGAGTGAACTAGCCGTTGCACGGATCGCAAACGTTTTAATTGAAGCGATTATCGATGTAGGTAACACGATGATTGATGGCTTTATTATGCGTGACCCAGGAAGTTATGAAGATATTATAGATATTTTAGTAGATGAAAAAGTGATTACAGCAGACATGGATGCACCAATCAAACAATTGATTAGCCATCGTCGTGTATTAGTTCGTGATGTATTGGAAGTTGATGTTACAGCCTTAATCACCACTTTAAATGAGGTGTTACCAATATTAAAACAATTTAAACCAGCTGTTGAAGCGTTTGTTAAAAAAGAAGCAGGTATTGTTGTTACAGCCTTTATCCCAGAGGAAAAATAACATGAAAACATATACTGCTTATTGCTTTGATTTAGATGGTACTGTCTATCATGGTCAGGAAGTTATTCCAGAGGCGCTTCAAGCTATAAAACGTTTGCGCAAAAGTGGCGTGAAGCCATTTTATGTGACGAATAATGCAAAGATGACACAGCAGCAAATATATGACAAAATGTCAGGGATGGGGATTGAGCTAGAACTGGATCACATTATGACATCTGCAATTGCTACAGCAAAGTATATCGCATTGCATTATCCACAAAAAACCGTCTATATGGTAGGCGAAGATGGTTTAAGACAAGCGTTGCTTGCCGAGGGTATCCAAATACTAGACGACCATGCTGATATTGTCGTACAAGGTATTGATTTTCATATTACCTATGAAAAAATAGAAGAAGCTTGTTATCAACTTCAAAATGATGCGCTTTACATCGCTACGAATAGCGATATTAAAGTGCCAAGAGAACGTGGTTTTGTACCGGGGAATGGCAGTCTTGTAAACCTCATTAGTGCGGTCACAAATAAGACGCCCTTGTTTATCGGAAAACCAGAACCACATATGCTTCAAATGCTTCAACGTAGTTTTAATCTCGAAAAAGACCGTATGATTATGATCGGAGACAATTATGATACGGATATTTTAGCGGGCGTACATTTTGGCATTGATACATTGCATGTGAATACAGGTGTTACATCGACAGCTGAACTATTGAAAAAAGAGCAACCAGCTACATATACGATGCAAACATTACATGAATTATAAAAAAATCCCAGTGCCTGACAAATAAATCGTCAGGCACTGGGATTTTATGTTGTTAAATACTATATTAAAATAGTGGATTTTCTTCAATAAATTGATAAATTTTCTTCGTCAGCTCTTCAGGAGTATCAGCTTCTACCATCTCGCCATTAACTAATGCATATAAAGTATCTGAACAACGGGTACAATAACTTAAGCAACCGTATTCAAGTACATCAATATTCGGGTCATTTTCTAATGTTTCAAAAGTATCTTGTGAGCCATTCACTAGGTTGCTGACGCAAAATTCTACTAATGGATTCATATTACGTCACCTCGTCTCTACAAGGGATAGTACTATTTTTTTAGGCATTCGTCAATTAATCAAATTCATTTGTGAAATTTATCACAAAGATATTGTGAAATTAATCACAATCGTTTATACTCTTAATGGATACTAATTATTGTAACGAAATAGACATATTAAAGGAGAATTCTATGAAAAACCTAGTACTATTAGGTGGTGGATATGGTAATATGCGCATCCTATTGCGCCTTTTACCAAATAACTTGCCACAGGACGTTCAAATTACGCTAATCGACCGAGCGCCATATCATAGCTTGAAAACAGAATTTTACGCCCTAGCGGCTGGTACTACGCCAGAAACACATATGCGCGTAGCTTTTCCGGAGCATGAGCGTTTATCGATTGTTTATGGAGAAGTAACTGAAATTGACCGTCAACAAAAAATGGTGCTATTAGAAGATGGCAAAAAAATTGCCTATGATGATCTAGTTGTTGGCCTTGGTTGTGAAGATAATTATCATAATGTACCTGGCGCAGCGGAAAATTCATTGAGCATTCAAACGATGGCAAAATCACGAAAAGCATATGATGCTATATCAGCATTACCTTCTGGCGCAACAATAGGTGTTGTTGGAGCTGGACTATCGGGTATTGAATTAGCATCAGAATTACGTGAAAGTCGTTCAGATTTAAAAATTAAATTATTTGATCGTGGCCCACGTATTTTAAAAGACTTTCCAGAACGTCTGTCAAAATATGTTCAAAAATGGTTCGATAAAAATAACGTAGAAGTAATTGCAAACTCGAATATTAAAAAAGTCGAAAAAACAGCACTTTTTAATCACGAGGATCAAATTAATGTAGATCTTGTTGTATGGACAGCAGGTATTCGTCCAGTTAGCGTCGTACGCAATATGGCTGGAGTCGAGTTAAAACAAGGTCGTGTAGCGGTCAATCAGTATATGCAATTACCGATAGATTCATCTGTATACATCGTAGGTGATTGTGCAGCATCTCAATTTGGACCAAGTGCCCAGCTTGCTGAAGAACAGGGTGAACAAATTGTTGTTACACTTAAGCGCATTTGGGCAAATGAGACATTACCAGAAAAAATGCCAGATATTAAATTAAAAGGTTTCATGGGTGCATTAGGCAAAAAACAAGGTTTTGTTTATTTAGCAGATACAACTGTTACGGGACGTATTGCTCGCTTAATGAAATCAGGGCTACTTTGGATGTATAAAAACCAAAACGGTTAAGCCATTATTCAATGAGAAACAGGCATCAGCTAGTCCACTTTGGACTAGCTGATGCCTGTTCTTTGGTTGACGATGTGAGGATCAGCATGCAAACCTCTATTTGTTATTTAGCGGGTGCTTGAAAACCAAATTGTTCAAGTGCTTTATAAACAGGTGGGAGTTGAATGAAGCCCTCACCAACGACTGTATTATTCACGAGAACAAGAGGGTAGAAAAGTTCGTCATTATTAATCTTTTCTACCCATTCCATATGACGTGCATCTACAATCGGTTCTTCAATATTAATATATGTAATTGTAAAGGGTTGGTCAGGGTATTTACGACCGATTGCAGCTTCCAACCATTCATATGTATCAATGGAAGATGGTGCATTCACGCAGCTTGCACATTGAATGCTAGCACCGAGTATTTCGACAATAACAGCATGCTCTGACATAGTAAATCAACCTCGCTTTGTTAGTATATTTGATGTTCAATTATAGCGTACTATTAAATAGTTTTTTTTTCAATTACTTCATTCTAAATGATAAAGAATGTTTGAAATAACTTCATACTTTTGGCTGAAGCTTGTTGAATTATTTTCTTAATAAGGTATGCTTATAATATGTGACAGTAGAAAATATCAGTGAGAAATACTTTCATTTTACTAGTGCACAGATTATAATGATTTTAGGGAAAGGAGTCGATATAACATGACAGAACAAGTACAAGAAGTATTAGATAAATTACGTCCGTTCCTTTTACGTGACGGCGGTGACTGTGAATTAGTCGACATTGAAGATGGAATCGTAAAACTACGTTTACTAGGAGCATGCGGTAGCTGCCCAAGTTCTACAATTACACTTAAAGCTGGTATTGAACGCGCATTATTAGAAGAAGTACCAGGCGTTGTAGAGGTTGAACAAGTATTCTAAATAGATAACAGGGACGTCGATTTGTTCGATGTCCCTGTTTTTTTGTATTATGATAGATGGCAGAGTATGCGTGTCAATCTTTTTTATTGTCGCGCATTTCCTGCCAAATAGCCTTTGTTTTTTTCAAAATACTTATTTCAGTCGTCGTATTTTGTTGTTCAATTATTTTAGAAAAATATTTAGTAGCCATGGTGAAATCACCCAGTCTACGTGATAATTCACCGACTAAAAAGAGTACTTTTAATTCTGTCATAGTGGAACCAGCATAATCGCCGACTAAGTAGCTTTCAATATATTCTTCTCGTGCACTTTCTAAAAAACGTAGCTCCCACTCGATTTTATCTTGCTCTCGATACAACCATGCTGTTCTAAGGGCAAGTCCTGCTAAGATAATATGTTTTTCTTTTTTTATTTCACCACAAATAATGGCCAATTGATAAGTCTGAATCGCTTGAATTAAAGATCTTTCACCACTAAATGAGTGAGGCTCCCAGTGATCACAAATTCTTTTTTTAAGCATGTCGGCTGAGCCTGGTGCAAAGTATTTTGAGAAATCTTCTGTAAAAGCTAAGCCGCAATGTTCACATACGAAGACATTATAGTACATAGGATTCACAGTTTTATAGACAGCTCTAAAATCCGAGTCAGTATGCTCAAGTTTTATAGTGGATTTCCGTATTTTAGTAGTAGTAAAGTCTTTTTGACAATGAATACATGTCATTAGTTTATCAAAATAAGGAATAATTTCCATATTAACAGTCCCCACTTCTTATATATGGTATAAGACTATTATACCATATAGACATTGGAAAAGGGCGTATATAACATGAGAGAAGATATTTTACTCTTTGCTGTAAAATTGATATGATAGAATATAGAAAGAAGGTGAAGCATATGACACAAATTGTAGATATTACCGAATCAGCGGTATTTCATATTAAAGAAATGATGAAAAATAACGAAGAAGAAAATTCATACTTACGTGTTTCGATTAAAGGTGGTGGCTGTAGTGGTCTCACATATGGCATGGGCTTTGATACTGAAAAACAAGAAGATGATTTCGAGTTGAATGAATTCGGATTAAATATAATCGTTTCAAAAGCAGATGCAGATATTTTAAACGGCACAGTAATTGATTATAAACAATCACTTATGGGCGGCGGTTTCACAATCGACAATCCAAATGCTACAGCTTCATGTGGCTGCGGAACATCATTCCGTACAGCGACTAAAGCAGGTACTCCAGGTAATTGCTAATAGTAAAACGTACAAAAAACCCAATCAGCGTCAGCTGATTGGGTTTTTTTATTTAGGTGTATGAAGTGCGTAAAAAGAGGGAATCTATTAATATGAAAGGATAGGTTATAGAGAAAGGAAGATGGCTGATGGAAAAAAGTGAACATACGAGAGTTTGGTTAGGCGTTGCAGGTTTAGTCATCAATGAAAATGGTGAATGGCTTGTCGTCAGAAAACGTTATAGTGGCCTCGATGGTAAATGGTCTTTGCCGGCAGGTTTTGTGCAGCCCGGGGAAACGGTCGATCAAGCTTGTCTACGTGAGTTAGAAGAAGAAACAAATGTCAAACCTTCTATTCAAGGGCTTTTAGGCTTTCGAACAGGTGTTATAAAATATGATATTAGCGATAATATGGCAGTATTTTTGTTGACAGCAAATTCTATGGAACAACAAATAGTGCCACAGTTAAACGAATTGTATGAGGCATGTTGGATGTCACCAGAGCTTCTAAAAAAAGATGAACGAACATCATTGATGATCATGGAATTAATGGCCTTAGAATTAACGGCAAAACCAAAAACATTATCTGAATTAGACAAGGATAATGTTTTTGGTTATACAGAGTATAAATTATTTTTTTAAAATGATTGTCATATTTGAAAGATAACAACCAATCATGTAAACTAATGGCAATACATATTGGAGGTTTCTGACATGGGTGGTAGCATTTCAATTATACAATTGGTTTTATCAATACTAATTTTTGTCGTGCTTTTTTTTGGAATTGGCTTTTTATTAAATATGCTATTAAGAGTGACATGGTTAATGGCCTTTATTTATCCAATCATCGTTATTTTAATTATTGATAAAGTAAAGTTTTTAGATTATTTTTTCCAACCAGGAACAGCATTTCCACAACTATGGCAGCGTTTAATAAGCTTGCAAAGTTCGGATGTCATCATTTTAGCGAGTGGCCTAGTCGGAGCGATTATTTCTGGTATCGTTATCAAGTTATTGAGGAAAAACGGCTATCAAATGTTTTAATTAAAAAATGAGGCTGAGACAGAACAAAAATAGTCTGTCTCACATACGAATCATCAAATCAATTGAATGCGCTGAAAATCCCACAGGAACGCAGTGACAAGGCGTGTGAAGCCATGTCCGTGGAAAGCGTTTTTTGAAGCGGAAATTGATTGAATTGAAATGAATAATCCCGTATGATTTCGAAAAATCATACGGGATTTTCTTTGTTGAAAATACGTTTGTTCAGGCTCATTTTTTTAGAAGAAATTATAGTAAATGATACTGATTAAAATACCAGTAATGGCACCAAAAACCATTTCACTTTTTTTATGTCCTAATAATGTTTTTAATTCTTTTACTTTCTCTTGGCTATCTTTTTCTGGCCAATCTTTCGCTTCACGAATCAAATGTTGGAAATCTCGTCGTAATTCATTGATAATAAGAGCATGCTGGCCTGCTTGAAAACGTATACCTGTTGCATCAAACATGACAATAATTGCAAAAACTGCTGATACAGCAAAGAGTGGGGAATCCATTCCTGCTTCAAAGCCGATCGCAGTAGTCAAAGCACTTACTGCAGCCGAATGTGAACTAGGCATACCACCCGTAGATAGGAAGAAGCTTGGCTGAAATTTTTTTTCAACAATACCATAAATGGGTATTTTAATCAGTTGGGCAAAAAATATAGCAAAAACTGCTAACATTAAGGGTGTATTATGAAATATACTCATATTCAGTCAGATCCTTTCAAGACAACGGTTAGTAACGTCAATATACCATAATAACCTGTAAAACACGCACTAATAAAATGGAGGAATTCACATGCAATTTTCAAAAGAACAGTACAATTTCGACACAATTGAAGCAGATGTTTTAATCGTCGGTGTATCACAACACCAAGACCATGTCGCAGAGTGGTCAAATTATATTACGCTATTTGGTGAACAAGTGAATACATGGCTAAAGGATCACGATATTAACCCTGAATTGAAAAAGATAACTAAAATACCTAATTATAGTGATAAAGTTGCTGTGAAACGTGTGCTATATGTCGGCTTAGGTAATCGTAAAATAATATCACCAACAGAACTGCGTGAAGCATTTGGTTTAGTTGGCAAACAGTTGAACGCTATGCGTGTCGAGAATGCAGCGCTTTGGTTAGATTCATTTATTACGGAAGAAATTCCAGCGACAGATGCAGCGATTATCGCAACAGAAGGTATGGGTATGGGCGCGTATACTGTAGCGAATTATAAAACGGACAATAATTTAGCAGATGTACATTTGGATGAATTGAAGATAATTACAAAGGCAGATCTTACAAGTATTATTGCGTCTTTAGAGGTCGGTGAAATTTATGCAACAGCTGTTAATGAAGCACGTAAATTAATCAATGAACCAGGTAATATTTTAACAGCTACTGCATTAGCAAATTACGCAAAAGAACTTGCTGAAACCTATGATTTTGATATCGAAATTCTAGACAAAGCACAACTTGAAGAATTAGGGATGGGGGCAATTTTAGCAGTCAATAAAGGCTCTAAAGAAGAACCGCGTCTTATTACGATCAAATACAATCCAAAAGATCATTGGGATGACGTTGTCACATTTGTTGGTAAAGGAGTCACATTTGATACAGGCGGTTACTCCATCAAAACAAAAACAGGCATCGTTGGTATGAAAGGTGATATGGGCGGAGCAGCTGCAGTACTAGGTGCCATGCGTATTATCGGTGAACTGCGCCCCGATCAAAATGTCATGGCAGTTATTGGGTCAACGGATAATATGATAGATGGTAATGCATTCAAACCAGATGATGTGATAACAACATACAGCGGTAAAACGGTAGAGATTCTAAATACGGATGCGGAAGGTCGTTTAGTGTTGGCTGACGCCGTATCTTATGCTAAACAACAAGGTGCAACTGCGATTATTGACCTTGCGACACTAACAGGAGGTGTCATTACAGCACTTGGTTTTGATAAAACAGGTGCACTCACAAATGATCAAGTATTTTATGATTCATTCCTAGAGGCTACAGAGGAAGCAGGGGAATTTACTTGGTTAATGCCACTGACATCAAATGATAAAAAACGTATTCGTAAATCAGATGTCGCAGATTTAAACAATTCACCAGGTGGTGATGGTCATATGATTTTTGGTGGTGGCTTTGTCGGTGAATTTGTAGGAGATACACCATGGATTCATCTTGATATTGCTGGTACATCCGATACTTCATCGGCATATGATTTAGGACCTAAAGGTGGTACGGGAGTTATGGTACGCTCTTTGGCAACGTATATTGAACGAAAAGCAGCACAGAGTGAATAATACTTTTCATACGCAACACGTCGACATGTTAATTGTCGGCGTGTTTTTTCGTTCTATCGTATTTACGCTTCTGTTGCAAAGTTTACTTGCTGCTTGAAATTCAGAAGAAAAGTCATGTCCTTGAAATTTGGTGAGGTTTTAAACTTTGCAATAGAACCTCAATTTGACAGTGAGCCTCATTTTCTACAGAGAAAAAGCCAGCAACTTTTGAGATTGCTGGCTTTTATAGTTATTTTTCACATGCCTTTTTGCGATCATATTCTTTTTTTAGGTCGTCTTTAACTGTCCCCTTCCAAGGCTTAACACCAGAGAAGTAAGCTGCACGAGCCATCAGATGACCACCGACTGGTCCTGTGATAAACAAAAAGAGAATCCCTAGTAATAAGCGTGGATTGTAGACACCTTCTTCGGCCCAAAAATAGATAAATGCACCAATCAGTATAAACATGACACCAAGCGTCGCGCTTTTAGAAGCCGCATGAGCACGTGTATAAACGTCTGGAAATCGAATTAAGCCGATTGCTGTCACGATTATGAAAAACGTGCCTAGCGCGATGCTAAGAATGATTAACGTATTAATTAGAATCATCACGGTCAATAATCTCTCCCTTCTCTATAAATTTAGAAAAGGCAATTGTACCGATAAACGATAGTATAGCAAGTAACAATGCAATATCGATATAAAAACTCGTTTCGACATAAATCGAAAATAATCCGACAAGTGCAATGACAGATACACCGATTGAATCGAGTGCGATGACACGGTCAGGAGCTGAAGGACCTTTAACAAGGCGATACACGAGCCCGATAAGTGCTAATGAGATGAGGATAATCATAGCAAGTATGAAGTTCATCATGAGCGACTCACCTCCAAAATAGCTTCTTCAAATGAATCTTTAATAGATCGAATTGTGGCGTCCACATCATCTATATCGATAGCATGGATATATAACAGCTTGGAATCATCCGATACATGTACGACAATCGTCCCCGGCGTTAGGGTGATTAGACTTGATAATAATGTCACTTCCCAATCTTTTTCAAGGACTGTTGGGTATTCAAAAAATGCGGGTTCCATTGTGTTTTTTGTAGCCAGTGCAATTTTCACTACGGCAATATTTGCTAGCCATAATTCTTTGAAAAATAAACAAGTTAGTTTGATCACTGCCCAAAGACGATGGAGATAAAAGCGACTAGTAAACATATTGCGCATAATATAAAGCATAACAAGCCCTAATAAGTAGCCGATGATCAAGCCTTGACCTGTGAAGTTAATCGACAGGAACATCCAAATGAGGGCGATAAAGAAATTGAGTAGTATTTGAATAGCCATTTTCTTATCACTCCTTCAATACTGCATCTGTATAAACAGATGGATTTAATAGTACGTCAGCTGCATCACGCATATAAGGCATGATCCATTCAGCACCAACACCATAAAAGACAGTAATCGCAACTAAGATGGTAGCTGGAATATACAGACGCCAGTAACCTTGACGTTTTTCGACTGCGACAAGACGTTTTTCTTCGCCCCAAAAACCGTAGATGAAGATGCGAATAACAGATAGTAAAACAACTAAACTCGATAATAATATCCAGATACTAGACCAAATATGATCCGCTTCAAATCCACCTTTTACGATGAGCATTTTTCCGATAAAGCCACTTAAAGGTGGAATACCAGCTAGACCAAATGCAGCAATTAAATAGGTCCATGCCAATGATGGATAGCTACGCATCATACCGCCCATTTTCCGTAGATTTTCCGTACCCGTTAAGAAAATCATAATACCGACTAGGAAAAATAATGCTGCTTTTATTAACATATCATGGACGAGATAATACATTGCACCAATCATGCTAGTATCATTCATTTGAGCTACACCAAATAAAATGACACCGACTGCAATCACAATATTATAAATAATAATATTTTTAACATTGAATGTTGAAAGTGCGCCAATACAACCAGCTAAAATAGTAAGTACACTCAATACCAGTAGAATCATATGGGTATAGCCAATATCATGAACGAAGAACAAAGTATATGTACGCATAATTGCGTAAACACCGACCTTCGTTAGCAGCGCGCCAAATAGTGCGAGTACAGGAACAGGGGGTGCGGCATAAGAGCTCGGTAACCAAAAGAACAAGGGGAAAATAGCTGCCTTCAAACCGAAGACCACTAAAAATAAAATACCGATTGTTGTAATGATTCCTGGCTGATTGATTTCTGCGATTTTCACCGAAATATCAGCCATATTTAATGTGCCAACTACCGAATAGAGTAGGGCAACTGTGATGACAAATAAAGCAGATGAAACGACATTTACTAAAATATATTTCATCGATTCACGTAATTGTTTTTTTTCGCCTCCGATGACACTTAATAAATAAGAAGCCATAAGTAACACTTCGAAAAAGACGAATAAATTGAAAATATCACCAGTCATGAATGCGCCATTGACACCAGTAAGCATTAATAATACACCAGGGTAATAGAAGAATTTTTCACGTGCAATGCCAATGGATTTAAAACTGTATACCACTGTAAATAATGTAATGATGACACTTGTTGTAATAAGCAAGACAGCAACCATATCAGCGACCATCGAAATACCAAATGGTGCAGGCCAATTACCAAATGTGACGACCTGAATACCTGATGTGTGTACGATCTGGATAAGTGCCAGTGAACAGCCTGTTGTAATAATGAGACCAATCATCGTCAAAGTGCGTTGATAGATGATGTTTTTAGGAGCGAACATCAACAAAATCGCTGTCAAGAAAGGAAGTATGATTGGCAATAGTAAAAAGTTAGTCATCCTTTAATTTCCCCCTCAATTCATCGATATTATCAGTACCTAATTCCTGGTATGCACGATAGGCTAGTACAAGGAAAAAGGCAGTAACACCAAAGCTAATAACAATCGCTGTTAAAATTAATGCTTGAGGTAAAGGATCGGCCATATTTTTAGCCCCTTCAGCTAAAACGGGTGGCGCATCGTTCGTTAATCCACCCATTGTTAAAATCAAGAGATGAGCACCGTGGCTCAATAAACCTGTACCGATAATAATACGTAAAATACTTTTAGATAAAATAAGATATACGGCAGCCATGAATAAGAAGCCGATTACAAAGGCCATTAAAACTTCCACTATTCATCGCCTCCAATTGATTGAATGATAATCATCGTGACACCTACGACAACAAAATACACACCTAAATCGAAAATCATCGCAGTATGTAGTTCGGTGTCACCAAGTAAAGGAATATTAAAATGGTCAAAATAATGCATGAAGAAGGCCTCTCCAAAAAATGCAGATAAACTAGCTGTGCCTAAAGCAAGTAGTAAGCCAACTGCTGTCAATGTCATATAGTTAATTGGCAAGAGATTCTTCACCGTTTTTAAATCGTATGTTAACAAGAGAAGAACGAGGGCACTAGCTGTTAATAAACCTCCAACGAAGCCGCCTCCAGGAGCAAAATGCCCCGCTAAAAAAATATGAATCGAGAAGAGGAAGATGATGAAGAAAACAACCTGTGTCGTCGTTTTCAAAATGACATTATTCATTTTCATGTGATTTCTTCTCCTTTCGAGATAAACGAAGCTTAATCATACCGATAATCGCCATCCCAGCAATTGATAGTACGGTAATTTCAAATAATGTATCAAAGCCACGGTAATCTACGAGAATAACATTGACGATATTACCACCGCCAGCTTCTGTAAAGACCGTATCTTTGTAATACTGACTAATAGAAGGAATAAGTTTTTGAGATTGCGCAGAAAGTGCCAACAAGGTCACCATGATGCCTACGCCTAGAGCGATTAAAAAGTTATTGATTTTAAAAGGCATGCGCTCTTCTATACGATATCGCTTCGGTAAATGGTAAAACGCTAGTAAGAATAATGCGACGGATACCGTTTCGATTACAAGTTGAGTCAAGGCTAAGTCAGGCGCATTGAAGATGATGAAAAATAACGCCACAGAATAACCGACTGCTCCGAGCGCAATAATCGCTGTTAATCTTGATTTTGCTAATAGTACGGTCAACGTACCGACGATTAAAACGATCACGATGGCTACTTCAAAAATACCGATTTTTGCTGTATGTGCAAAACTGAATTTGAAACCATCCTTGAGGAATAATGTTGTTACTACAAGCGCTACAATACAAGCGAACATATACATTAAATAATGTCTAATAGCACCTGTCATATATAGATTGGACAATTTTTTACTGCCAACATCAGCAGCGAGCATTAGTTGGTCATATAAATGATTGAAGGACCATTTTTCTGGCACGAGTGTATAAATTTTCCGCCATTTTTTCATCGTTGAAAATAAGATGAAACCAACAATGACAACTGCTATCGTCATCCAGAGTTCCGTCGATTTAAAACCGTGGAAAGCTTTGACTGTAATATCGATCTCACTAGCAGAACGATAAAGTTGCGGTTGGATAGCTAATACGGCCGGTTTGACGAAATACTTACCAATTATATTAGGGATGAAGAAAATAATAACGACAAAACTCGCTAAAATAATAGGCGAAATTAGCATGCCAAATGGTGCTTCATGAGGTTTTTTAGGAAGTTCTTTATAATCACTTTTCGCAATGAAGGTGTTGTAAAGGAAATACAAACAATAAGCAAAAGTGAAGACGCTTGCGACCCAAGCTATGATAGGGATGATCGCTCCCCATGTGTCAAAATTGAATAATGTGAACTCTTTTAAAGCAAGCATCGAAGTGAAAAATAACTCTTTGCTCAAGAAACCGTTAAATGGGGGAAGACCCGCCATCGATAAACTACCAATTGCAGCGACGGTAAAACTGATAGGCATCAGACTCATCAAGCCACCAAGTTTACGTATATCACGTGTGCCTGTTTCATGATCGACAATACCAGCAATCATAAAGAGACTCCCTTTAAAAGTAGCGTGATTGATGAGGTGGAAAATCGCTGCGAAAGCTGCAAATTTGAAGATAGCAGAAGACCCGCCATCAACATGTAGTGAGATAGCTGCAGCACCGAGCATCGACATGATAAGACCGAGCTGACTAACTGTAGAAAATGCGAGAATCCCTTTGAGGTCCGTTTGCTTGAGTGCAAAGAAAGATCCCCAGAATAATGTAATCAGTCCACTGCCGAGTACAAGCCAAATCCAATATTCACTAATAGCGAATATTGGGGTCAGTCGAGCGACTAAATAAATACCTGCTTTGACCATTGTCGCAGAGTGTAAATAGGCACTAACCGGTGTTGGAGCTTCCATTGCATCAGGTAACCATATATAAAATGGGAACTGAGCCGATTTTGTAAAGGCTCCAAGTAAAATAAGTACTAAAGCCAATACAAAATAAGGTGAGCTCGCTAAAGTAGGAGCTTGAGCCACTAAGTCACGAATGGAATATGTATCACCCATATTAGCAACTAATAAAAACCCACCCAACATCATTAATCCACCAAAAACAGTAATCATCATCGATTTGAGTGCGCCAAATCTTGATTTATCGCGATTATACCAATAACCAATTAGTAAAAAGGATGATATAGATGTTAGCTCCCAAAATAGATAAAGGCTAATTAAGTGATCTGATTGAACAACTCCAAGCATTGCTGTCATAAACATAAGCAAGTAGAAATAGAAATTGTGCAACTGTTCTTTGTTCTTGTCCAGATAAAAGATGGAATACAGAACAACGAGCGCCCCTATCCCGGTGATTAGTAAAGAAAAAAGTAAGCTCAACCCATCGATATACGAGGTGAAAGATAAATCTAAAGATTTTACCCAATGAAAAGTTGACGTATAAGGACCATGATTTTCAAGCTTCGTCACGAAGGTTGCATAATATACCGCTAAAGAAGCTGGTACGAGCAAGACGAACCACCCAGTGTGTATCGAAGGAAGTTTTTTAAACAATAACGGTATGAGTAGAGCGCAAACTACCGGTAAAAAAATAAGTAATACTTGCGTCAAAAGAATTCTCCTTTCGAATGAATCAATGTGATTAAAGTCAGTATAGCTGATATTTTAAAGCTTTGCATGGCAATAACTACAAGACAAGCCTTGAATAGTGTGTTGATTTTCCGATATTATAAATAAGAAGAAACGTCAAAAAAATTAATGAAAAATCGAGGGCAAAAATATTTATGAAAAATCCATATATCTATGGTTATTTACCGTTAATAACGATTATTCTATTTAGTTTAACGTTTGGCTTATACACCGTTACTGAAAGTATTGAGATTTTTAAGAAAATCGGTGTTTATACTGGCGTGAGAGAGTTTCTTTCAGAAATCCAATTGCGCGTGTTTCTCCTGATTGTCATCGCAACGATTTATTTCATGATATTTTCTGCGTTGAAATTAATCGGTGAAACGATTCATGATATGGGTATGCTCTTCTTTTCAAAAGATATTGAAGGAAAAGGAGTGTTCGCTTTAAAGGGTGGCAGTGTCATCTTTTTCTTCGGTTCACTGCTCTCAGCCATCGGCATTACGAATATCTATATCTTGGCAGCGATTTTCGTCGTGACAATATTCATTTATTTTGTTTTTGTTATTTATAAAATTAGTGTTCATGTATCATTTGGTGCCTCAGTTGGGGTCATGTTATTTGAAATGGTAACTTGGGTAGTCATTATTACATTGGTCGTTTATGCCTTTTTCAAATTGTACAATGGTATCGTATCAAGCTTACCTTTCAATTAAAGATGGAGAGCCTGAGACAACAGTATTTTCAACAAAGAAAATCCCGTATGATTTTTCGAAATCATATGGGATTATTTATTTCAATCACTTTCCGCGGACATGGCTTCAAGCTCCTCGTCACTGCATTCTTGTGGGATTTTCTGCGCGTTCAATTGATTTGATTATTCGTATGTGAGACATACTATTTTTGTTCTGTCCCAGGCTCTTTTTATGTGGAAAAGCGTTGTTAATGATATAGCTCTTGATGAAGAAGAACTACAGATCAACAACGCTAAAGTAAAAATCACTTCATAATGGCACTGAATATTTTATGGTGAAGACGTTCTTTTTCAAGAGCCTCCATTTCAATTGGTGTATCATACCCTAACCAAACAGCCGCTGTATACTGTGATGATAAACCAGCTAGCCAATAGTCTTTGTATTCATTTGTCGTACCAGTTTTCACGCCAATATAATCGCTTGAAGATGAAATACCTTGACCCGTACCAGATGACACGGTTTCAGCCATTAAACTTCTAATACTTGTAACGGTTGAAGGTGACCATATTTGCGTATTTTTTTCAGGCCATTCGTAGAGTAATTTGCCATCACGTGTTTTGACTGTACGAATAGCATGGGAACGATTGTAATTGCCATTGATAAATGACGTGTAGGCATCAGCTAATTGATAGCTGGATACACCATGTGTGAAACCACCAATCGCAGCACTATAGCTCAAATCATTTTTCATAGCACGATCAAACGCAAAAGGTTGTAAATATGAAAATGCTTTGTCCATCCCAACGCGATCAAATAAACGAATAGCGGCAGTATTATAGGAATTTTTGAAAGCTGTGCGCATCGTTATATTATCGACAGTAATATTGCCATAGTTTTTTGGGCAGTAGTCTCCTTTGCAAAATGGAGCACCGTTAATAACAGAATCAGCGGTCACCTTGAATTTTTCTAAATAAGGAGCATAATCTAACAATGGTTTAATGGCAGAACCTGGTTGTCGTTTAGCCTGATAGGCACGATTGAAGTCGAATTTTCGATAATTTTTACCACCGTAAATAGAGACAACCTCACGCGTATTATTGTCAATGACAGTGGCTGAGGCTTGAAGCTTTCCTCTATTAGCTAATAGGGCGCTTGTCGCTTGCGTATCATGATTTTGCTTATTGACGTCCAATGCCGTTTGAATAATAACACCTTGATTGATTACGGCATTCACTTTTTCTGTTAATTTTTTGTCGAGGCTAGCCACTTCAGGTGATGTTTTAGCTTCTTCAAATAATTTATGAAAACCGTCAACTTCTGATATTAGACTACGCAATTCAGACATGACGTAAGTACTATAGGCAGGGTATAACTGTTTTTTCTTCTTGATTTTTAAGGTAATGGGTTCTTTTTTATACTGTGTAGCTTTTTCTTCAGAAATTACATTTTTTTCGACAAGCTTATTCAATAAACGAAGTTGTCGTTTTTTTGTATTGTCAAAAAAACGTAATGGGTTGTAAAGACTTGGGTTATTTGGAATAGCGCTAATAAACGTAATTTCTGCCTTCGATAAATCTTTTAGTGGTTTATCGAAATAATACGTAGCTGCACCCCCGATGCCGTATACGCCATTGGCAAAGTACATTTCATTTAAATAAGAATTTAAAATTTCGTCCTTCGTAATTCTTTGCTCGATTTCATACGCGTAAAAAATTTCAAGCATTTTACGTTCATATGTTTTTTCTTGTGATAAGTAACGCATACGTACAAGTTGTTGCGTAATGGTACTCCCACCCTGTGAAGAAACACCACTATCATTATTGGCCATAAAGGCACGGGCGATTGCAGTGAGGTCAAAGCCCATATGCTCATAGAAACCAGCATCTTCACTTTGAACAAATAATTGCTGTGCAAAAGTTGGAATATCAGCAAGTTTTAGTGGTTCACGCCATTCTGTATATTCCTCAGAAAAAGTGTTGTTATTGTCATCCCTTAGAAGGGTAGGAACAACCGCTTGCTTCTCAGTCATTTGAACGGAGGAGGAAAACTGTTTGCTAAAGGCTGATGCCGACTTCAATTCAACGCCAATCTTTGTGAAAAGAAAGACGATCAGAGGCAGCATGCCAATAATCAATAAAATTCCGAACACCTTTCTCAAAATACATCCTCCTATATTGGTGAATACTTACAGTTGTAGCATAGCATAAAGTGCGCTTTAACTGCGTTCTTTTATTATATCGTCTAAATGTTGTAAAGGTTTCTTTCTGACGACATTTAATATAAGAAAAGCGATTAAAAATAAGAATGCTGTGCTATAGAAGACGGCTGAAATCGAAAAGATACCACTGATGAAACCACCAAATAATGGACCGATAATATTGCCGAAGAAACGGAAACTTGTACTATAACCCATCACTTCTCCTTGAATGCCAACAGGTGCTTCGCGTCTAATGAGTGCAGTTGTTGTAGGAATCAACCCCCCGATGACAGTACCGAATAAGAAGCGTAAAATAATGAGCTGCCATAAAGCAGATACCCAAGCCTGTGGAATCATGAAAACAACGGACAAAGCTAATAGGATGACTAACACCTTTTCATAGCCAATGTGATCACCCATTCGCCCCCAAAAACGAGCGAAAAAGATATTACCCAGACCAGCAGCACTAAATGTTAATCCCGCTAAAAAAGTAACTTGTGTGGTTGTTTGCACGAGATCGGACACATAGAGTGACAATAAGGGTTGAATGGAAAAGTTGCCAATTTGGATTAATGAGGTAACAAGCATGACATTAAAGAGTAGTCGATGTTTAAAAATACCACCGAGTACTTGACGACGCGTATAAATAACTTCGTGTTTCTTCTTTTGTCTTTTCAATTCTTTGACACCAAAAAAAATAATAATAGCAGCTAGAAAAACCGAAGTAGCGGTGATGAAAAACGTATAGTGGAAACCAAAAGAGTCAGCAAGTAGACCTCCAACAATCGGACCAAATAAAGTACCAGATACACTACCCATTTGAAGGGTGCCCAGTGTTTTACCAGCATTTTTTTTATCCGTTTGTGCACTGATAAAAGCGAGCGAGGTGGGTATGAAACCGGTCACGACACCCATAGCAAGACGCAAGAAGAAAAACTGCCAAACATTTGTTACATAGGCCATCAACAGGATACTGATGGCTAAACCAATTGCATTTATGATTAAAATTGGTTTATAACCATACTTATCTGCAATGCGGCCCCAAATAGGCGACATCAGAAAAGCAGATATAAAGGTTGCTCCAAAAATTAAACCTGCCCATTTTTGGACATAACTTTCGGAGAAATCACCCATCGTTTCAATGTATAATGAAAGGAAGGGCATAATCATCGTCATCGTACCAGCGACGAGTAGATTTGAAATCCAAATTATGATGAAGTTTTGTTTTTGTCTGTCCATAAAGTCACTTACTTTCTATATAATCAATATTTTATTCGGTGTAATAGATGCTTTAAACTGAAAAAAAGTGTTTTTTATGATAGACTATGACAGGATATATCCAATCGTGAATCTAGTTGTTTACCAATTATTTTTCCCTTTTGCGAATTGTCATAAACTTTTAAAATCAAAGGAGAGACTATAATGTTTCCACAATTAAATTCAGAAGTACAAGAAAATGAAATTCTAGTTGAAATGGATACTACAATGGGACCAATCGAAATTAAATTATTCCCAGAACTAGCACCAAAAACAGTAGAAAACTTTTTAACACATGCAAAAAATGGTTACTATGATGATATTATTTTCCACCGTATTATTAAAGATTTCATGATTCAAGGTGGAGATCCAACTGGTACAGGTATGGGCGGCGAAAGCATCTACGGTTCAAACTTTGAAGATGAATTCAACCCTGAGCTTATCAATATGCGCGGTGCACTTTCAATGGCCAATGCAGGTCCAGGAACAAATGGTTCACAATTCTTCATCGTTCAAGCATCAAATGTAGACCCATCAATGCTTAAACAAATGAAAGATTATGACTACCCAGAAGAAGTGATTGAAGCCTATGCAAAAAATGGTGGTACACCATGGTTAGATGGCAAGCACACAGTATTTGGTCAAGTTGTAAAGGGCCTTAAAGTAATCGATCAAATGGCACAAGTTAAAAAAGATGGTCGCGACAAGCCAGTAGAACCAATTTCAATTGTAGGAATCAGTGTATTAAACACAAAATAATATAGAGGAGGCTCATGTCATTGAATACTTGGGTGCTGAATCTATTTCTCTACTTCCCGGAAGATAAACGTGAATATATTCCAGCCGTTATTGAGCTGACAATTATTCTCGCGCTATGTGTTATCGTTTTTTTCGCTATTCGAAGATCTGCGGCAAGACAATCAATAAAAGCAAAAGAGCTGGAAAAAAAGATTTTAGAAAACAACAAGCAAGATATACAAGGGCAATAGCTCCATTCTATAAAAAAAACTCCGGAACGTATTGATACGCTTCCGGAGTTTTTTTGATTGCTCAAAGGCTCATCTTGCGCAGTATGTTCTTTAGTTGAACGCTTTGATAAAACGTTCAACACCCTGTTCTAATGTCTGGCGTGTACAAGCGATATTCATTCGAAGGAAACCATCGAAATCAGCGCCGTATTTTGTGCCAGGGTCAAGGGCGACACCTGCATCTAATAGTTTTTGCATTATTTCTTTTTCAGCAATACCTGTTTTACGTATATCAATCCACATTAAGTAAGTAGCATCCGGTTTTGTAATCGTGATGTTTGGCAATGCTTTTTCAATTGTGTCAATGGCATAATCTAAATTAGCATTTAAATAAGGAATTAAATCATTTAGCCACTCTATGCCTGCATCAGAGAAGGCTGCTTGCACGGCTGTAATAGCAAAAGTATTCAAACCCATCTGACCATGTTTAGCTAATGTGTTTTGTATTTTTAAACGTTTTTTAGCGTCACTTGTGATCATCATAGAAGCCTGAATACCAGCAATATTAAACGTTTTAGTAGGAGCCATACATGTAATGATATTATCTGGTGTAGCAGAAACTTTTGCTAGTGGGATATGTTGTTCACCATTTAACATTAAATCGCAATGGATTTCATCCGAAATAATTAAGACATTATTTGCAGCACATAGGGCATCAATTTTTACTAATTCATCTTGAGACCATACACGTCCAGCTGGATTATGTGGGTGACAAAACACAAAAATTTTCACTTTGTCATCTTGTAAAAGTCGTTCGAAATGATCGAAATCAAAATAAAGTCGACCTTTTTTTTCGATGAAAGGTGATGATACTACTGTACGACCCAATTGGCGTGGAATATTAAAAAATGGTGGGTAGACAGGCGAGTTGACGATTACAGCATCATCTTCTGTAGTGAACGCTTCAATAATTGTCGCAATCGCTGGTACAACACCCTGATGATACATAATATCATCATTATGTATATGCCAGTTATGACGACGTTTTACCCATGATGTTACAGCAGTTGCACATGCCTCATTTTCAAATGTATAGCCGAATAACGGGAAATCAAGACGTGCTTTTAATGACTCAGTAATGAAAGATGGTGCGGCAAAATCCATATCTGCTACCCACATTGGAATAATAGAAGAAGCATCTGGAATAGTGTAGACCTTCTCCATTAAATCCCATTTCAGTGATGCAGTATTTTTTCTATTAAACGTTTGATTAAAATGACTCAAGTAAATCCCTCTTTTCTTTTTTTACAACTATGTTATCATATCTTTTATGACATGAAAGTAGATAGGTGACCATATGGATATGATCGTAATGAAGCGCAAAGCGATTCACATGCTAGAAAATTGGCAGCCAACCGAGTTGAAAGGTATACCACTAAAATCAGAAGCTGTAGCGGTTGTTGAGGAGCTTCAGCATATTGATAGCCCGACAGACTTAGGTAAAACAATTCAAGGGATTTATGAGCAGTCCATTTCTATTTGGATTCCTTTTGAAAAATGTGTGGAAATTTCATACAAGTTACTTGCTATAAAGTTTGAAGCAAAAAGTATTTTATAGCAACTACTATGTACATAGAACACTATTGCTTCGTCAAACGAAGTAATAAGGGGATTGTAGCATATACAAAGCTAAATATATAGTTCCAATCCTAGTTAAGCAGCACGAAATAATGAAAAATTCTAGCCATACTCTCTATACTGGACTATGCCTGTTTTTGTGGATGAAGTTTAGCCTCTAGTTGTATGTAATCAGTCTAACAAGCTAAAAAGTCCAACTGTTAGGTAGTTATGAAAGAACAGAACCGAAAAAAACAAGTCAATTAAGTGAGTAAAAAAAATGAGAAATCGCATTTAATCGCGATTTCTCATTTTTTGTAGGCCTCAAAAGAGGGAGTGCTTGTTTTATTTCAGACCGTCCATCAAGTTTGAAATAGGAATTTCTAATGCGTTTGACAACTTTAATAGGGTTGCTTCGGATGGCACTTCTTCACCAGATTCGTAGCGAGCTAGTTTTTCAGAGCCGACACGTGTTTTAAGCGATAGTTCTTCAAGTGTAATCTTTTTTTCTTCGCGAATCTCTTTGAGTTGATCGCCAAGTCTATTTGTCATCATATGAAAGCACCCCTTTATAACAGATTCTATCATTAGTATAACATGTTATAAAGAACGGAAAAAGTGACAAATATTAGTATGTTTATCCTTTGATACCTTGGATTAATACAATAATAATTGCTATTGGAGCGATATAACGTACGGAGATACGCCAAATTGTGAAAATCCAAGGTTTAACCGGTAGTTCGTCCAATTGTTCGATGCGTTTTAGTTGATAGCCTGCGAATAATGACACGAGCAAAGCGCCAATTGGCATACCAATGCTATTCGTCAAAAAGTCAGCAAAGTCAAAAATGGAGCGGTCTGCTATTTTAATATTTGCTAATTTACCAAAGGACAATGCACTTGGGATACCGATAATGAAAATACCAATACCACATAACCAAGCATATTTTTTTCGTTTTTCAAACTTGTCTCCCATTGCTGTTGCTACAACAATTTCAAGCATAGCAATTGCAGAAGTAATCGTGGCAAATAATAATAAGATAAAGAAGATAATCAAGAAAAATGAGCCGAAAGGAATTTGGTTAAAAACGGCCGGAATAATGATAAATACTAATCCTGGTCCCTGGTCTGGTGAATACCCTAATGCGAAAACCGCTGGGAATATTACAAGACCTGCTAGGATAGAAATAATAATATTTAAACCAGCCACATTAACTGCAGAGCTACCGATATTTTCATTCTTCTTCAAATAGGAAGCATAGGTTAACATAGCTGCTACACCAACACTTAGAGAGAAGAAGGCTTGTCCAAGCGCTTTGAGTAAGGTGTCGAAGGTCAGATAGGACCAGTCGGGAACAAACATAAACTTGACGCCAGCCATTGCGCCATCTAAAGTCAATGAACGGATGGCCAAAATGATAAAGAAGATAAAGAGTATCGGCATCATCCATTTAGATGATTTTTCAACACCATTTTGAATGCCGCTCGAGATGATTAAGACAATAATTAGTAAAAATGCGCCTTGCAAAACGATCACTTCGGTTGTATTAATCGTAAGGTCTGCAAATAGTTTTCCGAAAAACTCATTATGATCACTCGTAAGTTTAAATTGTAATGCACGGATCAAATACCCAAGTATCCAGCCGCCAACTACACTATAAAATGACAGAATAATTGCTGAGAAGATGAATCCCATCCAACCTGTTAAAAACCACGGTGTTCCGGGCGCTTGTTTTTTAAATGACGATACTGCGTCGACTTGACCACGTCGTCCAATCATAAATTCTGCTACCAATATAGGCAAACCAATTACTAAAGTACATAATATAAATAATAGAATAAATACACTACCACCGTTAGTACCTGCCATATATGGGAATTTCCAAATAGCCCCCAAACCGATTGCACTTCCTGCAGCGGCAAGAATAAAACCGATTTTTGAGCCGAACTGATCCCTATTAGACAATTTTTATATCCTCCTTGAAAACAATATTATTTCATTTTACAACAATCAACGTAATAAATACATGGCAATAGTAAGAAAACATGTGAAATTAAAGTCATAAGTATACTGTCAATAAAAGGGTGTCACTTTGCCGGCTAATTCTTCTATGATATAATTCTTATTGAAAATATAATTAGATAATCAGCTAGAAAGTGGGATGGCGATGTCAAACAAATACAAAGTGGGAGACGTGGTGACTGGTACGGTTACAGGCATCCAACCATATGGTGCGTTTGTGTCGTTAGACGAGGAGACGCAGGGGCTCGTCCACATATCTGAAATCACTTATGGGTTTGTCAAAAATATAAGTGATTTCATTGCAGTGGGTGATGTCGTCTCGGCAAGAATTTTAGAAGTTGAACACCCAAATAAAAAAATCAGTTTATCCATTCGGGCATTGCATGATAAACCACAGCGGAAAAGGGAAGTGCCGCCAAGAAAATCATTGCAAGCACGCGTCGATGAAAAAGACGATGTCGGGTTTGCTTCATTAGAAGCGAAGCTCGATGATTGGATTAATGAATCAGGGTTCAACAATCATAAATAGTTAGACATTTGCACTAATCGACCAAACGTCTCTCCAAAACTTTATAAATGTAAAAATGACACAGCCAATTGCAATGATGGCTGTGTCATTTTTTATGTGCTTTTCATTTTGCGAATACGGTATTGTAAATTTTGACGACTCATACCAAGTGCCTCTGCAGCACGCGTAATATTATGGCCGTATTTGTCTAACACTTTATTTAAATAATATGCCTCGGCCTCGCGTAAATAATGATCGAGAGGCATCAATTCCTGCTCCGCTTGAATGACAAAATCCTCCGCATGAAAAGTTGTATTTTCACGATACTCCTGCACTTTTAATTTAAAATGATGTGGGAGTAAATCATACGTAATATATTCTTCAGTAGAAATCATCGTACCCATCTCATCGAGCAATACTTCAAGTTCTTTTAAATTACCAGGCCAATCATAATGATTGAATAATTGTTCGACTTCATTTGTGACACCTTTAAGCTGGTTACCAAAAACGCGGCGATAGCGTGCGAGATGACTTTGGATAAAGGGGGATATATCGTCTAATCGTTCGCGTAGTGGTGGTATGGTGATGGACATAGCAGCAAAGAAATAATAGAGTTCCTTCAAGAGTTGCTGTTCTGCTATTAAGTCAATTGGATCATTTCCTACGCTCGCGATAAATAAGTGTTCTCCGCTATAATCTGCCAACAAATCAACTAATTCCTGCTGCTGTAACATCGTTAAATATTCAATACGTTCACAGAAAATCGTGCTTTTTTCTAGATGTTGCAACTGTTCGTTCAATTTTGTAATAATCTGTGGGTCAGCTCGATTACAATAAACAGTAATAAAGTCATTCAGTTCTGGTTCGGTTGCATGATGAATGCCTTCAGCTACCAAGTCTTTTCCTGTACCTGATTCACCGATTAATAGTACAGGTAGTCTAGCGATAGCTGCTTTGTTTGCGATTTGAAGAACGCGACGCATTGCAGTCGATACTGCGGTAATGCTATCAAAGGTAATCGATTCACCATAACGTTGTAATGGTTGGTGGACCAGTTTTTCTAATGTGGTAATATCACGTGAAAATTCGATTGCACCAACTAAATGACCATCCTCAATAACTGGGTATGTATCATTAATCGTTGTAATTTCTTGTCCATTTTGATTCCAATAGGTTTGTTTAATATTCAAAACTTCATTTCCGCTTTGTAAAACGCGCAAAAGGGTGGACTCTTCTGCATTGCTAAATCTAAAAACATCTAAAATAGAGCGATCAGA
The DNA here is from genome assembly GCF_003143975.1 of Kurthia sibirica. Lineage (GTDB taxonomy): Bacteria > Bacillota > Bacilli > Bacillales_A > Planococcaceae > Kurthia > Kurthia sibirica. The sequence goes on along the minus strand of NZ_QFVR01000027.1, from coordinate 8,661 downwards.
CATATCGTCTAAATTTAAGCCTTCAATTTTTTTCATCTTATCATTGTAAATAATCGTCTGACCGAGCGTATTTATAGCATGAATGCCGATTGCGTTGTTATCGGTAATAAAGTTGTAAAACACTGTTAAATCAACATTGTTCTTTGTCATTTTATTCACTCCAAAAAATAATTTATAAAAAATCCAATCTTTTACTTGAAAAGTGCAACATTCTCTTGCATTATTATAAGTGCAAAGAGGGTATAAACGCAAATTTTTTTTGCGCTAAATAAAAGGGAGGCTATAAAAATGATTCCGTATCAAACAGAGGCATTATTAGATTTTTCAAATGACAGTAATAGTAAGGCATATAAAGAGGCGCTCACAAAGGTAAAAGAGGAGCTGGGTAAGGAGTATCCGTTAGTAATAGGTGGCGAGAAGATTTATACAGACGACAAAATCATGTCATATAATCCAGCAAATAAAACACAGGTAGTTGGTAAAGTATCAAAGGCCTCAAAAGATTTGGCAGAAAAAGCAATGCAAGTTGCTGATGCAACATTTAAAACTTGGAGTAAAGTAGATGCACAAACGAGAGCAGATATTTTGTTTAAAGTGGCAGCGATTACAAAACGTCGTAAATTTGAAATGTCAGCGATGATGACAATCGAAGCAGGCAAGCCATGGGTGGAAGCGGATGCAGATACAGCAGAAGCAATCGATTTCTTCGAATATTATGCGCGTCAAATGCTCGCATTAAAAGATGGCAAACCAGTGGAATCTCGCCCAGGTGAATTCAATAAATTCGATTATCGTCCATTAGGTGTTGGTGTAGTAATCTCTCCATGGAATTTCCCATTTGCTATCATGGCAGGTACGACAGTAGCAGCAGTTGTAACAGGAAACACAGTTTTACTTAAACCAGCATCAACAACACCAGTCATCGCATATAAATTCATGGAAATTTTGGAGGAAGCAGGTCTGCCAGCAGGTGTTGTCAACTATATCCCGGGTTCTGGGTCAGAGATTGGCGATTATTTAGTTGATCATCATCGCACGCGTTTTGTATCGTTTACAGGTTCTCGTGATGTTGGACTACGCATTAATGAACGTGCTTCAGTATTAAATGAAGGCCAAATTTGGATTAAACGTGTCATCGCTGAAATGGGCGGTAAAGATACAATTGTTGTCGATTCAGAAGCAGATTTAGAATTGGCTGCACAATCTATTGTCAAATCAGCATTTGGTTTTTCAGGTCAAAAATGTTCAGCTTGTTCAAGAGCAGTTATCGTGGAAGATGTGTATGATGAAGTATTAGCGCGAGTAGTTGAATTAACGAATGACTTAACAATTGGTGACCCGACAGATCCTAATAATTTTATGGCGACGGTCATTGATGAAGCAGCATTTAAAAAAGTAACGTCTTACTTTACGATTGCTAAAGAAGAAGGTCGTATCGTAGCAGGTGGTACGGCAGATGACTCGAAAGGGTACTTCGTAAACCCAACAGTCGTTGCCGATGTGGCACCAAAATCACGCGTCATGCAAGAAGAAATTTTTGGACCAATCGTTGCCATTGCAAAGGCGAAGAATTTTGATGAGGCATTAGCCATTGCCAATAATACAGAATATGGTTTAACAGGCGCTGTTATCTCAACAAATCGTGATCATTTAGAACAAGCACGCGAAGATTTCTTTGTTGGAAATCTCTACTTTAATCGTGGCTGTACAGGGGCAATTGTAGGTTACCAACCATTCGGTGGTTACAATATGTCAGGTACTTGTTCGAAAGCGGGCGGACCAGATTTCTTAACATTGCATATGCAACCAAAACTTGTTTCTGAAACATTTTAATAAATGCTATGTACTTCATGTACATAAATCGAGAAAACTACCTAATAGGAGGAAAATAATATGACAAAAACACAGCAAATCATCGAACAGACAAATTCAATCGGTGCGTTAAACTATTTACCGTTACCAATCGTAATCTCAGAAGCAGAAGGTGTTTGGGTAAAAGATCCAGAAGGTACAAAATATATGGATATGTTATCGGCCTATTCAGCAGTAAATCAAGGACATCGCCATCCAAAAATTATTCAAGCGCTTAAAGACCAAGCGGATCGAGTAACATTAACTTCACGTGCATTCCACTCAGATCAACTTGGACCATGGTATGAATTAGTTAGTAAATTAACTGGTAAGGAAATGGTATTACCAATGAATACAGGGGCTGAAGCCGTTGAAACCGCTTTTAAAGCAGCACGTCGTTGGGCGTATGATGTAAAAGGTGTTGCAGATGGTCAAGCAGAAGTAATTGCGTGTAATGGGAATTTCCACGGACGTACAATGTTGGCAGTATCTCTAACATCGGATCCTGAATATCGTCGTGGTTTCGGACCATTATTACCAGGAATCAAATTGGTTGATTATGGTGATTTAGAACAGTTAAAAGCAGCGATTACACCAAATACAGCGGCATTTTTAATAGAGCCAATTCAAGGCGAAGCGGGAATTTTGTTACCACCAGCAGGCTATTTAAAAGCAGCACGTGAATTATGCCGTGAAAATAATGTATTATTTATTGCAGATGAGATCCAAGTTGGGTTAGCTCGTACAGGTAAAATGTTTGCATGTGAGTGGGAAGATGTTAATCCGGATATGTATATTTTAGGTAAAGCACTTGGTGGTGGCGTATTCCCAATCTCTTGTGTCGTTGCAGATAAAGAAGTGTTAAGTGTATTCAATCCGGGTTCACATGGTTCGACATTTGGGGGTAATCCATTAGCATGTGCAGTATCGATTGCTTCAATCGAAGTATTACAAGATGAAAAGCTGGCAGAGCGTTCATTAGAGTTAGGTCAATACTTTATCGATGAACTACGCAAAATTGACAATGATCATATTGTAGATGTACGTGGTCGTGGATTATTCATCGGTGTAGAATTAGATACAGCAGCTCGTCCATACTGTGAAGAGTTGATGACATTAGGGTTATTATGTAAAGAAACACATGATACAGTTATTCGTTTTGCCCCACCACTAATCATCTCTAAAGAAGAATTGGACTGGGCTTTAGAGAGAATTAATAAAGTCTTTTCGAAATAACGAGAAAATACGAGTAAAACTACTAGAAAATATGTTACAATATGGGCGATTCAATAGCTTATAGAGTCGGAATAACTCTATAGAAATATTGCAAACTAATACAGTAAAGAGGCGAAAAAATCTCATGGCAGAAAATCTAAACCTGTTCACATCTACTCAAGCAGTTATTCACAAAGCATTAAAAAAACTTGGTTACGATGAAGGGATGTACGAATTGCTAAAAGAACCACTTCGTATGTTAGAGGTGCGCATTCCAATCAAGATGGACAACGGTCAAGTTAAAGTATTTACAGGATACCGTGCACAGCATAATGATGCTGTAGGACCAACAAAAGGTGGCGTTCGTTTTCACCCGAATGTTTCGGAGGAAGAAGTAAAAGCTTTATCTATGTGGATGACGCTAAAAGCAGGGATTGTAGATCTACCCTATGGTGGCGGTAAAGGTGGCGTAATTTGTGATCCACGTACAATGTCGATGAACGAACTAGAAAAACTTAGTCGTGGCTATGTACGTGCAACGAGTCAAATTGTAGGACCAACTAAAGACATACCGGCACCAGATGTGTTTACGAATGCTCAAATTATGGCTTGGATGATGGATGAATATAGCAGAATGGATGAGTTTAACTCACCAGGCTTTATTACAGGGAAACCAATCGTATTGGGTGGTTCATTAGGTCGTGATAAAGCGACAGCACAAGGGGTTACAATCGTAATTGAAGAAGCGGCAAAACGTCGTGATCTGAAAATTAAAGATGCTCGCGTAGTGATTCAAGGTTTTGGTAATGCTGGTAGTTTTTTAGCTAAATTTATGAGCGATTTAGGTGCAAAAGTTGTAGCGATTTCAGATGCTTACGGTGCGCTTTATGATCCAGAAGGTTTAGATATTGACTATTTACTTGATCGTCGCGATAGTTTTGGAACAGTAACGACTTTGTTTGAAAATACGATTTCAAATAAAGAGCTTTTAGAATTAGAATGCGATATTTTAGTTCCTGCAGCAATTGAAAATCAAATTACTGCTGAAAATGCACATAAAATACAAGCGAGTATCGTAGTAGAAGCAGCCAATGGGCCAACTACTTCGGAGGCGACTAAGATTTTAACTGAACGTGGCATTTTATTAGTTCCAGATGTATTAGCAAGTGCGGGTGGCGTGACAGTATCTTACTTTGAGTGGGTACAAAACAATCAAGGCTATTATTGGACAGAAGAAGAAGTAGCAGAGCGTTTATTGAAAAAAATGATCGATGCCTTCAATAATGTATATAATGTTGCAACATCACGCAATATTGATATGCGTTTAGCAGCATATATGGTCGGCGTACGTAAAACAGCAGAAGCATCACGCTTTAGAGGCTGGGTATAAAATTAAAGGTACACAATAAGTAGCGTTGGTGAAGAAAAAAGCACCCATTGATCTGTAATGGGTGCTAATACTTCACTAACGTTATTTTTTTGTGAAATAAACTTATGCCTGTCTGAACTACATGTGAGCAAGTGACGTGTAGACCAATTGTATGTCGATGGACATCACAATTTATTTTTGCCTGTATGAAATTTGTTTGTTTTGAACGCTAACTACTTTTTGTGAGGGAAGTTCTAGGCAATTAAGTTGCCCGCCGAAAACAGCGCCCCCATCAATCCCGATAATACGATTTTCCCCAAAATATATATCGCTTTTTCCGCGTTCTCGATGAAGTCTTGGGGTAGGAGTATGACCAAAAACAACTGTTTTATCTCCAGCGTAGTCGCGATGGAATTCGTCACGAATCCATAAGAAATCCTTTGTCGTATTTTTTGCAAGTGGTAATGTAGGATCAACCCCAGCATGCACAAAAATATAGTGTTCTTTCTCAATAATCGTATCTAAATGGCGAATAAATTCAAGATGTTCTATAATTTTATCTGTAAAAAAAGGCTGCAAAGAGAAGTGATTTAAATCGCCTGCTTGTTCAAGCTGTTGAGCAGAGAACCCGTAGCTAGCCATCGTCTCAACACCTCCAGCAGTGTGCAACCAAAAATCCCAATCATATTTATTTTCTTTTTCAAACACATCGAGCATAATTTGTTCATGATTCCCCATTAATACTTGTGCACCCGCTTTTTTTAAGTCAATAATTTTATCTAAAACACCACTTGGGGAGGGGCCGCGATCAATATAGTCACCGAGAAGTACAAGTTCATCCTCATCGGGTTGGTAATTGACCCTTTCCAGTAACTCCTCAAACATTTCAAGTTCCCCATGGATGTCACTAATCAATAAAGTTCTCATACCATAAAAACCTCCTCTATGTTTTAATCGTTTGTTTTTAAAGATTCAGGACGATCTGCAATATGATTCCAGTTGGTCACACCATCATCTTCATCAAAGGCTATCGTAACACGAGATACATTTTTTTGTGAGAGTAGAATGCTCATCAAATGATCACGAATATCATCAACTGCAGCAAATGATAGTGTCGCATCAACTTCCGCCATCAGCTCGACATGAAGAAATTCACCTTCTTTAATCACCTCAAGCTTTTGGATATCACGAATATGCTCATCATCAGAAACAAGGTGAGCAATATGATTTAACATCTGTTCGTCCGTTTCACCTATTGCGCCACGTGCATTTTCTAAAAAGACTGTGCCAACTACATAAAACATCATCACGCCAATGAGGATGGAAGCAATACCTTCAGCAGCAGAAAATCCAGCATAATGAGAAATAATAACCGATATAATAGCGATCACACCACCAGATGTTGCAACACTATCCTCCATAAAGACCAACTTTGTTGCAGGTTTTGCATGAGAGAGATACTTAAAGGCTTTTGGTAAAGCAGTGAGAATGGTGGTCCGTTGACCTGCCTCTGTCACAATTTCTTTTGCAGCTTTTAGTAAAACAGCTCCTTCTAAGATAATACCAAGAGCTAAAACGGAAAGTGTAATCCATAAACCAGTTGATTCCGTAGGATGTTGAATATGGTTCCACCCTTCAATAATCGTTTCATATGCTAATATACCAACGATTAAAACGGCACCTAAACAGACAAGGTTAACGACGCGCCCAAACCCAGTCGGAAACTTTTTTGTAGGTGCTTTTTTTGACAGTGCGGAGCCGATGAAAACAAAGAACTGATTTGCAGCGTCACCTAACGAGTGCATCATTTCGGCAAACATGGCGACATTTCCTGTGAATATAAAGGCAATCCCTTTTATAATTCCGAGTAATAAATTGACAAAAGCGGCTAGTAAAGAAGGTTTATTCCCCTCTTTTAATAAGTGTAGTATATCTTTCATTGTATTCACACCTTTCTATAGTATTGAAACTTCAATATCTTTAACGAAATGAAGTTTTTTTAATTCACTGTATAAGGATAAGGTATCATTTTCTGGTAAGGAAGAAAATCGAATATCAATTTCATGGATTATATCTTTTTGAGGATCAACAATATCTTTAATTGTTATACTTTCCATAACAAAATCCTGACTTTTTAAATATTCAATAATACGTTCTATATCATCAGATTCCTCTAAGCGGATAATAACTTGAACATCCTGCATACGCAATCGTTCTGGACCAATTCGCGTAAAAACAGGGGCAATAACTTCCACGCCAAATAAAATGATTAAAACGGCTACAATAGCAGGGATATAAAAACCAGCACCTACAGCAATGCCGATACCAGCAGCGCCCCAAATCATGGCTGCCGTTGTTAAGCCACTAATACTATCATCCGTTCTTTTCAAAATGACACCCGCCCCGAGAAAACCAATACCACTAACAATTTGTGCAGCTAACCGAAGAGGGTCTACCGTCACATTAATACCAGGAACGGGTGTGGCTTCATAGACAGACTGTACAGATATAATTGTTAGTAAACAACTAAAAGTTGCGATAACTAAGGATGTTTTTAAACCAACAGGTTTTCTTTTCAACTCACGCTCTACACCGATGACAAGACTTAAAACGGCTGCAATCACCATTTTGATAATCGATTCATATAAAAAAGGAGTAGATGTTAGAAATTCCATTCAATCACCACCAAACTTTAAATTTTAAGTAACTTTTAAGACACTAGAAATGATAGAATGGTACAGATGTGTCATATGTTTATTTTACAGTATTTAACAATTTGTAAAAGTACTATTTTAGTGAAGAAGGTGATTGTAATCGAAAAACCATTTATGCATCCTTATATTGTCATATTTATCGGAGTACTATCTGTTTCAGCATCTGCTATTTTTGTTAAGCTAGCAGATGCCGAATCAGGTGCGATCGCTTTTTACCGCATGTTGTTATCCGTATTAATCATGGCACCGCTCTTTTTTGCAAAGTATTTGCATGAATTAAAGAGCTTAACATCACGAGATTGGCTTTTCTCAACAATCGCAGGAATTTTTTTAGCCTTTCATTTCATTCTTTGGTTTGAATCATTGCGGTTTACATCTGTTGCAAGTTCCACAGTACTAGTTACCCTCCAGCCATTATTTGCAATCGCAGGTACCTATTTTTTCTTTAAAGAAAAAATAGTAGGTAAAACAATCATTGCAGGTATTATTGCGATTAGTGGGAGTGTATTAATAAGCTGGGGAGATCTTCAAGTTGGAGGAACGGCATTTTACGGAGATCTTCTGGCGTTAGCAGCTTGTGCGTTGGTAACAGGATATATGCTTTTTGGGCAAGATGTACGTAGCAGGGTAGGGTTAACAACGTATACAATGGTTGTCTACACGGTGAGTACAATAACTTTAGGTCTGTATATGATTATAAAAGGCGAATCGTTTGGACCGTACGAACCCAAAACGTGGATGTGGTTTATGTTATTGGCGTTAATTCCTAATTTACTTGGACATAATCTCTTTAATTGGGCAGTGAAATATGTATCTGTAAACGCGATTTCAATCGCCATTTTATTTGAACCAATCGGGGCATCTATTTTAGCGTATTTAGTTTTCAAGGAAGCCTTGATCAGTACGCAATATATTGGCGGAGCAATTGTGATTCTCGGTATATTATTATATGTTGTTGATGGTAAAAAATTAATTCAAGCAATCAAAAGATTAAAACGTTTATAAATTAGAAGGACTCATTTGGAAAAATCTAAATGAGTCCTTCATTTATTTTAATTAGTTTAAAAAGAACATATAATAGGAAGAAACACATGGATAAAAGAAGTTTCTGAAATAGTTATAAATTATTAATAAAATATTAGTATAATACCTTTACAAATATAAGAATATGTATTATATTAATACATGTCGTTAAGACAACAACAAACGAATCAAACATCGTTAAGTAAAATTATTTTACAAAAGTTATTGACAAACGAATAACAAAGATGTTAATATGAGTAAGTCGTCAAGAACTACTGACGCAGACGGAAAATATTTTAAAAAAACTTCTTGACAAGAAAAATAAGAGGTGTTATAATATTGAAGTCGCTGAAACAAGACGGCAAAACATGAACCTTGAAAACTAAACAAGCAGTGAAGTTAATCAATATAAAGTCTTACAAACTTTAATTAGTGCGTAAGCAAACGAAGACATTCTATTCGTAGAATGTCGTTATCGAAAGATAACGC
>NZ_QFVR01000026.1 GCF_003143975.1 Kurthia sibirica | reverse complement strand
TTCCACCAATTCGTATGTTCAAATATTTACTCCTAAAAGCAATTCATGACTTATCAGATGCCGATCTTGTCGATCGTTCTAAATACGACATGTCCTTTAAATATTTTCTAGACATACTACTTTGATAATGAATTTTATTGAATAGAAATATAAGAAATAGATGTGTATGTAGCATGATGTATTTGATTTTAGTTGGAAAGGAAGTTGAAAGAACGCCATCATATTGCCTACTATTATTTGATGAAGGAGTTTTTTGATATAAAAGTGAAAAAAGCTTCATTGCTCACTAACTTACACTTTTATACCAAAAAATCCCTTAAATTGTATGAAATACTGTGCTATTTTCTGCTAAATTTATAGAAAAATTTTCTATTTCACGTCTAATTGTTGCAAAAAACAAGAATATTTAAGTCTTTCACTACTTGAATTAATAAATCATCATGCTAAACTAAAGCTACTTAATCTTTAGGAGGAATATATAATGGAAATTACAATTGTTGCTCATGTGCAAACTGAAAATCAAAATGAAGTGGTAGTAGACTTAGCTATTTCAGAATTAATCGATTATAATCTTGCGCGTGATTTCCAAGTGAAAACAATTTTACGCAATCTTGGTCATACAAATGTAGCACCAGTTCCAACTGATAACATCGACGTATTTACCGCAACTAGCTTATTTGAGGGTCAAGAAGTAGCTAGTAAAATTCTTTTCCGCAAAGCACTAAGAGCAGGGAATATCGGTTCTAAATCAGGTGATTCATTTTTTGAATTAAATGAATTAATAAATGTCGTCAATAAATAAAGTAGACAATATATAAAAATTCAAAGCACTGCATGCCAAGAAAAATCTTCTTGGTCTGCAGTGCTTTTTTTTTGATGCTATTATATAGGTTGAGGTTTTAAAATAGTAGAAATAACAATACACAAAAGAAGACATAGAAAAGTACAGGTTCACCCATTTTTATATACTTAAAAGGCTGAATAATAAGTAAGTGAAAGATCTTTTGATCACGAAAATCAAAGAAATAAAACGATATGCATAGGGTTATAAGCAGTTTGAGCAATTTAGAGCCAAAAGACGAGTAGCAATAAAATACAAAAAGATTGGTTACATCTGGGTTATATTGAAAAAGGTGAACGAAACTGAAAATCCAATTTCATTCACCCGAGTATGTGACACAGAGGCTTATAAATAGAAAACAAGCTCAGCAACATGGCGTGTCACTGAGCTTGTCTTCTATTATTTATTTTTCGTTGCGAATCATGATTTTATCGATTAAGCCGTATTCAACAGCCTGTTCAGCAGTCATGAAATTATCACGGTCTGTATCTTTTTCAATCACTTCAACTGGTTGACCAGTACGTTCAGCAAGGATTTTATTTAATTTCTCACGTGTTTTTAGGATATGGCGGGCTGCAATTTCAATTTCAGTCGCTTGTCCTTGTGCGCCACCTAATGGTTGGTGAATCATAATTTCAGCATTAGGTAATGCGAAACGTTTGCCTTTAGCTCCAGCTGTTAATAGGAATGAACCCATTGAAGCGGCCATACCCATACACATAGTTTGAACATCAGGTTTGATGAACTGCATTGTGTCATAGATTGCCATACCAGCAGTTACGCTACCACCAGGAGAGTTGATGTATAAGAAGATATCTTTTTCTGGATCTTCAGCTTCTAAGAATAGTAATTGTGATACGATTGCATTAGCAACATTATCATCAATTGCACTTCCTAGCATGATGATACGATCCTTTAGTAGGCGAGAGTATATATCATAAGCACGCTCTCCACGATTTGTTGTTTCTATTACTGTAGGAATTAAATTCATTTAATTCTCCTCCGTTCATTCTAATTGCTGACTGTATCAGCGATAACTCTATTTTACATTGGTTGGTCAAGAAAGGTCAAATGAATTGTGTTAATCATTTGAAATGCTGACAAATAATAAAGCAATGGTTGTCAAAGTGTTTTTATATTTGTATAATAAAATAGAAAGACTTTCACGACGCCCCAGTAGTTTAATGGATAAAACATAAGATTCCGGTTCTTAGGCTGGGGGTTCGATTCCCTTCTGGGGCATAAAAGTAAGCCAATTTAGCATGAAAAGCTAAATTGGCTTTTTCAATTGTAATTTTTCCCTTTAATCACAATAATTAAACAATATAATACAATCTAGTTAAGTTTCTATATTAATTGGATTAAGAACATTACATCTATATTATAAATACATGAAAATAGCACTGAAATTCCCAATAGAGGGTATGATAAAATATAGAGGTAATCAATAGTGAAAAACTCCATTACAATAATAAAGTACATGATCTGAAAGGGGATTTATTGATGAAGCGCTATTTAATTAGAAGTGGGATGTTACCGACTGATGTCTTTGACGCCGCATATATTTTAGCAAATAACTCAATCGGAGGGAATGTAGGAAATTTAATATATGCGTATAGTGTATATAGAACATTAACTACCGAAGATGTTGAATTTATACCTGATTATTACCGAGTAAATCAAAGTGATGCAAGTTATATAAATGACAATTATGATGCATATATTATTCCTTTAGCGGATGCATTTCGTCCAGAATTTGAAAAGGTTTTAAAAACATATACAGCGCTAATCAATAAATTAACGATACCTGTTTACGTCATAGGCGTTGGTTTACGAGCTGATTTTGAGCCGGACCTCACTAAGACAAATGATTTTGATGATACAGTCAAAAAATTTGTGAAAGCTGTACTCAATAAATCGTCAATGATTGGTGTGCGCGGAGAAATCACTTCCAAATACTTATCTAATCTAGGATTTAGAGAGGGCATTGATCACTTGGCTATAGGCTGTCCATCCATGTATGCTTTCGGAGAAAATCTGAAAATTAGAGATACTAAAATTACGAAGGATTCCATTGTAACAGTCAATTCATCAAAACTATCTCCAGACAATGTCTTAGATTTTATTACGAGAAGTCAAAATGAATTTGAGAATCATTATTTCATTCCGCAATGGCTAAAAGAATTGCGTCTCACTTATTTAGGTGGGCCAAATCTTGGGAACCCAAAACCAAACTACCCAAGCTTTAGTACAGATCCTGTTTATCAGAATGATCGTGTACGTTATTTCCTCAATGCACAATCTTGGATAGATTTTATCGGCAAAGCAGATTTAAGCTTTGGTGCACGTTTACATGGTAATATTACGGCGACAATTGCTGGTACACCGAGTATTATTATTCCAAAAGATGGACGCATGCGTGAATTAACGGAATTTCACTCATTAAATAATATATGGGCAAAAGATATCACGCCTCAAACAAATATTTTTGATTTAGTTGAAAAAAGTGATTTCCATAGTTGTGAAAGAGTGCACGCGAATAACTTTCAACGTTATTTAAATTTCTTAAACAAAAACAACTTGGATCATATCTATAAGGAATCTACGAACCCAACAGTTATTCCATTAGATGAGCAACTTAAAACGTTGGATATGGCGCAGCCGCTAAGAAGTTTTGTTGATTTATCAGCAACTGAGATTCGTCAGCGTTATGATCGTTTTTATAATTTATCGATGGAAACAAGCGATGAAAAATTACGTAAGGAGCGCCGAATCGTAAAAGAACTTCAAAAAACGACGGAAGCTCAAAAGATTAAAATCAACTATCTTGAAAGAACATTAAACCGTAAAGCGGTGAAGATGGCTTTGAAAACAGCCAATATATTTGCCAAATCAAAATAAGCAATAGAACATCTAGTTTTTGCAATAAGTAATATGAGTGAAGAAAAAACATTCTTTTTAAAATAGGCGTGTGAAACTTCATGAATGTTCTTTTCAAGTAATTATAATAGAATATAAAAATGGATTATAAGCCGAGGTAAAAGGCTTATAATCCATTTTTTTGGCTCTGTGTCAAAGGTTGGGGTGAATGAAATTGGATTTTCAATTTCATTCACCCCAGATGTAAACCAACTTCTTTATACTTTAATGTTAGTAAGATCTTCGCTCTCAATCGCTCAAATCGTTTATAACCATATGCATGTCGTTTCATTACTTTCGTTTTGTTATTAATACCTTCTAAAAAGCCATTCGAATAACAAAAAGCGAAGCTATTTAAAATCTCAGTTTGCCAATTCTTCATCGTTTTAATCCTGGAATAGTCATGCTAGACTTCATATAGCATAGTTCACCTTTCTCCTCTTACTTATTATTCAGCATTTTAAGTATAGAAGATTGGGTGAACCTGTGCTTTTTTCTGTCTATTTTTAGGTATGTTTATCATGATTAAAATAAATAGTGCGTTACTTGTCGGCGGAAAGCTCTCGCTATTTATATAATAGAACCTTTTTTTATTTTAGAGCTTCCGCCTCATCTTTACGAGCACGTGTTATTTGCCAAACGCCATTAGCAATTGCGATGGCTTCTGATGCATGATTGGATTTACGGAATGTATCGTAAAATTTGAATGCGACTGTGCTAATAATATAGTAGCGTGGGTTTGGTGAACTGAATTCTTCAATTAAACAATCGGTAAATTCAATACAATCATCTGGTGTAGTAGGTTCGAGATTTTTTCGGAAACCTTTTAATTGATCAATAATATCCGACTGACTTGGTATAATATGATCTTTGTTAGCGTATATATAACGTTCCAAACTTGGACCAAGATAGCTATCTTTATTTTTTATCAAAGATGGAATGATAGAATCGAGTTGACGAAGCGCATAGTGAGAGGCATCGACAGGAGAGGGACATTCTGATTCAGGAGCGTGTGTGAGCGAGCCGATATGCAGATGTTGATTAATCATACCAAATAGTAAAATTGTTGCATCATAGCGATAAGGACGGATTTTTTCGCCATAGACATCAATCATTCTGCCCGATAACCATTCCATTTCACGGATATGGTATTGTTGTACGGTTTTTTTTAATTCTTTGTCGCCTGAATGAAGGATTGATTCGAAAATAGGTAGCAAATTTCTTTCACGATTAACTTGCATAATCGTCGAAATTTGAGAAGCTAAGACTTTTTTATCGTCCAAATCCTTTCCGATTAAAAATTCTTGCTTGCGAATGGCAGCTTCTTCACTACCAATATCTAAAATTGCGATTAAACAATCCTGTTTTGAGGAAAAGTAATTGTAGAAAGTTCCTTTTGATATATGTGACTCATCAAGAATGTCTTGGATCGATGTACTAATAAAGCCTTTTTCGGCAAATAACTTTGCACAAGCAAGTATTACCTGTCGTTTTCTATTGTTCATTTTCTCACCTTTTATGTTTGTATTGTACTTCTATTCTATATATAAAATGCTTTAATAGCAATGGAATTGGACTTTTCGGTTTTTTTTGTTGCTAAAATTGGACTATGAGTATATTATATTAAAAGTAATCTTTTTTTTTGAACGAAATATACTATCGCAGATGAGGGATCGACTAATGAATATGGAAGAATTACAAAAAAAACCGCCATATGCAATGATTGTACTATTGTTTATAGGAGCGTTTGTAGCACTATTAAATAATACATTATTAAATGTGGCATTGCCATCAATCATGGCAGATTTTAACGTTGAAGCTTCTACAGTCCAATGGTTAACAACGGGTTATATGCTTGTATCGGGTGTTCTTGTACCGGCCAGTGCATTTTTAATCACAAGAATCAAAAATAAAACACTATTTATAACATCGTTAGCAATTTTTACAGCAGGTACAGCACTTGCAGTATTCGCAGATTCATTTAGCGTATTGTTAACAGCTCGTATGATTCAAGCAGCGGGTGCAGCAGTAATGGGTCCATTACTAATGAATATTATGCTTGTATCATTCCCAATCCAAAAACGTGGTATGGTCATGGGGATTTTTGGCCTAGTTATGATTACCGCACCAGCTATTGGACCAACGCTATCAGGTTGGATCGTAGAAACATATGATTGGCATGTATTATTCGAAATGATCTTACCGTTAGCGGTTATTATTTTAATCGTTGCCATCTTCAAATTCAAAAACATTATGGAAACACGTAAAGTTAGCTTAAGTGTCTCTTCACTTATATTGTCTACGATCGGTTTCGGTGGTTTATTATACGGTTTCAGTACAGCTAGTTCTGCAGGCTGGGGCGCATTTGAAGTATGGGGTACAATTGCACTTGGTGCGATTTCATTAATTGTATTTGTCCTTAGACAAATCTTTATGAAAGAACCAATGTTGAACTTTGCTGTTTACAAATCACCAATGTTTGCTCTAGGTTCTGCTATTTCAGTGGTATTATCTATGGCTATGTTTTCAGGAATGATTTTAACACCAATCTACCTACAAAATATTCGCGGATTTACACCGCTTGACTCAGGTTTACTTATGTTACCAGGTGCGATTGTGATGGGCTTAATGTCACCAATAACTGGTAAATTATTTGATAAAATCGGTCCAAGAGCGTTAGCGATTACGGGACTGGTCATTATGACAGTTGCAACCTATTATTTATCACAATTAACTGTGCATACAACATTTACTTACTTAATGGTTGCCTATACAATTCGTATGTTCGGTATGTCAATGGTTATGATGCCAGTAATGACAAATGGTTTAAACCAATTGCCACAACAGTTAAATCCACATGGTACTGCTATGAACAATACGCTGCAACAAGTATCTGGTGCAATTGGTGCTGCCATCATGATTACCATCATGTCTCACCGCACTAAAACTGCATCAGCTGGTATTGAAGATGATGTGAAATTAAAAGTTGCAGATAAAGTAAAAGATCGTATTACTGAACAAGTAACAGCTAAAGCTACTGAAGCTGCTCAAGCGGGTACGCCGATGTCTAAAGCAGATCTTGCAGCATACGCTAAACAATTATCTGAAGACCCAAGTATTCTTAAATATGCAGCTAAAATGGGTAAAGATTTAGCTGATCCACTTGTTAAAAAAGCAATGGTTGAAGGGATTAACTTCTCATTCCTTATTGCTATGTTCGTGACAATCGTAGCGATTGTGCTAGCATTCTTCTTAAAACGTGTCGTTGTACCGGGTCACAAAGTGCCAACTACAACACCAACAGCACCAAAAGAAGATCAATAAATATACTTCAATGACAAGAGGCTGATCCAAAACCTTAGCCAAAAATAAAAGGAATACCGCATCTGTAAATGCGGTATTCCTTTTTTGTTTGTCCATTTATTTTCATTTTAGCGATTAAAATAGTTTTTAGTAGAGTTTCACTATTAAATAAGCACATAGAAAAAGCAACATGCTTTTGAAAGAACCAAATAACGCCCCAAATATTTGAGATAGAACCTTTTTATTTTATAAAGAAAGGCATTATAGTTTGTAAAATTGTGAGTTTCTTCTATAATATAGTCAAACAATGAATTGTGAAGGAGAGCGCATATGATTACGTATTACAGTCGTCCAGATTGTCGTCTTTGTGAAGAAGGTTTGAATTTACTAAAAATAATTCAAGAAGAGAGAGCTTTCACAATTGAGATTGTAAACATTGAAGAAGATGATGCCTTGCATGAAAAGTATATGATGCAAATACCAGTTGTGGAGCAAAATGGTCAAATTGTCCAATCGGGTCTTCTCGATTTTATGACGCTTTATGAAGAAGTTTTGGCAGATTAATCGAGTGGGTGCAAAATAGTAGCTGTGCTAAAATGACAATAAAGCGAAATTCTACACAAGCTATTGTTTTGTAACTACTTTGTCATAATGTGGGATAAGATTCTACCCATTATTGCAATGTACGGACAACCTTGTTATACTAACAGTAGGAAATATTTTTTTATATCAAGTGGGACGGAAAATAATCTTATGGGTTATTAAATGTCCTATGAAAAGGGGATATCGAATGCTGTCATTAACTGAAGCACAATTAAAGATGCTACCGGAAATGTCGGAATCATTACAAATTCGTTATCGAATCTTACAGATGGTTCAAATGCTTGGCCCGATTGGACGTAGATCTTTATCGGATAGTCTATCTTTGCCGGAGCGAGAAGTACGTAAAGAAACGGACTTACTTCGCGAACAGCAATTATTAGATGTTAGTCGAACAGGTATGACAATTACAAGCGTGGGTATTCAAGTGTTAGAAAAACTAAAACCACTTGTTTACGAATGGTCGGGCATTTCAGACCTTGAAATTCAACTTCAAAAGATTTTTGGTATCCAAAAAGTAATTATTGTTGACGGTAATTTAGATTCAGAGCCGTCAGTAAAAGCTTTAATGGGTGCTGAAGCAGTTGAAGAGCTTGAAAACTATGCGAAAGCTGGGGATATTGTCGCTGTTACAGGTGGTAGTACAGTAGCCGCCGTCGCCAATGCAATTAAGCCTTCCTCCAAATTGAAGGATATGTTGTTCATCGCAGCAAGAGGTGGCATGGGTGTCGACGTTCAAATGCAGGCGAATACCATCGCTTCAAATTTTGCAACAAATTCAGGTAATGACTATAAAACATTGTATTTACCAGAGTATTTAAGCGAGGCAGCTTACAACGCGATGAAAGAAGAACCAATCGTTGTTGAGATGATCGAGCTATATGAAAAAACTTCTATTGTTATTCACGGAATTGGAGCGGCAAATGAGATGGCAGACCGCAGAAAGTCGTCATCAAATGAACGTTTGGATCTTGAAAAACAGGGTGCAGTTGGTGAAGCTTTTGGTTATTACTTTGATGAACAGGGTAAAGCAGTACAAAGGATAAGGACAGTTGGATTACAACTAGAGCAGGTCAAAAAATGTCCCACTATTCTTGCTGTTGCCGGTGGTGCCAAGAAAGCGAAAGCGATTTTGTCGTATTTTAAAAATGCGACAAAGCAAACAATTTTTATTACTGACATGGCAGCGGCGCAGCAAATGTTTAAGATCATTCAAAAATAACTACAACTTATTGGAGGAATAGATTATGACAATCAAATTAGCAATTAACGGTTTTGGACGTATTGGACGCTTAGTTTTCCGCACAGCTTTACAACGTGAGGATATCGAGCTAGTAGCAGTAAATGATTTAACGGATGCAGCAATGCTTGCACACTTATTGAAATATGATTCTGTACATGGTTCAATCGCCAACGAAGTTAGTTCTGACGGTGAATATTTAGTAGTAGACGGTAAAAAAGTACGTGTTTATGCAGAAAAAGATCCTGCACAACTTCCATGGGGTGACTTAGGAATCGACATCGTAGTTGAATCAACTGGTATTTTCACTAGCCATTCTGCAGCAAACAAACATATTGAAGCAGGCGCTAAGAGAGTCATCGTATCTGCTCCAGGTTCAGATATGCCAACATTTGTAATGGGTGTTAACCACACTGATTACAATGCAGCAACTGATTTTATTGTTTCGAATGCATCTTGTACAACAAACTGTCTTGCACCAGTTGCAAAAGTTCTTGATGAAAACTTTGGTATTAAACGTGGTATGATGACAACAATTCACTCTTATACAAATGATCAAAAAATCTTAGATTTACCACATAAAGATTACCGCCGCGCACGTGCAGCAGGTCAATCAATGATTCCAACAACTACTGGTGCAGCAGCAGCAGTTGCAAAAGTATTACCACAATTAAAAGGTAAATTAGATGGTATGGCAATCCGCGTACCAACACCAAATGTATCTTTAGTGGATTTAGTTGCTGAATTTGATAAATCAGTAACTAAAGAAGAAGTAAATGCAGTATTAAAAGCAGCTTCTGAAAATGAACTAAAAGGTTTCTTAGAATACAGTGAATTACCATTAGTATCAATTGATTATAATGGCAACACAGCTTCTTCAACTGTTGATGCTTTATCAACAATGACGTTAGAAGGCAATCTTGTGAAAGTATTAGCTTGGTATGACAATGAGTCTGGTTATTCTACTCGCGTTGTAGATTTAGCTGAATATATGGCAAAACAAGGTCTTTAATAAAAATAGTTAGCCATTTACATGACTTAACGTATATAATGAATTTTGGAAAAAGAGGAGAAGTCATAAACTACTTCTCCTTTTTTTATGATAACCATTGAATATAATTATTTAGGAGGCTTTCTAACATGAATGAGAAGAAATCTATCAATGATGTAGAAGTGGCAGGCAAACGCGTTTTCGTACGTGTAGATTTTAATGTTCCAATGGAGGATGGTAAAATTACTGACGATACACGTATTCGTGCAGCGCTTCCAACGATCAAACAATTAGTCGATTCAGGAGCAAAAGTCATCTTGGCAAGTCATCTTGGTCGTCCAAAAGGTGAAGTTGTTGAAGATATGCGTCTAACGGCTGTAGGTGTTCGACTTGCTGAACTTTTAGGAAAGCCTGTTACAAAATTAGATGAATCAATCGGGGATACGGTTAAACATACAGTGAATGCTATGGCTGATGGGGATGTCGTATTGCTTGAAAATGTTCGTTTCCACAAAGGTGAAGAAAAAAATGATGCACAGTTAGCACAACAATTCGCTGAATTGGCAGAACTTTATGTCAATGATGCCTTTGGTGCGGCTCATCGCGCTCATGCTTCCACTGCTGGAATTGCAAACTATTTACCAGCTGTATCAGGTCTTCTACTACAAAAAGAATTAGATGTTTTAGGGAAAGCTCTATCAACACCAGAACGTCCATTCACTGCAATTATCGGCGGTTCTAAAGTAAAAGATAAAATCGGCGTAATCAATCATCTGTTAGAAAAATGCGATAACTTGATTATCGGTGGTGGACTTGCGTATACTTTTGCTAAAGCTAAAGGTTTTGAAATTGGTAACTCACTTCTTGAAGAAGATAAAATTGAGTTAGCTAAAGAATTCATGCAAAAAGCAAAAGATAAAGGTGTGAATTTTTACACGCCAATTGATACGGTTGTAGCAGATAAGTTTTCAAAAGATGCCACTATTAAAGTGGTGGATGTTGATGCGATTCCAGCTGATTGGATGGGCTTAGATATTGGTCCAAAAACAACTGAGTTGTATGCAAAAGTCATTAAAGAATCAAAATTAATCATTTGGAATGGCCCAATGGGTGTATTTGAAATGGATGTTTTTGCAAATGGTACAAAGGGTGTCGCACAAGCAATGGCTGACACAGAAGGTTATACGGTGATTGGTGGCGGTGATTCAGCAGCAGCAGTTGAAAAGTTCAATGTTGCAAGTAAAATGGATCATATCTCTACAGGCGGTGGTGCTTCCTTGGAATTCATGGAAGGCAAAGACCTACCTGGTGTTACTGCTTTAAACGATAAATAATGAAACAGGCAGATTGAATTACCGAACCTTATAGGTACGACATTCGTCTGTCTCTTTACAATCAGTTATTTTAAGGAGGATATTTTCGATGCGTAAACCAATTATTGCAGGAAACTGGAAAATGTATAAAAACCAAGCAGAGGCACTTCAATTTGTCGAAGCTGTAAAAAATAATATACCATCAGCAAGTAAGGTAGAATCTGTTATTTGTGCACCTGCTGTTTATCTACAGTCTTTAGTAGTGGCAACAAAGGGTACAGATTTAGAGGTTGGTGCTCAAAACATGCACTATGAGGTAGAAGGTGCATTTACGGGAGAGATTAGCCCATCACAATTGGCTGATATCGTTGTAAAATATGTTGTTCTTGGTCATTCGGAACGTCGAGAATATTTTAATGAAACAGATGAAGCAGTGAATAAGAAAGCACATGCCGCTTTTGCACATGGTTTAACACCTATTATTTGCTGTGGTGAAACATTAGAAGAACGTGAAGCTGGTCAAACTGTATCGAAGGTCTCTTCACAAATTACAGCAGCAATCGCAGGCCTGACACCTGAGCAAGTAACGTCAGTAGTCGTTGCATACGAACCGATTTGGGCGATTGGAACTGGTAAAACAGCTACAGCTCAAGATGCCAATGAAACATGTGGTGAAATTCGTGCAGCGATTGGTGAAGCGGTGAATGACTATGTCGCTCAAGCTGTACGTATTCAATATGGTGGTAGCGTTAAACCAGCAAATGTTGTGGAATTATTGTCAATGGAACATATTGATGGCGCACTAGTCGGTGGAGCAAGCTTAGACGCAGCATCATATCTGAAATTATTGGAGGCGGGCGCAAATGCCTAAAAGACCGGTAGCACTTATAATTCTTGATGGTTTCGGCTGTCGTGATGAAGTATTTGGTAACGCAGTCGTACAAGCAAACAAGCCTAATTTTGATCGTTATTTTAAAGAATTTCCGCATACACAAATTTTGGCGTCTGGTGAGGCTGTAGGTCTTCCTGACGGACAGATGGGTAATTCTGAAGTAGGCCATTTAAATATTGGCGCTGGACGTGTTGTTTATCAAAGCTTAACGCGTATTGGTAAGTCGATTCAAGATGGTGATTTCTTTACAAATGAAACATTTTTAAAAGCAATTAATCATGTGAAGAAAAATAATTCAAAACTGCATCTGATGGGCTTATTGTCAGATGGTGGCGTGCATAGTCACTATGAGCATCTTTTCGCATTATTAAAGTTAGCGAAACAACAAGGGGTCGAGGATGTTTTCGTTCACGCCTTTTTAGACGGTCGCGACGTTGGCCCTAAAACAGCTATAAAATATGTAGAAGAAACACAGCGTCAAATGCAAGACATTGGTGTAGGGCAATTTGCAACCATCAGTGGTCGTTATTATGCGATGGATCGTGATAATCGTTGGGATCGTGAGAAGAAGGCCTACGATGTTATCGTTGATGGAGTCGGTCCAAAAGCACCGAATCCAATCGCTGGAATTGAAGCTTCTTACGCATCTAATGTGAAGGATGAATTCGTTGTACCATTTGTGATTGAAAAAGATGGTAAACCAGTTGCAACGCTTGATGATAATGATGCTGTGATTTTTTTCAACTTCCGTCCAGATCGTGCGATTCAGTTGTCAACGGCACTTACAAATCCATCATTTGATGGTTTTGAATTAAGTGCAAAACATCCAAAAAATATTGTATTTGATTGCTTTAAGAAGTATAGTGAAACTGTTATAGGCGATATTGCGTTCTATGATGATGATTTAAAAAATACTATTGGAGAAGTTTTATCACATGCAGGTTTACGCCAATTACGCATTGCAGAAACTGAGAAATACCCACATGTAACATTCTTTATGAGTGGTGGACGTGAAGCAAAATTTGATGGTGAAAATCGCATCCTTATCAATTCTCCAAAAGTAGCGACATATGATTTACAACCAGAAATGAGTGCCTATGAAGTGAAAGATGCATTAGTTGCTGAGATCAATGGTGACAAGACGGATGCCATTATTTTAAACTTTGCAAATCCAGATATGGTTGGTCATAGTGGAATGTTAGAACCGACAATCAAAGCAATCGAAGCGGTAGATGAATGCCTAGGCGAAATCGTCGATGCTATCCTTGCAAAAGGTGGAGCAGCGATTATTACAGCCGATCATGGTAATTCAGATGAAGTGTTGACGCTCGATGGTGACCCGATGACTGCGCATACGACAAACCCAGTTCCGGTAATCGTTACGCAACAGGGAATTACATTACGAGACACAGGTAAGCTATGTGACCTTGCACCAACAATGCTTAAATTATTAGAAGTTGAACAACCTGCCGAAATGACAGGAAAACCATTATTTTAATTAAAGGGAGATCATAAAACATGCCAATTATTACAGACGTATACGCACGCGAAGTCTTAGACTCACGCGGTAACCCAACAGTAGAAGTAGAAGTATTAACAGAATCAGGTGCTTTTGGACGTGCAATCGTTCCTTCAGGCGCTTCAACTGGTGAATACGAAGCAGTTGAATTACGTGATGGAGATAAAGCACGCTACCTTGGTAAAGGTGTTATGAAAGCTGTATCAAACGTCAATGATATTATTGCTCCTGCCCTAATCGGTGGCTACGCAGTAACTGAACAAGTCGAAATTGATGCTAAAATGATTGCACTTGATGGTACTGCAAACAAAGGTAACTTAGGCGCAAACGCAATTCTTGGTGTATCTTTAGCAGTTGCACGTGCAGCGGCTGAAGTTCACGGTCTACCTCTTTACAAATACATCGGCGGTTTCAACGGAAAACAACTTCCAGTACCAATGATGAATATCTTAAATGGTGGAGAACATGCGGATAATAATGTTGATATTCAAGAATTCATGGTTATGCCGGTAGGGGCGAAATCGTTCAAACAGGCATTACAAATGGGTACGGAGATTTTCCATTCATTAAAAGCTGTTCTTAAAGAATCTAATCACAATACTGCGGTAGGTGATGAAGGTGGATTCGCACCAAACTTAACATCAAATGAAGAGGCACTTTCTACAATTATGGTAGCAATCGAACGTGCTGGTTACAAACCAGGCGAAGAAGTACAATTGGCAATGGACGTTGCCGCTTCTGAAATTTACAACAAAGAAGACGGTAAATATCATCTTTCAGGCGAAGGCGTTGTAAAAACTTCTGAAGAAATGGTTGCTTGGTATGAAGAGATGTCTTCTAAATACCCAATCATCTCAATTGAAGACGGTCTTGACGAAAATGACTGGGCTGGCCACAAACTATTGACTGAGCGTATTGGTGATCGCGTACAATTAGTGGGTGACGATTTATTCGTGACAAACACGGAAAAATTATCACGTGGTATTGCTGAAGGTATCGGTAACTCAATCTTGATTAAAGTAAATCAAATCGGTACACTGACTGAAACTTTAGACGCGATTGAAATGGCGAAACGTGCTGGTTATACAGCAGTAATCTCTCACCGTTCAGGCGAATCAGAAGACACAACAATCGCTGATATCGCAGTCGCTACAAATGCAGGACAAATCAAAACAGGTGCCCCTTCACGTACTGACCGCGTTGCTAAATACAACCAACTATTACGTATCGAAGATGAACTTGGTCATACAGCAGTATTCCAAGGCCTAAACTCTTTCTATAACCTTAAAAAATAATTGATTTTATATGAAAAGCCTTCCCATTTAAGGGGAGGCTTTTTTTATAACGGTTCTATTATATATGGTGGGGTATCGAAACAATTCATGTTTTAGACAATTAGAAATAGCGATTGCTTACTACTTGTTTTTCGGCAGGAGTCTTCGCCATTTCTTTTAATCATGATAAACATACCTAAAAATAGACAGAAAAAAGCACAGGCTCACCAAATCTTCTATACTTAAAATGATGCATAATAAGTAAGGGTAGAAAGGTGAAAAATCCTATATGAAATCTATTATGACTATTCCAGGGTTAAAAGATGTTTTAGTCAACAAAATGGAAGAAATTGAGGGCAAGTCTACTCTTTTTTATAGAAATGCCGAAACGTTCACATATTTATCCGGCTTGTCAGTCCATTACTTCGAAAGTGCATGATGATCGCATACGAAAAATGAACTACTTAAAATGGTTTGAACGACTTATTCTTCTGTATTATAAGTGTCGACGCTCTATTTGTTCTTGTGGAAAATGTTTTTCAGAAAAGACAATTTCATTCCCCCTCGCATTTGATACGGAGCCAAAAAATACTAGGTGATTTTGATAGTCCTATTCGTATGACAGCTATAACAACTAATGATCAACTTCACAGAAATTGTCTGAAGAAAATAGCAGGGTTGGCCTATAATTTATGGTAGCTTATAGTGAGAATGAGTGATTTTCACATCTGTGATGGAGCGTGTTTTAGGGTATGGAATAAAAACGACAGGGAGAAGTGATTAAATGGAAGAACTTCAAAGATTGGTAGATTTGTGTAGACCACTTTATACGAGAGGGCAGGCAGCGAGTTATATTCCTGCATTGGCAGATAAGGATCCGTCCTTGTTTTTCGTGCATATAATTGATGAGCATGGTAAAAGCTTCAGTTCAGGTGATGTGACAGAAAAGTTTACATTGCAAAGTATTTCGAAAGTGATTAGCTTCATCTATGTCTGTGAAGAACATGGTCTTGATGAGGTATTGAAGCATGTCGATGTAGAACCAACAGGCGATTCATTTAATTCAATTATACGTTTGGAAAATACGTATTTAGGTAAACCGTTTAACCCACTAATCAATGCGGGTGCGATTACGGTAAGCTCCCTTTTAGTAGGGAATACCAAAGAACAACAACTTGTTGGTCTCTATAATTTCATATCGAAAATGACGGGTGTGGAAACAACAATTAATGAAGAAGTATATCAATCTGAAATAGTGACAGCGGATCGTAACCGCGCCATTGCTTATTATTTGAAGTCAAATGAAGTATTGGTAGGCGATGTGGAAGTAGCGCTCGATAATTATTTTCGACAATGTTCCATCGAGGTCGATGCAAGATGTTTGGCGAAAATTGGTCTTATTTTATCGAATGATGGCGTGGATCCACTAACAAATGAATATTTCTTTTCAAAAAAAATAGCGAAGGTCGCAAAAGCGCTGATGCTAACATGTGGTATGTATAATGCATCAGGCAAATTTGCAACCTTCGTTGGGATTCCAGCTAAAAGTGGCGTGTCAGGTGCTGTGTTAAGTATTGCAAATCCTGAGAGTATGGAAGGTTTAAGTGGAAAGATTGGTATCGCAACATTCGGACCAGCCATCGATGAAATCGGTAATAGTGTGACCAGTATCGCTTTCTTAAAAAAAATTTCAGAACAGTATGACCTGAGTATTTTTTAATAAAAAAAGCCCAAAGTCGTTATGAAAATCGACTTTGGGCCTCTATTATTGAATGAGACCATCGCGCAGAGCGTGCGAGATGAGTGGTGTCACGGGACCTAGGCTATATAGCTGTAGTTCGTGCATTGCACGCGTACAAGCTGTATAGAAAAGACGCAGTACACGCTCGTCACCATACTGTTTTGCAGAAGCATCGTAAATAATTACAGCTTCAAATTCAACGCCCTTCGCTAAATAACTTGGAATCACAACGGCACCTTCTTCATATTCTTGAGACCCTTTTGTAATCAGTTTTAGATTTTCAACGGAAGCCAAACCATGATCAGCAGCAATACTTTCTTCTGCTGATTTACAGATAATAGCGATGCTAACATAACCTTCATCACGTAGTGCTGCAATTTTAGAGGCTATTGAATGGTGTAACTCTTCCGTAGTAGCCACTTGTGTAAGGGTAGGTAACACACCTTCGCGATCAAAAGGAATGATGGAGGCCCCATTTGGTACAAGGCTACTTGTGAAATCGATGATTGGTTTTGAAGACCGGTAGCTACGTGTCATATTGACAATTGCCGTTTGTTCTTCGCCGTATAAACGGTTCAACCCATGGAAATCAATATCATCACTTGCGTGAGCAAAAATCGCTTGGTTAAAGTCCCCTAGAACGGTCATACTCGTTTCGGGGAACAGTCGTTTTAAATATTCGAATTGGA
This sequence comes from Kurthia sibirica, assembly GCF_003143975.1. Lineage (GTDB taxonomy): Bacteria > Bacillota > Bacilli > Bacillales_A > Planococcaceae > Kurthia > Kurthia sibirica. Next base: position 19,139 of record NZ_QFVR01000026.1, on the reverse strand, counting down.
AAGTGGAGTAATCCTGTGCTTCATCGATGAGAATTTGTTTGATTGTGCGATTCGTACTAAATCCTTGAATAAGCGCACGCATCAATAGGAAAGGCGTAGCATCCTCATAGGATAAATGGTTATCAGTGAGCATGGCAAGTGTCTCACGGCAAATATCAGCCCATTCAGCGGGTGTTTCGCCAGATGTCCATCTCGTGATCGCCTGTGGATCAGCAAATAGTTGCGCATATATCGCTTTGCTATCAACAAATGAAAATGAATCGACAATGGTACGCAGCGGCTGCAAATGTTGTAATGTGATTAAGCGTGCAAGTTCCTCCGTTGTCACTTCATACTCATCAGCCTCTTCATTACGCAAACCATGTTTTTTCACTAAATGTTCTTTCGCTTTACGGTATGAATTTTCACTCAGCAACTCTACCTTTTCATGAACCCATGGCTCTTTCATTTCTGTTTCTAGCGTTTCTTTTAATAAATTGGTTAACCATTCTTTTAATAATTCCACACGATTAGTAAAGCGACTAGCCTCTGTATCACTATAAAAACGCTCGGCTATTTCTTTCCCAGTGATGAGTACTTGACCACGGAATGTTAAATCTTTGAAAATCATTCCTTCTATTTCTAACGCTTTACGATATGTTTCAATAGCCTCAAAAAATTGTGAAGATGCTTTGAACTTAATGCTTGCTACGCGAGTACGATGAATGGGGGAATCTTCCTGCGTTAAAATATACTCTAATTGTTCAAAGGGTGTTTCGACAGTGAAATCATCTTGTAGGCGTTCGTTCAAATATTCTTGGAAAGTTACTTGATGCATATTTTCTTCACCAAGTTCAGGTAATACATTCGAAACATAACTATTAAACATGGCATTTGGTGAGAACAGAATAATTTGATCAGCTGTTAATGTTTCCCGATACTTATAGAGTAAATAGGCGATGCGTTGCAAGGCAGCAGAAGTCTTGCCACTACCAGCCGCACCATGCACGACGAGTAATTTTTTATAATCATGACGAATGACTTGGTTTTGTTCTTGTTGAATGGTTGCGACGATGCTATTCATATGTTTATTGGTACCTTGACCAAGCACTTGTTGCAACACCTCATCACCAATCGTTAAACTTGTATCAAACATCGACTGTAAAATACCATCTTTTATTAAATATTGGTATTTTTTCTCTAGTGTCCCTGTGATAAAGCCATTTGGTGTTTTATAGCGTATTGGACCTGGTTCGAAATCATAATAAATGCTGGCGACTGGTGCACGCCAATCATAGATGAGGAAATCCTCCCCGCTGTCATCCATTAAAGAAGAGGTACCAACATATATTTCGTCGGTGCCAGGGAAGTCCTCCTCTGTGATATCAATACGCCCGAAATACGGTGAACTTTTCATCTTTTTCAACTTCTCCAAACGCTTTGTTGCAATGCGATGTGAACTTTGACTAACTGTCAATTCAACCGCCTCTTGGCGAAGTGCTAATACTGTTTCTAAATAATCATCAAATGAATCATCTGTATTAAAAGAGATTTCCTCTGTAAATTGTTTGCGAATATTGACGATATCTTCTTTTCGGTGAGCCGTTTCCTCCGTCAATTTCTCTATTTGCGTAGCGATTGTCGCCGCTACTCTGTCTATACGCTGCTGTTCCTTGTCGAATGCTGCGGTCATAAAACCACTCCTCTACATAACTTTATTTGACAAATGCTAAAAAATGATTTATACTATATAATAAGGGGTATACTAAATTTTTTATAACTATGTGTATCTATATAAATGTAACATACTCCTGTAACGAACGCAATGCTACGCCCATGATGGGTGTTTTTTTTATGAAAAAATCCAGAGAATCGATTCGATTCTCTGGATTTTTTGCATTATTTATGGAATTTTTCTCCTGAATAACCAAGTTGCAGTGAAATCTCCTGAGCGGCTTTTAATAATTGATTTGCCAGGGACTCCTCAATACGTTCTAGCGTTATATGAGTACTTAATCCAGATACGCTAAAACTGGCTATAATTCGCCCAGTGTAATCATAAATAGGTGCTGCGATACAACGGATTTCATTTTCATTTTCAATATTATCTAATGCGTAGCCTTGAGATCGAATTTTTTGGATTTCAACTTTGAAATCTTTACTCGTTGTAATTGTATTTTCAGTACGTTTAATAAATGAAATACGACTAATAATATCATCTAGTACAGTATTCTCTGTATCTGATAACAGCATTTTTCCAATGCCAGTACAATACATCGGTGCAGTGCTACCTATTTTTGAAGACATTTGAATTGGTTGATTACTTTTTATTTTATCAATATAGATAATTTTTTCATCATTTTCAATACATAGGTGCACTGTTTCGTTAATATCATCAACAAGTTTATGCAAAATAGGATTTGCCGTTGAAATGAGAGGAGAGCTCGATAAAATATTACGTGTTAAATATAATGCTTTAAAACTAATTTGATATTCTTCTGTCACTCGATTTTGTTTTACATAGTTTAATTCAATCAGTGTTGAAAGAAGTCTATGGACGGTACTTTTAGATAGGCCACTTTCATTTGCGAGTGTTGTGATTTTCATACCATCAGGATAATCTGATAAAAATTCAAGTAAAACGAAAGCTCTTTCAATAGATTGTACGATCGCCATGTTTATCTCCCCTTATCTTTCTTACATCTCATCATAAGTAATGAGTTACATTTTGTAAACTAACAATAAAAAAAAGTGAATTTTTTGAAAAAATACTAAATATGTATTGTAATTTGGAAGCGTTTCCACTTATAATATAAATTAATGGAACACAGTTCTACAATGTGGAACAAAAAAGAAGGAGAGATATTTAAATGAAGATTCTTTATGCACACCATCCAGAAGATGTAAAAAATTATACGACTGAGAAATTAAGAAGTGAATTTTTAATGGAAAAAGTATTTGTTGAAGATGAAGCAACACTTACTTATAGCCATGTGGATAGAATTATTTATGGAGGTATCTATCCAGTTTCAAAAAAAGTTAAACTGGATACTGGTAAAGAATTAGCCGCAGATTATTTTCTTGAAAGACGAGAAATGGGTGTTATAAATATAGGAGGTTCAGGTCGTATTGTATGTGATGGAACAGTTTATGACATTCATAATAAAGAAGCACTATATATTGGAAAAGAAACAAAGGATTTATACTTTGAATCTGTAAATAAAGACAAGCCAGCAAAATTTTATATCAATTGTTGTCCGGCACATAAAGTATATCCAACAACAAAAATAGATATGAAAAAGGCAAACCAAGTACCCCTTGGTTCAGATGAAACGATGAATAAACGTGTTATCAATCAATTTATTCATCCAGCAGTAGTCGATACTTGCCAGTTAAGCATGGGTATGACAGAACTGGCGGAAGGTAGCGGATGGAATACAATGCCTTGCCATACACATGAACGACGCATGGAAGTATACTTTTATTTTGATTTAGAAAAAGAGACACGCATCTTTCATTTAATGGGACAACCACAAGAAACACGACATATTATCATGTCGAATGAACAAGCAATTTTATCACCAAGTTGGTCCATTCATTCAGGTATTGGCACAAATAACTATACATTTATTTGGGGAATGTGTGGTGAAAACTTAGATTTTGATGATATGGATGCAGTGGCTATGGAAGATTTAAAATAAATCAAGTGATAATGAGGTATTTCCAATGAATATTATTATTTCAGATTGTGATCACGCAGATATTGCAATAGAGAAATCTGTATTTGCAAATGTAGGAATGACGGTACAATTACAACAAAATAAAACGGCTCAAGAAGTAATCGACAATTGTCAACAGGCTGAAGTGATTATTAATCAGTATGCCCCATTTACTGCAGAAGTCTTTGCTCAATTGCCTCATTTGAAAATGATCGTTCGTTACGGTGTAGGTGTGAATAATATTGATCTAGATGAAGCAACAAAGCATCATGTACAAGTATGTAATATACCTGATTATGGAACACAGGAGGTAGCAGATCATGCATTAGCATTGATGTTGACTTTAGTAAGAAAAACCTCTTTGATGACGAGTCATGTAAAAAAAGGTGAGTGGAATTATCAGAAAAGTATTCCAATTCGACGCTTGGCTGATCAAACCATAGGTATTATTGGTGTTGGAAGAATTGGGAGCGCTTTCGCAGAAAAAGTAAAACCTTTGGGAAGTCGAATTATTGCTTGGGATCCTTCAGCAGAAGCTAAAAAAAGAAAATTTGATAGTCAATTCATTGATTTTGTAAGTTTTGAAAAGGTGGTTGAAGAATCAGATATTATTTCGATTCATAGTCCTTTAGATGGCGCAGAATATCTCTTCAATAAAGAAGTATTGTTGAAAATGAAAAAAGAGGCTTATATTGTCAATGTTTCTAGGGGGGGAATTATTGATGAAGAAGCTTTATATGAAGTGATGCGTGCAGGGCATATTGCCGGAGCAGCCTTAGACGTACTTCAAAGTGAGCCAATCTCTAAAAACAACAAGTTATTGCAATTAGAAAATCTACTCATTACACCACATATGGCTTGGTACTCAGAACAATCAGGACAAGAACTAAAACGTAAAGTAGCAGAAGAATCTATACGATTTATTACAGGACAAAAACTGGAGTATCCAGTAAATAACTTATAAAAGGGGACGGGGAAAATGAAGAGATTGATCACATTCATGTTTGTAATTTGTCTAGGGGTATTGTTAACAGCATGCGGAGAAAAAGATACAACGAGTGCAGATGGTAAATCAGTAAAGGCAACGATATTAAAAGTTGCTTTTAACCAGGGAGAAGATCATCCACAATATGTAGCATTAAAGGATTTTGGAGAAAAGTTAGAGAAGCGAACAGAGGGCGCATACAAATTGGAATTATACCCAAATGAAACTTTAGGTGCACAACGTGAAGCGATGGAATTAACACAATCTGGAACAATTGCAATGTCAGTTGTTGCGGGTGGGTTATTAGAAAATTTAAATGAAGATTTTTCAGTGTTAAATTTACCTTATGTATTTACTTCTAAAGAGCATCAAATGTCAGTTTTACAAAATAAAGATATTGTAGGTGAATTGTTTGATTCATTAAAAGGTCAAGGTTTAATAATTGCTGGTGCATTCCACTCAGGTGAACGTAATATTTATAACAGTAAAAAAGCGGTAAACACACCTGCTGATTTAAAAGGAATGAAAATTCGTGTTATTGAATCAGATACGAACATTAAAATGTTAGCAGCTATGGGTGGTACAGGAACACCGATGGGTCAAGGTGAAGTATATACGGCAATTCAATCAGGCGTTATTGATGGCGGCGAAAACAATGAGCTGATTTTTGCGAATATGAAACATTCAGAAGTAGCGCCCTATTATTCATATACAAGACATTTAATGTTTCCGGATTATGTACTAGTAAATACGAAAATTTTTGATGGTATGTCAGAAACTCAACAAACAATTTTTAAAGATGAGATGGCAGCAGCTGTGAGTAAAGAAGTGGAGTTATGGAGTGCAGAAGTAGAGAAGGCGACTGCTACAGCGAAATCAGCTGGAGCGAAATTTAATGAAGTAGATGTTGAGTCCTTCAAGTCGGCAACCCAGGGTGTAGTAGATTCTAAATTAAACTCAGATACAGCAAAAGAACTTTATAAAAAAGTTCAAGAAGCTGCAAAATAATTGGCGGTGACAACGAATGGAAATAGCAAAAAAATCTTTAGATAAGATCTTGGAGTATGTGTGTATTAGCTTGTTCGGTGCTTTGGTAATACTTGTAACCTGGCAGGTTGTCACACGATTTATCTTAAATAACCCAAGTTCAATTACTGAAGAATTAGCAAAGTACTGCTTTGTTTGGTTAGTGCTATTTGGGGCGGCTTATGTCTTCGGAGAAAATGGTCATATGCGTATTGAATTTGTGCAAGATGCAATGCCGAAAAAAATGAAGATTTTGGCACAAGTATTTATCGAACTAAGTATTATAGCTTTTGCGGGAGCAGTTATGCTTGTAGGTGGATTTGCTGGTGTTCAAATGGCGTGGACTCAAATGTCAGCTGCACTTCAAATTCCCGTTGGCGTATTGTACACGGCTATGCCAATTAGTGCCTGTTTCATCGTTTTTTATAGTTTGTATAATATTTTCACTGTTATTAAAACGAGAGAGCCGCTAGAAATTGATTGAGTTTCTAGTGAGAGAGGGGATTTAGCATGACGAGTGTTGGAATTGCGGGGTTAATATTATTAGTTGGCGTTTTAGTTTATTTAGTCCTTGGTGCCCCAATAAGCATAAGTGTAGGGATTGCATCTGTTCTAGCTATATTTTCGATATTAGGACCAGAAAATGCTTTGCAAACTGCGGCACAACGAATGTTCACAGGTATGAACTCATTTACATTATTAGCGATTCCATTTTTCATTTTAGCTGGAGTTATTATGAATAACGGTGGAATCGCAATGAGATTAGTAAACTGTGCAAAAGTTATGGCTGGAAGAATACCTGGATCCCTGGCACAAACCAATGTGTTAGCAAATATGATGTTTGGATCGATTTCAGGTTCAGCAGTAGCAGCGGCGGCAGCAGTTGGCTCAACGATGGGACCGATGCAAGAAAAAGAAGGCTATGACAAACCATTTAGCGCAGCAGTAAATATTGCTTCTGCACCAACAGGAATGCTAATTCCTCCTAGTAATACACTGATTGTTTTTTCTCTTGTTAGTGGAGGAACCTCAATTGCAGCATTATTTATGGCTGGATATATACCAGGTATTCTGTGGGGACTAGGCTGTATGATTGTAGCTTTTTTCATGGCGAAAAGACGTGGTCTTAAAGCAGATGAGAGAGTGTCGTTCAAAGTAGCAATAAAAGTATTTTGGGATGCTATACCAAGTTTCTTCTTAATTATTTTAGTAATAGGCGGCATTGTTGGTGGGATATTTACAGCAACAGAAGGTTCGGCGATAGCGGTTGTTTATGCTTTATTACTATCATTTTTATATCGAACAATCCAAATAAAAGAATTACCAAGAATTTTACTTGAATCAACGCGTACAACTGCAATTGTTATTTTTTTAATTGGTGTTTCAACAATTATGTCATGGGTTATGGCATTTACAGGAATTCCAGCCTTTATAGCAGATTCACTTTTAGGTTTCACCAATAGTTTTGTAGTCATTTTAATAATTATGAATATTGTTTTGTTAATAGTTGGAACATTTATGGATCCGACGCCAGCAATCTTAATATTCACACCTATTTTCCTACCGATTGTTTTGCAATTTGGTATGGATCCAGTACATTTTGGTATTATGGTCGTTTTCAATCTCAGTATCGGTACAATAACACCGCCAGTAGGTCCTGTGTTGTTTGTAGGTGCAAGAGTTGCAAAGCTTAAATTAGAGCATGTTATTAGACCACTTCTACCATTCTTTGCTGTAACGGCATTTGTATTATTACTTGTAACTTATATTCCGTTTTTATCAACTTGGCTTCCAACAGCACTAGGCTTCATGAAATAACAGAAGGGAGGTTGCTACTTATTGAAAGCAATAGTTTATAAACAAGCTAACGAAGTAGTGTGTAGAGATGAATCACAGCCTAGGATTGAAGAAGGCTATGTATTATTGAAAAATTATTATGCTGGTATTTGTGGAACGGATTTAAATATATTTGCAGGGACACATCCGCGTGCGACAGCACCATTAATTATCGGCCATGAATTTTCAGCAACAGTTGCTAGTAAGCATTCCTTATATGAAATTGGTACAAAAGTGACCGTCAATCCACTTATTAATTGTGGAACGTGTATACCTTGTCAAACAGGTCAAAGTCATGTTTGCGAGGAACTTAAATTAGTCGGTATCGATATGCCTGGTGGGATGGCGGATTATTGTGTAGTGAAAAATGATAAAATAATTCCTTTACCAGCAAATGTATCATTGAAATTAGGTGCTTTGGCAGAACCAGTAGCCGTAGCCGTACATGCAGTACGTACCGCACGATTTTTAGTTGGAGATCGTGCAGTTGTTTACGGTGCAGGAACGATAGGTCTCTGTGTAGCCTTAACTTTAAAATTATACGGAGCTAGTGATGTGACGGTAGTTGAAACAAATTTAAAAAGATTGGAAAAGGCCAGTGAACTAGGTTTTCATACGTTGAATCCATCAGTAGATCATGTACATGAAGCTCTATTGGCCCGAACGAATAATAGTGGAGTGGATTATGTATTTGATTGTGCAGGACATCCAAATGTAATGAAACAAGTAACTGATATTGTAAAAGTACAAGGAACGATTGTTATTGTTGCAGCATATAAAAAACCGACAGAAGTAAATTTGATTCAAGGGATGTTTAAGGAAATAAATATGCAGTTTGTTCGTGTTTATACGAAAAGAGACATAGAATTGGCACTACAATTACTGCAAACTGAAACACAATTCGAAAAAATAATTACGCATATACTAGCCCCAGAGGAAGCAATGAAAGGTTTTGAACTTCTAACAACACCTAGTGATGCGATAAAAGTACTGTTTCAATTTCATGGGGGTGTATAGATGAATGAACTATTTAGTCTTATAGGTAAAAATGCTGTAGTGACTGGTGGCAGTCGAGGGTTGGGAAGGGAGATTGCAATCGCTTTAGCTGAAGCTGGGGCGAATATTGCTATCATCTCGCGAACAGTTTGTCCAGATGTAATAGAAATAATCAGGAAACTAGGTGTTCGTGCCATATCTATTTCAGCTGATTTAGGTGAATTTGAACAGTATCCACAAATACTTAAAATAGTAGAACAGCAACTAGGTGAAGTTGACATTTTAGTCAATAATGCAGGTATTCAAAAAAGATATCCAGCAGTTGAATTTCCTCAAGAAGATTGGAATAGTGTAATGGACGTTAATGCAAATTCTATCTTTTTGCTTTGTCAGCTGTTTAGTAAAAGTATGATTTCTAGAGGAGAAGGGAAAATTATTAATATTGCTTCTCTTTTATCGTATCAAGGCGGTTTGAATATTGCAGCATATGCGGCGAGTAAACATGCAGTCACAGGTTTAACCAAAGCATTGGCCAACGAATGGGCATCAAAAGGTCTTAATGTAAACGCTATAGCACCAGGTTATATGGCAACAGATATGAATGAAGCGTTACTAGCGGATCATAAGCGTAGCATGCAAATATTAGAACGAATTCCTGCAGCGCGTTGGGGCAATGGCCAAGATATAAAAGGTGCAGTTATTTTTTTAGCATCACCAGCAGCAAATTATGTAAATGGTTTTACGATCGCAGTGGATGGCGGTTGGTTAGGAAGGTAGATAGTTTATAATTTAATTAATAGAGAAGAGGAACAACGATGAGTTTTCAACTTGATTATTTTTCATTAAAAGGTAAAAATGCTATCGTAACAGGTGCAAGAACGGGAATTGGGCAAGCAATAGCAGTAGGGTTGGCTGCTGTAGGGGCACATGTCATTTTAATAGGACATCAAGATAATATGCAAGATACCCAACAGCAAATAGAGAAACTTAAAGGTACCTATGATACTTTTTTTATCGATTTAAGTGATGTATCGAGTATTCGTAGTAAAATTTCACCAATTATTGAGAAATATCAAGTTGATATTTTGGTGAATAATGCGGGGGTTATACATCGACAGCCTGCAGCCGAACATGAATTTGATCAATGGCAACGCGTGATGGATGTTAATATAAATGCTGTATTTGCACTAAGTCAATTATGTGGGAAATCTATGATTGACAATGGCGGTGGGAAAATCATAAATATTGCTTCTTTACTCTCTTTTCAAGGAGGAATCAATGTACCAAGTTATACAGCAAGTAAACATGCTGTAGCAGGTTTAACAAAGGCATTAGCAAATGAATGGGCATCAAAAAATATTCAAGTAAATGCAATCGCTCCGGGGTATATTTCAACGAATAACACTGAAGCGCTTCGCAATGATGAACAACGTAGTCAATCTATTATTGAACGTATACCCGCTGGTAGATGGGGGCAGGGTGATGATCTAGTTGGTGCAGCTGTATTTTTAGCTTCAAAAGCATCAGATTATGTATCGGGTCATACACTAGTAGTAGATGGCGGATGGATGGGGCGCTAATAGATGAATGTTAAACAATTAGATATAATAACAATAGGGGACGGTATGATTACTTTTGACCCAATAGCAAAAGGACCCCTTCGCTTCGTTAATCATTTTGAACGTAAAATAGGGGGGGCTGAATTGAATGTCATGATTGGTTGCGCACGACTTGGTATGAAATCAGGTTGGATTAGTCGACTCGGTCGTGATGAATTCGGTCGTCATATTATCAATACCATCCGCGGAGAAGGTATTGATGTTTCAGAAGTTCAGTTAGTTGAAAACTATGCAACATCATTAAATTTTAAAGAAATACATGAATCAGGAAAAGCTCGAACTTTTTACTACCGACAAAAATCACCAACAGAAACATTAACAATCGATCAATTGCCAATTGATTATATTCAATCAGCAAAAATAATTCATTTATCGGGTGTTTTTCCATCGATTCGACAACAAAATCGAGAAGTGCTTTTCCAAACATTAAAAATTGCGCATACTTCCGGTGTTAAGGTATCTTTTGATCCTAATATTCGCTTGAAGTTATGGTCAAAAGAAGAGGCCCGTCAAACTATTTTGACGTATTTACCATATGTAGATTATTTATTAGCAGGTCGTGAAGAATTAGAAATCATTTTTAATACAACAGATATGACAATTATTTTAGAATTATTAAAAAAATATGCATTTGAGCAAGTTATTTTAAAAGATGGAGCATCAGGTGCTAGCTATTTATCCCACGGGCAATGGGTGCATGTACCAGGTGAAAAAGTTGACAAGGTTGTCGACACAGTAGGTGCAGGTGATGGTTTTAGTGCAGCTTTTCTATGTGGAATATTGAAAGGTTGGCATATCGATAAAATCATGAAATTTGCCAATGCAGTAGGTGCGATGGTCGTTCAAGTTCAAGGTGATAATGAAGGGCTACCCTATTACGAAGATGTCGAAGTATATTTAGGGCTTCGTGAGAATATAGAACGTTGAAAGGTGACGACGAAAATGTATGAATTACTTCAAGGGATTAAATTGATTCCTGTATTACGAAAAATTCCGTATACTACGAGTCAAAAATTAATCGAGGCACTTGTAAACGGAGGGGTTCAAGCTATTGAAATTACTTTAGATACGGATAAAGCTTTAGAAATTATAACGGAAAATCGTTCGAAATTAAAAGATGACATACTCATTGGTGCAGGGACAGTGCTGTCATTAGATGACTGTAAAAAAGCAATCGCTGCAGGTGCCCAATTTATTGTATCCCCCCTGTTCAATCATGCAGTTGTACAGTATGCAGTGAATAAAAAAATCCCTGTTATACCGGGTGTAATGACACCAACTGAAATCTATGCCGCTTATAGTGCAGGTGCCCAAATGGTTAAAGTATTTCCAGCATCATCAGTAGGTGCAAATTTTATAAAAAATGTTAAAGGTCCATTAGACTTTATTAGTATTATGGCTACTGGTGGTATAACACTTGAAACAGTTCAAGATTATTTTGATGCTGGTGCAGATGCAGTAGGGGCAGGTAGTGACTTACTAAATAAAAAATGGATAGTAGATGGCAATTGGCAAGTAATAGAATCAGCTACAAAAGAATGGCTTGAAAAAATTGGCTAGCTTATTATGAGCAGTGGAAATTCTGTAGATTTCTACTGCTTTTTTTATGCTCGAATTTGTAAAAATAAAGAAAAAACAATATATGACTATGTACAATAGACAGTTCATGTTAAAATGGAATTATCATTGAATTCGTGTGAAAATTTATAGCAATGACATTTTACATAAAATGATTTTGTTATGAGGTTTTGATACAGGAGGTGGAATTTATGCATACAGCGATTTTAGTTTCATTGCTGATCGTAGCGGCAGCACTTATCGTCGTAGTATTATTACAATCTAGTAAAACTGCAGGCCTGTCAGGTGCGATTTCTGGTGGTGCTGAGCAGCTTTTTGGTAAATCAAAAGCACGTGGTTTAGACTTAGTTTTACATCGTGTAACAATTGTACTTTCAATAATTTTCTTCGGACTTGTTATTGCAATTGCGAAAGTTTAATGAGCAGATCATACCCGTCTAACCACCAAAAGGTTAGGCGTTTTCTGTTATAAGCAACGGAGAAACAAATTTCTTCTATACTGGAGGTTTGACGAATGCGTGTGTCACTACCGAAACCACTCTTTTTTGAAGCAGGCCCAAGAGCGGTATTGTTACTCCATGGCTTTACAGGGAACTCCGCAGACGTTCATATGCTCGGACGATTCTTGCAGAAGCATGGTTATACATCAATTGCCCCTCACTATAAAGGGCATGGCGTTTCACCCGAAAAACTCATCCAAACTAGCCCAAGTGATTGGTGGCAAGATGTGATAGGCGCTTACCAAGAGCTGCTAGATAAAGGATATAAAGAAATTGCTGTCGCAGGTTTATCATTAGGTGGTGTTTTTTCATTAAAATTAGGTTATACAATGCCTGTAAAGGGAATCGTAACTATGTGTGCCCCAATGACAATGAAAACGACCGAAGTGATGTTTGAAGGCGTGCTAAAATATGCAAAAGATTTTGCACGTGCATTTGCTTTAACGCAAGAACAGCAAGAAAAATTACTGCGTACATTACAAGAAAAAGGCATGCCATCATTACCAGAGCTGCCTAAGTTAATTATGGATGTCCGCTCCCATGTCGATGAGATTTATGCACCGATTTTTGTGGTACAAGCAAGGTTGGATACCGTCATCGACAAGAGCTCGGCGCAGTTCATTTACGACACGGTAGAATCCAATGAAAAAAATATAAAATGGTATGAGCAATCAGGGCATGTCATTACTTTAGATAAAGAAAGAATTGAATTACAGCAAGATGTCCTCGATTTTTTCGAAGGACTCGATTGGGAAGAGTAAACCAAATTAGTAGCTGTTTTCAAGGAGGGACGATTTATGAATTTTGAAAAACAAATTTTAGACATTATGACACAGGAGAACTTTAAACCTTCACCCGTGTCAACATTTGAAGAAAAATTACAATTAGAGGCAGCGGATGATTTCACAGACCTTGTGAAAGCATTTGTGAAATTAGAAGGACAGGGCAAAATCGTTCGTGCCGGTAATGATCATTATGGTCTACCAGCGCAGATGAATGAGTTACGTGGTCGCTTTATCGGACATGCTAAAGGTTTTGGTTTTGTCGTACCAGAGATTCAAGGGATGGACGACGTATTTGTACCACCTACAGCTACAAATGGTGCGCTTAATGGCGATACTGTTTTAGTTAGCATTTCTAAACTTAAATCAGGCGATCGTCGAGAAGGTGAAATCGTCGATATTATCGAACGTGGTACTTCACGTATCGTCGGTGAATTCCAAGCGAACAAAGGCTTTGGTTTTGTTGTGCCAGACGATAAAAAATTTGGTACTGATATTTTTATTTCTAAAAATCACACACTTGGTGCAATTGACGGACATAAAGTCGTCGTCGAAATTACAGAGTGGCCGTCAGAACGTCATTCAGCATCAGGTATGATTACGTCGATTCTTGGACATAAAAATGATCCGGGTGTTGATATTTTATCCATCATCAATAAACATGAGATTGCAGTGGAATTTCCCCAGGAAGTTGTCGATGCAGCAGCAGCAATTCCAGATGAAGTAACAGCAAAAGAAATCGAAGGACGTCGCGATTTACGCGATCAAATGGTCGTGACAATCGATGGTGAAACAGCGAAGGATTTGGATGATGCAGTAGGCGTCGTGAAAAATGCGGATGGCACATATACACTGGGTGTTCATATTGCGGATGTTAGCCACTATGTGACCAATGATTCAATTTTAGACAAGGAAGCATATGACCGTGCAACATCTGTGTACTTAACAGACCGCGTTATTCCAATGATTCCGCACCGTCTATCAAATGGTATCTGTTCATTGAATCCACAAGTAGATCGTTTAACATTATCTTGTGAAATGACAATTGATGAAAATGGCATTGTTATCGGCCATGATATTTTCGAAAGTGTCATTAAAACAACGGAACGTATGACATATACAGACGTCTATAAAATTGTTGAGTTAAAAGACAATGATTTGATGGCTAAATATGAAAAATTAGTTCCGATGTTTAACGATATGAAAGATCTTTCGGCTTTACTACGCCAACGCCGTGAAATTCGTGGAGCCGTAGATTTTGACTTCAAAGAATCGGCAGTCGTAGTAGATGATAAGGGCTGGCCAATCGATGTTGTGATTCGTGAACGTACAGTTGCTGAAAAAATGATTGAAGACTTTATGTTAGCAGCCAATGAGACAGTGGCAGAACATGTTTTCAAAAAAGATTTGCCATTTATTTATCGTATTCATGAAGAGCCGAAACCAGAGAAATTACAACGTTTCTTCGAGTTTGTTACGAACTTTGGTATTACTGTAAAAGGTAAAGGGGATTCCGTTGATCCAAAAGCGTTACAACAAGTGCTAGAATCAGTTGTTGGCAAACCAGAATATCCTGTTATTTCAACGATGATGCTTCGCTCTATGCAGCAAGCAAAATATAGCCCACAATCACTTGGTCACTTTGGTTTATCAACAGAATTTTACACACATTTTACATCACCAATCCGTCGTTACCCAGATTTAATCGTCCATCGTTTATTACGTACCTATATCGTCAATAAAGATCAGTCGAATAAAACAATCGCTTATTGGGGCGCGAAAATGGATGAAATCGCCACGCATACATCTGAACGCGAACGTCGTGCAGTGGATGCAGAACGTGATACAGAATCGATTAAGAAAGCACAGTATATGTCTGACAAAATCGGTGAAGAGTTTGAAGGCATCGTAGGTTCAGTAACAAACTTTGGTATGTTCATCGAACTTGAAAATACGATTGAAGGACTTGTGCATATTAGTAATCTTACAGATGACTATTACAACTTTGATGAACGCTCAATGTCGATGATTGGCGAACGCACAGGACGCATTTTCCGCATCGGTGATAAAGTGAAGATTAAAGTACATGCAGTCAATCTTGAAGAGGCAGCAGTAGATTTCATTATTACAGATATGCCATTGAATACACGCTCAAAACGTCCAAGTACACCACGTGTGATCAGCGCCAACAAAAAGGCAGGTAGCGGCAGTGGTAAACCAAAAACTTCATCTTACGCAAGCAACAAGCCAGCAGGTGCAAGTTCAAGTAAACCAAAACGTACACCAAGTGGTCCAAAAGTTAGTGGACGTACACGTAAACAAGATCGTAAAGCAGGCAGAGGTACTGAAGGCGCATCAAGTGCGGACACTTCAAAACCAGCAGGCAAGAAATTTTACGAGGGCGTAGCAAAACCAAGTAAAAAAAGACCTAAAAAATAATAGGAGAGAATAGCGGGGGCAGTGAGTAATCATTCTCCCGCATCACTCTATCCAAAAAAAACTTATGAGGTGATTACATATGCCAAAAGGATCCGGCAAAGTAGTAGCGCAAAATAAGAAAGCAAATCATGATTATGCCATTGAAACGACAATTGAAGCGGGACTTGTCTTAACGGGTACGGAGATAAAATCTGTGCGTCAAAGCCAAGTACAACTACGTGATTCATTCATTATCATTCGCAATGGGGAAGCCTTCATATCCAATATGCATATTAATACGTATGAACAAGGTAATATTTTCAACCATGACCCTGTTCGCTCACGTAAATTATTATTGCATAAACAGCAAATTATCCAACTTTCATATGATGTCAAACGTGATGGTTATACAATTGTGCCGCTGAAAATGTACTTAAAAGATGGCTATGCTAAATTATTAATTGGCCTTGGTAAAGGGAAAAAAACCTATGACAAACGTCATGATCTTAAGAAAAAAGAAGCAAAACGTGATATGGATCGCGCTGTAAAAGCCAAAAACCAGTTCTAACAAGCCTTAACCCTTGTACTTCAACTGTTTTTGTCATATAATGACTACAGTAACAAATATAAGATTAGCGCTTAAACGCTGATATCCAGTAATTTCAAATTACTGTTCTCCGAATAAACCTTAATCACCTACCTGGAACTTCGAGAGACGACCGCATATAAGTGATGCGCAAATCTCGCCTGACAAGCTAGCCAGCCGGTGGAATTTTAATCACTGCAAAATTTTGTACTAGGCAACCAAGTAAGCCCCCTCTATAACGGAGTAGATGAAATGATCCTCTTCTAAAAAAGAAGATATGCCATTTCAAACTAGCTGTTACATCAGGAAGCATATAAGGAAACGTACTACAGTACGTGACGCACAACGCAAAGTAGAACGCAGCAGATTAAACTTTATATTAAGGGGACGTTACGGATTCGACAGGGATGTCTTGGCTTGAGTCGCGCGTCGGAGGTCTCGGCTCCGTCACCAACGGAAGTTATATAATAACTGGCAAAACTAACAACAACCTAGCTTTCGCAGCCTAGTCTGTCGAAACTGCCTATCTGCCCTATCGCCCATGTAGCGTAGGTAGGCTCACTTAAAGTGGGATACGGTTCACAGTGCCATCTTAGCTGTGTACAAGAGATTTCAAGATTAGCGTACAAGACGCCTGTTTATCGGCATAATGCTACGTGAAACCCTAAGTAGATAAACTACACGCGTAGAAGCTTAAGTATGGGAGTTTCTGGACGCGGGTTCGATTCCCGCCGTCTCCATATTAGAGTTTCATATAAGTTGAGAACCCTTGGTATATAAGGGTTCTTTTCTTTTGGTTCTACAATAAATAACGCTAGCGAAGTTCCAGCACCTATCTTTTTGAGATAGGTGCTTTTTTCTTCACCAACGTTATTTATTGTAGAACCGCGATTTACCGTTGACACGCTAATTAATCTATCTTCTTAAAACAAAAATATACTAACATAGTAATACGTGTTATTCCAAAATATATAAAAAATAGAAGGTATGGGAATTCCATACCTTCTACAAATAACCATTATTAATCATAAATTAATTCATTTTTTCTTAAATACAAATAAAAGCATAAATACTATAGAAATAATAATAAATAAAATTACAAATAGATTATCAAATAAAATATTTTCAGAATTATAATTAGGAAAACTACCTGTTTTAACTTGGGCAAACCAATAGATACTCCAATTAATTTTTTCTAAAGTAAAAAGCAAACCACTAAAAATAAAAAAACACACACTAAAAATTAAATATTTATTATTTTCCATTTTTATCTCCCTTATCTAATAAAAAATGAGAGTGTCAATATTTATGTGTAAATGACAATCCAACCTTTTCATAGTATCTGATCATTTTCGAATATATATATGCGTTAATTTGAGTTACTGGTCTTTGTTAACTTCAAACATTTCGGCCAGCTCTGCTCGAGCTTGATTGAAACCGATATGGCATCGAGTAAGGAAACGCTGATTATAGTCTTGGAACTGGGAAACTAGGAAGCGCTCAAGGGATTCTTCGTTTGGAAACTGTTCTTTACGCTTCGTATATTTCTTGATTTGCTTATTAAAGGATTCGATTAAATTCGTTGAGTAGATGCTGCGCCAAATAGATTTCGGGAACTGATAGAAGGTCAATAGATGATTATTTGAAGCTAATGATTTCGTCACCTTTGGGTACGATTTGTTCCATTTTGAACAGAACATATCTAATGCTGCTTGTCCGTCTGCCTGGTCATCGGCTCGGTAAACGGTCTTGAAATCCTCGCAAATCTCAGCTCTATCTTCCACACGTACTTTGTGAGAAATCGTACGGGCAACATGGACTAGACATGTTTGGAAATTTGCTTTTGGAAATACACTTGCAATGGTGTCCACCATGCCTGTTAGACCGTCCGACAGGAAAAGAAGAACTTCTTGTACACCGCGCGTTCTTTTATTTCGAGTAGAAGCTCTTTCCAATTGAAGGCAGATTCTGTTGGCGCTATTGTATAAGCAATCACTTCTTTTGAGCCATCTTCTCGAATGCCTACAGCTATGTAAACCGCTTCTTTAGAAACGGTTTCACGTCTCACTGAGATGTAGGTTGCGTCTAAATAAACACAGATATAGCGAGGACTGAGTTCCCTTTTATTAAAGGATTCTACTTGCTCACCCATGGCTTGTGTCATATTAGAAATGGTTTGACGTGTGTAATGATGTCCATACATTTTCTCAATTAAATCTGCAATTTCAGCCATCGTCACACCTTTTTGAAACATATGAATGACAAAGGATTCGAGTGTATCGTTAGAGCGCTTATAAGGCGCCACTGTCTGTTGATTAAACTCACCGTTACGATCACGAGTAATCGTGACCTGAAGGTCACCGTACTCTGTATGCAGTGTTCGATCGTATGAGCCATTCCGTGAATTCCCTGAATTAAAACCAATCCGATCATATTTTTCATAATCTAAAAAGGCTGTTAGCTCAGTAGTCAGTAACGTATTAACTGGTGTTTCTAAATGTGATCGAAACACCTCGGTAATATCTTGTTTTTGGACTAGTGCTTGAACAATATCTGATGTAAACTTAGTCATAGGGAAGACCTCTTTTCTAGAATTGGTTGTGGTGACTTAATTCTACCAAGAAAAGGTCTTCCTTTTTGTATTTATTCGTTTACACAAGATATTTTACACTCCCTAAATAATTGTTCCGTGATTAAATTCATCATTTGTATAATTACTATCATTCAAAACATTATATTTTAATACAATATTTTTGTTTTTTGAATTTATACCACTATCTAAAACTGCTATTTTAATTTTTTTATATTCTTTATCTTTAAAATATACGTTGATAAAAATCGAAAAAAATGAAATAATTAGTATAAATAGAAAAAAAAGTATAGTTTTTTCAAAAGAATATCCTCTCTAACTTGTTTATTAAAAATCAAAGGTGGTTTGTATATGACAATGCCTGAAATTAGCAATAAAATTTATGGTATAACTATTATAATAATAACAATTATTATCATAACACTTTTTTTAACACTTTCATTCCAAATTTTCAATAATAAAGAAATTTCTGCATTAGTTAATGGTGCTAATGAAAATAATATTGATTATGAATTAGTGATTCAC
>NZ_QFVR01000025.1 GCF_003143975.1 Kurthia sibirica | reverse complement strand
ACCTACCTTGGTCGAAAAATATTCAATTGTCTTGTGCAAAATAGCCAACTATCCGAAAAAAGATTAGGATAGTTGGCTATTCGTCGTGCGTACCGAAAAGGTGCGCTTTTTTATATTACGGGCTTACAATACAACGGGAAATATTCTTTTATTCATTTAAAACTCTCCTTTAGTTGGAATTAGTTAAACAATTGATTCTAAATCAACAAACCAATATAAAACACAGTTATAACTATACATTATTTGGTTTTTTTGTAAAGTTTAAGTTAAAATCGGAAAATGATTAGTAGATTTCAAATGACTCATTTTAAGGGGAAACAATTCAAAAGAGAATACCATTGATTTTTATTTAAGTAAATCAAGAGATAAACAAGCAGCCAAGCGCTTTTTCGCACGTGTCTAAGCCTCGAGTGATAACAGTAGATAAGAACCCAGCTTATCCCATCGCCATCCAAGAATTAAAAGAAGAAAAGCGAATACCCGAAGGCATCGAACCAAGGCAAGTTAAATAGCTCAACAATATCGTAGAGCAAGATCATCGCTTTATTAAGAAACGAATTCGCCCGATGCTTGGATTAAAATCCTTTCGGACTGCCAATCGAATTATTGCTGGGATAGAGACTATGCACATAATCCAAAAAGGACAGACTCTCCAAGGGGAGAAGTCCGTCCAACATCAAAAAGAATTCATCTATCAATTGTTTGGATTAGTTGCTTAAGACCAGGGGTCACTAGAGATCAGTTGCTTTTTTATATTTTCTTCAAGTGTTTGCACCAGGAACATACGAAAAGATAGGAAAAACTTATAATTCATGGGATATATGAAGTATAATGGTAAAAAATGTTATAATGAATTTTTTTGTCTTTCAAATGTATGATAAACTAAAATATGGTATTTAATGGTTTTGTTTTTGTTCTAAAAATCAGTTAGAAGGAGCGTCGATAAATGAAAAATATGAATATTTTTTTAAAACTTATTACTTATATACTGAGTGCGATTATAACGATTGGTGTAATTGTTTTCGCGAATCTGACATCTGTTTCTCCGACTCATAAGATAGGAGGAAATGGTAACTTTGGTTTAATTGGTTTCTTTTATTTATTCCCATTTCTTATTATTTTTATGACCATGACGATTAATTTTTTGGACAAGTATATGTATAAAAAATTGTTGAATAAAACGATTCGAATAATTACATGTTCAAGTTTTTTTGTAATTGTATTGATTATAGGTATTGCATTTAAAAGAGCGTTTAAATTAAAATCATTGTTATTTGAAATTAGTCCTATATATCAAGGTAGAGAAGATATACCTTTATTTACCATGTATTCTAATGATATTTTTTTTAACACTTCTACATTTTTGGTAATAGTATCTATTTGTTTATTTATTAGTGGCGTGATGAACTTTAGTAAAAATAAAAATTAACCATTTATTTACATTTATTGTTAATGGTGATGTGTTTGGTGCTAAAATCGACGGAGGTAAGTTATCCAAAAAAGAAATGGAAGAAAATATAAATGAATTACTCATTAAAGAAAAGAAAGAATTTAATATTAATTCTTCAAATGTAAAATTACTAAAGGTTAGGGAGTTATACGATTTAAATGATGATGTAATTGCATTTTATTATAACATTATAGAAGATGAAATTTTAAAAGGGTATGTACTAGCTTCTGTAGATCCCAATTTAGATTCTATTCTTGAGTATGGACAACTTATAGGAGAGAAAGATACTCATTATGGTGAGGTTTTACTTAGTAATAATAATTTAAATGCATATTATCTAGGTTATCAAGCCATTTTCTTTGACACAGATGTAAACTCTTTGAATATCCAGTTAGAAAAAAAGAAAAATTCTATAATAAATAAAATTGAGGAAGAAGATAAAGAGTATGCAGAACAAATCGAAAGTTTAGATTTGGGATTAAATGAAGACGTTGTAATTAAAAACACGAAGGATTTACAGCTTTTTGCTATAGATCCAAATGGAATGTCAACACTAAACTGGACAAAAATTATAGGGGCTGTTGCTTGAATTCCACAGGCGTTAAATAACCTAGTGTTCCGTGAATTCGTAGGTTGTTAAACCAGTGTACGTAATCCCAAAGTTCAAGAGCGAGCTGTTCAATTAACATAGCTTTTAACATAACATCAGCGTGAGCATCTGTTGATTTTCCAGAAGATATTATAATTGCTTCACTATAATTTTTTTTTGATAAACCTGAATCTAAAAGAGCGATTTTAACATGATTAGTAAAGCAAAAAAAGAAATAATAAGAGAACTAATAACCAAGATAATTCTTTTATATTTTATATGAAATATTTCTTTCATTAAAAAAGTTTATAACCTAATAATACCATTAAAGCATTTTTTATCAAAAAAAGAAAAAATATATTAAATCAATAAAATAGAGCATCTAGAGGGTTTTTAACGTTCTTCAAGTTTGAAAGGAGTAATTGGCTCGTCGTGCGGGAGCGAAACCCGACAGAATGTCTTTATTTACGTTTAAGGATTATATCTGGAAAAGCCCCTAATATATAGAGTGAGAAGGCAAGTACTTTTAAAAGTGCTATATATGTTGATATATAGGTGTTTATAGAGTTTTTTGTGTGTTGTATTTTTACAACACACGAAAATAAAAAAATAGTCGTTACCTAATGTTAGATAACTACATGTGCATTTGGAAAAGCCAAGAGGGTGGAAAATCCGTGGCTCGTATCAACTCCTTAAATTCCTTCTGCTTTTCTCCAGTCAAACATTTATCGTTGACACTTCCCGTTTATTTTTCCCTCTGGCCAAATAAAAAAGACCGTCAATAGACGATCTTCTCTTGTGGAACTAAAGTACCCGTTAGTTGAACAAGTTTAACTTATTTTTTATTCCATTCTCCTGCCAAAATCCCATATACAACAAAGTCTACATAATGGTCATATAACCACTCTGCTTGTCTAATACATCCTTCATTTACAAAGTTCAACCTCTCAGGGATACCCCTACTTTTCTTATTGCCAACAGCAACTCTTATCTCAACCTTATTTAGGACCAATTCATCAAAAGCATAATCGGTCAATGTTTTAGCCACCGCGGTCATTATTCCATTTCCTTGAAATTCTTCACCAAGCCAATAACCAATATATGCAGTCTTATTTACATAATTAATGTTATTGTAGCCTGCAACTCCAACAACTTCTCCTTTAAATAAAATAACTGAATTTAAGCTCTTATTTTCTGCAAAGTCTTTTAAACATCCTTTGATAAACTCTGTGGTATCTTCGAGTTTTGTTGTAAAATCCAACCATGGTAGCCATTCTCGTAAATAGTCTCTTGACTTATCTGTTAATTCAAATACCCTTTGGCTATCTCTTAATTCTATTAATTTTAACGATAAATCATCGTTTATCTTATATATGAACAACCTGACCCCTCCAATTAGTTGCGTATAAAGGCTTTTCTTGACTATTAATCTACTTCTTTTAATAATTTTTCGATTTTTCCTATGCGGTCATTTAATTCGTCCACTTGTTTTTGTAGATTAAATGTTTGTTGTTTTTCAACATGTAGTCGTTCCTCTACATGCCTTACATTTTTCTTATATGTTTTATAAATAGAAACTATAAAAATAATTACAGCTACTATAAATCCTAACATAACGATTGTTGCCACTATATCTCCTATATTTATACTTGTAGTGCCATTAGACATTGCTTTAATCCTCCATCTTTTTATTTTTTTTAAAAGTCAGTGTTGTTTCTAACCTCGAAATAAGTTCCTCATTAAGCTGCAAATCAAAGGAATTCAGTCTATAGTATTTCGCAGCTTTACCACTTTCCAGTAGCTCCATATCACTTGAAACAAGATTTGCCTCTTCAAGCTTTTGTAAATGCAAATACAAAAGAGCTCTACTCATACCAAGTTCTCTAGCAAGTTGACTAACATATTGTTTACCGTTAGACAAAATGCTAATAATTCTTAATCGATGAGGATTCGATAAAGCTTCTAAAAACAAAAGTAACTCGTTGCCATTATTAATATGTTTCATATGCAAGTATTTTATTACAGGTAAATCGATTTGTCAATATCAGTAAATAAATAGACGTTCAAATAAATGTTGCCAAATCAAAGTTTGGGAATCTAGTGAAAATGCGTCAGATGTTCTACAAAATGGTTTGACGCGTTTCCTTCTGTCTATCATGTATACAATTTTGTACAAATATTGAAATTCCGCCACTTAACATATTTCGACAACTGAACTGACATGCATAAAAAGATCTATCAGCAGTTGATAAATATTCTTCATTAGAAGAACAAATCGACTTTGTCAAAGCATTCCAAGAGCTAAGTAATTTCTATGAAGCACTTGTTACTTAAGATGAATACAATAATGATATCGATCAATCAATCAAGTAGAAGCCTTAGAAAGCTATGTCGGTTCATATACAATCATCAAAGGAAACGTATAACGGGCGAGACGGTGACGGATATCCGTGAAAAAGTCGAAATGGCTCTACAAAAAATGAAGAAATTAGCCATCGTTAAAAACATCTACTGTCAGATTTTACAGGCGATTGATCCCAAACAAGTAATGCTACAGAATGAGAAAGAATCTTGGCATATTTAGAAGTGTGCGAGAAGAAAAAAGGGCTTAAAGTTTTACTTATTACCGAATATTGTCATATAATGGATGAAAATCGGCTGGTGAAATAGGAGGATATAGATGACAGTTGTAGATGAACAGGTGCGTTATCCACTTGGTAAGGGCACAATTATGAAGAGGATTGATGCCACTACACTGAGTGATTGGATTGAATCGATTGAGCAGTTACCGTATGAAGTGAAAAGGCTAACAGTGAATTTAAATGATGAGCAGCTGAGCAGCACATATCGTAGTGATGGTTGGACGATTCGACAGCTTGTGCATCATTTAGCAGATAGTCATTCACAGGCGTATAATCGTATCCGAACAGCTTTAACAGAGTATATACCCTCGATTCAAATATATGATGAACAAGGTTGGTCAGAGTTGGCAGATTATGATTTACCTATCGCTAGTTCTTTGATGATAATTGAGGGGATTCATAATCGCTGGGTATATCTATTAAAAAATCTAACAGCGCAACAATTGAAGCGGACATATGAACATGCAGTAGATGGCGAATTGACAGTGGAACAAGCGATTGGATTATATGCTTGGCATGGTGAACATCATATCGCTCATATTCGATTAGCTTTAACAAAATAAAGATTTTTATTCAAAAAAAGATGATTTTGGCTTAATAGCCAAAATCATCTTTTTAATTGGGATGAGGGGATTAGATGAATGTTGTAACATCTGCAACAGACAGACGCTCAGTGCCACGATCTGGGCCAATTCCTTTACCGATTGCCAATAAAATAATTGGGAATTCATTTGCAGGAAGTTCGAATTTTTCAGCGAAGGCTTGTTTATCAAAGCCGCCCATCGCTACAGTGTCTAAACCACGATCTTTAGCAATTAACATCAATTGCATAGATACTAAACCAGCATCAAATGATGCAACATTTTTCAGAATTTCAGTAGGAAGACCACTGTATAATTTTTCTGAACCAGCTGTTTGAGCTACAGCGATTTCTGGTGACATTGCCCCAGTTGCTACGCTTAATTCATTAATTTTTTTGGCATTTTTATAAAAATCAGTTGCACCTAAAACTGCAATGATTGCAGACGATGTTTCCAATTGTTCTTGATTAAATGACATAGAGCGAATTTCTTTTTTCACAGCATCATCTGTGATGACAAGGAAGCGCCATGGTTGTTGATTTGATGAAGAAGGAGCTGTCATAGCGTCAGTCAACATTTCTGAAATCTCTTCACGAGAGATTTTAAAATCCGGATCATATTTACGGATAGATTTACGTGCGTACATTGTTTCGATTATTGCTGATTTAGTTGTTGTTGACATGGGATGAATTCCTCCAAATAATATAGTTTTACTAAAAAGTATCTTACTTTAAGTAAGGTGTATTTGTCAAATGAGTTGTTTGAATCATAATTTTCCAATAGCAATTTATCAATAAATAAACGCTATTCAAAAAATATAGATGCATAATTATCTACTGTTTTATTGTTCAATAGGGGGCATAAGATGGATTTTATAATATTGCTTATTAAGTAATAGATCTGTTTGTTATTCAGCAAAAAAAGTTGAACAAAAGGTTTAAAACACTATTTTATAGATTTATGCTACAATATTTATAAGTAGGAGGTGACCAAATGCAAAAACAAGAAGTAGGCCATATTTGTCAAAATTATCATCATGCGGTAGAGTTTATCGGAAAAAAATGGGTGGGTGCTATATTATATTGCTTGGTCGATGGACCTCTTCGTTATAGTGAGATACATGCACGTATAGCGGGTATTTCAGATCGTTTGTTGACACAACGTTTAAATGAATTAATCGAGTCGAATATGATTGAAAAAACGTTTATAGATGAATCAATCAAAAAGACAGAGTATAAGCTAACGAATAATGGTTTGGCTTTTCGTGAAGTGATTTTATCCATTCAAAAATGGGTGCAAATATGTAAATCAAATGATCAATAAACTGAGGTGCTGCCAATAAATTTGGGCAGCATCTTTTTTTATTCAAACACTCAAATAGGTTATATATACAAAAAATGTTTAAAATTGTATAATGAATAGAATCTAGTTGAAAAGGAGGCGTAGCATTTTTTCGAAAATGATTGTATCGATTTGCCCTAACAAAAATAGTCACGATGTTTGATGTTTACGTCGCGGGAAAAATAGTTTGAGAGGGGTAATAAATATGCACGAAATTGAAGAAATTACGCTCTTTGGAAGACCTGGTGTTAAAGTATATAAAAATCGTCCGTCTACTATAAATGATGTATTTGCCGCAGCATTGTTGAAAAGACCAAATATTATCGCAATCCAAAGTGAAAAAACAGCGCTGACATACGCCGAATTGAATTTGCAATCCAATCAACTTGCCAATTTGCTCTATATTGATTTTGACATCCGAAAAGGCCAGCGAGTTGCGGCAATTTTAGCCAATGATGTGGAATTTATTATTACGATGTTAGCTTGCTCAAGACTAGGTGCGGTCATGGTGCCTTTAAATACGCGTCTAACGAAACCTGAAATTACCTATCAGTTGAAAGATTCGATGCCAAGAGTCATTATTTGTGATGATGTTCAAGTAGAAAAAGTAGACCGTCAAATTGTACCTAATCTGATTGTTGTTGGTGATGAAACAACAGATGATTCAATACCATTTTCGGCGATTCAATCTCAATCGGATACCCTTGTTTATTTCACGACAATTATTGCAGAAGAAGATCCATTATTTCTTATGTATACATCTGGAACGACAGGTTTACCTAAAGGAGCCCTTGTTGCACATGTAAATACGATTCATGTCATTATGGGATTGGATGGACGCTTCCGAAAGGTGAGTTTTATGTCGTCAATTGTGGCGGTACCCATGTTCCATATTACGGGTTTGGTTTCACAGGTATTATCGACAATTTATAATGCGGGTACAATCTATTCGATGAGACAGTATCAAAATGATGCTTATTTAGATTTGATTTTAAATCATAAAGTGACAAATCTGACGAATATCCCAACAATTTACAGCATGTTAGCTACAACCCAACGTTTTAAAGAGAGCAATTTTGATTGTGTCATAACAGTTGGTTATGGTGGGGCACCGACCTATCGTAATACATACGATTTATTGAAAACGGCTTTTCCAACATCCAATTTACATAATTCATATGGTGCAACAGAAACGACTTCAGCTGCCACGATTTTGCCGATGAGTTATGAAGATGCGCAAGCAATTACGGTTGGTATACCATTTGATACTATCGATTTAAAAATTGTCGATGGACGTGGTGAGGAAGTAGCTACTGGTGAAATTGGTGAGGTATATCTGCGTGGGCCAACAATTATTCCAGCATATTGGAATAATGATGAAGCGAATGAATATGGCTTTAAAGATGGTTATTGGTGCTCGGGAGATATCGGGACAGTTGATCAGGAGGGTTATGTAGCTATTCTCGATCGTAAAAAGGATATGATAATTCGCGGTGGTGAGAATGTCTACTCGATTGAAGTAGAGGATACACTACGCAAATATCCGAATGTTCATGCTGCGGCCGTTATCGGTCAACCAGATGAGCTATTTGGAGAAAGTGTCAAAGCATTTATTGTAATGGCTCCTGGCACAACAGCAACAGAGGAAGAGTTGACTGCTTTTTGTACTGAAAGTTTAGCGAAATTCAAAATCCCAACAAACTATGAATTTTTAGATCGTATGCCAATGAGTGCCTCAGGTAAAATTCTTAAACATACATTTAAAGTATCACAGAAGTAAAAAAATGCGCGTACAGTATGTTTACTGTGCGCGCATTTGTTGATATATCTAGCGATCAATCGGTTGTTTTTTGTCGTCGAGTGTAAAGCCTTCACCTGTCACATCATGTACTTCGGATATGGAGACAAATGCGTGTGGGTCAACAGAATGGATTAAACTTTTTAGTTTGAAAAGTTCATTTTTAGAAACGACGCAGTAAATAACTTTACGTTCTTCTTTTTTATAAAAGCCTTCCCCGTGTAAATAAGTGACGCCACGGTCCATTTGGGTCGTGATTTTGGCTGCGATTTGTTCATAATGGTCAGAAACAATCATCGCGCCACGTGCAGCATAGGCACCTTCTTGGACAAAGTCGATCACACGAGCAGCAATGAATACCGCGACGAGTGTATACATTGTCGAACGAGCATCGAGGAAAGTAAGGAAGGATACGATGAGTACAATGGCATCTAGTAGGAACATCGTTTTCCCCATATTCCAGCCAAAGTACTTATCGGCGAGTCGAGCAATGATATCAGAACCGCCCGTCGTACCGCCATAACGGAAGACAATACCAAGTCCTCCTCCTAAGAAAACACCGGCGAACAGTGCGACAAGTAATAAATCATCATGCAACTCAATATGGAGATTTAATATTTGGAACACTTTCAAAAAAAAGGAAACACCGAGTGTCCCGATGACGGTGTAGGCAAAAGCACGTCTGCCAAGTATCGTCCAACCGATGATGAACATCGGAATATTGAGTATTAGATTCATAAGAGCAGGGTCCCATTTGAACATGAAGTATAAAATAAGTGTAATACCTGTAATACCGCCTTCACCCAGCTTATTTTCTAGGTTGAAATTGACTAGGCCAAAACTAAATATAGCAGTACCTAGTAAAATGAAGAGCGTATTTTTCAATTTGATTAAACGCAAATATAGACCTCCCTTAAAATGAAAATGCTAAAACTAGTGTTTTATAACGTTACTATTTTTTCGCATAATGTATAATGGGTAATAGAATATTGTTCGGTAAAATGACAGCTAATAAAATTCGCCCATAGAATCATATTATCATGTTCATAAGTCATTTTGCCAGAGGGGGATGTAGAAAATGGAAGATGAAGTAACGATGACTCACATGCAAGAAAGAGTAGATCAGTATATTGGTCAATTTAAAGAAGGTTATTTCCCACCATTTGAACTACTTGCGCGCTTGACAGAAGAACTGGGCGAGCTATCACGAGAAGTTCAAAATGTTTACGGTATGAAAAAGAAAAAACCGACGGAAGCCATCAAATCATTGGAAGAAGAATTTGGAGATTTTTTGTTCGTTGCCATCTGTTTTGCAAATGCGCAAGGGATTTCTATGAACAAAGCATTGGAAACTGTTATGCATAAATTTGAAACACGCGATCAACATCGTTGGACTAAAAAGGAGGAGCAATAAATGATTAAAGTAGCGATTGCTGGACCAAGAGGTAGAATGGGGCAAGAAGCCGTACATACAATTATGAAACATGACAAAATGGAATTGGTAGCAGTATTAGACCACCGTGAAATTGCGCGCAATTTAGCGGACTACGAGCTATTTCCAACTACATATAATGTTGCTGTTTTTACAGATTTAAAAACATTATTTGAAGCAACGACACCACATGTAATTATCGATTTAACGACGCCAGAGACGGTGTACAAACATACGAAATTATCATTGGAATACGGCGTACGTCCAGTAATTGGTACGACAGGTTTTACCGATGAACAGTTGCTTGAACTGACAAACTATGCAAAAGAGCATAGAATTGGAGCCATCATTGCCCCTAACTTTGCAGTAGGAGCCGTTTTGATGATGAAATTTGCCGCAATGGCTGCCCAGTACATGCCAGATGTTGAAATTATTGAATTACATCACGATCAAAAATTAGATGCGCCATCAGGAACGGCATTAAAAACAGCACAGCTTATTCAAGAAAATCGCCCGAGTCATAAACAAGGACATCCAGATGAAAAGGAAACGCTTGCGGGAGCACGTGGCGCAGACTTTGATGGTATGCGTATTCATAGTGTTCGACTACAGGGCTTAGTTGCACATCAGGAAGTACTATTTGGCGGTGAGGGGCAAATGCTGACAATTCGCCATGATTCATATAATCGAGGATCATTCATGTCAGGTGTCAAATTATGTGTTGAGAAGGTTGTTGATATGGAAGAACTTGTTTACGGATTAGAGAACATACTTTAAGGAGAGAATTGGATGAAAATTGCATTAATCGCACATGATAAAAAAAAGGACGATCTCGTCACTTTTTCAATTGCATACAAGCATATATTACAACAACATGAGTTATTTGCAACGGGTACAACAGGTCAAAGAATCATGGATGCGACAGGTTTGGAAATTTCTCGATTTCGTTCTGGTCCCCTAGGTGGAGACCAACAAATAGGTGCGATGATTGCAGAAAATAATATGGATATGGTGATTTTTTTCCGAGATCCATTAACCGCACAGCCACATGAACCCGATATTTCAGCTTTAATGCGATTAAGTGATGTCTATCAAATTCCATTAGCGACAAATATGGGTACGGCAGAAGTATTATTAAAGGGTCTAGAGCATGGTTTTATTGATTTTAGATTATTAGCACAACGACGAGGCAAATGAGAGGAAGTTTTCAGCAGATGAGAAAATTAAAAATAGGCATTACTTGCTACCCTACAGTCGGAGGCTCTGGTGTCATGGCAACTGAGTTGGGTAAAATGCTTGCTGAACGCGGACATGAAATTCATTTCATCACATCAAGCATGCCTTTTCGATTAAATAAAGTGTATCCAAATATATTTTTTCATGAAGTGGAAGTCAATAATTATTCGGTATTTCAATACCCGCCATACGATATTGCATTAGCAAGTCGCATGGCAGATGTGATTCGTGATGAACATCTGGATTTACTTCATGTTCATTATGCAATACCACATGCGGTTTGCGCTGCATTAGGTCGCGATATGTCTGGCGAAGATGTTGGAATTGTTACGACGTTACACGGTACGGATATCACAGTGTTAGGTGATGATTCGCTATTAACGACAGCCATTAAATATGGTATCGATAAATCCGATGTTGTCACGGCTGTATCCAATTCTTTACGCGAGCAGACGATCGACTTGATCCATCCGAATAAGGATATTGAAACTGTCCATAATTTTGTCGATGAAAGAGAGTATTATCCGAGAGATGGTCAAGCGTTACGTCAAGCTTTCTCTATTACTGAAGATGAAAAAGTAATGGTCCATGTATCGAATTTCAGAAAAGTAAAACATGTTCCTGATATTATTGAAACATTTGTAAAGGTGCGCAAAGCTATTCCGTCTAAACTACTATTAATTGGCGATGGACCTGATAAGCATGATGCGATGCAACAAGCAAAAGCAACGCCATATGCCGATGATATATTATTTTTAGGGAAGCAAGAAAATCTTGCTGAGCTTTATGCTATGGCTGATTTGAAGTTTCTTATGTCTGAAAAAGAAGCATTTGGTCTCGTGTTACTCGAAGCGATGGCTTGTGGTGTACCTGGTATTGGTACAAATATTGGCGGTATACCAGAAGTTATTATCGCGGGTGAAAATGGTTACATCGTAGAAGTCGGCGATACTGATGCAGCGGCGACCTATGCGATTGAACTTTTCAAAGATGAAGAAAAGCTACAATCTTTCAGAGAAGCAGCAATCCGCAGTGTAAAACAACGCTTTCGTTCGACTAAAATTGTCGAAGAATATGAAGCGATTTATGAAAAGGTGGCTCGAAAAAAATGACGGATTCATCCTGGCAAGCAGCTTCAAAAGTAATAGAAGCTCTCGAAGAACAACAATTTGAAGCGGTTATTGTTGGTGGTGCAGTTCGTGATTTTTTACTAGGTAAAGAAGCGAATGATGTCGATGTTGCAACGAGTGCTTTACCCGAAGAAACAAAGGCAGTTTTTACAAAAACATTCGATGTAGGAATAGAGCATGGTACGGTTCTCGTCGTTGATTTTAAAGAACCAGTCGAAGTGACAACATTTCGCACAGATGGTGATTATACAGATCATCGTCGACCAGATGAGGTCATCTTCGTACGATCTTTGGAGGAAGATTTAAAACGTCGTGATTTTACGATTAACGCTATGGCTATGCGTCCAAATGGCGATATTATCGATTTATTTAATGGGCGTAGTGATTTGGTCAAGCGAATAATTCGTGCTGTTGGTAATGCACATGAACGATTTTCAGAAGATGCACTACGTATTTTACGTGCGTTGCGTTTTAGTGCGCAACTTGATTTTAGAATAGAAGAAAAAACGCAGCAAGCAATGTATGATAGCGCAGCCTTTCTTGAAAAAATTGCTCGTGAACGCATGAAAATTGAATTTGATAAAATCTTCAAAAGCACTTATCCGAGTAATGCTATTTCAGCGATAAATGATACCCCAATCGCCACCTATTTACATGGTGAGTTTATGGAATTAGCATTATGGAAAAAATTACAGACAGCCGGCAATGAAATAATCGGATGGACTTTTTGGGTATATACGACAGGTAATCGTCAATTATTAGACGATTATCGCTGCTCTAATGAAGAAAAAAAGCAGGTTGCACAAGCGCTTATATGTATGGAGATTTTACAGCAAGGTGATCCAAGTAAAATGGCGTTATTTCTCTATGATGAATCTATTTGGCAAGTTGCAAGTGCATGTAGCAATGCTGTCACACCGCAGCAAAAACCGCAGCTTTTTGAAAATATCCGCGCACAAAAAAAGGCTTTACCTATCCAAAGTAGACAAGAACTCGCTATTTCTGGGCGCGATCTTATGGCGTGGACGGGGAAAAAGGGTGGTCCTTGGTTGAAGGAAGCACTGGAGTCGATTATTGTAAATGTCGTTATGGGTCGACTACAAAATGATGAACAACAAATAAAGGACTGGTTTAAACATGAGTGGAACAATCAAGCATGAAATTTTAAAAAAATTGCAGCATGCCGGTACTGAACCAACTTCTGGGCAAGCATTGGCAGATCAATTGAGCGTATCACGCACAGCTATTTGGAAATACATTAAGCAACTGGAAGCAGACGGTTATTCGTTTGAAACCATTCATAAAAAAGGCTATATTTTAAAAAATGAACCTAATCTTATCGATGCAGCACGTATTAAAGCAGCATTGGATACACCGACTTTTGGTCAAGCTATTCATTATTTTGATACGCTACCATCAACACAACCAGTCGCACATCAACTTGCACAAGAAGGAGCAGCAGCAGGTACAGTCGTTATTTGTGAAGAACAAACAGCAGGACGTGGTCGAATGCAACGCCAATGGGTATCTCAAAAAGGTAAGGGGATTTGGATGAGTGTTATACTACGCCCAGATGTGCCACCCTATGAGGCTCCCCAATTTACACTCGTTGCTGCTGTTGCCATTGTTAAAGCAATTGAAGATGTAGTAGGCATTAGCCCTAAAATTAAATGGCCAAATGATTTGCTTATTGATTCGTTGAAAATTACAGGCATTTTAACGGAACTTCAGGCAGACCCAGACTATGTAAATGCATTGATTATGGGACTTGGTATTAATGTCAATCATATGGCAGACGATTTCCCAGATGATATCAAAGACATTGCGACATCGTTGAAAATTCAAAGTGGTAAAGAAATTGACCGTGCGCATCTCGTAGCACGTATTCTGTATTATTTAGAATTTTACTCGGATAAATATGTCGCAGAAGGTTTTATCCCTATAAAAAAAGAATGGGAAAATTATTCTTGTACGATTGGTCAAAAAATAAAAGTGACGACCGTAAAAGAAGTATTCCACGGTGTGGCGGTTGGTATTACAAATGATGGCGTACTTAAAGTACAACTACCTGATGGTGAAACAAAAAGTGTTTATTCAGCAGACATTGAATTAGCGTAGTAGTACTAATTAAAAGGACTAGAGCAAAGCATGTCCTTTTTTTAACTCTATATGTCTTGACATCTATCTATACACTAGGAGGTTTTTTTGATGAAACGAATTATCGATTTCCCAAAAATGGCAAACAGTAATGACAAAATCGTTATGCTTACGGCATATGATTATCCGTCTGCAAAACTAGCAGAGGAACAAAATGTAGATATGATTTTAGTTGGTGATTCGCTTGGTATGGTCGTACTTGGGTACGATTCAACAATCGAAGTGACGGTTGCTGATATGATTCATCATGGCAAGGCAGTTAGAAGAGGGGCCCCAAATACCTTTGTCATCGTAGATATGCCCTTTGGTAGCTATCATGGTGATCGATATGACGTATTAAAAACAGCAGTGGATATTTTCCAACAAACTGGGGCAAACGCATTAAAAGTAGAAGGGGTAGGAACAACTTTACCGACCATTAAATTAATGATTGAGGCGGGTATTCCAGTAATGGGTCATTTAGGATTGCAACCACAGCAAGCTGCAAATATGGGTGGTTATAAAGTACAAGGACGTACGGAGGAAGGCGTTCAAAAATTAATTGACGAAGTGCATCAACTACAGGATGTAGGCGTATTTGCCATCGTATTTGAATGCATTCCTACAGAAGTTATGACGCAGCTACAAGCAATTTTAACTGTGCCATCAATTGGTATAGGGGCTGGTCCAACAGCAGATGGTCAAGTACTCGTCTATCATGATGTACTAGCATATGGTTCCCATCATATCGCCAAATTTGTCAAACAATTTAGCAATATTGGAAAGGAAGCTGCTAAAGGCATTCAACTATACAAAGACGCTGTTAAAACAGGTGATTTTCCTGCTGAAATACATAGCTTCCATTTGAAAAAGGAGGCAGGGAAATAATGAAAATCATCAAGACAATCCCAGAATTACAACAAGAAATAGCACGATATAGCAATCAAGAAATTGGTTTTGTTCCAACGATGGGTGCATTACATGATGGTCATTTAACGCTTATGCGATTAGCACAGGAACAAAATGATCTCGTCATCGTTAGCATATTCGTTAACCCCACACAATTTAGCAACAAAAAGGACTATGTCAATTACCCACGTGAACTTGAGGGAGACGCTGAGAAATGTCGAACAGTTGGTGTCACTATCATCTTTGCACCATCTGTAGAAGAGATATACGGACATGCGGGTGGTATCACTTTTGATGCTGGTCCAGCGGCCGAAATACTATGTGGCATTTCACGACCAGGCCATTTCAATGGTGTTCTCCAAATCGTGTCGAAGCTCTTTATGCTTATCAAACCACAACGAGCTTATTTTGGTCAAAAAGATGCTCAGCAAGTAGCGTTGATTGAAATGCTTGTACGCGATTATTTCTTTCCTATTAGGATTATTGCGGTACCCATCGTTCGCGAATCAGATGGTTTAGCAAGTAGTTCACGCAACGTATTTCTCACAGCATCTCAGCGCCTTCAAGCGGCCGTTATCTTTCAACAATTGCAAATTGTAAAAAAAGCAGTCGAAACCAAACAACCACTTGCTAGCGTTTTTGCACAAGCGATTGCAGCCATAAATGCAACGGATGGCAAGGTCGAGTATTTTGAATTACGCAGCTATCCAGACCTTACGAGAGAAATAGCAGATGCCACGAAAAAAGTATTGGCAGTGGCTGTTCAATTTCCTACTGTGAGATTGATTGATAATATTATTTTTTGATTGCTAGGCATCCACTATTCAGCTTGTTATTACTGAGAACTAATTTGGTTACGCAATGAGAAAAATGGATAGACAGCATTTTTCAAGTGCATGAATTCGATTTCCCCCTATTATTTACGATATATCTCGCAAAGATAGGGTTGTCTTTATTCAAGGGGGAAAAAGTATGATAAAATCGACAGTATAAATTGATTCGAAAGATGTGAGCAAATGGAAAGCCAAATGTACGCGATTGTCGATCTAGAAACAACAGGACATTCTCCAAAACAAGGAGATCGTATCATTCAATTAGCCATCGTTTTTATGAAAGATTGGCAGATCGTAGATACGTATACAACATTCGTCAATCCAGGGAAGAAAATCCCTTTCTTTATTCAGGATTTGACACATATTCATGATGCAGATGTTAAAGATGCACAACCGTTTGAAACGATAGCTTCAACAGTATATGATATGCTGCAAGATTGTGTTTTTGTCGCACATAATATTGATTTTGATTTGCCTTTTTTACAGGAAGAATTTAAGCGTTGTGGGTTGTCCAAATGGTTAGGGAAAAGCATGGATACCGTGGAGCTTGCGAAAATTATTTTCCCGAGCGCATTTAGCTATAAGCTGCAAGAAATTGCTGTAGAGCTAGAAATTTTACTGACGAATGCTCATCGCGCAGATGATGATGCGATGGCGACAGCATTGCTCTTGAAAAAATGTTGGGAGCGTCTAATGGAGTTGCCTTTGGATACAGTACAGCAACTTCATACACGATCATTTAAGTTGAAATCAGGTCTGTCTCATTTGTTCTTCGAGGCGGTGCAAGAAAAACGAAAAAAAGTAGAGCTGCTGGATACGCATTTTGATTATCGAAATGTACCAATTAAATTACAAATTACAGAACAAATTGCCAACGCGGAAATAAAATATCCGCATAGTACAGAGGAAAAGAAGGCATTATTTTCTCGTGCAATTACAGGTTTTGAAGTACGTGAAGGCCAATTCCAAATGATGGATGCCGTATGGAATAGTTTGAAACATCATACGGAAATACTATCTGAAGCGTCGACAGGGATCGGTAAAACATTAGCGTATTTAATACCAAGTATCGTTTATGCTAAGCAGCATAAAGAGCAGGTTGTTATTAGTACGTATACATCTCATTTACTGGACCAGTTAATATCAGATGAATTACCCAAAGCGGAAAAATTGCTACAATGTAAAATTAATATTGCCGTATTAAAAGGGATGGAGCATTATATTGATCTCGATCGCTTTTGCGATTCTCTTGCGGTGAGTGATGATACGTATGATGAAAATTTCTTGAAGATGCAAATCCTCGTTTGGCTTGCAGTGTCAGCTACTGGTGATTTAAATGAGGTGAATGTATCAGGTGGTGGACGTCTGCTTATCGATCGTATTCGTCGCACGTCAACAACTGCAGATACAAAAAATAAGAATGTCTTTGATTTTTATTTGGAAGCGTTAAAGCAATGTGAGCATGCGGAATTGATTATTACGAATCACGCGATGCTTATTGCAGATTTAGAACGGGCAACACCGATTTTGGATCATGTTGGTGGCTTCGTATTAGATGAGGGACATCAGATGATACAAGCAGCTACAATGCGTGAAGAGAAAACATTTACGTATCGCAGTTGGAAATATTTATTTGGTCAGCTTGGTCATTTTGATGAGCGACAAATGACGCATTTATTTTATCAATTGATGAAGTCTTCTGATCGTGTACCATTGCGTACATTAACAAAATTAGAAAATCAATTTTTCCAAATGACCGATCTTTTCGAAGATGCAATTGCACATGTACAAAGTTCGATGAATTTACCCTATACAAATCGTAAAAATCAAAAGAAAACGATTATGTTAAAAGATATTTTATTGAAGAAACCTTTATTACAACAGGTTAGTCATATGATTATGGAATGGTTAAAACTTGCAGAGCAATCGACACAGGTTTTCCTTAGCTATCATGATGATTTAGCGGTATCTCAAAAAGCAGCATTGGCAGATTGGCAATATTGGTTGCGTGAGCTTCGAATTATGGAATCTAAATGGTCAGCAATCTTCCTTGTACCAAACGATGAAATGACATCTTGGGCGGAGGCGGATGCCCGTAGCTTGCCAAATAGTATTCAAATATACAATCGCCCGATACAAATTGCAGATCATATTACGGAAGTTTTCGACCGTTATCGTGCAAAGCAAAGCATTATTTGGGCATCTGGCACACTTACTGTCCCAGGGAACCGTCGTTTTATCGCAGACCAACTTGGGTTAGCGCAAGATGTACCGTTATTCCAATTCCAAGCGCCAACAGAGTACTATAAAGGGGCGAATGTATATGTGGTAGAAGATATGCCAGATATTCAACAAGTATCGCAAGCTGAATATATTGAGGCGGTAGCAGAAGCGGTTATTCAGACAGTACTAGCTACTGCTGGACGTTGTTTTGTGTTATTCACCTCACAAGATATGTTACGCAAGACCGTTCTTCTCATACAGGAAATTGGTGCATTAGAAGATTATATGATTTTCGCACAGGGGATGTCCTCCGGTAGTCGTATGCGATTATTGAAGATGTTCCAACGTTTTGAACATTCCGTCCTGTTTGGAACAAACAGCTTTTGGGAAGGTGTAGATGTACCTGGTGATGCTTTATCAGCAGTCATCGTTGTTCGTCTGCCGTTCTCTGCACCGGAAGAACCATTATTCAAGGCGAAGTCTATTAAAATGCAACAGCAAGGGTTAAATTCATTTTATAGACTATCACTTCCAGAAGCGATTTTACGTTTTAAACAAGGTTTTGGTCGTTTAATTCGTTCTTCTGAGGATAAGGGTGCCTTCATCGTTCTTGACAGAAGAATTGAGACGAAATCTTATGGTCGCGACTTTTTGCAAGCTTTACCAAATGTTGAAATTCGCAAGGTGACTTTGGAAAATATGGTGTTCGATTTAGAAGATTGGTATAATAACAAATGATAAATAAGAAGTCTAAGGTGATTGAATGAAAAATTGGATAAAATTCTTCTCCGTCTTTCTCGTGATTTTAGCTGTTGTTTTGACAGCAATCATTACGTTTATCGCTTATTTACCATTCAGTAGTGCGACGAGCAAAGCTGAAAAAGCGGTATTAAGCGATCAGCTAATAACTGAAGTAAGCGACTCATATGTTTATAATAGTAAAACATCATATGTGACCGTTATTGGGAAAGATCAGGACAATAAGAAACTAGCTGTCTTCAAAAATGAAGATGATCCACAGGCTAAAATGCAAAAAGTTGAATTGAAAAAGGGTATTTCTAAAAAAGAAGCCATTAAAATTGCAACAAAAGATCAAAAAGTGAAGAAGGTTATGCATGCACGTTTGGGTGTTGAAAAACCTGGTATTGTTTGGGAAGTAACATTCAAAAGTACAGATGATAAATTAAATTATGTGTACATTATGTTCGATGATGGCCAGTGGTGGAAAAAAATCACAAACCTCTAATACTATTTGAATATTTCGAAAATAGAAATACTACGTTTTTCTTCGTTATTTTGTATATAATAGAGTAGCAAATTATTTTGCAGCGACAAACCGAATATGTCGCTGTGTTCACTATGTATGATGGAGGATATTATGAAAAAAATTACAATTCAAGAAATGCCAAAACATCTTGGCGAAACAGTAAAAATTGGTGCTTGGCTTGCAAATAAACGTTCAAGCGGTAAAATCGCGTTTTTACAGTTACGTGATGGTTCAGGCTTTGTACAAGGCGTAGTCGTAAAAGCAGATGATGAGGATATGTTCCTTACAGCAAAAGGTTTACACCAAGAAACATCTATGTATATTATTGGCGAAGTAACGGAAGACAGCCGTTCGTCATTTGGCTATGAACTACAAGTCAAAGGGATTGAAGTAATTGCGGAAGCAACTGATTACCCAATCACACCAAAAGAGCATGGTACAGAATTTTTAATGGATCACCGCCACTTATGGTTGCGTTCTAAAAAACAACATGCGAATATGAAAGTCCGTAATGAAGTAATTCGTGCAACTTACGAATTCTTAAACGATCGTGGCTTCACTAAAATTGATTCGCCAATTTTAACAGCATCATCTCCAGAAGGGACATCTGAATTATTCCATACGAAATACTTCGATCAAGATGCATTCCTTTCGCAATCAGGTCAGTTGTATTTAGAAGCTGGTGCAATGGCACTTGGTAATGTGTTCTCTTTTGGACCGACATTCCGTGCAGAAAAATCTAAAACACGCCGTCACTTAATCGAATTCTGGATGTTAGAATTTGAAATGGCATTTGTAGAACAAGATGAAAGTTTAGAAATGCAAGAACAATACCTAACATATGTTGTACAATCAGCATTGAAAAACTGTAAACTAGAGTTAGAAGTTCTTGGACGTGATCTTTCAAAATTAGAAAAAATTCAAGGTGAATTCCCACGTATTTCATACGATGATGCGATTACATTCTTAAATGAACAAGGTTTTGATGATATTAAATGGGGCGATGATTTTGGTTCACCTCACGAAACAGCAATTGCCAATCATTATGACTTACCAGTATTCATTAAAAACTATCCGACAGCAATCAAACCATTCTATATGCAAGCCCACCCAGATCGTGATGATGTGGTACTTTGTGCAGATTTAATTGCACCAGAGGGCTATGGCGAAATTATTGGGGGTTCTGAGCGTGTATGGGATTACGATTTACTAAAAGCACGTATTGCTGAACATGGTTTAGATCCAGAAGCTTACGCTTGGTATTTAGATTTACGCAAATATGGTTCTGTTCCTCACTCAGGTTTTGGCTTAGGTCTTGAACGCACAGTGGCTTGGATTACAGGCTCTGAACATGTTCGTGAAACAATTCCATTCCCACGTCTTCTAAACCGTATTTATCCATAAGTAATCTAATAGGAGACTGCCGATCTAGCTCGGTGAATGGAACCCTATTTTGTGAACAGGTTAATAAAAAGCAAGATAGCCTTTAATTAGGCTGAAATGAGATGACCTCGGTAAGCTGCCGGAGTCATCTTTTTTAATGTCCACTATTTTCTTGTGTGGTTATAATGAGTGAAATATTCGATCAAGCGCGCATATAAATGAACTAAAAATAGGCTACCATCTCCGCATTTAATCGAGTGATTAAAACGATGAAGAATGGGCAAACCGAGATTTTAAATCGTTTCGCTTGTGGTTATTCAAATGGCTTTTTAGAAGGGATTAATAACAAAATGAAAGTAATGAAACGAAATGCATATGGATATAAACGATTGGATCGATTGAGAGCGAAGATCTTATGAACAGTACAGTATAAAGAAGTGGGTTTACATCTGGGCTAAATAAAAAAAGGTGAATGAAATTAAATAGCCCATTTCATTCACCCCAATATTTGACACAGAGCCAAACTATATACTATTTTTGACGGGAGATGCGAGCAGG
Source organism: Kurthia sibirica (assembly GCF_003143975.1). Lineage (GTDB taxonomy): Bacteria > Bacillota > Bacilli > Bacillales_A > Planococcaceae > Kurthia > Kurthia sibirica. The sequence continues at coordinate 28,183 of NZ_QFVR01000025.1, read as the reverse complement.
TGAACTTTTACGTATGAAAAAGTATAATGCCAATGATTCATACACTAGAAAAGCTACAGGGTAGGGTCTTTTTTTTGTCACTCGTGAATTGACAGGTGATTTAATTTTTGTTTAGAATAGAAGGGAAATAAAGGGGGAATTAGATGTTATTAACTTTTGAGACGATGATTGATTCATTGAAGAATACTACTAAACAATTGACAAGCTATGAGGAATTTTCACAGCATTTCAAAAAATATAAAAAACCTTTTTTTGGTACAGTAGCGGTTATGGTGGATGGACAACCTTTTACTATGCAAATGACAACAGACAATGTTTTTGAAACATGGGGGGATTGGTTGGAGTCAGTACGGACGACGGAAGATACGGAAAACCCTATGATTTATTATAGTGGTGAAGAAGAATTGGAGATTATTGTTAGTATAGAACACTCAAAAAATAGAGTAGGATTGTATTTGCAAGATAATTGCTTAGTTGAAATGCCTTTTTCAACATATCGCACCGCACTATTTAATGGTTATAAAGATTGGATGTCACAAGATATTTTTGATTTTTATGACGGTGAAGTGACGACAATTTATGCTGTTTTGGAAAGTGAAGCGGTGGAAGTTTATAGAGCGAAGGAAAAGTACAAAGATTTAATTGCTTACTTGGATGGCAAACCGACAGGATTATCGACAAAGAATAATTTGCGTGGGGAACGCTATGAACGATTGTTAGAAACGCTTTTTCATGAAACAGATTCATTCGAATGCCTCCTGTTGGAAAATGCTTTTGATCATAAAAAAACAGAAAAGTATTTTGCAGAATTTTTACAACCGTTGAAGTTATTTTTACGGGCCTCTCGTTCTACGACGAATAATACCTATATGAATTTTGGTCCGTATTGGAAACTACATGCCTTTCAATATGATACAACAATAGAAACATTAGCTATAGTCAAACAGATTATAGATCGTAGCAATGGTTGGGGGCAAGATCGTACACCAAAGTATATCAGCTTTTTCAAAGATGATGAAGTAGTCGTCGCATTGGATGCAGTTGAAGGTAAACTTTATCTCTATCCTGAAGGTGAGGCAGTTGTGTACCCCGCACTTAAAAACCTAGCTGATTGGAAGCGAGAGAGACCTTACTTTGACTGAAGAAGTAATCGAGTTAGCAACTTTCTAACCTAGCTGACGTTCTATACTCGAGGTGGTGAAGGATGAAGTATTTTTGGCGTTTTACATATGTTATGGCGATCTCTTGTATATTTCCTGTCATTATTTTTGGAGCTTTAGCTTTTTCAAAAATTGTCCCTATTTCATTGCTTCCACGCTATGATGTCATTTTGATTTTATGTATTATTGCTCAAGTCGTATTGGTGGCAACAAAAGTAGAAACACTAAACGAGTTAAAAGTTATTTGTATCTTTCATATTATTGGTTTGGCTCTCGAATTGTATAAAACACAAATGGGTTCTTGGGCATACCCAGAAGACGCGTATTCTAAATTTTATGGCGTACCATTATATAGTGGGTTTATGTATGCAAGTGTAGCTAGTTTTATTTGCCAAAGTTGGCGACACTTGAATATGGATATGACACCCTGGCCTAAACATTATGCAGCTTTTACTGTAGCTGCACTTATTTATGTCAATTTTTTCACACATCATTTTTTCTATGATGTTAGATGGTTGTTGATGCTGCTACTATGTATTGTCTTTTATCAGACAAAAGTGTATTTTACATTATTGGACCGGGTCTTCAATATGCCGATTATTTTATCTTTTATCCTTGTCGGTTTTTTTATTTGGCTTGCAGAAAATATTGTTACCTACTTTGGTGCATGGCAATACCCAAACCAAGAAGTGACTTGGCATCTTGTTTCGATTGGAAAGATTAGCTCTTGGTTTTTACTTGTCATTATTAGCATAGTCATTGTGGCACAGCTAAAACGAAGGGAAAACAGATCGACAACATAAAGAAATGACATGACTCGGCCATACAACTTTACTTGTCATTGTTTTGAAAATAAGAATAGGTAAATGAAAAAGAGCGAATTGCTGATGGTCTTACTACACCAGAGATTCGCTCTTTTTCATGAAAAGAACAAATCTCTGGTGTAATTAAAGCAAATGGGCGATGTTACATAATCGTGTCGAATGGGCGGCTATTTTTGCGATATATATCACCTGTTTTTCTGAACTTTTCTCTAGGAAAGTGCATTCTACAAGTTGATGGTTTGTTTTGGTCGGATGTTGTAGACCACCATCTATTTTTGAACGACTGTTAATGGGCGGGCTACTTTCAATCATTACTACGAGCAATCTTCACAATGGATTCTTGAGGCGTGACAAGTCATAATGAGTGAAAAAATATAATATTGAGCAGAAATCTATAGAGGCTTGTTTTTTATAAATTCTCAATTACAGTAAAAATACGACGTAAATGAGATAATTCAATAATAAAAATATAATTTGTCAAGAAAATCGCTGTAAATCGCTAGTTTTTTTATGTGAAATTTGAATAATATATGTCATGTAAGTCAAGTATACCAACAAAAATCTATTGTCTTGACTGTTGTGGAATATATGATATAATAACCGAAAATACAGCGTAAAGCATAATATATATGTATTTAAAAGCATATTGTGAATTATTTCACTATGTAAAGACAGTAGTCCCTTTAATTAATAAATAAAATATAAAGTATGAGGAAAAGTCTTGATTTTACTATATTCTTGGACAGTCGACGTGTAAGTTTGTTATTATTACAGTAAGGGGTTGACAAGATAATCATTTTGTACGATAATTTAATTGTAAACAATAATTATTCTAATTAAGAAATAATTATTAATAATATAACTACACAACAACTAGGAGGAATATAATTATGTCATTAGTAAACAAAGAAATCCTACCATTTAAAGCAGAGGCTTTCCAAAACGGTGAGTTCAAAACAGTAACGGACGAAACACTTAAAGGTAAATGGGCTGTAGTATGTTTTTATCCAGCTGATTTCACATTTGTTTGTCCAACGGAATTAGAAGATTTACAAGCTGAGTATGCAACATTAAAAGAATTAGGAGCTGAGGTATATTCAGTTTCTACTGATACTCATTTCACTCACAAAGCATGGCATGATCATTCAGATGCTATTTCTAAAATCGAATACACAATGATTGGTGATCCAACTCATACAATCTCTCGTAACTTCGACGTTTTAGAAGAAGAAGATGGTCTTGCTCAACGTGCAACTTTCTTAATCGATCCTGATGGTATCGTGCAAACAATGGAAATCAATAATGGTGGTATCGGTCGTAATGCTTCTCAATTAATCGATAAGATTAAAGCAGCAACATACGTGCGTAACCATCCAGGTGAAGTTTGCCCAGCTAAATGGCAAGAAGGCGAAGAAACATTAACTCCTAGCTTAGACCTAGTAGGTAAAATCTAATTTAACTTTCTTCAACCAATCAGATAATTTGTAACAGTAGCGACAAAAATCAGTCTCCAGATTGGTGTTTGTCGCTCTGTTTATGAAGAGATTAAAAAGACAAATTGCTTTTTATAGTCATAATAAAAAACTACTTAAAAGTGAGGTGACAAACTGCTATATTAAAAAGCATCGACAGAGGTCGCTAGTGATTTACTACAGGCTAATGGAGATAATATAGCAGTGAAGCAGATGGCATTAGATAATCAAATTAAAGGGCAATTAAAACAATATTTAGCTATGCTTGAAGGTGATTTAGTACTCAAAGTCAGTGTTGATGATAGCAAAAAATCGCAGGATATGATGGAATTAATGACAGAATTAGATACGCTGTCTTCTCGTATTTCGGTTGAAAAAGTAACATTAGAACGCACGCCAAGTTTTAGTGTAAATCGTGTGGGCGAAGATTCAGGTATCGTATTTGCAGGCCTACCGTTAGGTCATGAATTCACTTCATTAGTCTTAGCGTTATTACAAGTTTCGGGGCGCGCTCCAAAAGTGGATGACAGTATCATCAAACGCATTAAAGCCATTAAAGAACCAATGCATTTTGAAACATATGTCAGCCTTACTTGTCATAATTGTCCTGATGTCGTACAAGCATTTAATATTATGGCGGTATTAAACCCTAATATTTCGCATACGATGATTGAAGGTGGCACATTTAAAGAAGAAGTCGAAGCAAAAGAAATTATGGCAGTACCAGCAATTTATCGTGATAAAGAATTCTTTGAGGGTGGTCGTATTACACTAGAAGAAATTTTAGATAAATTAGGTAGCTCATCTAATGCAGATGAATTTAATGACAAAGAAGCTTATGATGTATTAGTAGTAGGTGGCGGACCTGCAGGTGCCTCTGCAGCTGTTTATGCGGCACGTAAAGGTATTCGTACAGGTATCGTAGCTGATCGTTTTGGCGGTCAAGTAAACGATACATTATCAATTGAAAATATAATCGGCACGACTGCTACAGAAGGTCCGAAATTTGTGGCAGCTCTTGAAGGGCATGTAGCAGAATATCCTATTGATGTCATGAATACTCAACGTGCAGCGCGTATTGACAAGAAAGATTTAATCGAAGTAGAACTCGAAAATGGTGCTATTTTAAAAAGTAAAACAGTTATTATTTCAACGGGTGCTCGTTACCGTCAGCTAGGTGTAAAAGGCGAGCAAGAATTTAAGAATAAAGGGGTTGCTTATTGCCCACACTGTGATGGTCCATTGTTTAAAGGGAAAGATGTTGCTGTAGTAGGTGGCGGTAACTCGGGTGTTGAAGCCGCCATTGATTTAGCTGGCATCGTCAATCATGTTACGCTTTTACAGCGTAATGCAGAGCTAAAGGCTGATCAAGTCTTACAAGATCGTTTAAGAAGCTTGCCGAATGTCACTGTCATTACAAATGCATTAACGACTGAAATTACTGGGGATAGCACAGTAAACAGCTTGAGTTATATTGATAGTTCAACAGGTGAAGAACATACAATTGCATTGCAAGGTGTCTTCATTCAAATTGGATTATTACCAAATACAGAATTTTTACAAGGCGTAATTGATATGAACGAACATGGTGAGATTATTGTGGATCGTCATAACGCGACAAATATTCCAGGTGTCTTCGCAGCGGGAGATTGTACAGATACGGCATATAAACAAATTGTGATATCGCTTGGTTCAGGTGCTACCGCAGCGCTTGGTGCTTTTGATTACATGATGCGTCAGGCAGCTCCAACTTTGGTTGAAGCATAAATATTCATACAAAAAGGACTTCGGCATATGTATGTCGAAGTCCTTTTTTGATTTTGTCGCTTTTACGCTAAATACCGTTGGAGAATAAGCTCTTATAAGTATTTTTCAGGGATTACTTGAAAACTGTAAGGTTCCAACTTCTCTGAAACAATGGCAATAGCTAATTGTTCTAAGTATAAAACCGTTACGGCAATACTGCAGTCTGTTATTGTCCACTGATGATTATTCATTTTACAACTAATCATTTGTGGATCCATAACATCGAGTGTACGACCAGAAAATTTCATATATGCTTCTTTCATTGTCCAAATGGTCGTAGGGATATGACTGTAATGGTCCAATTCGGTAGGCGACATAAATAATTCTTTTGGTAGTGTATCATCAATCGGTTCAATATCAATGCCAACCTGTTTATCAGCAATGGCTATTAATACATGCCCTTCACAATGAGCAATCGAAATATGACAAGCTCGATCAGCTATATAGGGTTGTCCGGATGGTAGAGATACTATATTGGAAGTACCAAGAATTTTTTTGAATAGAATACGAGCAATCAAGGATTCATAAGCTCTTTCAAATGATGTATAGTGCCGAATATACTTTCTCTCTTGCTGCGTAAGAAGAGGCAATAACCTACTATATAAATTCAGATTATAAGAAATCGGCGTTGCAATTAAATGCATGTGATTGGTTTCGGGAAATAATTAATAGAGACAGCATAATCAATCATTTTCGTGAAAAAAGCTTCGGAAGGTGGTGGGCATACTAAATGCTCAGCTTGCATAAATTTAGTTGACTGCGGACAGCGATACACGAGCGGTGAATTTTTTGCACCATCGCCTTCAATACCAGCCATTGCTAATTCTACACCTTCTATATTTTTGGGCGTATCGTCTCCAACAAAGCGAATGAATTCAGATTCATCCACTAATTCAATCGTATATCCATACTGGATAAAATGCTGGATCACATCTTTAAAGTCAATTTGAGTTGTATTACATATATTGTAAATTCCGCCAACTGTTGAATCGTTAAGGGCAAGTTTCGTGATTAATTCACTTGCATAATCAACCATTGTAAAGTCCATTGCAAAAGAAACATCAGGTGCTTTACCTAATAAAATAAAACTTTTAAACATGCGATAGACTGCATTTGTGTCAATATTTTTTTGGAATATGCCAGTAGATGCTTGGCATGTAATATTACCCGGTCTATATATAGTAACCGGCAATCCATCATCGAAGTAGCGTTGGAGCAATTTTTCAGATTCCAATTTGCTGTTTGTATATAAACTATCGATTAATGGAGCATCTGTTATTTTTTCCTGTTGTAAGAACGGATCCCATTTACCTTCAACAGCTAAATCTTCTTGAATGCCTAAAGTAGAAACATAGTGGAAGCGAGCATTCGTACAAGTTTTTGCAAATTCAGCTAAATAAGAAGTACTTTCAATATTATTTTTTTTGAATTGCTCTTTATTACCAAAGTGGCGTACATCTGCTCCACAGTGAATAATGGCTTGGATAGTTGTTCGTACAAATTGGAGATCCGTTGAAGACATCCCAATATTTTTTTGGGTGAAATCACCAATAATAATCGAACAGTTATTAATTAAAGCACTGTTTTTTTCAACAAAATCATGATCGTATTGACGTAAAGTATCAATGATGCGTGCAAGACCCGCAGCTTTATTTTTAGCACGAACAATAATATAAGGTGTACAGCTAGTCGATTTTAAAAGTTGTAGTAATAAATGAGCACCTAAATAGCCTGTTGCTCCAGTTAATAAAATATGTTGTTGCTCATAGTGTGCCGCAGTTGCTGTTGCACCAAGTGAGATTGGGTGCTCCACTAAATCAGTATGCACCGTCATGATTTTTTCGACCATTGTATTTAAGTTAGCGTGATCGGCATAATTTGCAAGTTCTTCAATCGTACGATATTGAAAGAAATCATTTATTTTGAAAATCGGATATGTTTTCTTTAATTTAGATAAGAGAGCTAGCACTTTTAAAGAGTGACCACCAATTTCAAAGAAATCTTCTTTAATACCAACGGATGTAATGTTTAAAACATCACACCATGCTTGCGAGATATTTTTTTCAGTAGGTGTTGTAGCATTGGATACGCTTATCACTTTAGATGACTTTTCACTCTTAATAGGGCGGTTGCTTAACTCTGCTCGATTAATTTTACCACTCGGTAATAATGGGAAATTTTCTACTTCTATAAAATAACTTGGAATCATATAACTAGGTAATTGTTGTTTTAAATCAGCTGTTAAGGAATGTGCGTTCAACTGACAATTTTTTTCTTTTTGATAGTATGCTATTAATGTGAGCTCACCTTGTAATTCTGTTGTCACAATTGCACCATCTACTATGTGATTCGCTTTTAATAGGTGGTCCTCAATTTCACCGAGTTCTACACGGAAACCACGTATTTTAACTTGGGAATCTTTACGTCCAGCAAATTCTAATAATCCGTCATTACTTAGTCGCACAATATCACCAGAACGATACATTTTATTGGAAGAATATGCTGTATGCACAAAAACTTCATCGGTTTTAAGTGGTAAATTTAAATACCCCTCCGCAAGTCCCTCGCTCTCAATATACATCTCTCCCGCTACACCTACAGGACAGTATTGCTGCGCCTCATTTAAAATATGGACGCGATAATTACTTAGTGGTGTTCCAATTGGAATATTCGTTATATGATTTTCAACTATTTTGTCAATACGATATGTTGTAGTTAGTACTGAACATTCTGTTGGACCATAAACATTTATGAGGGGAATAAGACCAAATGATTTTTGAAATAACCTTGCTACTTCAGCAGGTAAAGCCTCACCACCGACACCAAAATAGCGTAATTGAGCCATTTTCTTTTTGTCTTCAGCAGTTGCAAATAAGGAATATTGTTTCATGGCACTGACAGGCACCATCGGTACACCGACGATATTATGTTTGTCGATTGCAGCAGCAAAAAGGCTAATATCTAAACGTTCTTCTTTAGACAACATATATAAAGTGGCACCGGAAAAAATCATAGGACAAAGCTCTAGCATCGAAGCATCAAAGGTCAATGTATAGAATTGTGTGAGAACATCTTCAGCTGAAAAATTGAAAATTTGTGTTTCTGCATATCCAAAAGTTGCGATACTCTTATGCGGTATTTTAACGCCTTTTGGACGTCCCGTAGATCCTGAAGTATAAATAATATAAGCTATATCTAGGGCAGTAACATCGACTATTGGTCTAGTGAAGGAATCGTTTTTAATCTGCTCTAATAAAAGAACCTTTGCCAAGGGTGGCGCAATTATTTTTGCAAGTGAATTAGTTTTGTCATCTGTCAAAATAATAGAAGTTTGTGTGTCATTCATAATAAATTCATTGCGTTCTTGGGGGTTATCAGGGCTAATAGGAACATAGACAGCCCCTGCTTTCATTACACCTAACATCGCAATGATCGCGTCGATACTCCGTTCCATATAGACCGCAACATAATCACCAACCATAATATTTTTATGGATGAGTGAATTGGCGATAGAATTGGATTGTTCATCCAATTCTGAGAAAGTAATCGTATGATCTACTGATAAAAAAGCGGCTTTATGTGGATGCTTTTTCGCTGTATTGCTAAAAATAGTATGCATACATTGCCTATTATTAAATAATGAAGAGGTATTATTCAGTAGAGCGTACGTCTCCAATTCTGCATCGGTTACAATAGGAATGGCCATAATCGGCAGTTCACTGAGTTGGTCAAAACTGTTTAATAATGTTTCGAAATGCGTGTTAAAAAGAGTTTCATTTTTGGTGTTGATTATGGCAGGTGTTGATTGGAAGTATAGCGCGTCATTTTCTACAATAAGGGCTAACGCAAATTCATTGCTAATCGGACCAGTAGCAAATGTTAATGCAAGTGCAGGGTAGTTGGCGGGTAGTACTGTTGTCATAGCGAGATCAGCTTGTCTTAACACATCACCGACAATGCTGTCTGGTGTAAAGGTATAGTTAAATAAGTTCACACGGTCCTCTAAGTGAATAGAAAATTCAATCGTAGCTTCATTGGATTGACGATGTAGGAAACTTGCGTAGCTTGCTATTAATACTCGCAGTGAAGCGGTTGTTTTAATACTTGGTGATATATGTAGGGGCGTATTTTCATAATCAATCAAGGTGAAAGGGAGTGGTTGCGTCCCTAGTAGTTCAGTTAGTGAAGCGGTTTGTCGTAACTCAGTTGTCATTGTAAATAGCTCCTTCTTTAAAAATAGACTCTTCAATATTACTTGAAGAGCCATGTGTTATTTTTAGTCTTTTACTTCTGAAACTAATTGTTCAAGTTCAGAAACAATGTCGTTCATTTGTTTAGTAGAATTAACAATGTTTTCAAAGGAATTTTGTTGCCCTTCAATATTCGTTGTTATTTTTTCTAATGCATCATTATTTTCAGTCGATGTATCGCTTAGTTGTTCAAAAATTGATGCGATTTCTTCGTTCTCAGCTGCGATTTCTTCCAGTGCAGCAGAAACTTCTTGAACGCTACTAGAGACATTCGCTGTTTGCGATAATATATCGCGGAAGGTTGAACCCATATCATCCACTAGTAATGTACTTTCATTTACTAAGGTTGCTTCCGTACGGAAGGATTGGACTGCTTTATCTGTTTCATGTTGGACATCTTGGATAAGACCTCTTATTTGATTTGCTGATTTTGAGGATTGTTCAGCTAGCTTACGCACTTCATCGGCTACTACTGCAAATCCCTTACCATGTTCACCCGCACGAGCCGCTTCAATTGCTGCGTTTAGCGAGAGTAAATTAGTTTGATCGGCTATGTCAGTAATTAGTTGTACAATGCTATTAATCTCGTCTGATCGTTGTTTTAAAGAGGAAATATTTTTTTCGGATTTTTGTGATGAATTACTCAACTTAAGCATTTGATTTTTTAAATGTTCGATAGAGTCAGTACCAGATTTTGCATGCTCTTCTGTTGTGATAGATAATTCACTCACATTCATCACATTATTAGTAATGGAGTCGACCGTTTTAGAGAGTTCTTGCACCGAAACAAGTACTTCACTGGTAGACTCTGTTTGATCATTCATTCGTAGAGACATTTGTTGAACATTCGTTGTGATTTGTTGTAGACCTTGTTCAACTTCATCTGTTTCACGAGATAATTCATTAGCACGAAGGCTTGTTTCTATAGAAGTTTCTTTTATTGAATCAAGCATTCCACCTATTGTTTTCGTTAACGTATTAAACTCGTGAGACAGTTGACCAAGTTCATCATCGCCTTCTTTTAAGCGCACAGAATAGTCACCAGCTGTAATGGCTTTCATACTTTCTTGCATATGACCAATTGGTTTAAATAATTTTGTCATAAATAAATATTGAATTGCACAAACAATAGCTAATAAAACAATTAGAATAAGAATGGTAGTTTTGATTTTTTTATATTCGCCATTTAAATACGATCCAGCATCAAAATCTACGCCATAATACGCAAATATTTCACCATTTGAGTTGATTAAAGGTTTCAAAACCGTCAGATATGTACCAAAATCATCTGAATAAATCTCAGAAATCGTTTGTTTCTTTGTAGCTAACATTTCTGTAATTGCATTTGCAATTACTTTAGGCTGCGTGTAAATATCGCCAACATGTAAATCACCTTTGGCAAAATCATCCATGAGCGATTGTGGACCCGAAATAACGCTAGTACCAGCACCGTCAACTAATTCAGTACCAAAAAGGTAACCTTGAGCAACCTGTGGCTGGTACTCACTTAAGCGATCAAAGTGTGCAATCATTTCTTTTTGTAATTTGTCATCTTTTGTTGCCATAATTGTTTCGACGTTTTTCGAGTTTATATCCTCAGACCAAGCAGCAACTGTTTCTTGTGAGACAGTTGTTAAACGATTAACCGTGGCATTCATACTCATGAAGTAGTTAATTGTTGTGATAATTAAAGCAACAACAATTGTGATTACAGATGCGAACAGTATATTTTTTGTTTTTAAAGATAGTTTTTTCAATTTTTTTCTCCTTTATACTATAAAATCTTTTATTTACATCTATAAACATAGCATAATATTCCTTTGTAGTTAAGTCTTTAGTCATACTAAAAGCTGTTTTTCGATGCATATATATACCCAATAATATAATTTAAATATTCTGATAAAGTGTTTTATTATTAATAAGTGGTATAAAAGAATTTAAATTTATCATTTATACTAATACAAAAATACATTAATGGAATAATTTTCTTTAAATTTATTCTAAATTTTTATTCTAAAAAATATTTCTGAAAATGGAAAATATCAAGTAATGAGGTATGTTTTGAAATATAGGAATACGGTAATTAGTGAAAAGGAAGATTTTATTTGTGAAAGACTGAACATATTGTTTGACTTATATTAAAATAATGGTTAAATTTATAGCGATAGAATATTTAACGTTAAACAATTTATTGTTAAATATTCAAGTTATATTAATCAAGGAGGAATTTTATTATGGCACGTTTAGAAGGTAAAGTAGCAATTATCACAGGTTCGGCACAAGGAATGGGCGCAGCTCACGCACGCAAATTTGTTGCAGAAGGCGCAAAAGTAGTAATGACTGATTTAAATGAAGAAAAAGGGCAAGCTCTTGCAACTGAATTAGGTGAAAATGCTATTTTTGTAAAACAAAATGTTACAAGTGCAGCTGATTGGGCAACAGTAGTTGCTGAAGCTGAAAAAACATTCGGACCTGTAAATGTACTAGTAAATAATGCGGGTATTACAATGGCTAAATCAATTTTAGAAACGACTGAAGAAGAGTACCGTCGTATTGTTGATATTAACCAAGTTTCCGTATTTTTAGGAATGAAAACAGTTATTCCTTCAATGCAAAAAGCTGGGAATGGTTCAATCGTAAATATTTCATCATTAAATGGCTTAGTTGCTGGTGCAATTGGTTATACAGATACTAAATTCGCTGTACGTGGCATGACAAAAGCGGCTGCTATGGAAGGCGCTAACTACGGCATCCGTGTAAACTCAGTTCACCCAGGTGTTATCGCAACACCAATGGTTGTTCAAGAAGATACTAAAGCACAGGTTGAGGCATTCGCAAAACATATTCCACTTAAACGTGTAGCTCAACCAGAAGAAGTTTCGAATATGATCGTATTCCTTGCTTCTGATGATTCAAGCTACTCAACTGGTTCTGAATTTGTTATTGATGGTGGATTAAGCGCTCAATAATATTTCGATTTATTATAAAGGCATTGTATGACGTTGAGAGACGTTATATAATGCCTTTTTTTATTGAAAAATCAACAAAATAAAGTGAAATATAACCTGTTGAATGTCGGAAGTGAAATGTGAGTGTTTCTCCATGTCTCTCGTATCTAAAGATGGTATAATACACTCTGAAGCTTGAGAAAGAGGAGGAGTCATATAGCGATGCAATCAGATAAAGAAAGGCTCCAAGTATGGATTAGTAGTGGGAATGTAGCCATTCCACAATTATTTTTCAAATATTATAAAAAACTAAAAATTTCAGATGAAGAAGCGATGCTATTATTGCAAATTCATTCATTTATCGAACAAGGAATTGATTTCCCTTCACATACGGATATTGCCATACGCATGGATATTCCCGAGCAACAGGTCATGTTTTGTTTACAAGCATTATTGAAAAAAGGTTTTGTAGATATACAACAGGGCGTTAATCAAAATAATGTATTATATGAAAAAATGAGTTTATACCCAGTATGGATGCGTTTATTGGATTGTGATCAGACGGAAGAAATCGTCAAAGAAGAAAAACAGGATCATCTAAACGAAGGAAAACTTTTCCAAATGTTTGAACAGGAATTTGGACGTTTATTGTCACCTATTGAAATTGAAATGGTGGCCATGTGGCTTGATCAAGATCAACATTCACCAGAACTTATTCGCCAAGCTTTAAAAGAAGCTGTTTTAAGCGATAAGATTAATTTGAAATATATTGATCGAATTTTATTTGAGTGGAAAAAGAAAAATGTGAAAACATCAAAAGAAGCGATGAAGCAATCTAAAAATTTTAGAGAGCATACAGTGAAGCCTGTAGCAGGTATTAATGCTGCAGATATGTCGCAAACTACGAAAAAACCACCGTTTTACAATTGGTTAGAGGAGAGGGAATAATGTTAACGATAAAACAATGGTTGGCTTGTTTAGACGAAATGGATCGTATGTATCCAGACGCTCATTGTGAGCTGGTGCATGACAATGCCTTCGAATTAACAATTGCGACATTATTATCGGCACAATGCACCGATGTCCTCGTCAATAAAGTAACGAAAAATTTATTTCAAAAATATAAAACACCGGAAGATTACTTAGCTGTTTCCTTAGAAGAATTGCAACAGGATATACGTTCTATTGGATTATATCGTGGTAAGGCGAATAATATTCAAAAATTATGTCAAAGATTAATAGATGTCTACAATGGAGAAATTCCAGCTGATCGAGAAGAGTTAATTACGTTAGCAGGCGTTGGTCGTAAAACAGCCAATGTTGTCTTATCAGTAGCTTTTGGTGTACCGGCAATGGCTGTTGATACGCATGTCGAACGTGTAACAAAGCGCTTAGGTTTATGTCGTTGGAAGGATAATGTTATGCAAGTAGAAGAAACAATCATGAAAAAAACACCGGTTGAACGCTGGTCAAAGGCACATCATCAACTAATCTTTTTTGGTCGTTATTTTTGTAAGGCACAAAAGCCTAATTGTGATAGTTGCCCATTACTTGGAACATGTCGCGAAGGGCAAAAACGACTTAAAAAGGGGTTAGTAAATCAATGATTGTATGTATGAAAGAGGCTATTACTAAAGATAGGGTAGATAAATGGCTAGAACAGTGGGGGGGATTGCAACCACAAATAGAAGCGGCACATAAGAGACGTGATCGTTCAGCAGGTACGATGATGGAAGCGGGCATTCTGTTGTATAAGCAATTTATAGCTGAAGCATCTGATTCCAACGTATTTGATACTACGCAACAGTATGAGCTGTTACCAATCAATGCGATGGAAAGACTAGCTTTTATTGATAAAAAACCAGGACAGTATGCTTGTTATAGACAATTAGATGAATTATTTATTGAAACAAAAAAACGCTGTGCACGCTTAAGACTCAAAAAATAGTAACCAACCAGTATTCGTTCGATTAGCGAATACTGGTTATTTTACATCATGATTGTGCTTGTATTCGCTCGTTCCAAGCAAATACTGTGAAAGAATCACGTAATGAAACGCTTTCTAAATCGCTGTTAGATCCAGCGGCAACTGCTACAAAATTCAGGTGGACTATAGCTTGGTCATTAGAAAGTACGAGAAATACGAGTTGATTCATTACTTAAGTAAATCACATAAGAAAAAAACACGATGAAGTACTTTTCGAGAAGAAAAGTTTCATCGTGTTTTTTATAGTATTGTTAGGTTGTGACTTCATCATCATTTTTATTAGTTGTCGTTCCATTATTTGTCGTACCCTGTGGTTTTTTTGTAGGTTCTTCTGTTTCGGGTTCGTCAGGTTCAACGGGTGTTTCTGTTTCGGGCTTAGGTGTTTCTGTTTCGGGCTTAGGTGTTTCCGTTTCAGGTTTAGGTGTTTCTGTTTCGGGCTTAGGTGTCTCCGTTTCAGGTTCAACGGGTGTTTCTGTTTCAGGTTCGTCAATTTCTGGTTCTGTAGGTACAGTAGAAATTTTCACTGTGGCAGAAGCGGCAGCACTCGTCTTACCATTCGCAACAGCAACAACTGTAAAGGTCAATGAAGTGGCATCTTGTGGCACATTATAAGATGCCGTTGTTCCCTCGGTAGAACCGATGGCTTTGCCATTTACAGCAATACGATAGTTTGCACCATCTGTTGAACTCTTATTCCATGAGAGAGAAACAGATTTAGCATCCGCATTATAGGTCGCATTTAAGCCAGTTGGAGCTGCCACTGTTTTATCTTCTTCTTTATCTTCTTTTTCCGGTGTTGGTGTAGCCGGTACCTGTGTTCCGCGTACAAATAGTTCATTGCCTGACTGGATCACAGAATTTGGTTTGACGAAGCTAGGCGTATTTTTACCAGCTGAAATCTGCGTCATAATATTCCGGAATAGATTTTGAGCTAACTGACGCTCAGGTGGTGTTGAAATACCATTTGAACGTTTAGCATAACCTGTCCAAACTGAGATTGAATATTTCGACGAGTAACCAGCAAACCAAGAATCTGGTACAGAACCATCCGGTAAATTATATTCTCTTAATTGTTCTGCAGTGTAGTTAGTTGTCCCTGTTTTACCGGCAATATCAACGCCATAAACGGCTGCTAAACTACCTGATGCACCAGCTTTTGAACTTACTACATCACGCATCATATCTGTAAGCATATACGCGGTGTAGTCACTCATCGCAGCTTTTGGCTCAGGCGTATAGGTTTTAGCTGTATTACCATCACGATAGACAATTTTTTTGATCGCATGTGGTTTAATGTAAATACCATTATTACCAAATGAAGCATAAATACCAGACATATCAATTGGCGACAGATTGACATTACCACCACCGATTGCGTCTGATTCATACAGTTCATCCGGCGTGATGCCGAAATTACCGATGAAGTCTTTTACTTTAGAAGTACCGACTTCTTTGAATGCTTTAATCGCAGGAATATTACGTGAGTTGTATAAAGCTTCGCGCATTGTAATATTTCCTCGGAATTTATTATCGTAGTTATTAATTTGTTGTGAAGAACCAGAATAGGTCATCGGTGAATCATTGATGATTTTACCAGTGCTCCATTTAAGATTTTCTATTGCAGGACCGTAATCCATAATCGGTTTCATCGTTGAACCGGGTTGACGTGTTTTTAAAGCTTGTGCAAAGTTGAAGCCTCGCTCAGGTCCGTAATTACGTGCGCCTCCGATTGCTGATATTTCCCCATTTTGCGTATTGACTACAGAAATACCTGTTTCAATTGTTTTTGTAGGGAAGTTTGCATCGTTATTAACTGTTTTTTCGACAATCTTCTGCGCTTCAGGATCAAGTGTTGTATAGACGCTAACGCCTTCTTCTAGTGCTTTTTCATCTTTGTTTTCAGCGATTTCTTTTAATACAACATCCACGAAAGCATCATATTTTGAACTGCTGCGTGCGACACGTTTACTTTCAGGTAACAGGCCTTTTTTCACACTGACCTTCATCGCTGCATCCATTTCATCTTTTGTAATTTTTTTGTTGTTGTACATAAGTTTTAATACAGTGTTCCGTCGTTTTTCAGCGAGTTCTGGATTTTTGAAAGCATTATAGTTATTGGGTGATTGTGGCATACCTGCTAACAGAGCCATTTGAGGTAATGTTAACTTATCTAAGCTCTTGCCATAAAAATGCTGTGATGCAGTCCCAAAGCCATAAATACGACCACTCATTAATACTTTGTTGAAATACATTTCAAAAATCTCATTTTTAGAATATTCGCGTTCAAGCTGAAGCGATAAATAAGCTTCCTGTGCTTTACGTTTTAATGTTTTACCATTATTTAAAAAGGAGTTCTTAATTACTTGTTGCGTTAATGTACTTGCTCCCTGTGCGCCAAAACCATCTCTGAAGTTGGCTAAAACAGCACCACCTAGGCGATAAAAGTCAATGCCATGATGGGAGTTGAATCGTGAATCTTCCGTAGAAAGAATCGCATCGATCATTTCTTGTGGAATATCTTCATAACTAACATGATCGCGTTCTTCTGTACCCATCGAATAAAACTCTTTCCCATTTATATCAAAGAATTTTGATGATACAGGGTCTTTTAGTGTTTCCTCATTGAGTTTGGGCGCAGTGAAAGCGTAGTAAGCAAAAAGACTACCACCACCTATTAGTAAAATCATACCAAGCGTAAGAGCAGTTAAGAAAATGCGTTTGAACCAAGATTTCTTCGGCTTGTTTTTTTTCCCCTTAGATGATTTTCGATTGCCTCTTTTTTTCTCTAATTCTTCCATTCTTCTACGTTCTTCTCGAGAATTGTATCGTTTATCCAATGAAATTCCCTCTCTTTCTTACTTCGTATTACGGAAGCAAAGCGGCTACTGCCTTTAAATAATCCAGCTGAGGAATATAACCCACTTTAATTTCAATTGCTTGTTGTTCAAAGATTTCGAGTGGAATTGATTTTCTACTGCCATTTTCCATGTCATGCCAAGTTGAATCGACAACGTCAAAAGGTAAAACAAAATACCTGTTTAATGTTGAAAATCTTACGAGTAAAAAACAAATACCACCATGTTCGACTGCTGCACGCATATGCGTCATTTGATGGGGGTGAATATTTTTTAATGGAAAGGATGTTTTATTTTTCGTATCTTTCGCGTCAAAGTCAATATAGCGTCCTTTGTACACACCATTATAATCCGTTGTTGAAGGCGTTTTAAAATATGCTTCTCGAATAACTGCCGCACTTCGTGACGGATATTCTACATTGACGATTTGAATAGGAACAGGTTTCTTATGAATGACTGCAAGTTGTCGTGTTAAATAAAAACTGTTGGCTTCATCAATCTCGTCTTCTAAGCTTTTACCGCGATTACTAAAGGATAAATCCTTTGGTGTCGATTTTTTTATAGGTTGTGCATCCTGCTTGATGGGCGTATATTTACGACCATTTGGATAGCGAATCGTCATTTTACCACCTCATTGGCTATTATCATACCATATTAAAAACATGCAATTTCTACTGAAAAGCATGTTACGAACGCATCTATAATAAAAAGACTACCAAAAGATATTAGCAGTAACGACTTGTTTTTGCAAATACTTGAGCAATAAAAAGGTCTTGCTACGCTTGAATTTGTGAACAAAAGAAGAATATTCGTTCGTGTTGTTATGTAGTGTAATCGACCTTAATTTGCTAATATAGAACTATAGATTAATAGGGAGGTGCTTTCAATGCTTAAACAAATAACAACAGAGCTTTACAAGGAATGTGATATAAGTTGGGAGCGTTTCATGATGATGCGAGAGAAAAACTTAGAACCAGACTTCTTTCAAGAGGTGAAACCCTATGCCGATCACATCCAAGAAAAATTAAAGCAGTGGCAAGATTTGTCGCAACAATATATTATAGAAAATCGCCCAAAGTGGATTCATATGGTTCAAATTAATAATGCTTGCGATGCCATCGAACAGTTTGTCGTACAATCCTTTTATCAAAAAACGAGTAAAAAAAGATTTTATCAATCGATTCAGTCGGTTAAATATACATGTGAAACATATTTACGCTTTTTGAATGAGGAAATTCAAGATGATTAGAGAACGTAAAACAGTTGCGGAATTGCTAGCAGCTTGGCAATCGGATGCCGTCATGCAAAACCGCGTACAGCATGTCAAAGTGATAGGAGAAAAGCCGGCTACCTATGCAGATTTTCCCGAAGACCTACATCCTTCCATTGTTAAAGCGCTACAAGCGCGCAATATTAATCAATTATATTGTCACCAACGTCAAGCGTTTGACTTTGCGATGAACGGTCAATCGTTTACTGCCGTTACACCAACAGCATCGGGTAAGTCATTTTGTTATCATTTACCCGTTTTACAGACGATTATGCAAAATAAGGAAGCACGAGCGCTCTATTTATTTCCAACAAAGGCACTTGCACAGGATCAAAAAACAGAGATGAATACCTTGATCGAAGCAATGGATGAAGAAATTTTGAGCTATACATTTGATGGCGATACGGCACCCGGTATTCGTCAAAAGGTGCGAAAAGCGGGACATATTGTTATGACGAATCCGGATATGTTGCATGCTGGTATTTTGCCACACCATACAAAGTGGGTTTCTCTTTTTGAAAACTTGAAATTTATTATCGTTGACGAGCTACACACGTATAAGGGAGTATTTGGTTCCCATGTTGCCCATGTATTGCGACGACTTCAAAGAATTTGTCGTTATTATGGGAGCAATCCACTATTCATTTGCACATCTGCCACAATTCAAAATCCAAAGGAACTCGCGGAGAAGCTAACGCATGTGCAACATGAGTTAATCGATGATAATGGTGCACCTTCTGGAAAGAAAACCTTCCTATTCTATAACCCACCAATTGTGAATCCTACTTTTGGTGTCCGTAGGAGTGCAATTTTAGAAGTGAAAGATCTAGCAAAAAAATTATATGAAGCAGAAATACAAACGATTATTTTTGCAAAAAGCCGAGTGCGGGTGGAAATGCTCGTAACTTATTTGAAATCATTGACAAAGCAAAGAATTCACGATGAATCAGTGCGTGGTTATCGAGGAGGGTATTTACCTTCTGAAAGGCGTGCAATTGAGAAAGGTTTGCGCGAAGGCACGATTAAAACGGTTGTGTCCACAAATGCGCTCGAACTGGGTGTCGACATTGGTCAACTACAAGCCTGTATTATGACTGGCTATCCTGGTAATATTGCCAGTGCGTGGCAGCAAGCAGGGCGTGCAGGACGTAGACAAGATGAAGCGCTTATTATTTACGTCGCACAGTCAACAGCCCTGGATCAATATATTATTCAACATCCGAATTATTTACTCGGTAATAAACCAGAAGAAGCACGTGTTCACCCAGATAATATGCTAATTTTGATGGACCATTTAAAATGCGCAGCGTTTGAATTACCTTTTAAAGCAGGGGAGGATTATGCGGAATTTGACGTGAAAGATTTATTAGACTATTTGACGGAAGAAAAAATACTCTTAAAAACATCGGATACATGGCACTGGATGACAGATAGTTTTCCATCGCATAATATTAGTCTACGCTCAGCTTCGCAGGAAAATGTCGTTATTATCGATACATCAAATACGGGGAGTGCAAATGTCATTGGTGAGATGGATCGTTACAGCGCCATGACCTTATTACATGAAGAAGCCATTTATATACATCAAGGTACACAGTATCAAGTTGAAAAACTGGATTGGGAAGAGAAGAAAGCATTTGTACGTGAGGTTGATGTCAACTATTTTACGGATGCAAATATAGCTGTAGAGTTAAAAGTGATATCGGAAGATCAAACAAAAAAAATTGGAGCAGCGACTGTATCCTATGGTGATGTTATGACATTAGCAACGGCAACCATATTTAAAAAAATACGTTTTAATACACATGATAATATCGGTTCAGGACCAATTGATTTACCACCGGAAGAGATGCATACATCGAGTACATGGATGAATTTTGACCAACCACTCGATTGGACAGAAGATGATTTGAACGGTGCAATGCTCGGTGTTGCGTATGCGATGAATAGTTTTATCCCACTCTATATTCAGTCAGATCGTAGCGATGTGCATGTTGTGCCGCAAGTGAAGGCATTGCACAATAGCAAACCGACGTTTTTCATCTATGATAGTTACCCGGGAGGTATTGGTCTAAGTGAACGGATTTATGATTTATGGCAGCCATTAATTGAGCATGTCTATGAACATGTGATGGTTTGTTCCTGTCAAATTGGCTGCCCATCGTGTATAGGTGCACAAGATCAAAGTGGCGATGCAAAGGATAAGGTTATTCAATTTTTACAATCATTTTTATTAGAGGAATTGATAAAGTAATGTCCTACGAAAAAAAAATTTTACAAATGAAACAGTTGCTAAAAAAAACGTCCACTGATGCGGTGAAAAAGGAACAACAAGTTTCTTTTGAGAAACCACAGGAACCGTTTTATAGCGCAGATTGGGTTTCAGCAGGTTTACAGCAACTCCAAAATGATTTGGGTACAGTATTTTTGAAGGAAACCCACTACAGTTTAGATTATCAGCATGGCAAATATAAGTTAGGTCAATTTTATGAAGCCCTAGCACTGTGGGATCATTATGAGGATGACCACCCAATTAAGCTAACTTCTGAAGATATGCCTGTGTTTTACGACACAGAAACAACAGGTTTAAAAGGAGTGGGCACACATATTTTTTTGAATGGGTTATTAGAGGAAAGTGCTGAGGGCTTTACATTGAAGCAATATGTACTGGCGGACCCTTCAAATGAGGCGGCTTTTTTATGGGAATCGAAGTTTTGGCAAGGTGAAAAAGCGGTAATAACATATAATGGGAAATCTTTTGATTGGCCACAACTTCAAACAAGGTGGACACTTAATCGTCAAATTTTACCCCCACTTAGAACGCATCATCAAATTGATTTGTTTCATATTTCAAAACGAATATGGAAAAATGATTTGAGCCGAATGAAACTATCAAATATTGAAGTAGCAAAGCTTGATTTTCATCGCGTCGATGATCTGCCTGGATATTTGGCACCAATCGTCTATTTAGATGCAGTGCGTAGCGGTGAATCAACTTCGTTATTTCAAGTGTTACGCCACAATGAATATGATTTATTATCATTGATTACATTATTCATTCAGGCTACTGAACTTGTCTTTTCAACGGCGGCGAAAGATAGTGCTAATGTTCATACAAATATTGGGAAATGGTATAGTGATTTAAAACAGGAAGAACGCGGTCAGAAACTTTTAGAGGGTGTAGTGCATCAATATAGCGAGAAAGAAGCAGCCATGGCAAACTACTTACTTGCTTTTGATAAGAAAAAAAATCGGGCATTTAGTGAAGCAGCACACTACTGGCTAGCAGCATTACCCTACTTAGAAGAACGACCGTTAGTGGAGGCGTCCATTGAACTTGCGAAGTTATATGAACATCAGCTAGGTGAGATTGCAACAGCACAACGGTATACATTGCAAGCGCTAAATAAAGTAAAGATGTCTGCTATATGGAAAAAAGAAGCAAAAATCAATAAAATCAAACAGCTTGAAAAACGCTATATAAGATTGAAGCGCAAGGAAAGATAATTGTCAGCAACCTCCTTATTTAGTCATGTTTTCAAAAGCTTTATGCTATAATAAAAATACTTATATCTACATGTGAAAGGACAATGATTATGGACATTAAACTATCAAGTAAAAAAATATTAGATAAAGATTTCAAGACGGGGATTCGCGGATATAGCCAAGATGAGGTCGATCAGTTTTTAGATGAAATTATTTCGGATTATGAAAATTTTGAAAAGGTTCTCGTGAAAAAACAGGAAGAAATTCAATTGTTGAAACAAGAATTAGAACAAGCGGTAAGTAATCGTCGAGGTTATGAAAGTCCGACTACCGTGGCACCGACTGCAACAGGTGCTACAAATTACGATATTTTAAAACGTATCGCAAACCTTGAAAAACATGTTTTTGGTGATAAATTATACGATTAAAAGCAGTTTTTCATAAAAAAAGCTGTAGCCCTTGAAAAATTGTCATTTTGGGCATATACTATACAGAGCATCAATAAGTGAATGAGTAATCGCTGCAACGCTTGACGTTGTTGAGGAAAGTCCATGCTCGCACGGTTCTGAGATGACCGTAGTGTTCGTGCTTCGCGAAGTCATAAGCGGAGGTAGCTGAAATGCTAACGGCGGGAGGAAGCCCTAAGTCTTCGGATAAGGGTGACACTTTCTGAAAGTGCCACAGAGACGAATGTTATAAGGAAACTTATAAACTGGAACGAGGTAAACCCCACGAGTGAGCAACCCAAATTATGGTAGGGGCGTTCTCCTGAAGTAAATGAATGGATGGAGAGATGTATATGCTTGCATATGCATAGATAGATGATTACTACCCACAGTAGTACGAGGCAATTATTGTCGTTTGAGTACGAAGGGTACAAAACATGGCTTATATTTCCTTATGATGTATATAAAATGACTAGTCAGGCTCTCCTAATTACTGGAGAGCCTTTCTTTTAGATGAAATATAACAGCCTTATATAGATATGGAGCGTTGTGAATGGGAAAAATAAGTGGCATTGAAAAATGGCTAGCAGCAGAAAATGGTTTGAATAATAAGGAACTAATTGATACGATTTTTAGTAATTTAAATGAAGGTATTATGATTACGAACGTAAACAAAGAAATCTTATTAGTCAATCCGGCCTTTGAATTTGTTACCGGTTATACCGCTGAAGAAGCAATTGGCTCTAAACCGCATTTATTGCAGTCTGGAATGCATGAAAAAAATTTTTACACGGACATGTGGCAACAAATTTATAGCACAGGCAGCTGGTCAGGTGAAATATGGAACCGAAGAAAAACAGGTGATATTTACCCGGAATGGTTGACGATTATTGCAGTTGTAAATGATAAAGGCGAGACGACAAGCTATTGTGGGATCTTTGAAGACATTTCAGAGAAAAAATCTGCGGAGAGTGAGATAAAAAAACGCACGAACACAGATATGCTCACTGGTACAGTCAATAGCTATGCATTTGCCAAACGTATGGAAACATTATTAGCTACTTCAAAAAAAAACAAATTCCAACATGCCCTCATTTTTTTAGATTTAGATCGCTTCGGACAAATTAATGAATCACTTGGACATTCAATAGGTGACCAGTTACTTGTAGAAGTTGTTGAGCGATTGACGCCTTTTATTCGAAATCGTGACATATTAGCTCGTTATGGTGGCGATGAATTTGTTATTACAATGACGCATATTCATCAACCTCAAGATGCTGTAAAACAAGCAGAAAAAATAATTGAACTATTTAAAGAACCATTTATTATTGAAAAGCATAACTTATATGTCACGGCATCATTGGGCATAAGTCTGTTCCCAAATGATGGTGACCACACAGAAATTCTTATCAATAAAGCAGTTAAAGCAATGGAATACTCCAAAGAAAATGGTCGTAATCAATTTGCCTTTTTCTTTGAAGACCTGAAGTTAGATACGCATCGTAGCATTGTATTGGACCATGAATTACGCCAAGCAATAAAAAGTAAAGCGTTCGAATTGCACTATCAGCCCAAGGTCAATGCGAAAAAGAAAATAATTACTGGCTTTGAAGCACTTGTGCGTTGGAAGAACGATCAATTGGGCTTTGTGTCACCAGCGGATTTTATTCCATATGCTGAGGAAACAGGCTTGATTATTCCATTAAGTGAATTAATTATTGATCAAGCCTGTAAAGATTGGCTTGCTCTTGAAGCGCGAGGATATGGGCATTTAACAATTGCTATTAATATTTCAAGTCTTCATTTTCATCAAGATAACTTCATAGAATCGACATTAAAGCTATTAGAAAACAATAATTGTTCACCACGTAGCTTTGAATTAGAGCTGACAGAGCGTACAATTATGAATAATGAAAAAACAACGACGAGAAAACTTGTGTTATTAAAGCAATTAGGCTTTAAATTATCGATTGACGATTTTGGAACAGGCTATTCGTCACTATCCTATCTCGTCCAATTCCCACTCAATTATTTGAAAATTGATCAGAGCTTTATTCGCCAAGTGACGTCACTTAGTGAGAAACAGGCGGTGGTTGATGCAATTATTCAAATGGCACACCGATTGCATATGGAAGTAATTGCAGAAGGTGTGGAGCAATTGGAGCAAGTTGAATTGCTTCAAGGAATGGGCTGTGATATGATTCAAGGATATTATTATTCTAAACCGTTGCCAATATGTGAAGCATTGGCATTTTTAGAGTTTTGGAAACTGGAAATAGAAGGGAAATAAGCATGACAACATATAATTTAGTAGCAACATCTGCTATGGGACTTGAAGGAATCGTAGCAGATGAATTAAAGGCATTAGGATATACAACACAAACAGAAAACGGCAAAGTATACTTCGAAGGAAATGAACGTGATATTGCACGTACCAATCTATGGTTACGAGTAGCTGATCGCGTTAAAATCGTCGTTGGTTCATTCCGTGCACGCACGTTTGAACAACTATTCGAAGGTGTTAAAGCTTTACCATGGAGTGATATTTTACCAGTTGATGCAGAATTTCCTGTATCGGGCAAATCAGTAAAATCTACTTTATTCAGCGTACCGGATTGTCAGGCAATCACTAAAAAAGCAATCGTTGAACAAATGAAAAAATCGTATATGCGTTTAGGTTTTTTAGAGGAGACTGGTCCTAAATTTAAAATAGAAATTTCTATTTTAAATGATATTGCTACGTTAACAATCGATACTTCTGGTACAGGTTTACACAAACGTGGATATCGTATGGACCAAGGTGAAGCACCATTAAAAGAAACGTTAGCAGCAGCTTTAGTATATATTACGAAATGGAAGCCAAATCGTCCTTTCGTTGACCCATTTTGTGGTTCAGGAACAATTGCTCTAGAAGCGGCGATGATTGGTCAAAATATTGCACCAGGCTATAATAGAGAATTTATTAGTGAAGACTGGCCTTTTATGAAACCAGAAATGTGGGAAGAAGTACGTGATGAAGCAGACAAATTAGCGGATTACGATCAACTTTTGGACATTGTTGGAACAGATATTGATCATAAAATGGTTGAAATCGCTCAAAAAAATGCGGATGAAGCAGGATTCGGTAATGTTATCGAATTTAAACAAATGCAAGTATTGGATTTCGCGACATATGCTGAAAATGGCGTAATGATCGGTAATCCACCATACGGTGAGCGAATAGGTGAGGTCGAAGAAATCGAAGATATGATTATGGGCTTAGGTGATATGATGAAAAAATACCCATCATGGTCCGTTTATATGTTATCTTCAATGGAAAACTTTGAAAACTTATACGGTCGTAGAACAACTAAAAAACGTAAGTTATTCAATGGTTTTATCCGTACTGATTTCTATCAATTCTGGGGTAAACGTCCAAAACGTTAAGTAAAAATGAATGATTGACAACGGAAGATGTAGGCGACATCTTCCGATTTTTCATGTCACAGAAAGAACTTGGAGAGGGGCAATTAATATGCGACAATCACTACCATTTGAATTATCAAAAGAAAAATCATTTTTCGAATCATTAGGCGATTGGATGGGCGATGTCCTTTATGATGAATTACCTGATAAAGGCTTAGAGTGTAGAGATGAGCAAATTTTTATGGCTTATCAAATCGAAAAAGTATTAAAAGATAAATCTGTTCTTTTTGCAGAAGCAGGAGTAGGAACGGGAAAAACAATTGCGTATTTATTACCAGCTATTTCGTATGCGCGCTATACAGGAAAGCCGGCATTGATTGCATGTGCAGATGAAACATTAATCGACCAACTTGTAAAAGAGGGCGGCGATATCTATAAACTGCAAAAAATGTTGAACTTGAATATTGATGTGCGTTTAGCAAAATCACGTGATCAATATTTATGTTTAAAACGTTATGAAGAAGCAGAACGCTTTAATGATGGTGAATATTTAGATGAAATTGCGATGTCTATTCCAGATGGTGTATATGGAGTAGGATCACTTGAGTTATATGGAGCGCGTAGCGATTATCCAACCATTTCGGATGAAGAGTGGAGCTATGTTAATTACAATCAAATTCAACAGTGTCAAGTTTGTGATGTACGCAATCGTTGCGGTCAAACTTTACACCGTCAAAATTATCGTGATTCGACAGATTTAATTATTTGTTCGCAGGATTTCTTTATGGAACATACAGCTACAAAAGAATCACGTGAACGTGAAGGACAACTACCACTATTACCAGAAGTTTCAATGATGGTATTTGATGAAGGGCATCTTTTGGAATACGCAGCTCAAAAAGCGATGACCAATAAAATTCAAGATTATACAATCGTCAAATTATTGGAGCGTTTAATGGTTGATGGTTTACGTGAAGTGACATTGAATCTAATGGAGAAACTTCAAGATGATCATGAATTATTCTTTGATCAATTGCGTGAAGATGTTATCGAATCCGATGAAGATCGTAAACGTATTACGAAGAGTCCAAAACTTATTAGCTTAGGTAAAGAAGTTGTGAGTACTATTGAACGTCTAATGGAAGAATTTGTTTTTGAATCACAAATGTTTGTGATTCCAGAGTATGAATTACGCATGGGTGAAGAATTCTTAGATCAGTATGAAGCAGCAATGCGTATTTTTGTTTCTGAGGGCGATGCAGTTGATTGGTTAGAAGAAACAGATGGCGAAGAAACACTTGTTATTATGCCGCATCTAATTACGGAAGTATTAGAACAAAAAGTATTTTCTAAGAAAATGCCATATGTATTCTCATCTGCTACATTATCGATTAATAAAGATTTTAGTTATATTGCCTATAGTTTAGGTATAAAAAAATATGATTCATTTTCTGTGGAATCACCATTTGACTATGAAGAAGTAATGAGCATCAATTTGCATCATCTTGAGCAAAAAGAAAAAGCAGCACGCGTACTTGAACTATTGGATTCAAATCCTGAACAAACGCTATTGCTATTCAAATCGAATCAAGCGATGCAGGCCTTTAAAGAAGAAGTCCCTGCGGATCAATTACATCGCTACGGCTTCGAAGGCGATTATGAGCTATCCTCACTAGTACGTGATTTCCAAAGTGGTAAACTGGAAGTATTGAGTTCATATCATCTATGGGAGGGCTTAGATTTACCAGAGGAAGCATTGACGCGTGTCATTGTTTTCGACCTACCATTCCCTCCAAATGATCCATTATTTGATGCTAAACGCTCATTTGCAGATGATCCATTTGTGGAAGTGGAATTACCGTTTATGCTTTTACGTTTACAACAAGGTATGGGACGTCTAATCCGAACATCTCGTGATCACGGGGCAATCCATATTTTATTGAATGAAGAAGAGGCACAATATAAAGAAGATATTGCACCAATTTTTGCCGTAACACCAAAAGAACTTTAAAATAACAACAGTCTGGGACATATAGTAGGCCCAGTTCAGACAAAAAGGAAATTGCTCAGGCGAGGGCACTGAAAAAGTCCACTTATGCACAGAAAAGCGAGGACAGGAACGAAATTCGTTCCTGTCCTCGCTTTTTCTCGTAGCCGTTGATTCCGTTCCGGCGGACGCTTTTCGCGGGCACGGCTCCAGCCTTCTCCCTCGCTTCGCTCAGTCCGAGTGCTTCCGCTCGCGCTGTTCCCGCAGAAGTCGCCGCCTGCACTCCA
>NZ_QFVR01000024.1 GCF_003143975.1 Kurthia sibirica | reverse complement strand
ACGGAAGTTAAGCTCTTTAGCGCCGATGGTAGTTGGGGGTTTCCCCCTGTGAGAGTAGGACGTCGCTAAGCACATGAAGAAACCACGTTGTGGTTTCTTTTTTTTGATGATAAATAAGTGTATTACACCCTTTTATTTTCTCTGTTCATACACTTGAATACGATGCCATTATTTACTGGAGCAAGTAGTTCGAGGAAGCGACAGAAGTGAGGACGCAACGTACATGGGTACGTGAGGATCAAACGACTGGAAGCTAACGAAGAAATACGCAGTTTCAGTAAATAATGACTTTTCCCCAGTGAGAGTAGGACGGCTAAGCACATGAAGAAACCACGTTGTGGTTTCTTTTTTTTGATGATAAATAAGTGTATTACACCCTTTTATTTTCTCTGTTCATACACTTGAATACGATGCCATTATTTACTGGAGCAAGTAGTTCGAGGAAGCGACAGAAGTGAGGACGCAACGTACATAAGTACGTGAGGATCAAACGACTGGAAGCTAACGAAGAAATGCGCAGTTTCAGTAAATAATGACTTTTCCCCAGTGAGAGTAGGACGGCTAAGCACATGAAGAAACTACGTTGTGGTTTCTTTTTTTTTGATGATAAATAAGTGTATTACATCCTTTTATTTTCTCTGTTCATACACTTGAATACGATGCCATTGTTTACTGGAGCAAGTAGTTCGAGGAAGCGACAGAAGTGAGGACGCAGCGTACATAAGTACGTGAGGATCAAACGACTGGAAGCTAACGAAGAAATGTGCAGTTCCAGTAAATAATGACTTTCCCCCTGTGAGAGTAAGACGACTAAGCACAGGAATAATAGCCTGAGACAAACGTATTTTCAATAGAGAAAATCTCGTATGATGATTCGTATGTGAGACATACTATTTTTATTCTGTCCCAGGCTCTTCTTTTTTTGTATTTTTTAATAGTACCTAGTGGGAGAAGCGTCCACTGCTCGTATGAACTTCGCTGCCATGTAATCGAATGTGATACCATTGTTTTATGGGGCAATTGATTCAACGGACTTCTAGAACGTACAAAGTACGATACATATCTACCGTACTTTTCATATTCCTTATCAGATATTTTTAAATATGACATGAATGTAAGAGCAATTGATGGATATTTCAGCATAAAATACAAAATAAATAGAGTCTAATCTGAATTATGATATGCGAATTACACTCTTTGCGTGATGTGAAAAATAATAATAAATAATAGTATGCTCATTTTTTTCAGTCAATCTTAGTGTAATCTATTCAAGTTAAATAATAGGCTATTAACATAAGGTTGAGGGAATAGAAATAGATAATAGTTTATACTATGAGTAATATAAGGATGTGAAGGTATGAAAAAATATATACGTTGGTGTGCGATTGCTTTAACAGTTATTGCCATGTTTTTTGGTGCATCAAAAAAAGCAAAATAAATTAGTAAAAGAATCAATCTATAGGGCATTGATTGATTCTTTTGAGGAATACCATGATTTTTAATGTATGAGAGGACAAATGGAACAATGTGATTTGTCGGTAGGAAGGTGTGGGGCTAAATAAGAGCGACAGCATGTGAGCCGAACAGCACTGTATTGTTGAAAGACCATATAAGGACGAATCGCTGAACAGCAAGTTGTTAAAGAATTGAAGACGATGTGTAGTTGTTCGATCGATAGGAAGGGTGCATATTTTCTGAAAGGTCTATTGAGTCTAATAGCAATATTTTCCCAAAGGATTTTTTGGGGGATTTTATAGTGTTTAGAGAGCAATTGAATGATAGGTGAAAAAAAGTCATTTAATAATCTATGCTGCCAATTTACTTGTAGTAGAGAATAGCTTATATTCGGTAAAATTAATTGGAAATTTTGTGCATCAAAAACAGCTTCTGGCCACCAGTCTGCTTTGCTATTATGAAAACCATAGTAGTCGACGGAAGAAGAAGCAGTCAAAAGAGCTAGTTTTTTTAAAAATAGTGAAGCAGCTGTGGCTAATGACTGTGTGCCGATTTTTTGTGAATAATTCTCGACAAGAGGTAATAGTATATCGGCTTGCAGCAGATATTGTAATGAAAGTGCATCATGAGGTATTTTTTCTTGCTGTATAATATTATATTGTTGTAGATTCATTGATACCAACCTTTCCTATCATACTATTTTAAAAAAGCACTTCATTCAAAAAGAATGAAGTGCTGATTATATTATTTAGAAAAAATTTCTTTTATTTCATCAACGACTATATTTGCAGATAAGATACCACCAGAAGTATTCCAAATTGCATCATCTACTTTATGAACATTGCCTTTTTTGACAACATCTAAGTTTTTCCAAAGTGGATCAGCAGTCCATTCTTTTTCAGTTGTTAATGCGCTATCATCACCAGTAGGCATGAATGTGAAGTAGAAAAGAACGTCACCATTCATATCAGGAATCGCTTCTTTTCCTAAATCTACAGCTAATTTACCTAGCTTGTCATTATCTTTAAAGAATTTTTCTTGCTCAGGTACGCGTGGGAAGCCAAGTTGTTCAAAAATTACTCCTGAAAATGAATCTGTGTAATAAATGCGGCTCTTATCAGTCATAAATCGAACGACTGAAACCTGTTGTTTTGTTTGATCACCTAATGCTTTTTTTGTTGTAGCCACTTTATCATCATAATTTTTTAATAATTGTTTACCCTCAGCTTCTTTATTTAAAGCGCGTGAGTAAAGCTCGAAATTACTTTTGAAATCACCACGTAATGTTTCAGAAAATACAGTCGGTGCAATTTTTTTGAGTTTATCATAATCTTTTTCTTGACGCATCTTCGTACCGATAATTAAATCTGGTTTTAATGATGCAATTTTTTCTATACTGATTTCTGATTCAGTACCAATTACAACTGCATCGCCCATTTGTTCTTTAATATGATCATACCAAGGGTCACCTTCATAAGATTTAGCAGCACCTACAGGTTTAATACCTAAGGCAAGCACAGCTTCAGTACCTTCATTTGTTAATACGACAACGCGTTTTGGTGTACCTTTGATGTCGGCTGTACCCATCGCATGTTTAATCGTTTTAGCAGCTTCGGTTTTATGATCACTTGTTTCTTTTGAAGAATTACCACATGCAGCTAAGACGATTAATGTAATAGATGTAAGTAGAAGTGTGAAAAGCTTCTTGAAATTTGACACTTTTTTTCCCCCGATTTCTATGATAAACTATGATAGTTCTTATCTTAAATGATAATCATTTTCAATTATAATCATATAATGACAATATAACAAAGTCAATATTTTTTTAAAGGAGAATTACATAGATGATACTAGTGAAAAATAAATATAAAGTACTTGGACTAGTCATTGCCTTACTATGTACACTTTTTTTTATGTGTATTAGTGTACTGTATGGCTATGCGGATACATCATTACATACTACGATACAATCATTTATGAATTTTGATCATTCAAACGAACAAATCATTATTCAAAATGTGCGTATACCTCGAGCCTTGATTGCCGCAAGTGTAGGTGCTTCATTAGCAATCACTGGTGTATTATTACAAACATTAACGAAAAATCCATTAGCATCATCTGGCATACTCGGAATCAATGCAGGAGCAGGATTTGCTGTTGTATTTGCACTTGTTATTTTTAATATAACAAGTTTACAAGCCTTTGCCTGGATTGCTTTTATTGGTGCGGCCGTAGCAACTGTAGTTGTTTTAGGTATTAGCGCAGCTGGTGGTACAGCATCTACCCCGATAAAAATAACATTGGCAGGAGCAGCAATTAGTGCATTATTTGCATCATATACTCAAGGGTTATTAGCGATGAATGAGGCGAATATGGATCAAGTGTTATTTTGGTTGGCGGGTTCAGTTCAAGGACGTAAAATTGAAATACTTTTATCTGTGCTACCTTATTTAGTCATCGGTTGGATTATGGCGATGGCCATATCGTCTAAAATGAATGTACTTGCATTGGGGGATGATATCGCCAGAGGGCTAGGTTTAAAACTTGGTTTATTTAAATTTATTATCGGTATCATCACCATATTACTTGCAGGTGGTGCGGTTGCTATATCAGGACCTATTGGTTTTGTAGGAATTATTATCCCTCATTTTGCACGGAAAATTATTGGTACGGATCACCGCTGGCTTATTCCAATGGCCGCATTATTAGGTGCCATATTATTGATAGTGGCAGATGTTGCAGCACGCTTTATTATTATGCCTAGTGAAGTACCAGTCGGTGTGATGACAGCATTTATAGGTACCCCATTCTTTATTTATTTAGCTAGAACAAAAGGGGGGAGAACATGAAGAAATTAAAATCTATACGTTTATTTAATCAATCAGTATCTTTTTTAGTCGATCTACATATCGCCAAAAGAGCAGCCTTCATCTGTTTTCTTGCCGTGATGGCCTTCTTATTAAGTGGATCTTTCGGTGAGTCTTTTATAAGCCCTATTAGAGTAATACAAGCTATTTTTGGTTATGGTGATGACTATACTCAATTAGTTATCAATGATTTTAGATTACCTCGAATCATCGTTGCTGCATTTGCGGGTATTGCTTTAGCTGTTGCAGGCGCTGTTTTGCAAGGGATGATTAAGAATCCACTTGCATCACCAGATATTATTGGTATTTCTGCCGGTGGAGGAGCAGCTGTAGTTGGTTTTTTAGCGTTATTCAGCGATTTAAATCATTCATTAACTGTAAGTATTCAGTGGATGCCTCTCGCTGGTTTTGTAGGGGCTACATTGGTGGGTCTTGTCGTATATTTATTGGCATGGAAAGATGGTGTCACACCATCTCGTCTCGTACTTATTGGTTTGGGTGTCTCGATTTTTCTACAGGCATTGACGACATTATTAATGATTATTGGCCCCATTCATCTAGCTGCTGAAGCACAGAAGTGGATCATAGGTAGTGTCCGAACGGCTGAATGGCATGAGGTACAAATTATGGTGCCTGTTATTATTAGTTTATTAATTGTACTATCATTTCTTGTACGACATTTGAATGTCCAAGATTTTGGTGATGAAACTGCAACAAGTTTAGGGCAATCTGTCCAAAAATTTCGATTCACTCTTATAATTTTATGTTCTAGTTTAGTAGCAAGCGCTATCGCATTCACAGGTGCTATTGGTTTTGTAGGATTAATTGCACCGCATATTGCTCGTAGATTAGTCGGTTCGGCGTTTGGGTTGCTACTTCCTACAAGTGCGGCAATTGGAGCCTTTTTAGTTGTCGTGGCAGATATTATTGGCCGCACTGCGTTCAATCCATTAGAAGTACCAGCAGGCGTCTTTACGGCAGCAATTGGTGCTCCGTATTTCATCTATTTACTACTAAAAAAACCGAAGCATTAAGGAGATTAGAAAATATGACAGAGTCGTTAAAGGTTGAATCGCTAACATTAAGTTATGGGGTAGAGCCTATCATAGAAAATTTAAATTTAACTATTCCAATGAATAAAATTAGCGTGTTAATCGGTGCAAATGGCTGTGGAAAATCTACTTTATTACGCTCTATTGCCCGTTTATTAAAACCTAAAAAAGGTGCGGTATTACTAGATGGTAAAAATATTTTTGAACAATCAACTAAAGACATTGCAAAAAAAATGTCAATACTTCCTCAATCACCTATCGCACCTGAGGGATTGACGGTACTTCAACTAGTGAAACAAGGTCGATATCCACATCAAAATTGGCGTAAGCAATGGTCACAACACGATGAGGAAATTGTCTTAAACGCAATTACAGCAACAGGTATGTCGACACTACAACATAAAAATGTCGATGAATTATCTGGTGGACAGCGCCAAAGAGCATGGATTGCGATGACTTTAGCACAGGATACGGATATTATTTTATTAGATGAGCCTACAACCTATTTAGATTTAACACATCAAATTGAAATATTAGATTTATTATTTGAATTGAATGAAACTCAAAATCGTACAATCATTATGGTATTACATGATATTAATCTAGCCTGTCGCTATGCAGATCATATTATTACGGTTAAAAATCGCACTATTTTTCAAGAAGGAAAACCGGAAGATATTATGACAGAAGCACTCGTGAAAACAGTTTTTGATATGAATTGTAAAATGATTGCAGACCCTTTATTTGGTACACCAATGTGTCTACCTTACGGTAAGGGACGTATTATAAAATAAAAAAACACTTTTCATGGAAGATGGGTATGGACAAAACCCACTTTACCAATGAAAGGTGTTTTTATTAATTTAAGTTAGTTGGATAGCTGGTTACATGAATGTTGCGAACCAAGTGCCAAGGAAGGTACCAAGGTAGTTTCCTATTAGATAACCTACCGTACCAACGACGAGAATCGGTCCAACAAGATTGGTCCAACCCTTTGCTATGGCAAGTGCAGCAGCTGTTGTAGGACCACCGATAGTCGCGTTACTAGCAAGCAAGATTTCTTCTAAGTCTGCTTTTAAGAGTTTACCAACCACTAGAGAGATCAGTAGATTGCTGAATGCGACGATTGCTACAAAGGCAAGTAGTAAAGGCGCGTTTTCAATAATTAATGGTATAGAAGCAGGAATACCGATTACAACAAAGAAAATATGGATTAAATATGTACCGATTTCTTGACTGCCATTAAATGAAGCAAAATATTTTGGGAATAGCCATAATAATAAGAAAGTAATCGTTGTAATCATTAAATAGTGATCACCAAATAAAGCATTAGCAAAATTAAGTATGCTGGATACATCATTACCTGAAGGAATGAGTGTATCTAGTAATTGAGCTAGTTTTTTTGATACAACAACGATAAAAAAGGTTGTACCCACTGCGAGTGCGATATCTTTTAAAGAAATATCTTTACGTACCCAAAAGCTCTGTGCTGAATTTTGTTTACCACCTTGCGCTTCAATTTTTTCGACAGCATCGACATGAGGCGTTGAAAAACGTCTACGGAAAAACTTCAATGTTGGAATAATGATTAATAGTATGAAAAGTAGTGCCATCATTAAATTATCAGCAACTACTGTTGAAGAAACCATTGCTCCTGGTGTTTCAAACTTGGCTGTCATGGCGGCGAAATTCACACCACCACCAATATAAGAAGCACCAATCATCGCACCAATACGATCAAGATATGGAATATGGTCTTTTAATAGAAAGAAACCTGTGATTGCACCAACAACGGTACCAATTGAGCTGATAAAGAAAATAAGTAATAAACGCCCACTTTCTTTAAAAATACTTCGGACATTAATTTGAAATAATAAGAGCGGAATGGCGATTGGAACAATATAAGTCCATACGGCATCATAAACAGGGGACTCCGTTGGTATAATACCTGTATTGGATAAGATAATTGCACTCACTAAGGCAATTACAGCACCAGATATACGACCAGCCCACTTATACTTTTGTTCTAAAAAAATACTGAGAGAAGCTAAGATAATAATAATCCCCCAAAGTGTCATCGTGTCATTTGCTTGAATCAAAATTAAACCTCCCCTTAAAAATTATGTTATTTTTATAGTTTATAGTTTATCATAGTGTTCATGTATAATAAGAGTACTAGAATTTAAGAGGTGTATTGGTTGATGACAAAAGCTAAATTTATTACTTTTGAAGGTCCTGAAGGGGCTGGAAAAACAACAATTTTAAAAATAATTGCACAAAAATTGCAATTAGAGGGAATAGACTTAGTAACTACCCGTGAGCCAGGTGGTAGTAAAATAGCTGAAAAAATTCGCGACGTTATATTGGATAAGGAACATACCGAAATGGACGCGAAAACAGAGGCTTTATTATATGCTGCTGCGAGAAGTCAGCATTTTGTAGAAAAAATCCAGCCGGCTTTAGATGCTGGAAAGATGGTATTATGTGATCGTTTTATCGATTCATCTTTGACATATCAAGGTGTAGGACGTGGTTTAGGCATCGATGAAGTCTATAATATTAATGTTTTTGCAATTGGAGAAAAATTACCTGATTGTACGGTGTTATTTGACTTGGATCCAGCGGTTGGCCTCGCAAGAATTAACGCACATAAAGATCGTGAAGTGAACCGTTTAGATGTGGAGAGCTTAGCGTTTCATCGTAGCGTGCGTGAAGCTTACTTGCAGTTAGCCGATAAATACCCAGAGCGCATTCACATTGTAGATGCATCTAAAAATATTGATGATGTTGTAGAACAGGTTTATGGAATTTTAAAAACATCTATGTAAGTGAGGAAAGCAAGAATCTAGTTGTGGTATAATTTAAATAATTAAATCATAAAACCTGAAGGATTTGGGGGATTGCTCGAAGTCATTTTTCGAGAAGTAACACCTGTATGAATGGTGTTACAGTTCAGAGACATAATCTATATCTAAAGAGGTGGAACTAATGAAATTAGTTGTAGCAGTAGTTCAAGATCAGGATAGTAACCGACTTTCAAATGCATTAACGAAAAATGATTTTCGTGCAACAAAATTGGCAAGTACAGGTGGATTTCTACGTTCAGGGAATACTACATTCTTAATAGGTACGGAAGATTCTCTAGTTCCAAAAGCATTGGATGTTATTCGTGAAAATTGTCGTGCAAGAGAGCAAATGGTTGCACCAATTTCACCAATGGGCGGCAATGCAGATTCGTATATACCTTACCCTGTTGAAGTTGAGGTTGGTGGAGCCACAGTTTTTGTCCTACCAATCGAACAGTTCCATCATTTCTAGAGTGGGGGAGAGTTAAGTGAAGATTAATCAAGATCTTCGGATAAATAATAATCAGGCACGTAAGCCCATACAAAATCAACAGCCCAATAATCGTTTTGGTAATTTGGTTGTCGCACAAGGTCAAAAAATGCAAACTGATCAAATTGCTAAGTTGCTCGGGGATATATCATCGGCAGGTGATCGCATTGCACGTTCTAGAAACCTTCGAGATATGGCGAAGTTTAAAATGTTAGTAAAACGATTTTTAAAAGAAGCTGTTTCAAATGGTATGGAGCTAAAACAATCCCATACATGGAATCGCTTTGGTGAGAGCCGTCGTTTAAAAATAGTTGATACGATAGATCAAAAGTTAGTAGAGTTAACAGAAGACATGTTAAATGAAGAAAAAAATTCTGTGGATCTGTTAGCAAAAATAGGTGAACTTAAAGGCTTATTAATTAACCTATACACTTAGTTCCTGTGTCTCGGTCATATGCCGATTCACAGGTTTTTTTAAAAAAAGAGGTGAGAATCATGAATTATAATTTGGAACTGCTGAAATCGACACAACCAAATGTATTAAAACAGCTTCAGGCTGTATATAAAAATGGTAAAATAGGTCATGCATACATATTTGAAGGGGCCAATGGCTCTGGAACGGAAGAGATGATGCGCTTTTTCACGGCATTACTATTTTGTGAAAACCCACAGGATAATGTTCCATGTGAAACATGTAGAAGCTGCCAAAGATTAAGTTCAGGAAATCACCTTAATTTACATGAAGTTTTTCCCGATGGACAATTTATAAAGGTGGATGCAATCGATGTTTTATTACATGAATTAAGCAAAACCGGACTAGAAGCAGGTCGTAAAATTTATATTGTGCATGAGGCGGAAAGAATGAATGTAAAATCGGCCAATAAACTTTTGAAATATCTTGAAGAACCGGATGGTCATGTAACAGCCATTTTTATTACGAACAATATCAATGCCTTAATTCCAACGATTCGCTCAAGATGTCAGCATATAAAATTCCAACCTGTAGCGAAAAAAATTGTGATGACTTACTTAGAACAGCATGGTGTTACAAAGTCCATTGCGTCTACTATAAGCATGATTACAGCAGATTTAAAAGAAGCTGAAAAATTATCTCAAGATGATGCGTTTGCACATGCAAGAAAAACAGTGTTAAAATTAGTAGAGTCGCTATCGAAAAATGTGCATGAATCATTGTTGGTTGTGCACGAAGATTGGTTGCCGACGTTTAAAGAAAAAGATCAAATGGAATTGGCATTAGACCTACTGTTATTCGCAATTCGCGATATCGTAGCAATGAAGGCTAATCCGGAAATAGAGCTCACTTACCCTGATATGAAACAATATTGGAGTGGTGTAGCATTACGTTCGTCGTATGATGTATTGTCGAGCCAACTACAAGCAATTTTAGTGGCGAGAAAAAATTTACAGAGCAATATGAATCGAACGTTATTAATGGAACAGCTCATGCTGAACCTGCAGGAGGGGAAATCCTTTGTATAAAGTGGTAGGTGTTCGCTTTAAAAAGGCGGGTAAAATATATTATTTTGACCCAAAAGAATTTGTGATCGAAAAGGGTGAATACGTCATCGTAGAAACGGCTCGTGGCGTTGAATATGGTAAAATTGTCGTACCAATGCGCGAAGTAGAAGAAGAAGATGTCGTCTTACCCCTTAAAACAGTCGTGCGCCCTGCTGATGAAAAGGATCGTTTCCAAGTGGAGACGAATAATATAGATTCACAGCGAGCATTTGATTTAGCTACAGAAAAAATAAAAGAACATGTGCTAGAGATGAAGCTAGTAGATGTTGAATATACATTTGATCGCAATAAAATAATCTTTTATTTCACGGCAGAAGGTCGCGTTGACTTCCGCGAGCTGGTTAAAGACTTAGCAGCAGTATTCCGCACACGCATTGAATTGCGTCAAATCGGTGTACGAGATGAAGCGAAAATGCTAGGTGGTATTGGTCCATGTGGTCGCATGCTTTGTTGTTCAACGTTTTTAGGTGATTTTGAACCGGTGTCTATTAAAATGGCGAAGGATCAAAACTTATCGTTAAATCCGACAAAAATATCAGGTCTTTGCGGTCGCTTAATGTGCTGCTTGAAGTATGAAAATGATGAGTATGAAGAAGTGCGCGAAAAAATGCCTGATATCGGCTATACGGTGAATACACCAGATGGTAAAGGTAAAGTCGTAGGCATGAATATCTTAGAACGAATACTTCAAATCGAATTATTCGAGCAAAAACGTGTATTGGATTATACGCTGGATGAGATTTTATCAAATTCAGTACAATAGAAGAATAATGAGGTGACTTGAGTGAAGGACCGTAATTTCTTGGATACTGTTATGGAGTTCGAACAACAGCTTGAGTTGATGCAAAAGCAATTTGAAGTGCTTAAAAATTCTGTCGCAACTATGATGGAGGAGCATCAATCGCTCCAAATGGATAATCATCACCTAAGAACGAGATTAGAAAAAGTTTTAGCGGCCGATGAAGTAATTAAACTTCAAGCAAAACCGGGCAATGTAAAAAAAGAAATTTTTGATATTGGTGAGGGTTATGATAATTTAGCTCGTCTGTATCAAGAAGGTTACCATGTCTGTTCATTGAACTTCGGTAGCTCTAGAAAAGGTGAAGAGTGCCTATTCTGTCTAACGTTTTTTGATAAAAAAGGTGAGAAACAAAATGGCTAAAAGACTGATTCCACATTTACTTGTGGCTCAGTCTTTTCCTATGTCGGAGGTGTTTTACTAGTGGAAAAATGGTTAAAAGATGATGAAAGATTGGACTATTTACTAGCGGAAGATCTTCGTATTATTCAAAGTCCATCAGTCTTTTCCTTTTCCTTAGATGCTGTCTTACTGTCACGATTTGTGAATATACCGCATCATAAGGGAAGTATCGTAGATCTTTGTGCTGGAAACGGTGCAATTCCATTGTTTTTGAGTGCAAGAACAAAGGCGAAAATTACAGCAGTTGAATTGCAAGAACGTCTTGTAGATATGGCAGAACGTAGCGTTCAATATAATAAATTAGACGAACAAATTACGATTATACAAGGTGATGTTAAAACGATTTCTAGCAATCTAGGTGTTGAAAAACATGATGTTGTTACATGTAATCCACCCTATTTTTTAGCGCATGAAGCAAGTGACAAAAACTTGAAAGAGCATATGGCAATTGCGCGCCATGAAATCTATTTAAAGTTAGATGAAATGATTTATACGACGGGTAAATTATTAAAACAAGGTGGCAAGGCTGCGTTTGTCCATCGTCCAGGACGATTACTAGATATCGTAACAGCGATGCGTGCCAATCGAATCGAACCAAAGCGTATTCAATTTGTTTATCCTAAAAATGGTAAAGAAGCGAATACATTATTAATAGAAGGAATTAAAGATGGTAAACCAGATTTGAAAATTTTGCCGCCACTTTATGTGTATGATGAAAATGGTGAATATACCACAGAAGTTTATGAAATGCTTTATGGACAACAATAAAGAACATGTGATGTATGTACTTAGCTGTCAGGATCATTCATTATATACGGGGTATACAAATGATTTGAAGAAACGTTTAAATACGCATAATCGTGGTAAAGGCGCAAAATATACACGTGGCCGTTTGCCGGTGATTTGTCTATATTTTGAGGTTTTTGCAACGAAGGAAGAGGCGATGTCGGCAGAATTCTTTTTTAAAAAGAAAACACGTCAACAGAAGCTTAATTATATAGAAGAAAGAAGGATGGCCAATGATTCAAGCGCAGATGAGTAGCAAATATGAAAATGGTGCTTGCTTGTATCTTGTAGCGACACCAATCGGCAATTTAGAAGATATGACGATGCGTGCAATCCGTATTTTAAAAGAATCGGATATTATTGCTGCTGAAGATACACGAAATACGATGAGATTGTGTAATTATTTTGATATAGACACACCTTTGACAAGTTATCATGACCATAATCAAGAACAGGGTGGAGAAAAACTTTTGCAGATGTTACGCGATGGCAAAAGCATAGCACTAGTGAGTGACGCTGGTTTACCAGCAATTTCTGACCCTGGTGCTGATATTGCAATGAAAGCAATTGCTGAAGGTTTTGCTGTTGTGCCAATACCGGGTGCTAATGCAGCGATTACTGCATTAATTGCTTCAGGAATGACTACGCAACCATTTTACTTTCATGGGTTTTTAAGCCGTAATAAAAAAGATCGTCGAGAAGGTTTGGAAAGTTTGAAAAAACGTCAAGAAACGATTTTACTTTATGAAGCACCTCATCGTATTAAAGATACATTAAAAGATATGCTCACAATTTTAGGTGATCGCCACATCGTTTTAGCACGTGAGTTGACGAAGAAGTTTGAAGAATTCTTACGTGGTACAACAGAAGATGCAATCGAATGGGCGAATTCCAATGAAATTCGTGGAGAGTTCGTTATTGTGATAGAAGGAACTCAAGAAGAACAGGAAGAAGAAGTGGAATGGTGGAATGACTTATCCATTGTTGAACATGTGGATCAATTGATTGAGCAACAAGGGTTATCCTCAAAAGAAGCGATTAAGGAAGCTGCGAAAAGCCGCAGTATTCCAAAGCGAGACGTCTATCAACAATATCACGTAGAATAAAATAGAGCATACTTAGTGGACATCATTGCTAGGTATGTTCTTTTGGTTCTATTATATGTTGGGGTATTAAAACAATTCATGTTTTAGACAATTAGAAATAGCGATTGCTTACTACTTGTTTTTCGGCAGGAGTCCTCGTCATTTCTTTTAATCATGATGAACATACCTAAAAATAGACAGAAAAAAGCACAGGTTCACCCAATCTTCTATACTTAAAATGCTGCATAATAAGTAAGAGTAGAAAGGTGAGCTGTGCTATATGAAGTCCATCATGACTATTCCAGGATTAAAAGATGTTTTAGTCACAAAAGTTGAAGAAATCGAGGGCAAGTATGCTCTTTTTATAGAAATGCCGAAGCGTTCACATATTTGTCCAGTTTGTCAGTCCATTACTTCGAAAGTACATGATGATCGCATACAAAAAATGAACCATTTAAAATGGTTTGATTGGGCCAAAAATTCGAATGGCTTTTTAGAAGGTATTAATAACAAAACGAAAGTAATGAAACGACATGTATATGGTTATAAACGATTTGAGCGATTTAGAGCGAAGATCTTACTAACATTAAAGTATAAAGAAGTTGGTTTACATCTGGGCTAAATGAAAAAGGTGAATGAAATTGAAAATCCAATTTCATTCACCCCAACATTTGACACAGAGCCGTTCTTTTTATGTATAAAAAGAACCCCTCGATACGGCGAAGTATACGAGGGGTTTACTATTTTAAATTACATCGGAAAAACAAGGTATAGGTTTGGGTAAATAGTGTGCATAATAATCCCGGTTGAAGATTATTTGCCTGTTTTAGCTTGGATTTCTTTAACTAAGATTTGTGCGCCTTCTGGGCTAAGGATTAAGTTACCGCCAGCAAGACGGAAGTTGTCATCCGAAACTTCACCAGTTACGACACAAGTCATGTTTGGTAAATATTTTTTCAAGATGATTTTGTCATCATCCACGTAAATTTCTAAAGCGTCTTTTTCTGCAATACCTAATGTGCGGCGTAATTCGATTGGAATAACTACGCGACCTAATTCGTCAACTTTACGTACAATACCTGTAGATTTCATATATAATCTACCTCCTATATTAGTGTGATTTATATTTTATTTCGTCAAATTTCGACATATATTCTTCGTCTGTGGATTATCATACCAACTAATGACATAAACGTCAATTAATATTGTTGACATTTATAAAAGATTTTTTGAAAAAATAGGTAGTAAACAAGTTATTTTAGCATATAAAATTGATTTAAATAGCCAAAAGCTGTTTAATTATACAGTTTTCACGCTTGAAATAGTATTTTGAATTCGAGGTTTATTTTTCGACAAAAATAGACAAATTTAAAAATAAAATATTATATAATTGAAAGCATATGCTTACTTCTATAGAATAAAAGGTAGACAAATTTAGTAATGGAGGCAGTTTTCATGAATAACGAAAAGAAAACGTTCTATATAACAACACCAATTTATTATCCGAGTGGTCGATTCCATATTGGTACAGCCTATACAACGGTTGCATCGGATGCTATGGCAAGATACAAACGTTTACGTGGTTATGATGTTCGATTCCAAACAGGATTAGACGAACATGGTCAAAAAATTCAAGAAAAAGCACAAGAGGCAAACATGGAGCCAAAATTATATGTTGATGAGATTGCAGAGTCAGCGAAAAAACTTTGGTCACTCATGGATATCTCTTATGACGATTTCGTTCAAACTACTGAAGAACGTCACACAGCTGCTGTCGAAAAGATTTTCCAAAAATTCTTAGACAACGGTGATATTTACAAAGGTCAATATGAAGGTTTATATTGCACACCATGTGAATCGTTCTTTACTGAAGCACAGGTTGAAAATGGCAACTGTCCAGATTGTGGTCGCCCGGTTCATACAGTAAAAGAAGAATCTTATTTCTTTAATATGAAAAAATATTCAGATCGCTTACTTGCCTATTACAATGAACATCCAGATTTCATTAAACCGGAGTCACGCAAAAATGAAATGATTAATAATTTTATTAAGCCTGGTTTAGAAGATTTATCAGTGTCGCGTACTTCATTTGATTGGGGTATTAAAGTACCTGGAGATCCAAAACATGTAATT
The DNA here is from genome assembly GCF_003143975.1 of Kurthia sibirica. Lineage (GTDB taxonomy): Bacteria > Bacillota > Bacilli > Bacillales_A > Planococcaceae > Kurthia > Kurthia sibirica. The sequence goes on along the minus strand of NZ_QFVR01000024.1, from coordinate 38,255 downwards.
TATGTGTGGGTGGATGCGTTAACGAATTATATTACGACTTTAGGTTATCCAATGAACGAAAAAGGTGATTTCGAAAAATATTGGCCTGCTGATGTCCAAGTAGTCGGCAAAGATATTGTTCGATTCCATACAATTTACTGGCCAATTTTCTTGATGGCATTAGATTTGCCACTACCGAAAAAAGTATTTGCACATGGTTTTATTATGATGAAGGATGGCAAAATGTCTAAGTCTAAGGGCAATGTTGTTTATCCTGAAATGTTAATTGAACGTTATGGTTTAGATGCTACGCGTTATTTCTTATTACGTGAATTACCATTCGGTCAAGATGGCGTCTTTGCACCAGATTCATTTGTTGAACGTACGAATTTTGATTTAGCTAATGATTTAGGTAATCTATTGAATCGTACAATTTCAATGATGAATAAGTATTTTGATGGTGTTATTCCAACGAGTGACCTACAAGCAACTGAATTTGATGCTTTGTTACAAGCACAAGCAGAAGATACGATTGCAAAATATGAAGCAAATATGGATGAAATGCAATTTAGTGCTGTATTATCAGATGTTTGGGCATTAATTTCTAGAACCAATAAATATATAGATGAAACATCACCATGGGTTCTGGCAAAAGATGAAGCATTAAAACCCCAACTTGCCGCAGTTATGCATAATCTTGCAGAAAATTTACGTCGTGTGGCCGTGTTATTACAACCGTTTATGACACAATCACCGATTGAAATCGCACGTCAACTTGGGTTATCAGAAGCCTTCCTTACTTGGAATACTTTGCGTGAACCAGCTGTTATCCCAGCAGGTACAAAAGTTATTGAAAAAGGTATTCCAATTTTCCCACGTCTGGATAATGAAGTGGAAATTGAGTATATTCGTGAACAAATGCGTGGTTCAGTAAAAACAGAACAAGAGCCTACTATAGAACAAACTGATTTTGAAGAAGAACTTCCAGAAATTACTATCGATGATTTCTTAAAAGTGGATTTACGAGTTGCGACAGTCACAGCTTGTGAGAAAATACCAAAAGCAGATAAATTATTAAAACTACAAGTGGATCTTGGGTATGAACAACGTCAAGTTGTGTCTGGTATCGCTAAGTTTTATAAGGCAGAAGAGTTAATTGGCCGTAAAGTTATTGTAGTAGCCAATTTAAAACCGGTTAAATTACGTGGCGAATTGTCGCAAGGAATGATTTTAGCTGGCAGTAAAGATGATGTATTAGTTCTTGCTACCGTAGATGAAAAACTTGCCAATGGCGCAAAAGTTAAATAATATGCTAAAAAAAGAAGGCTCCTCATTCGTTTGAGTGAAGCCTTCTTTTCCCTTATTGTGTGTTTTTCTTAATGTATAAAGGAAAATAACCTTAAAAAGTAAATAGAAAAAATATATTTATTAATTTATTTCATTAGAAAAGTAATAGTTAAATAATTATTCTTGAATGATATGACATGTATTAATGGGTAATTTTAGTACTTTTTTAAGAGAAATAGATTATATTGATAAATTTATTTGGAGTAAATATAATATCTGTAATATTTCTGTAATATTAAGGATATCTATGAAATATTAAAATCTATAAAATATAAAGAAGTGAGGCGAAATACTATGATGTTTATGGACACACATGTTCACTTAAACGCAGAACAGTACAACGAAGATTTACAAGAGGTAATTACAAGAGCGCTTGAAGCAGATGTGAAAAAAATGATTGTCGTCGGTTTTGATCGCCCGACAATTGAAAAAGCAATGGAGCTTATAGCACAGTATGACTTTTTGTATGCAGCAATTGGCTGGCATCCAGTTGATGCAGTTGATTGTACGGATGAAGATTTACGCTGGATTGAAGAATTGGCAAATCATCCGAAGGTTGTCGCAATAGGCGAAACAGGCTTGGACTACCATTGGGATAAATCACCGAAGGAAATTCAACAAGAGGTTTTTCGCAAACAGATTGCACTTGCTAAGCGTGTCAAACTACCAATCGTCATCCACAATCGTGATGCAACGGATGATTGTGTTCGCATTCTCATGGAGGAACACGCGGAGGAAGTTGGCGGCGTAATGCATAGTTTTAGTAGCAGCGTAGAAATAGCCGAAGTATGTATAGAGAAATTGAATTTTATAATTAGTCTTGGTGGACCGGTTACTTTTAAAAACGCTAAAATGCCCAAAAAAGTAGCGACAGAAATCCCACTAAAATACATTATGTTAGAAACGGACGCTCCTTATCTTACACCGCACCCATTTAGAGGTAAAAGAAACGAGCCGAGTCACATTCCATTAATTGCAGCTGAAATCGCACGGTTAAAGGATATTACAGTTGAGGAAGTCGCAAAACAAACGACTGAAAATGCATATACCTTATTTTATAAAATTAAGTAAAAAGTCCTATTTTTATGAACTCTTGGAAGTATTGATACAATAGGATTTGTTAATTTTAGGAAAATATTCATATGTTGACAGTCCAAAAAAGAGTCTTTATAATCCAACGAGTGAATAAGGAGGTATTTTTCATGTCAAAAATTCCCATGAAAAAACTGTTCCCGGAATCATTTAAAAATTCTAAGGGTGTTATGTTGATTTCAACATTATCACTTATGATTGCGTTTGTAGTAGCTACAATTTTTAGCACTACAACTAATGAACAGGCAAGTAAAACAGAAGTGAAGGTTGAAGCTTCAAAAGAAGAACAATATGCAAACCGCTTTGCAGGTGAAAAAGTAGCAACAGTGGCTGCAAAAAAATATAAAACAACAGCTACGCTGAATATGCGTACTGGCCCAAGCACTAAATACAAGAAAATTAAAACACTACCTAGAAATGCATCTGTAACGTATTTGAGCAAAAAAGGTAGTTGGTATAAAGTGTCTTATAAAGGCAAAAAAGGCTATGTATCATCAAAGTATTTAAAACGTACAACGAAAGCTGCTAGTGCAAACTATAGCAACGGACGTACAATGTATGTAACATCTACTGCATACACAGCTTATTGTGCTGGTTGTTCTGGTGTGACTGCTACGGGCATCAACTTACGCTCGAAGAAAAACCAAAACAAAAAAGTAATTGCTGTTGATCCAATGGTTATTCCACTTGGTTCAAAAGTATATGTACAAGGCTATGGTGTAGCGATCGCTGGAGATAAAGGTGGCGCAATCCGTGGTAAGCGTATTGACGTCTTTAAATCATCAAAACGTGCCGCGTTAAATTGGGGTCGTCGCACAGTTAAAATTACAATTTTATAAACAGCTATAGAAAAGCTTCTTCTCGGGTATAAGGGAAGAAGCTTTTTATTATGAAGTAAATTCATGTATAATAGGAATATTGTAAACAAGAATGAAAAGAGGATTTGAAGTCCGTGAAAATAAAAGAGATTATTGTTGTCGAGGGTAAAGATGATACTACAGCGATTCACAATGCTTTAGAAGCAGATACAATCGAAACAAATGGCTCTGCTATTTCAGCAGAATGTATCGAGCGTATACGACATGCACAAGAGGTGAGGGGCGTAATTGTTTTTACAGACCCAGATTACCCAGGTCGACGTATCCGTGCAATTATTGAGCAGCATATTCCTGCGGTAAAGCATGCGTTTTTACCAAAGAAAAAAACCATTGCTAAAAATGGAAAAAGCTTAGGAATTGAGCATGCCAAAGCAGATGATATTCGCAGCGCGCTTGAAAATGTTTATTCGAGCGATGAAACTAACTTTCAATCGCAAATTACATTAGATGATTTAATTGATGCAAGATTGCTGTCTCATACATCGGCGAAAAAACGTCGAGAGCGTTTAGGAGAGCTATTAAATATCGGCTCAACGAATGGTAAGCAACTTGTGAAGCGTTTAAATATGTTTCAAATCACAGCACAACAATTTGGTGCAGCAATTGCACTGATTAACCAGGAGGAAGAACATGCATAAAGATATCGCAACACCGATTAGAACGAAGGAAATTTTAAAAAAATATGGTTTTTCATTTAAAAAGAGCTTAGGACAAAACTTTTTAATCGATCCAAATGTTTTACGTAATATTGTAAGTCATGCTGATTTAACAAAAGATAGTGCAGCAATTGAAGTTGGACCAGGAATTGGTGCTTTAACGGAACACTTAGCACGTGAAGCAGGTAAGGTTGTATCATTTGAAATCGATCAACGTCTCTTACCGGTTTTAGAAGATACGCTATCGCCATATGATAATATCGATGTTATTCATTCAGATATTTTAAAAGCAGACGTTGCAACGGTGATTGCTGAGAAATTATCGGATTATAAAGATATTGTCGTGGTCGCTAATTTACCCTATTACGTAACGACACCAATTCTAATGAAACTCCTAATGGAAGGCTTATCGATTCGTGCAATGGTTGTGATGATGCAAAAAGAAGTAGCAGATCGTATCTCAGCTAAACCAAGTACGAAAGCATATGGTTCATTATCGATTGCCGTACAATATTATATGCGTGCAGAAGTAGTGATGTCTGTACCGAATACAGTCTTTATGCCACAACCAAATGTCGATTCTGCTGTATTGCGTTTAACACGTCATGAACAACCACCTGTTGTCGTAAAAGATGAAAAATTCTTCTTCCAAATTACGAAGGCAGCATTTTCACAACGTCGTAAAACATTATTGAATAACTTACAGTCACAATTACCACTTGGAAAATCAAGAAAAGAAGAAATTTTGACTGCTCTTGCGTCAATTGATATCGACCCAAGAAGACGTGGTGAAACGCTATCTATAGAAGAATTTGGCAAATTAGCAGACGTTTTACTACCGATTTTTAAATAATTTAAAAAAATATGCATTTTCCCATGAAAATCAATTGACATCACTATGATGGATTGTTAAAATATTTATTTGTATATTGACAGATTGCCATTTTTTTGTTATACTATGGTTTAGTGAGGTGTAGCGAAAATGCCAAAAACTTTAGCTGACATTAAAAAGTCGTTAGATTGTCATTTAGGTAAACGTCTGAATTTAAAAGCAAACGGTGGTCGCAAGAAAACGATTGAGCGCGCTGGAACGTTACGTGAAACATATCGCGCTGTATTTGTAGTTGATTTAGATCAAGATGAGAACGCCTTTGAACGCGTTTCGTACAGTTATGCAGATATTCTTACAGAAGCAGTAGAAATTACTTTTGATGATGAAAAAAGAGAAGCAATCGCAATCGATTAATTCCTAATCATTATATCAATTTTTTGAACACTCTTATGAGAGACATTAGCAATTGCTAACCATTTCATAATGGGTGTTTTTTGTTTGCCCATTTGTAATTGTTTACTATCTCCTATTTAAGTGATGTATGCTAAAATATAAAGCAGTGATTAACTGAGCGAAATTCGCAACAAGGATAGAAGTGGAGGATCTTCATATGCTTTATGTAAAGGCGCCTGCAAAGATTAACTTAACATTAGATGTATTAAGCAAAAGACCGGATGGCTACCATGAGGTTGAAATGATTATGACAACCGTTGATTTGGCAGATCGTATCGGTTTAGAGAATAGACAAGATGGTCAAATTTTGATCCAATCTTCAAATAATTTTGTACCGGATGACCAACGCAATTTGGCTTATCAAGCAGCACAATTGCTAAAGGACACTTATGATATAAAATACGGAGTATCGATTACCATTGATAAGCAAATACCGATAGCAGCTGGACTTGCTGGAGGTAGCAGTGATGCAGCAGGTACTTTAAAGGGTTTAAATGAGCTGTGGCAGCTTCAATTGACACCAGATGACTTAGCGGAGCTGGGAGCGAAAATCGGCTCTGATGTCCCTTACTGCGTATATGGGGGCACAGCGATCGCGCGTGGGCGTGGTGAAAAAATTGAACATATTGCAGCACCACCAAACTGTTGGGTCGTGTTGGCAAAACCGACAATTGGTGTATCGACAGCAGCGGTATATGGTGGTTTGGAGCTCGATCAAGTTGAGCATCCACAAACAGCCAAAATGCTTGAAGCAATTGCAGAAAATGATTATGAAAAAATGTGCCGTAATTTAGGAAATGTATTAGAAAGCGTTACGCTTGGATTACACCCAGAAGTATCGAGTATTAAAGAGCAAATGAAACGCTTTGGTGCTGATGCAGTGTTGATGAGTGGCAGTGGTCCAACGGTCTTTGGGTTCGTTTCAAATGAGGCGCGCACGACTAGAATTGTCAACGGACTTCGTGGCTTTTGCGATGAAGTTTACGCAGTGCGTATGTTAGGTGAAAGGTATTCTCTTGATTGAATGCGTATGTTTGTGGTAGATTTTGTATATAATATTCGGGTTTAGGAGTGGATTACATGAAATGGAAGCGCAGTGAGCGTCTTGTAGATATGACGCATTATTTAATGGAACATCCGCAGCAGCTAATCCCACTAACGTTCTTTGCCGATTCTTATCAATCTGCTAAATCTTCAATCAGTGAAGATTTATCAATTGTAAAAGAAACGTTTGAAGATAGAGGAATCGGACTTTTAGTAACGGTTCCTGGCGCAGCAGGCGGAGTGAAATATATCCCAAAAGTGCCGGATAGTGCAGTTGTTTCAATAATAAATGAATTAAAATTAGAGCTTGGTCATTCGGATCGATTGTTACCGGGCGGCTATTTGTTTATGACAGATTTACTGGGCAATCCAGAGTTGATGAACCGAATTGGTAAGGTTTTTGCCTCTGCATTTTGCGATCAGAAAATCGATGTTATTATGACAGTAGCAACAAAAGGTATTTCGATTGCCCATGCCATCGCTAGACATTTAAATGTGCCAGTTGTAGTTGTTAGACGCGATAACAAAGTTACTGAGGGCTCAACTGTCAGCATTAACTATGTATCAGGTTCTTCGCGACGCATCCAAACGATGGTCTTATCAAAACGCTCAATGAAGAGTGGTCAACGTGTGCTCATTACCGATGATTTCATGAAGGTTGGCGGCACGATGAATGGTATGAAAAACTTGATTGAAGAATTTGATTGTACATTAGTTGGGTGCGCGGTGCTTGTTGAGGCTGAACATCCGGACGAAAGACTTGTATCGGATTATTTCTCTCTAGTGAAACTAAAAGAAGTGAACGAAAAAGATCGCACAATTGAATTAACTGAGGGCAATTACTTTTCGAAGGGTGGAAATGAAGAATGAAAATCGTAGACACTAAAAAAGCACCAGCAGCAATTGGGCCTTATGTACAAGGTATGGTTGTCAATAATATGTTTTATAGCTCAGGACAAATTCCTCTAACTGCGGAAGGTGTTATGGTTGAGGGCGATATTGTTGCACAAACAACTCAAGTATTCGAAAATCTTAAAGCTGTATTGGCAGAAGCGGGTTCTTCATTGGAACAAGTTGTGAAAACAACTGTTTTCATGGCAGATATGAATGATTTCGTAGCAATGAACGAAGTATATGCTTCCTATTTTGGTACGCATAAGCCAGCTCGAAGCGCAGTTGAAGTAGCACGCTTACCAAAAGATTCACAAGTAGAAATAGAAGTTATTGCACTAATTAAATAAAAAATATATAAATCCCATGTCATTGAATAGATCTCAATGACATGGGATTTTTTTGTCATGACCGAATTTGAAATAGACGTTTAGTATTAAAAATATCGCATGAACAAGTATTAAATATGGAGAAATTATCACTTTCAATTCACAACATAATAATATTTCAAAAAATTGAAAATAATTTAAGAATAAAGAAGGAATTGGGTAATATTTGAAGAATTAATTAGGTAGGATAGAGTTATATTTGCAGCTGAGAAGAGGGGGGGGTGAAAAAATGGAAGTAACAGATGTTAGACTACGTCGGGTTCAAACTGACGGACGCATGCGAGCAATCGCTTCCATCACTCTAGACAACGAGTTTGTTGTACACGATATACGTGTAATCGATGGAAATACTGGATTATTTGTAGCAATGCCAAGTAAACGCACGCCGGATGGTGAATTCCGTGATATTGCACACCCGATTAATTCTGGTACACGAACGAAAATTCAAGAGTCGGTATTAAAGGCTTATGAAGAATCAAGTGAGGAAGAAGCTGTCGTAATCGATGAAGCACAAACAGGAACAGAGGTTTAATACATAAGAAAAGAGCCCCTTTAAAATAGGAAGGCTCTTTTTTTATTGACATTATCGAGTAGCTAACATGCGGTCAAGTGATAAAATAGCATCTTTTTTTGTGGCATCATCGACGGTTATCTGATTATGCCCAGCATCTGCTAATATGGACTCGAGTTGCCATAATAGATGTGGCAGATCGATGCGATTCATCGTTAAACAGGGGCACATGGTAGCATTCAATGAGACAATTTTGCGATCGCTATACGTAGCGATTAATCGCTTAACTAAATTCATCTCTGTACCGATTGCCCATGCACTGCCAACAGCTGAATTTTTAATCGTATCAATTATATATTTTGTTGAACCAGAAAAGTCAGCTGCTTGAACAACCTCATGGCTACATTCAGGATGTACAATAATATTTATAGCATGATCTTCCTGTCGTTGGGTTGCGATATTCTGCAGCGTAAAACCTTCGTGAACAGAACAATGCCCTTGCCATAATATGATAACAATTTTGTCCAGCTCGCCTTCGTAGATCAGTTTTTTTGCGAGTGGGTCCCATATGGCCATTGCGTGTAATGGAATACCAAGTTCAAAAGCGGTATTTCTACCGAGATGTTGATCGGGTAAAAAAAATAGGCGTTGTTTTTTTGCGAGAGCCCATTGCATCATTTGTTTAGCATTAGATGATGTTAAGCAGGCGCCACCATGATAGCCCGTAAATTTTTTTATCGCTGCTGTTGAATTGACGTAGGTGAGCGGTAGTAATGTATCACCAAACAGTTGCTGTAAGCTAATCCACGCTTGTTCTGTTTGATGAATCGTCGCCATATCGGCCATTGAGCAGCCAGCACGCATATCTGGTAAATAGACATGTTGGTCATTAGTCGTTAGCATGTCAGCCGTTTCTGCCATAAAGTGTACGCCACAAAAGACAATATGTCGTGCTTCCGTGTTCGCTGCGCAAAGTTGAGCTAGTTGAAGCGAATCACCGGTTACATCGGCAAATTGAATCACTTCATCTCGTTGATAATGATGGCCAGGAATGAATAATTTTGCACCTGATTTTTCTTTAATCGTCCAAATCCGTTGCGTCATTTCTTTAACGCTTAATTGTCGATATTCTTGTGGCAGTGCATGAACCCCTTGTAGTAGACTCATCAATGTGAAACCTCCTTTAATCTTACGCTAGCGCTCATATTAAGTGATCGTACACTGTGTGTGAGTGCACCAAGTGAAATCCAGTCAACACCGAGTTGTGCATAGTGAGGAATTGTTGCTAGCGTAATGCCACCAGAAACTTCTGTAATAATGGATGCGGGAATAAGTGGCTGCCAAAGACGAATTTCTTCCGGTGAACGATTGTCTAACATAATAATATCGACACCAGCTGATACCGCTTCTAATAGTTGTTGTTTCGTTTCAACTTCAACTTCGATTTTCACTGTATGACCGATACGATTTGATATTGCTTGGACAGCTTCCGTAATGCTACCGGCAAATGAAATATGATTATCTTTTAGCATGACACAATCGTATAAGCCGTTGCGATGATTAAAACCACCGCCCACACGCACAGCATATTTTTCTAATAAGCGAAGACCCGGTGTGGTTTTTCGCGTATCACAAATACGGGTCGTTGTGTTTGTTGTTTGTGCAACTGCATATGCTGTAAGCGTTGAAATAGCAGATAGTCGTTGAATCAAATTTAATATGACGCGTTCACCACTTAATAAGTATGTAATTGGTCCAGTAATCATCGCGATTTTATCGCCTGACTGTATAGATTGTCCATCTTGTATGAAATGAGTAATGATCATCGTTGGGTGCAATAATAAAAATCCGCAATCTATAATAGACTGCCCACAATAAACACCGTGTTCTTTTGCATATATCGTAAATTCTCCTATCATATCAGGTGTAAATAATGTATCAGCAGAAATATCACGATCGCCAATATCCTCCAGTAAAAACTGTGTCATCATTTCTTTTAGCTTGAGCAAGTTCATGCTAGTCCCTCCTTTGGATCATAGTATTTTGTTGCGGGATAAAAATAACTGATTGTCATGGTATATCATCTGTTATGTGGTCGTTGCGAATAGATGTGCACCACTTGATACTTGGGCAAGAGGCTCAGTTGTTTGCCAGTAATACTCCCTTTTTTGCTATCAAAAAGATGATTAGTTGAAAACTACTAGCTGTCACCATCTCATTGATCGGGCGTTTAAAAGAGTGATTACGGCAGTATGACCTCCCTGAAGCTAACTCGGAACAGCTAACATGTAATGTCTGTTTAGATAGCAATAGCTATCGTTTAAAAGGCATGGAAAGTTTAGTGTGTTGTAAAGCTGTGATGTTGCTAAGGAATAGCCTATTCAAATATACACAATAACTTTACAGTTGTCTTGTCACATATAATTACATAGAATAGAACATAAAACAACTGGTCAATAAAAATTTAAATGAAAGAGGTAAAGTGAATGTATATGGACTATGCAGCAACAACACCAATGACAAAAGAGGCATTGGCTATGTATCATCGGATTGCAACCGATTATTACGGCAATTCGTCTAGTTTACATGACTGTGGAGGGCATGCGAAGCAAGTACTAGAACAATCACGCAAAATGATTGCGCAATCACTGGGTGTCAGTGCAGAGGGAATTTATTTTACAAGTGGTGGCACAGAGGGCAATATTGTTGCGATTATGTCGATTGCGCTTGCTCAAAAAGGGAAGCATATTATTACATCTGTAGCGGAACATACCTCTGTTCATGCCGCGATGAATGCATTGGAAAGACAATATTATTCAATTAGCCGCATACCCTTGACTGATGTGGGTATAATTGACATTGAAAAGTTAGCATCAGCAATTCAATTGGATACAGCGCTCATATCGATTCAATATATCAATTCAGAAACCGGTATTATACAACCGATTGAGGCGATTGCTGCACTTGCAAAAAAACATCATATAAAATTACATGTTGATTGCGTACAGGCGTATTGTAAATTACCTTTGGAACAGATAGCTAGTCAGGTGGATGCTGTTACAGTCACTAGTCATAAAATTGGTGGGCCAAAGGGAGTCGGGGCAATTTATATTGCGCCTGATTGTCCGACGGAGCCACTCTATCCCGGTGTGACTCATGAACGTGGTTTGCGTGGTGGTACAGTAGATGTCCCAGCTATTTGTTCATTTGCTGTTGCGGCGCAATATTGTTTGAGTGAGGAAGCCCTTGCACATCTTCACTTGCTTAGAAAGTGTTTTACTAGTGAAGCATCCCTTCTAAATTTGAATATTATAGAATATAAAGCTGCACAGTATCCAGGAATTTTAGGTATGATGGTAAAGGGCATAGAAGGTCAATTAATGATGTTGAAGTTAAATGAGCAACAAATTTTCATTTCTACAGGGAGCGCTTGCGATAGTCAACACGAACATGGTACAAAAGCCGTATTATCGATGGGCTATTCGCCCGATGAAGTGCGACAGTTTTTTCGTGTATCATTACATGAAGGGCAAAGTATAGAAGAAGTCAAAGAAGTTGTACGAAAAATGCACGTAATAATTAAAAATACATGAATTTTTTATGAACGAGCAAAAGTCTTTGGGGAAAGAAAAAGATGTGGATAAGCGTAGTGGCAAGTATTGAAGCCTTAAAAAAGGATAAAGATTTCTAATCATAAGTTGTATGACGACTCTTTGTCAAGTGTTATCCCCTTGAAAAGTGTGAGATTTTGCTATATAGTCATAAGAGAAAATCAGCTAAATGGAGGACTTGCGAAATGACGAATATTTATGCGGTAGTATTGGCTGCTGGTCAAGGAACGCGTATGAAGTCCAAATTATATAAAGTTCTTCATCCGGTTTGTGGGAAACCAATGGTTGAGCATGTCGTAGATCACGTCCAATTATTAGACGTGGCACGCACAGTTTCAATCGTAGGGCACGGCGCTGAAAAAGTTAAGGATCAACTTGGAGAAAAAAGCGAGTACGTATTACAAGCTGAACAGCTTGGAACTGCACACGCTGTTCAACAAGCTGAGCCACTACTAGGCGACCTAGAGGGTACGACAATGGTTATTTGTGGAGACACGCCATTGATTCGCCCAGAAACAATGAAGGCGTTACTAGAGCATCACAAACAGCAAAATGCGAAGGCAACAATCCTTACTGCAATTGCTGGAAATCCTACAGGTTACGGCCGTATCATCCGTGGTGCAAATGGTCAAGTTGAGCAAATTGTTGAGCAAAAAGATGCTTCTCATGAGCAACAACAAGTAACTGAAATTAACACAGGGACATATTGCTTTGACAACAAAGCTTTATTCGCTACGTTAAAGTTAGTGAAGAACGACAATTCACAAGGTGAGTATTACTTACCGGATGTTATTGAAATTCTTCAACAACAGGGTGAAATCGTTTCTGCTTTTGCTTCAGAAGATTTTTCTGAAACATTGGGTGTCAATGATCGCATCGCTTTATCTCAAGCAGAAGCGACAATGCGCCGTCGTATTAACGAAGGTCATATGCGCAATGGCGTATCGTTTATCAACCCTGATAACACATATATTGATGTAGACGTGAAAATCGGTAGAGATACGATTATTCAACCTGGTGTAACATTATCAGGCAACACGATAATCGGAGAAGATTGTATTATCGGGCCAAACAGTCGTATTACGGATAGTCAAATTGGCGACCGTACAACAGTAGATTCGTCTAATGTTGATCAAAGTTCTGTTGGTGAAGATGTAGCAGTCGGACCATTCGCTAATATTAGACCGGCTTCTCAAGTTGGTAATAAGGCGAAAGTGGGTAACTTCGTAGAATTGAAAAAAACAATATTAGGTGAAGGTAGTAAAGCTTCTCATTTAACGTATTTAGGCGATGCTGAAATTGGCAAAGCTGTGAATATCGGCTGTGGTACAATTACCGTGAATTATGATGGCGTAAACAAATTCAAAACGATTATTGGTGATCGTTCATTTGTTGGCTGCAATTCAAATCTTGTAGCACCTATTACAATAGGCGCGGACACATATATCGCAGCTGGCACAACCGTTACAAAAGAAGTACCTCAGTTTGCACTTGCCATTGGACGTTCTCGTCAAGAGAATAAAGAAAACTATGTTAACAAATTAAATATCAAATAATTACTATCAAACAGGAGGCCATCATGCCGTATCAATATGCTAACTCAAAATTAAAAATCTTTGCCTTAAACTCTAACGAACCACTAGCCGCTTCAATTGCGAAAGAAATGGGCGTAGAATTAGGGAAAAGTTCTGTAAAACACTTCAGTGATGGAGAAATTCAAATCAGTATTGAGGAAAGTATTCGTGGTTGTGACGTGTTCATCGTGCAGTCAACTTCAGCTCCAGTAAATGAAAATCTTATGGAGTTATTAATTATGATCGATGCTGTTAAACGCGCTTCAGCACGCACAGTAAACGTAGTAATGCCTTATTATGGCTATGCTCGTCAAGATCGTAAAGCACGTTCACGTGAACCAATTACGGCTAAATTAGTAGCAAATCTACTAGAAACTGCTGGCGCTACTCGCGTTGTATTACTTGATCTACATGCACCACAAATCCAAGGTTTCTTCGATATTTTAATCGATCACCTTGTTGGTGTTCCACTTATCTCTGATTACTTCAGCCAAAAAGGTTGGAATTCAGAAGATATCGTAGTCGTATCACCTGACCACGGCGGTGTAACTCGTGCACGTAAAATGGCTGAACGTTTGAAAGCACCAATTGCTATCATTGATAAACGTCGTCCAAAACCAAACGTAGCAGAAGTTATGAATATCGTAGGGAATGTAGAAGGAAAAATTTGTATCTTAATCGACGATATTATCGATACTGCTGGTACAATTACAATCGGTGCAGAGGCACTTATGAAGTCTGGTGCAAAAGAAGTTTATGCTTCATGTACACACCCAGTTCTTTCAGGTCCTGCTATTGAACGTATTGATCAATCAGTGATTAAAGAGTTAGTAATCACTGATTCTATTCAGTTGCCAGAAGAGAAGAAAATCGCAAAAATTCACCAATTATCTGTATCAAAATTACTTGCTGATGCAATCGTACGTATTTACGAAAACAAATCAGTATCTAAATTATTCGATTAATCCATAGCATGCCAATTGGAGAAGCTTTGAGCACACCCAATAGCGTCCACTATAAAAAAAGTCATCTATGCATACGTGCATAGATGACTTTTTGCATTTATTTGCTATTTTTCTCAAAAAGATAAATAGTATAAGTGAAATTGTATCTACTAAATTTACAAAGCCTATAGATATCGGTTTAATAGGGCATAAATGATGAACTCTTTATGACAATATCAAAGAAAATCATCATGAAAAAGGATTTTAAGTACGGATAAACCTGGGTTTTTCGTTTGATTATTTTGTATTTCGGGTATGATAGAGAGTGTGAAACTTAGATATGGAAGGGGAAATATTTTTATGAGTATTTTAGTACATGCTAAAAAACGCGACACAAAACATCGTTCAGAAATAGCATCTTTAAGACAAGAAGGATACGTACCTGCAGTAGTCTATGGGTACCAAATTGACACGACACCAATCGCTGTTGATGAAAGAGACTTCGAGAAAACGCTACGCGAAGATGGTAGAACCGCAGTTATGCTATTAAGCGTCGACGGTGTCGAAGTGAATGCGGTGTTAGCTGAAGTTCAAAAAAATCCAGTCAAAGGTGAATTAATTCACTTGGATTTCTTAGCGGTAAATATGAATAAAAAAATTGAGCTTGAAGTCCCAATTCAAGTTGTTGGAGAGCCAATCGGTGTAAAAGAAGGTGGCTCACTTCAAATGCCAAATCGTGAGTTGCTATTAAAAGTCGAACCGAAAAAAGTGCCAGATTCAATCGAAGTGAATATTGCCGATCTAGCAATTGGAGAATCAGTTGCTGTTGGAGATATTCGAGATACTGTTGAATTTGAAATTATTCAAGAGGACGATTATGTATTAGCGACGGTGCTTGCACCGATTACAGCAGCTGAGCTAGAGGCGTCATTAGGTGAAGCGGAAGTTGAATCGGACACAGGTGAAGATGAACAAGAACCAACAGCTTTGAAAGACTCGGAAGCATAATAATATAGATTTTCAAAAGTGCTAAGCATTCGCTTAGCACTTTCTTTCATTCAGTACAGTTATTTTAAATTCAATTCATCCTATGGTAAAATAGCTGTGATGAGTGAATGAAAAGGAAGTTATAAAACATGAAACTAATTATAGGACTGGGTAACCCAGGAAAACAATATGAGCATACACACCACAATGTTGGTTTTGATACAATTGATATTTTAGCGAGTCAATGGAATATAGCATTAAACCAGACAAAATTTAATGGCCTCTATGGTACAGGACATCGTCCAGAAGGTAAGGTTGTACTCCTAAAGCCATTAACGTATATGAATTTATCTGGTGAATCTGTACGCCCTTTAATGGACTACTTTGACATTGATATTGAAGATATTGTTGTAATTTATGATGATATGGATCTTGAAAAAGGAAAGTTACGTCTGCGCCAAAAAGGGAGTGCAGGTGGGCATAATGGTATTAAATCATTAATCCAACATTTAGGTACGCAAGAATTCAATCGCATTCGTTTAGGTATCGACCGTCCACCTATGGGCATGAAAGTACCTGATTATGTATTAAGTCGCATTTCCAAAGATGAGCAGCCTCTGCTGGAAGAAGCTTTTCACAAAGCAGCAGACGCTTGTGAATACTGGTTAAGTAAACCATTTAATGAAGTGATGAATAAATTCAACCAAAAATAACGGTTAACTCATAAGAAAAAGCTTTGGCACAACTTTATATGCCAAGGCCTTTTTCTATATTGTATGTATACAACAAGGAGGAAGACATGGAAACATTGCGCAAATTGTTAATGAGCGATTCGCATGTCGAGCAATTGATGACCGCTATCAATTCTGGACAACAAGGTCAGCTTATAACAGGTTTATCTGGCAGCGCTAGATCAGCATTTATTGATACGATTTTTGAAGAAACAGCAGCTTCTATCTATGTAGTCGCTCCAAATATGTTACAAGCACAAAGCCTCTATGAAGATTTATCGAAGCTAGTAGGAGAAGCTAGTGTACATTATTATCCAGCTGATGAATTTATTGCAGCAGATATGGCGGTAGCGAGTCCAGAGTTACGTGCTCAACGTATTGAAACATTGGATCATCTATTGCATGATCGCCGAGGTATTTATATTATTCCGTCAGCAGGGATGCGTAAAATTATGGCTCCAAAAGAACAGTGGATGTCATTGCGTGTGGCAATTAAAGTCGGACAAGATTTGGATATTGAACAGTTGTTACAGCAACTTGTAACGATGGGATATGTACGTAACGGCATGGTGACAACACCAGGTGAATTTGCTGTGCGCGGTGGTATCATTGATTTATATCCCCCTTATTTTGATGAACCTGTACGCTTGGAGTTATTTGACACAGAAGTCGATTCTATTCGTACATTTTCAGCAGACAATCAACGCTCAATAGCGAAGCTCGAATCGTTAACAATCTTGCCAGCAGCGGAGGTTGTCTTAACGACTACTATGCGTCAAGAATTGGCCTTACGATTAGAGCATGGTCTAGCTGATAGTTTGAAAAAAGTACGAACAGACGATGTGAAAATGTCATTAATAGAAAATATTCAAGCAGATATCGCTATGTTACAGCAAGGTGAACTACCAGATTTTATCAATCGCTATGGCTCATTATTGTATGAAAAACCAGCTTTTATAGGAGATTATTTTGATAAAAAAGGCATTGTTATTTTTGAGGAATTAAGTCGTATTCAAGAAGTAATGGAAGCTTGGGATAAGGAAGAAAAAGATTGGACGCTTGAATTAATTGCAGAAGGGAAACTTGTCCATAGTGTGAAGCCTTCTTATAGCTTTAAAGAAATAGTAGAGAATGTCGAACAACGAAAAATATTTTTCTCACTATTTGCTCGAAGTTTTAGCGGCATTAAGTTCACTGAGATTACAAGTTTCTCTTGCAAGCCAATGCAACGTTTTCATGGTCAAATGACCCTGTTAAAAGCAGAAATTGAACGTTGGAAATCAGAGAAATTCACAGTACTCTTTATAACGGAAGATGCCGAACGACTCGGTCAAATGCAAAATTTACTTAACGATTATGATATTCAAATTCAATTAGGCGAGCCGAATGGTATTGGTGTATTTGCGATGGAAGGTAAGTTGAATAGCGGTTTTGAAATGCCTATGCAACATGTTGCGGTTGTGACCGAGGAAGAATTATTCAAACAACAACCGAAGAAAAAATCTCGTCCAAAAACAATGACAAATGCCGAAAGAATTAAAAGCTATACAGAAATTAAACCAGGCGATTATGTTGTGCATGTTCACCATGGTATTGGTAAATATTTAGGAATTGAAACATTGGAAATGAATGGTCATTTCAAAGACTACTTAAATATTCGATATCGTGCAGATGATAAATTATTTGTACCTGTTGATCAAATCGATCTAATCCAAAAATATGTTGGTTCGGAAGATCGAGAACCTAAATTGCATAAATTAGGTGGCGTGGAATGGAAACGTACGAAGAGTAAAGTATCTGCGGCGGTACAAGATATTGCCGATGATCTAATCAAGCTCTATGCAGAGCGAGAAGCTGCAAAAGGATATGCATTTTCACCCGATGATGCCGATATGCGTCAATTTGAAGAAGCCTTCCCTTATGAAGAAACGGTTGATCAACTGCGCACGATTGAAGAAGTTAAAATTGATATGGAGAAAGAACGTCCAATGGACCGACTTGTATGTGGGGATGTGGGATATGGTAAAACAGAAATTGCTATTCGTGCAGCATACAAAGCAGTGCTTGATGGTAAGCAAGTGGCCTTCCTAGTACCAACTACTATTTTAGCTCAGCAACATTTTGAAACATTGTCCAATCGTTTCCAAGATATTGGTGTAAATATTGGCTTGTTAAGTCGTTTCCGTTCCAAAAAACAACAGACGGAGACATTACAACAACTACAAGCAGGAACCGTTGATATCGTCATTGGCACACATCGTATTCTATCGAAGGATGTTGTTTTCAAAGACCTAGGTTTACTTATTGTCGATGAAGAGCAACGTTTTGGTGTGACACATAAAGAAAAAATTAAATCACTAAAAACCAATGTTGATGTCTTAACGCTAACGGCCACACCAATTCCGAGAACCCTGCATATGTCGATGGTCGGCGTACGTGATTTATCGGTTATTGAAACCCCACCAGCGAATCGCTTTCCAGTACAGACTTACGTGATGGAACATAATGGAGCGCTCGTACGTGAAGCAATTGAACGTGAAATGGCTCGTGGTGGTCAGGTCTTTTATCTGCATAACCGTGTCGACGATATGGCAAAAGAAGTCGATAAAATTCAAATGCTTGTACCGGAAGCAAGAATTGGGCACGCACATGGTAAAATGACGGAAACGCAATTGGAGTCCGTTATTTTAGGCTTTTTAGAAGGCGAATTTGATGTTCTCGTTACGACGACAATTATCGAAACAGGCATGGATATTCCAAATGTTAATACATTGATCGTCAACAATGCCGATCGTATGGGCTTATCACAACTCTATCAGCTACGAGGACGTGTTGGTCGCTCGAATCGTGTTGCATATGCCTATTTTATGTATCAACGTGATAAAGTGTTGACAGAAGTAGCAGAACAACGATTACAAGCAGTGAAAGAATTTACGGAACTAGGTTCAGGCTTTAAAATTGCGATGCGCGATTTATCGATACGTGGTGCTGGTAATTTACTTGGTTCACAACAACATGGCTTTATTGATTCTGTTGGTTTTGATCTTTACTCTCAAATGTTAGAAGAAGCAGTTGTCGAAAAACAAACAGGCAAGAAAAAATCACAAGAACAAGATGTGGAGATTATATTACCGTATGATGCCTATATCCCAGATTCTTATATTCAGGATGGTTATCAAAAAATCCAAATGTATAAACGCATTAAAGGGATTGAAACAGAGGAAGATTATTTAGAGATTAATGAAGAATTAGTCGATCGTTTCGGTGATATTCCAGCAGAAGTACAGCTTTTAATGCGCATAGCTCGCATGAAGGCATGGGCTCGTCTTGTTGGTGTGGATTCTATCAAAGTGAAAAAAGGCATTATACGTATTGAAATTTCTGAAGAAGGAACGAATCGCTTAGATGGTGGTAAAGTAGTTTCTGATTCGATGCAATTTGGACGTGCAGTCGGTTTTGTAATGGAAGGCGGCAAACTTGTATTAACGATCGATGAACGAAAAATTAATAAAGATCAACAGGCATTTACAATTATTGAAGGAGTCGTAAAAAATCTGCCAGATGCTTTAAAATAATAAAGATGGACGGTGAAAATAAAATATTTTCATCGCCCATTTTTTCTTTATCATTTCATTTCAGGTTCACACCTATTATCTTTTTCATTTTTAAGACGTCTAGTAAATGTCTCACCTTGTAATTTTTGCTCTTTATCATGTAAAATACTTGCGAAATCATATGGCGTAAAAGCTTTTCTAGGCTTTTTGAAGCGGAAAGCGTTGGATGAAGAATCAATCTGTTTGATTTTCACGTCAGTAACCTCCTTTATGCTGAATGCATCGGTAAGATTTAAAATATATCTATAAAAAAAGTGCAAAAGGGGAAAAAGGAATTAGCATTATTCGGGTAAATATGTAAATTCGCATGGAAATTGAACTATGATATACTATCAAATAAGAATTTTAAAGGACTGAAAAAAACGATGTCTACTATGAAAAGTTACGCTAAGGGCATAGCGCTCTTAACGGCGGCGGCATTATTCGTCAAATTATTGAGCATGCTCTATCGTATTCCTTTTCAAAACCTCGTGGGGGATAAAGGCTTCTTTATTTATCAACAAGTATACCCCTTCGTAGCTATTTTTATGACGTGGACTTCTAGTGGTTTGTCAATTGCCATTTCTAAAATGATTGCCGATGAAGCGCTAAGCAATAGCTCTCGTAAAACAGCCGTTGCTCAATTACTCTATCGCTTTCTTTGGTTATTATCGGCACTGTTTTTTAGTGTATTTTATAGTTGTGCTCCCTTTTTTGCAGCAGCAATGGGCGATCCACAATTGGAGGCTTCTTTAAAAATCGGAGCATTTGTTATTTTTACAATGCCGGTATTAGCTTTCTACAAGGGCACACTACAAGCAGCAGGTGATTTATCGCGTGTAGCTCTTATTCAAGTAGTGGAACAGGTCGTACGTGTAGGACTTATACTTGGAGGCACAACCTATGTCATGTTGACATCAAAATCACTATACTTAGCTGGAGAAGTGGCAATATTTGGTACGATTTTTGGCGAAGTGGCAGGCGTAATTTTATTATTAATCGTCATGCGCAAATCTTCACAACGGGTTACGCTCTTTAAAAGAAACCATACATTGCCTAATAAAGCCGGTATTATGAAAAAAATGCTTGTTGTGAGTATTAGCGCGAGTATGAGTAGTTTACTACTTATTTTTTTTCAACTCGTTGATTCCTTTACGGTATTTGATGCTTTACAAAAATTCGCTATGACAAAAGCACAGGCAATGACAGAAAAAGGTATTTATGATCGCGGGCAGCCACTTGTACAAGTAGGTTTAGTCATTGCATCATCAATGTCTATGGCAATCGTACCGATGATTGCCAATGCGATTATGATGAGAAAGAAACAACAGGCAACAGCATTTATTCAACTGACATATCAAGCTACATTGCTATTTGGTATAGCTGCAGCTGTTGGTTTAATGTTAATCATGCCTTATTTAAATACACTCTTATTTGAAACGAATGCTCTTTCTGATGTGTTAGTTATTTATATGTTACAAATAATTACCTTATCCGTCATCGTAACAATTACAGCTATTTTACAAGGGTTGGGCTATCGTAAAGGCCCAACGATACTGTTAACAGTAAGTTTAATACTGAAAATCAGCTTAAATCACGCCCTCGTGATGAGATATGGTGTCGTTGGTGCTGCAATTTCGAGCAATATCGCTCTATTATTTGGTGCCGCCGGACTGATATACTATTTAAAACGAATGAAAAAGTTGCCATTAGCATCTTTTCATTTTTATAAAACAACGGTGCTCGCTACGCTCGCAATGTTCATCAGCGTAAAAATGACACTCTTTTTAATGGATAGAATGCCCTTTATTTCTATTGGAGGACGTTTATATGCACTACTAGTTGTCAGTATCGCAGCATCAGTGGGCGCAGGTGTTTTTGTATTATGGGTTACAAAGTTTACGCTCTTCACCCCCCGCCAATGGCTATTATTGCCACTTGGTAGAAAACTTGCATCATTGCAAATATTATTAAATAAGAAATAGGTGGAATAATGAATAAAGTAACAGTATTAGGATTGGGCGCTGGTGATTTTAATCAGCTACCAATGGGTGTTTATCGACAATTAAAAGCGACTTCAACACTGTATGTTCGAACGATGGATCATCCAGTAATTGAAGAATTACGTATGGAAAATTTACAATTTATAAGTTTTGACCAAGTGTATGAAAAACATGATCATTTCTTACCAGTATATGAAGAAATTACGGAAACGTTAATACAAGCATCAATTGATGATGATGTGGTCTATGCAGTTCCTGGACATCCATTAGTAGCTGAAATGACTGTGCAATTACTTGTACAAGCAGAAAAAGAAGGTCGCATTCAACTTGTAGTAGAGGGTGGACAGAGCTTTTTAGATGCAATATTTGGGGCATTGCGCATCGATCCAATCGATGGTTTTCAATTGGTTGATGGTTCGACTTTTTCCATTCATCATGTCAATATGAATAATCACTTATTAATTGCACAAGTGTACGATCAAATAAGTGCATCTAATGTAAAATTAACCTTGATGGAAAAATATGATGCAGAATATCCAGTGACAATTGTTACCGCAGCAGGTTCTTCAGGCGAACTATTACAAACAGTTCCATTATTTGAATTGGATCATGTAGCAACAATTAATAATTTAACAACGGTATATGTACCACCTGTTACTGATCCATTACAAGCAACGAAGGAATGGTCTACGCTACGTGATATTATAGCGAAATTACGTGGTCCAGAGGGTTGTGAATGGGATAAAGCACAAACACATGCTACATTGAAGCGCTATTTATTGGAAGAGGCACATGAGGTGTTGCAAGCCATAGATGAAGATGATCATGATCATATCATCGAAGAGTTTGGTGATTTACTGATGATTGTATTCATGAATGCGCAGATTGGTGAAGAAGAGGGTTTCTTTAATTTAGAAGATTTAATAGAGGGTGTTACGACTAAAATGATTCGTCGCCATCCGCATGTCTTTTCAGATGTTACAGTTAATAATGTGGAAGAAATTAATGCCAATTGGGAAAAAATAAAAAAAGAAGAGCATGCAACCGACAATAAGGATGAAGCGCTATTGGCTGGTGAGTATCGTGCGGAGTCAGCCCTTCAAACATCGTATAATTATCAGAAAAAAGCAGCGAAGCTCAACTTTGAGTGGTCGACAACAGAGCAATATTGGTTGAAATGCCAAGAAGAATGGCTTGAATTTAAAGAAGCACTTGAAAAAGGAACGAAAGCACAACAACTAGATGAGCTTGGTGATGTTCTGACGACGATTGTCAATTTAGCGCGACATTATAAATTATCTGCTGAAGAGGCAATGCTTCATGGCAATGCAAAATTTGCCAAACGTTTTGGTTTTGTCGAGCAGCAAGTAAAAGCAACAGGGAAAGATTTTTCAACTGCAACGATTGATGAATTGCTATCATTGTGGCAACAAGCAAAAGAAGATGAAGGAGGACAATAAAACATGCGTTTAGATAAATTTTTAAAAGTATCGCGTTTAATTAAACGACGTACTTTAGCGAAGCAAGTAGCAGACCAAGGGCGTATTTCAATAGATGGTAAAACGGTGAAGGCGGCAAGTCGTATAAAAGTTGGTGATGTGTTAGCTATTCGTTTTGGTCAAAAAATTGTTACAGTACGCATTGAGATGTTAAAAGATATCGTACGTAAAGACGAAGCGGCAGCCATGTATACGATTCTTAGTGAAGAAAAACTTGAGGTGGTAGAGCCAGAATTCATAGATGATGAGGATTAAATAATGCATTAAAAAGGTTTAACTAGTATGAAAAAGTGAAAAAGAATATGATAACGAAGGAATTTTTGTTATTTTTAGGAATTATTTAAGCTTTCTAAGGGTTAATCCTTATAATAATCCAGTTTTTCCTTTATACTATTTAAGTAATAGGTATCCGATGATTTTTCAAGGGAGGAGAAATCTATGTCCGAAAAAAAGTCACGCAGACCGAATTCCATTAGTAGAATTCATCAAGACTTTGTAAAGCAGGAAGAAATAAAAGCGAAACGTCTACATAATAGAAAAGTATCACTTTATCGAAACCTTGCAATTATGACGACGATTTTTTTCCTGACTGTTGGTTCACTTCTTTTTACTCTTGCTCATCAAAAAAATAATTTGCAAGAAAAAAAGGAAGCAGAAATAGCATTAAAAAGAGAATTAGATAATCAAAAAGAACAGCAAAAAGAACTAAAAACACAGATTGTTAAGCTAGACGATGACGATTATATCGCGAAAATAGTAAGAAAAGATTTATTTTTATCGAAAAAAGGCGAAAAGATATTTAATATTCCAAACGCTGCCAAAGATGACGATGAAATGGATTTTTCTCAAAGTCAAAAAGACTAGTCTTGTTGACACTCTTTTTTTCATGGCTATAATAAGTAGTGAGTAATGAGCAATATATTGCATATTACAATTCAGTTATTGACTATCATTAGTCGCTTAAATTCTAAGGAGGAGCATTTTTTTTATGGCAATTGAAGTAGGTAGCAAAGTACAAGGTAAAGTAACAGGTATTACAAATTTCGGAGCATTCGTGGAGTTACCAGATAACTCTACAGGTCTTGTGCATATTAGTGAAGTCGCTGATAACTATGTAAAAGATATCAACGATCATTTAAAAGTTGGAGAAATGGTTGAAGTTAAAATTATGAATGTAGAAGCTGATGGTAAAATTGGTCTTTCAATTCGTAAAGCAAAACCTCAAGCAGAACGTCCAGAACGCCCAGAACGCCCAGAGCGTCCACAACGCCCACGCGGTAACAACAGTCGTGGCGGAGGCAACAATCGCGGACAACAATATCAGCCACCAGAGAATTTCGAGCAAAAAATGGCTCGTTTCTTAAAGGACAGTGACGAACGTCTAACGACTTTAAAACGTGCTACTGAATCGAAACGCGGCGGCCGTGGCGCAAGAAGAAGCTAATTGCTAACTCTTTAGTCATAGAAAAAGTGTCAATATAGAACGTCTAGTGATGACCAGCAACTCTGTAAGAGTTTTGCAGGTCATCACTTTTTTATGGAAAAAAACTATCCGCATGATTCGTACGACAAATTATTATAAAATAACAAAAAAAGAAGCTCTCCTGAAAAGGAAAGCTTCTTTTAATATGACCCCTACGGGATTCGAACCCGTGTTACCGCCGTGAAAGGGCGGTGTCTTAACCGCTTGACCAAGGGGCCAAATAGCGACCGAGGGGATCGAACCCCCGACCTTTCGGGTATGAACCGAACGCTCTAGCCAGCTGAGCTAGGTCGCCATAACAACGATGTCTTTTAGACAACATAGATTATATTACAAGAGGATTGCTATACCGTCAAGCGGTTTTTTGAAAAAAATTTGAATGAATTTAAAACAATTCATTTTTCTGCAAAAATAATAGCATTTTTTAGAAATAAATGGGGTAATAAATATAATATGCAAAACAATACCAATTAAATTCAGGTATTTAACATAAATTAAAGAAGATTGAGGTGATGAAGCTACTTTGTTCCATTTCTATAGTTGAAAAGTGTTACTATTGATTGTAGAGGTGATTGACATGACTAATCTCGAACGACAAGCGGCAAGTTATATAGAAAAAAACAACCTATTAATGCCTACTGATCGTATACTAGTAGCCTGTTCCGGTGGTGTGGATTCTATTGTGTTGCTGCATTATTTGAACGAGCTTAAAAAAACAGCAAATTTTGATATCGCTGCTGTCCATGTCAACCATATGTTGCGCGGGCAAGCTGCAGATGGCGATCGCCAATTTGTAGAGCGCTTTTGTGCAGAGCATGCAATTCAAATTTTCGCTGCAAACATTGAAATCCCAGCAATTCATGCTGAGGAAAAAGGTAATTTGCAAGATGTTTGTAGACGAGAACGCTACAAGTATTTCATGGAAATTATGATTGAAGAAGGTTTTAATAAAGTAGCCGTTGCACATCATGCCGATGATCAAATCGAAAGTATTTTAATGGCCTTAGTAAGAGGTTCACATGAACAAGGTGTATTGGGGATGCCGGCACAACGTGATTTTTACGGTCAGCAGTTAATTCGGCCATTCTTAAGCGTTACGCGTCAAGACATTATGGACTATTTAACAAACTATCAACTCGATTATCGAGAAGATGCAAGCAATAAAAAAGACTCCTATACGCGCAATCGTTTACGCCACCATGTGGTACCTTTATTAAGAGAGGAAAATAGTAAAATAGCAGTAGCTTTTCAACGTTTTTCTGAAAAAGAAAGAATGGAAGAAGTTGTCTTGGAGGACTTAACAAAAGCTGTTTTTAATGAGCTGATCGTTGTCGAAAGTGACAATATGATGACATTATCAATTATTCCATTCCAAAAACAGCCACTTGCTTTACAAAGAAGGGTCATTCTACTACTATTAAAATATCTTTATAAAGATACAATCATTGCACAAAGCTATACACTTTGGACGGCAATTTTACAATTGACGACAACGATTGATGGTCATAAAGAATTATCGCTACCAGATGGTGGAGTGGCTCAAAGACAATATGATGTACTTTATGTATATCGTCGAAGACCTTTACTAAAAGAAGTTGAGCAGCATGTGCTGGCAATGGATAGATGGTATCTATTACCAAATGGTCAACGATATGGAATTTTCCACGATATGACGACTCAAACGTATTCAGATGAAGCAAAATTCTATGCTTTGTCACATCCAAAGCTGAAGCATCCGTTGACCCGTCGTTCTAAGAATGATGGAGATCGAATGCAATTAGCAGGCATGGGCAATTACAAAAAGGTATCGCGCATTTTTATCGATGCAAAAGTACCGCTGCAAGATCGAATTGAATGGCCGCTGATTGTCGATTCAAATGATGAAATTATCGCGTTGCCAGGATTGCGTGTAAGCTCTTTATGTACGCAAGTGCACAGTTCTAGTAAGGGTGCAATTATGATCGTAGACGTACAAATCTAATGCCGTCTACTTATATTCAAGGAGGATACAAGCAATGCTTCAGAAAGACATCGAGGAAATATTGATTTCCGAAGAACAATTACAAGAAAAGATTTTAGAATTAGGTGCACAAATTACGGCAGATTATGATGACAAATTCCCATTATTAGTTGGTGTCTTAAAAGGTGCAATGCCTTTTATGGCTGATTTAATGAAGCGCATCGATGCCTATTTAGAAATTGATTTTATGGATGTTACAAGCTATGGTAATGCAACTGTCTCTTCAGGCGAAGTGAAAATCGTTAAAGATTTAAACACAAGTGTTGAAGGTCGCGACATTATTATCGTAGAAGATATTATTGATTCTGGTTTAACTTTGAGCTATTTAGTTGATTTATTTAAATACCGCAAAGCAAAATCAATTCGTATTATTACATTATTAGATAAACCATCGGGTCGTAAAGTGGACTTAAAACCGGATTATGTTGGTTTTGATGTTCCAGATGCATTCGTTGTAGGTTATGGTTTAGACTACGCGGAAAGATATCGTAACTTACCATATATTGGCGTTCTTAAAAAGTCAGTTTACTCTTTCTAGCAAAAAATGCGACAATTTTCACTTGAAAGTTGTGAAAGAAAAGACTTTTCATTGTACGCTCTAATTTCCATATGATAAGATTTACTATAGTTTTTCTGTTTACCTGATGAGGAGGCTGGGGATGAATCGAGTATTTCGATACGCCATATTGTATTTATTGATTTTTCTTGTGATAGTAGGGATTTTTGGTACGTTTAACGGCCAAAATAAACCGACAAAAGATTTAAATTATAATGAGTTTATTACAGCATTACAAGATGGGAAAGTTTCCAAAGCGGATATTCAACCGGATAAATTGGTGTATGTCGTAAAAGGTAAACTTGAAGGTTACAAAGAAGACGAATCATTCGTAACGAATATTCCTCAGAACGATCAAGATTTAATGAACATTATCCGTGATGAAGCAAGTAAGAGTTCAAAAATCAACTTCTTACCCGCTCCTGAAACGAGTGGTTGGATTTCATTCATAACGGGTGTAATTCCATTTATTATTATCTTCATTTTGTTCTTCTTCTTATTGAATCAGTCACAAGGTGGCGGCAATAAAGTGATGAGTTTTGGTAAGAGTAAAGCGAAGCTTTATGATGACCAAAAGAAAAAAGTTCGTTTTACTGACGTAGCTGGTGCTGATGAAGAGAAACAAGAGCTTATAGAAGTTGTTGATTTCTTAAAAGACCCAACTAAGTTCGAAGCAATCGGTGCGCGAATTCCAAAAGGTATTCTACTTGTGGGACCTCCGGGTACTGGTAAAACATTACTTGCACGTGCTGTAGCTGGCGAAGCTGGCGTACCGTTCTTCTCAATCAGTGGTTCTGATTTTGTTGAAATGTTCGTTGGTGTCGGTGCTTCTCGTGTCCGTGATTTATTCGAAAATGCGAAGAAAAATGCACCTTGTATCATTTTCATTGATGAAATTGATGCAGTAGGCCGTCAACGTGGTGCTGGTGTTGGTGGTGGTCACGATGAACGTGAGCAGACATTAAACCAACTTCTAGTTGAAATGGATGGTTTTGGTGCCAACGAAGGTATTATTATCATCGCTGCTACTAACCGTCCTGACATTTTAGATCCTGCATTATTACGTCCAGGTCGTTTTGACCGTCAAATTACTGTAGGTCGTCCAGATGTCAAAGGACGCGAAGCGATACTTCGAGTACATGCTCGCAAAAAACCTCTTGATGAATCTGTTGATATGAAAGCAATTGCACAACGTACACCAGGGTTCTCTGGTGCCGATTTAGAAAACTTATTAAATGAAGCAGCTCTTGTTGCAGCTCGTTCTAATAAATTGAAAATTGACATGGGTGATATCGATGAAGCGACGGACCGTGTTATTGCCGGTGTAGCTAAAACTAGCCGTGTAATCTCTAAAAAAGAACGTAATATCGTTGCGTATCATGAAGCAGGTCACGTAGTAGTGGGCTTAACTTTAGACGAAGCTGAAAAAGTGCATAAGGTAACAATCGTACCTCGTGGACAAGCTGGTGGTTATGCAGTAATGCTTCCAAAAGAAGATCGTTACTTCATGACAAAACCAGAGCTTCTTGATAAAGTATCTGGTTTATTAGGTGGTCGTGCGGCAGAAGACATCGCTTTTGGCGAAGTTTCAACTGGTGCTCACAATGACTTCCAACGCGTGACAAGCATCGTTAGATCAATGGTAACTGAATATGGTATGAGCGATAAGCTTGGCCAATTACAGTTCGGTGCAAATTCAGGTGGTAATGTATTCTTAGGTCGTGATATGACTTCAGAGCAAAATTATTCTGATAAAATCGCTTATGAAATTGATCAAGAAATGCAAGAAATGGTTGCTGAGCAATATGCTCGTACGAAGAAAATTTTAACAGAGCGTCGGGAGCTATTGAACTTAATCGCTGAAACGCTATTAGAAATTGAAACTTTAGATGCTGAACAAATTGAGCATCTAGAGAAGTATGGTAAATTGCCAGAACGTTCGTATGATAAGAAAAATGGTGAAGTTGTTGCAGAGACAACTGTAAAAGAAGTAACTGAAGCAACTGAAACTACAATCGTGAAAGAAACTAAAGTGGAATTGGGCAAAAATGAGCCAACAACTGAAGATCTTCCAAGCGATCAACCAAACGATAAAAATAAAAACGGTATTCAAGAAGAACGAGACTAAAAATGTTGACCGACTCATGCTGAGTCGGTCAGCTTTTTTTTGTAAAGGCTTCTATGTTATGATGTCGAAAGATGTTTACACTATTGAAATAGAAAAGAGGATAATCCATGTCAGATTATTTAGTAAGAGCATTAGGATTTAATGGGAGTGTACGTGCGTTTGCAGTCAGTACAACTGAAACAGTTGGTGAAGCACAACGTCGTCATGATACATGGCCAACTGCCTCAGCAGCGCTAGGTCGTACGATGACTGCCGGTATTATTATGGGCGCTATGCAAAAAGGCGAAGACAAGTTAACGATTAAAATCCAGGGTGATGGCGAGTTAGGTGGGATCATTGTTGATGCCAATGCTAAAGGCGAAGTACGCGGTTATGCAATCAATCCTCATGTACACTATGATTTAAACGCAGCCGGTAAGTTAGATGTTCGTCGTGCTGTAGGTACAGAAGGTTCTCTATCTGTCGTAAAAGATTCAGGTTTACGAGATTACTTTACAGGTCAGGTGCCGCTTGTATCGGGAGAAATTGCTGAAGATTTCACATACTATTTCGCTAAATCAGAGCAAGTTCCTTCAGCAGTTGGTCTAGGTGTTTTAGTAGATACAGATAATTCAATTGCAGCAGCAGGTGGTTTTGTTATTCAAGTGATGCCGAATGTTGATGATGAGACAATCACATTAATTGAGGAACAACTCGGGAAAATTGAACCTGTTTCTAAAATGATTGAAAAAGGCTATACACCAGAAGAAGTATTAGAAGCAGTGTTAGGTAAAGGGAATGTCCAAGTACTTGATACAATGCCTGTTCAATTTGCTTGCAATTGTTCAAAAGAACGTTTTGGTGCAGCTTTATTAAGCTTAGGTAAAACAGAGTTACAACAAATGATCAATGAAGAAGAAAAAACAGAAGCACAATGTCACTTCTGTATGGAAACATATGATTTCTCTAAAGAGGAATTGGAAGGTTTCATTGTAGAAATTGATGCTCAAAAAGCGAATTAAAATAACAGATAAAAAGCGACGGAATTTTCCAATAATTCTCCGTCGTTTTTTATTGACTTTGAAATTTTAGTCATGTAAAATTAAAAATATTAAAAGCCTATAAAACTACTAGGAATTAGGAGTGGAATTGAAATGACAAACCAAATCGTAAATTCAGTAACAGAATTAGTAGGTAACACACCGATCGTGAAATTAAATAATTTAACAGGTCCAAATGATGCGAATGTTTATGTGAAATTAGAATATATGAACCCAGGTAGCTCTGTAAAAGATCGTTTAGCTTTAGCAATGGTTGAGCAAGCAGAAAAAGACGGTATTTTAAAAGAAGGTAGCGTTTTAATCGAACCAACTTCTGGTAATACAGGTATTGGTCTTGCAATGGTTGCAGCAGCTAAAGGTTATAAATCAGTGATTGTTATGCCTGATACAATGTCTATGGAACGTCGTAATCTTCTGCGTGCATATGGTGCAGAGCTGATTTTAACGCCAGGTGCAGAAGGTATGAAGGGTGCAATAGCTAAAGCGGAGGAACTATCACAAGAAAATGGTTGGTTTTTACCTCAACAATTTGAAAACCCTGTGAACGCAGTCATTCATCGCGAAACAACAGGTCCAGAAATTGTTGATGCTTTTGAAAAAGCAGGTTTAACTTTAGATGCATTCTTAGCGGGTGTTGGTACTGGTGGTACGATTACTGGTGCAGGCGAAGTATTAAAAGAAAAATTCCCACAAATTGAAATCATTGCTGTAGAACCAAAAGATTCACCAGTACTAGAAGGTGGAAAACCTGGTCCTCATAAAATCCAAGGAATTGGTGCTGGCTTTGTACCAAAAGTGTTAAATACAGATGTTTATGGTTCAGTTTTCCCTGTGGAAAATGAAGCGGCATTTGAAACGGCACGTAAAACTGCCAAAGAAGAAGGTATTTTAGGTGGCATTTCATCCGGTGCAGCAATTTTTGCAGCAGTTGAAACAGCGAAACGTTTAGGAAAAGGTAAAAATGTTTTAGCAATTTTAGCTTCTAATGGCGAACGTTATTTATCAACACCCCTTTATCATTTTGATGACTAATAAATAAGCTATGCCAAAAGTGCAAATGCCAATAAAATGGCATTTGCACTTTTTTTATTGAAAAAAGAGAATCAATTTTGCGAAATGGCGCCACATTTCATATACTATGGACAATGACGTAAAGATAGAATACATGGGGGTAGCAAATTGACGAATCAATTATTTACTACAGCAGCAATACCGATGACAAAGGATGCCTTTTTTTATAACTATAAAGAAAGTGTCAAAGTTGTGGAACATCATATTTTTTTAGAAAGTGGACGAGGAGGCATACAAAGTATCGCAGCGTGGAATCCATTAGCAGTCATCGCTTCTACGGAGCAAGGTATACATATTCAATGGCGTGACGGTCGAGAAGAGCAACGTGTTGGTGAATCGTTAGCATTGATTGAAGAATTGACAGCAAGCTATGCTATTCAAACTGACGAGCCTTATTTTTCTGGAGGTGTCATCGGTTCGGTGTCCTATGACTATAGTCGAGAGATCGAAAAATTATCTTCCAGGGCACAGACAGA
This sequence comes from Kurthia sibirica, assembly GCF_003143975.1. Taxonomy (GTDB): domain Bacteria; phylum Bacillota; class Bacilli; order Bacillales_A; family Planococcaceae; genus Kurthia; species Kurthia sibirica. The sequence goes on along the minus strand of NZ_QFVR01000024.1, from coordinate 6,467 downwards.
TTTACGTCTACCACAACATTATTTTTATTTAGTTGATAGTTGGGCTGTTTTTCACGAAGAACAACAGGAAATGCGCTTCATGAAAACCACATCGAGTGAGGTCAATCTAGAACAAGCACTTACTGATTTTCAACATGATCATTTCACGCGTAATTTCCACGCGAATAAAACCATATCTCATCATATGATCGAGGGAATGGCTGTTTCAATGACGGGTCAACAATTTGAAGAAGCAGTTGTGAAAATTCAACAATATATTGCGCAGGGAGACGTCTTCCAAGTAAATTTATCGGTGAGACAATCAAAAATATACGATGAAGAGCCACTTTTATTGTATGAGGCACTACGTACATTTAATCCATCCCCATATATGGCGTTTATTCAATCACCTGATTTTGCTATCGTTTCCGGTTCACCAGAACTGCTTGTGAAGAAAAAGGGAATGGAATTATCGACGCGCCCAATTGCGGGTACGCGCCCAAGGGGACGGAATGATATAGAAGACCAACAACTAGCCGATGAGTTAATCAAGCATCCGAAAGAACGTGCAGAACACGTGATGTTAGTTGATCTTGAAAGAAATGATATTGGTAAAGTGTCACGCTACGGTTCTGTATTTGTTGATGAATTTATGGTGATCGAAAAATATTCTCATGTAATGCATATCGTATCGAATATACGCGGTGAAATAGCGCCATATCAGAACGCCACTGCTGTCATTCGTGCGATGTTCCCAGGAGGGACAATTACCGGAGCACCAAAAATTCGTACGATGGAAATTATAGAGGAGCTAGAACCAGTGCGAAGAGGGATTTACACAGGTTCAATCGGCTGGATTGGTTATAATGGAGATTTAGAGATGAACATCGTTATTCGTACCGCCTTTATTCAAGATAATAAAGTGCATATTCAAGCTGGCGCAGGAATTGTGATTGATTCTGTACCACAGCTTGAATATACGGAATCTTTAAATAAGGCAAAATCAATGTGGCAAGCAGTTCATATGGTGGAGGAGATGGCAAAATGATAGTAATGATTGATAACTATGATTCATTTACTTATAATCTTGTGCAGTATTTTGGTGAATTAGGACAGGAACTAATTGTTAAACGTAATGACGATATTACAGTGACTGAAATTGAACAGCTTGCTCCAACGATGCTCGTCATTTCTCCAGGGCCTTGCTCACCAAATGAAGCAGGGATGAGCTTAGAAATTATCACCTATTTTGCTGGTAAAATACCCATTCTTGGTGTTTGCTTAGGTCATCAATCCATTGCGCAAGTTTTTGGAGGTAGGGTGATTCGTGCGCAGCGTCTCATGCATGGTAAAACATCCCCTATTGAACATGATCACAAGGGAATGAATAAAGGCATGCCTAATCCATATAATGCAACACGTTATCATTCATTAATTGTTGAAAAAGAAACATTACCTGATTGTTTAGTTATTACATCTTGGACAGAGGAAGGCGAAATTATGGGATTACGTCATCGCGAATTACCAATAGAAGGTGTTCAATTTCATCCTGAATCCATTATGACGGAAAATGGTTTACAATTATTGAAAAACTTTATCGTAACCTACTGTGAGGTGTCGTAATAATGTGGTGTTGGATGAATGGACAATATATACAAGATCATGAACTAGTTATTTCACCGTTGGATCATGGTTTTTTATATGGTCTGGGTTTTTTTGAAACTTTTCGTACATATGATGGCATCCCATTTTTATTTGACGAGCATTTCGCTCGATTGACAGAGGCATTGGCGACCTATCGTATCGCAATGCCCTATAGTAAAGAAACATTACTAGTTGTCATTGAGGAGCTAAATAATCGACATGGTCAGGTAGATGGTTATTTTCGATTGAATGTCTCGGCAGGGAATGGTGGTGTAGGTTTACAATTAAAACACTATGATGCACCGACAATTATTATTTTCCGCAAGGAGTTACCAGCTGTTACTGCGATAAAAAAAGCCTATTGGTTAACAACCATACGCAATACGCCAGAACAATCAAAACGTTTTAAGTCCCATCACTACGCCAATAATATATTGGCACGACAAGAATTGACATCATTACAAGAACATGAAGGTTTTTTTGTAACGGAAACAGGAAATATAGCGGAAGGCATTACATCAAATATATTTTGGGTAATAGATGGTGTACTTTATACGCCAAGTTTGGAGACTGGTATATTAAATGGTATTACACGACAAGCTGTTATTGCACTCGCTCATGCTAATGACATAAAAGTACGAGAAGGGCTTTTTGCGAAAACTGTATTGGAGGAAGCGCAAGAATGTTTTGTCACAACATCTGTGCAAGAACTGATTGCTATAGCTTCTCTAGATAATCGACTATTTTCTACGGTTGAAGGGCCGATCTATACGTTATTAAGCAAATGCTATAAAGAACAAATAAATGGGGTGTAAGGAAATATGAAATTACGATATGCTACTGATTATACGATTGCCGGTAAAGTGATGGATTTTGGCGAAAAAACACATATAATGGGCATTTTAAATATAACACCTGATTCATTTTCTGATGGTGGGCGGTACAATTCGGTAGAAGCGGCAGTAGAGCGTGCACGTCAAATGGTAGAGCAAGGCGCAACGATTATCGATATTGGTGGTGAGTCGACGAGACCTGGTTATACACCGGTATCTATTGAAGAAGAAATTGCGCGTGTTGTGCCAGTTATAGAGGCCATTGTACAGCAAGTCGATGTACTTATTTCAATCGATACATTTAAATCACATGTAGCAGAGCAAGCAGTTTTAGCTGGTGCTCATATTATTAATGATATATGGGGTGGGCAGTATGATCCTAAAATTGCAACAATTGCCGCTCAATATAAAGTACCGCTCATTTTAATGCATAATCGCAAAGAAGAATATGTTGGTGATGCATTTTGGTTAGCTGTAGAACAAGATATAGTGAATAGTATTACGCTAGCTAAACAAGCCGGTGTACAACAAATTTGGCTTGATCCAGGTATCGGTTTTGGAAAAACACATGCGCAAAATATAGAGATGATGCGTAAATTGCCTGAACTTGTGAATATGGGCTATCCTGTATTACTTGCAACATCTCGTAAACGCATGATTGGGACAATTCTAGATTTACCAGTTGAAGAACGTATGGAAGGAACAGGTGCGAGCTGCTGCTATGGTGTGGATAAGGGTTGCCATATTGTTCGAGTACATGATGTACAACCCATTGCCCGCATGATGAAAATGATGGATGCACTACGCTAAGGAGGAAAAAACATGGATTATATTCATTTGAAGGATATGGAGTTTTATGGTTATCACGGGGTGCTTGCAGCCGAAACAGAATTAGGTCAACGTTTTCGTATTACGATGCATATAGCGGTAGATTTACAATATGCAGGAGAAACGGATGAATTGGATAACACAGTGAGCTATGCAGAGGTATTTTCAATCGTTAAAGATATCGTTGAAGGAAAACCATATAAGTTAATTGAAGCGGTAGCTGAAAAACTAGCTTCAGCTGTGCGCAATGCATATCCAGCTGTTATTAAAGGGATTCAAGTAGAAGTGATTAAACCAGACCCTCCGATTCCGGGACACTATCGCGAAGTGTCTGTCGAAATTACAAGAGGCGAATTCATATGATGCAAGCCTATATTTCGTTAGGTTCTAATATGGGAGACAAAGTGGAGTCACTTAAACAGGCAGTACAGCTTTTGCATGGAGAGAAAGAAATCCGAGTGACCGCAGTTTCTTCTATATATGATACAGATCCAGTTGGCTACGAAGATCAAGATGTTTTTATGAATTGTATAGTAGAGGTGGATACGTCTTTAAGTGCTTTGGATTTACTGCGGAGTTGCCAGGCGATTGAACAGAAGTTAAAGCGAGAGCGCATTATCCGTTGGGGTCCAAGAACGATGGATTTGGATATTATTCTATATGGTGAGGAAATACATGATAATGAAATTTTAACAATTCCTCACGCGCGTATGCACGAACGTGCCTTTGTACTTGTACCGTTAGCTGAAATAGCACCATATGCGAATCAACCTGTACTTGGACAAAGCATCGATGCACTACTTGCAGAACTAGGGTCGCAAGGCGTAAGATTATTCAAGCGAATAGAGAATGTACAACAGTTTCTTCAGATGTGATACCTTTTATGAAAAAATATAAGGTCATATTGAAATTATGGTGGCTACAGTGATCTTGAACCGACACGTAATAGGTGTTTCAATTTCATATTATCAACTCTTTAGTGCGAGTAATTTTTACTGCTTGCATAAAATGAGAGGAAAGTCGTGAATCGTATGTTAAAATTGTGTACAGTAAATACATTATGGACTGCGTAGAGCAGAACAGATATAAGGAGTGAAAGTCGTGTCAGAAGAATTAAATGACCAGAGTTTGGTGAGACGCCAAAAAATGGATTCAATAAGAGAAGCAGGGCTAGACCCATTTGGTCAACGTTTTGTTAGAACACATCTATCAAATGAGTTAAAAGAAAAATATGATGGATACACAAAAGAAGAGTTAGCAGAAAATGAATCAGAAGATGTTGTAATCGCAGGGCGTATTATGACAAAACGCGGTAAAGGTAAGGCGGGGTTTGCGAATATTCAAGATTTAGCCGGCCAAATGCAAATTTATGTACGTAAAGATGCAATTGGTGACGAAGCGTATGACCTGTTCTTGCGCGCTGATTTAGGCGATATCGTAGGTATTAAAGGTAAGATGTTTAAAACAAATACAGGTGAAACAACAGTTAAAGCAACTGAATTCACTTTCTTAACTAAATCATTGCGTCCAATGCCGGAAAAATTCCATGGCTTACAGGATGTAGAACAACGTTATCGTCAACGCTATTTAGATTTGATTACAAATAACGAAAGCAAACAAGCGTTTATTACACGTAGCCAAATTATTCGCTCGATTCGCAATTTCTTAGATAACAAAGGTTATTTAGAAGTAGAAACACCAATGTTAAATGCAATTGCAGGTGGAGCGGCAGCACGTCCGTTTGAAACGCATCATAATGCATTGGATGCTAAAATGTATATGCGCATCGCAATTGAGCTTTATTTAAAACGTTTAATCGTAGGTGGACTTGAAAAAGTATATGAAATCGGCCGCGTATTCCGAAATGAAGGCGTATCTACACGACATAATCCTGAATTCACATTGCTTGAATTGTATGAGGCATATGCTGATTATGAAGACATTATGAATTTGACTGAAGATTTATTTGTTCATGTTGCTACTGAAGTGTTAGGTACTACACAACTTCAGTATGGTGAAGATGTAATCGATATTTCTAAAGGTTGGAAACGAATGCATATGGTTGATGCTGTTAAAGAAGCAACAGGTGTTGATTTCTGGCAAGAAATGACTAAAGAAGAAGCGCAAGCTTTAGCTAAAGAACATAATGTTGGCATAAAAGACACGATGGAAATCGGTCATATTATTAATGAATTCTTCGAACAAAAAATTGAAGAAACATTAGTGCAACCAACTTTTGTTTATGGACACCCGGTAGAAATTTCTCCATTAGCAAAGAAAAATCCAGAAGATCCACGTTTCACAGATCGCTTTGAATTATTCATTGTACGTCGAGAGCATGCAAATGCCTTTACAGAACTTAATGATCCAATTGATCAACGTGAGCGCTTTGAAGCACAAATGGTTGAAAAAGAACAAGGTAATGATGAAGCACATGATATGGATGAAGACTTTTTAGAAGCTTTAGAATATGGTATGGCACCAACTGGTGGACTAGGAATCGGCATCGATCGTATGATTATGCTATTCACAAATTCACAATCAATACGTGACGTATTGTTATTCCCATTAATGCGTCAACACGATTAATTATATTAAAATAGTATTTAAGCACCCAAATTATCTTAATTAGGGTGCTTTTTTCTATACATATATTTTCCCATTGTATTTCAACGTTTTTTTGTATACAATATAAAACGTACTAAAGAAGAGAGAGTTATTACGACCTGAATGGTCATATAAATAACTTTTAAAAAGTGCTTGCACATACTATAGTATGGTGATATAATAATTAAGTCGTCAAGCGAGTTAGTCATAACTCATCAAAACAATTTTAAAATAGTTGTTGACAGACAAAACGTAAAGAGTTATAATATTAAAGTCGCTAACGAGTGACGCACTAATTTCTAAAAAAGAATTTGAAAAAAGTTCTTGACAAAGAAATGGTTAAAGTGTTATAATAATCAAGTCGCTTACGAGTGACGAAAACATGAACCTTGAAAACTAAACAAGCAGTGAAGTTAATCAATATAAAGTCTTACAAACTTTAATTAGTACGTAAGCAAACGAAGACATTCTATTCGTAGAATGTCGTTATCGAAAGATAACGCTAGCAAAGCAAATGAGCTTTCAAACACTTTTATGGAGAGTTTGATCCTGGCTCAGGACGAACGCTGGCGGCGT
>NZ_QFVR01000023.1 GCF_003143975.1 Kurthia sibirica | reverse complement strand
CTGTTCGCCTACGTATATTGACCAGTGTATTGAAAAACTAAATAAACGTCCGCGTAAATGTTTGGAGTGGAAAAGTCCTTATGAAATTTTCTTTAATAAAGTGTTGCGCTTAATTTGACTATTCAAGGGATAAAAATTATGACACCCAATAATATTCGCTGGATTCGCTTTATACGATAAAATATTTTCGACATACTTCGTACCATTACTAATATTGAGCTCTACTTTTAAATCACATGGGTCCAATGACATTAAAGCTTCTTCTTGTCCAGAAAACCCCATATCTAGACGTAATGCAGCTAGATTAAATTCCTTTTTTAACACATTAATATCGCGATATGTCAGACCCATCTCTTCAAAAACAGGTGGAGCTATATCTGCTGATATATCAAAACCTAGATTTTTTGCAAAATGAGTAACTTCTTGTAGTTTTTGTTTTTCAGCTGCATCATTTAATGACATCAAACAGGTGAAAATGCGATCAAAACCATTATTATGCGCTAATTGAATATAATTTTTCATTTCTTCGACTGAGCTATGTTGTGGATAGACAGATATGCCTAAACGTTTCATGTGAAAACCTCCAATATAAATTGATTGAAGGAGCTGCCTCAAAAGTGACAACTCCTTCTCATTTTAATTATTAATCTTTTTTCACTTGTTCTTCATGCTCTTCTTCAAGAATTAACTCTTCTTTTTGAACACGACCAGCCATTGCTACGAATGGTAAGTAGATAAAGAATGCCACAACTAGGTTGACGATGGATAATACGCCACCACGCCAAGACTGCGTCGCTAAAATACCATTAAGGATTGGCGGTGTTGTCCAAGGAACAGCAATTGTTGTTTTTGGTACTAATCCAAATTTCATTGAGAAGTAAGCAATTGACATAACAACTACTGGTGTAATGATAAATGGAATGAATAATACTGGATTTAAAATGATTGGTAAACCAAATAGTAACGGTTCATTGATATTGAATAGCCCTGGTGCTGCGGACAGCTTACCAACGGTCATATACTGTTTGTTTTTTCGAGCGACTAAGAACATTGCTACGATCAGTGCTAAAGAAGTACCTGACCCACCCATATTAACAAAAGCATCAAAGAATGGTTTTGTAATAATATATGGTGCTTCTAACCCACTACTAACTGCCTTCATATTAGCTGCTACTGAATCAATATTGATTGTTTGCATGAATGGTTCGATAATATTCGCACCATGCACACCGAAGAACCAGAAGAATACTGGTACTAATGCGATAATAACACCTGCACTCCAAGAGTTCGTTAAACTTTGAAATGGTGCTTGTACTGTTGCATAAAATGAAGAAATAATATCTGGCATATCAGCTGTATTTGAAATAACTGTACGCACTAAAGCAAAAAGACCAATTGTTATAATGGCTGGAAACAAAGCTGCAAATGATTTAGATACTGCAGGTGGTACTGAATCTGGCATTTTAATAAGCATTCTAGGATTCCCTAATAATCGCGTGAATATTTCCGTCGAAATTAGCGCGATGATAATGGCTATGAAAATACCACCAGTTCCTGATGTAAGACCAGATATACCGCCTTCACCAAAGGTACCAAATGTCATGTAAGCTGCCAATGAAATAACACCAGCACCTAAAGGATCTTTATCGTAACTTTTCGCTAAATTATAAGCAATTGTAATAGCTAGGAAAATGGACATCATCCCAAATGTCGCATTCCACATATTACCTCCCCATTGCGTCCACGTTTCATGCTTCCAAATACTATCCATGAACGTTTGGTAAAACTTAATCGGTAAATTATTAAACAGTACTGCTAAAGAACCAACGATTGTTAATGGCATCAATGCTAAGAAACCATCGCGTACTGCAACCAGATGTCGCTGGTTACCAATTCGTGCAGCTACAGGCACGAATTTTTCTTCAAAAAACTTGAACATTGTCAACACTCCCCTTTGTCTAAATAAGTGCTACTTCGAAAAATCAACCAATATTTCGAACATTCAAACTATTTATTTTGCATCAATGCGACTATACAGCTCGATAACTTCTTTCGCTAAATCTCTAAATGTGATAGCGTTCATCAAGTGATCTTGTGCATGTATTAACATTAATGTTGGTTGTACGTTCTCACCACGAGCTTCGCTTGTCAATAATGACGTTTGAGCGTGATGCGCTTCGATTAATGCTTCATTTGCAGCATCAATCTTGTCTTGTGCTTCTTGAAGTTCCCCAATTTTTGCATGACCTATTGCAATCATACATTCACTTTTTGCATTCCCCGCATGGATAATTAATCCCATGACTGCTTGCATTAATTGTTCATCTTCCACAAAATTACCTCCTTATTTCGCTAAAGCCAATGCTTGCTTCAAAACGTTCTCGCCATTCATCATGCCATAATCTGACATATTGATAACATCGATTGGGAAATCGCTATTCGCATATTTTTTATCAAAAGAAGATTTTAAATATCTTACTTGTGGACCTAGTAATAATACATCGATATTTTTTGATGCTAGAGTACGATCCACTTCATTTTCTGCAATTGCGAAAATATCAGCATCGACATTTTGACTTTGAGCCGCCTTCTGCATTTTTGTTACGAGTAAACTCGTGCTCATTCCTGCCACACAAACTAACATAATCGTCTTCATAGTTGATCTCTCCTTTAGAATGTAATCGTTTTCTAACTAAAATATAGCATCTATTGGTATATACCACAATAGATTTTTTGTTTTTTTATCCCTATTCTTTTCTATTTTATCTGCGGTATATAATAGAAAACCGTTGAACTATAGTTATTCTTTGAAGTGGTATAGTGCAATTTTTTTAAATTTTTTTAAAAATATTCATTAAAAAAACTGGCTTGTGTTGGAAACGCTTTATCCCACTGATTCGCTGTCTCATCAGTCATTTGAAGTAAATCATAATAACGTAACTGTTGCACACTAGCATAACCACTAACTAGTAATGCGACTGTATTAATCGTTAATTCAACAATTGGTTGTTCTTTTAATGTGGCTTCATCTACAATTGTCACGCCATTTGATGTGACGTGGAAAATACCATTATTCCACTGTGCAAATGGATCGCTAACTGACATATACAATGATAGATCATCTTGCTGCCATAAAAAATCAGTGAAAAATGCCGCTACATCGACAATTCTCAACATTGTTTCCTGTTTAATCTGTTGGGTAAATTGTGGTTCTGGGAGTGTTATACCCACCTTCATAGTAGCATGACAAATACCTGTTATACGATTAATACTAGCTTCATGAGCGACTACAAAACGCCATATAGCTGCTTCTGCTGCGTAATTTGTTGCATAAAAATCTTCAATCGTAAATGTCAATCCAATAATTTCATATCGAATATAGCCAATAACTTCCTGTTCATCATTAAAGACTGCTGCAAAATGAGCATATGGTTGACGTGCTTCAATACGATTCCACCATGCGTGATCACGTATCATAGCTCCAGGATTTTTTGCGACAACCTCATTGTGATAGTTTTTAATGTCTTCAAATAGTTGTACATCTTTATGTTTAAAACTAGTTCTTTTTATCCTATCTACTTTTTTACCCAATCGAGGGAAATTCGCTGGTGATATATCAAAACGAAGCACATCATTAAATAATGACCAGCCAAAATAATGATAAAAAGATACAGAGTAAGGTGCAAGTACTGAGATATTTTGTTTATTTTCACGCATTGTCTCCAAAGCATAGATCATCAGCTTTTTCATAATCCCTTGATTGCGATATTCTGGATAGGTAGCCACAAATCCAATACCACCCATATTAAAATTTTGCCCTCGCATCGTTAGATTCAGAGGTAAAACAAGAATTTGCCCTACTAATTTCCCATCAACGAAACTGCCTAATGTTGCACTATGCTGCATCCAATATTGAAAATCCTTCAATTTTTCAGCGTTATACACACTACTAAAACTATACTCTCTTAACTGTTCTACTTCTTCATATTCCGTTGCTACGACCTGTCTAATATCCATATTGCTTCCCCCTTATATTCGTAAAAAAAGCCTCTCTAAACAACGGTAAATGGATGTGAAAAACAGTCGATGTTTTCAACACGCAATTATTCGTTGTATAGGGAGGACTTATTTATTTATTAAAAATTTTCAGCGACATAGGCTTCTACTTCAGCAGCCGTTGATAAGCTGAGAATGCTATCTGTGTGCTGTGCTAATGCACTTTGAGATAGTTGTGCTAGTTGTGCTCTGGCTGGAAGAATAGAAGAGGCACTCATAGAGAATTCATCTAATCCAAAGGCGTGTAGTATTGGAATCGCAACTGCATCACCCGCCATTTCACCACACATACCTACCCAACGTCCATTTGCGTGACCTGCATCAACAACCATTTTGATAAGACGTAAAACGGCTGGGTGGTAGGGTTGATATAAATAAGAAACTTTCTCATTCATACGATCTGCAGCTAAAGTATATTGAATTAAATCATTCGTGCCAATCGATAAGAAATCAGCTTCTTTGGCAAATAAGTCTGCAATAACCGCTGCTGACGGTATCTCTACCATCATTCCCACTTCAATATGCTCCGCTACTGCTTGCCCTTCTGATAATAACTGCTCTTTTACTTCTAATAAGAAGGCTTTCGCTTCTCGGAATTCATCCAATGTCGCAATCATAGGAAACATTACTTTCAAATTACCAAACACACTCGCACGAAGTAATGCTCTCATTTGAACGCGGAATAATTCTTTATCATCAAGGCAAAGTCGAATTGCTCGATAGCCTAAAAATGGATTCATTTCCTCAGGAAGTTTTAAATAACTTAATTCCTTATCACCGCCGATATCAAGCGTGCGTACGACAGTCGGTTTGTCTCCCATTTTTTCTAAGACCGTTTTATACGATTCATATTGTTCTTCTTCCGTTGGGAAGCTATTTCGGTCCATATACAAAAACTCCGTACGAAATAGCCCAACACCATCTGCTCCATTTGCTACGACAAGCTCCACATCTTCAGGACGACCAATATTACCAGCCAACTCTACATGATGCCCTTCCGCATCGATGCTTTCCTTATCAACGAAAGGTCGTAACGCTTGTTGATGCGCCTCAAATTCAAGCTGTAGCGCCTCATATTTTGCTATTTCTTCTGCGGTTGGAGAAATAATAACAATTCCTTTAGCACCATCCAAAATGACTAGGTCATCCTTGTGAGCCTGTTCTGTAGCGGTCGACGTACCGACAACTGCAGGAATTTGTATATTACGAGCTAATATGGCTGAATGCGATGTACGTCCGCCAATATTCGTCACAAAGCCCTGGACGAATTCCTTATTAAGCTGTGCAGTCATTGAAGGCGTCAAATCATGCGCTACAATAATAACATTCGTATCAATCGTTGTTAAATCCATTGTTTCAACATGTAACAATTTCTCTAAAATGCGTTGAGAAACATCGCGTATATCAGATGCACGCTCTTTCATATAATCATTATCCATCGCTTCAAAAATAGCGACGAAATTGGAAGATATTTCTTCTAATGCTGCCTCTGCATTTACACCTTCATCTATTTTTGCTTCAATAGATGCAGACATTTCTGGATCTTGTAATACAAGTAAATGGGCTTCGAAAATCGCTGAGTGTTCGGCACCAAATTTTTCAGTAGCACGATCTCGAACAATTTCTAAGTCGCCTTTTGCTGATGTTATTGCTGCACGAAAACGTTCTTTCTCTGCAGCAGTATCTGAAATTTGAATTTTTTCAAACGATAAATCTGGTTCCACTAAGCGGTAGGCTGGTGCGATAGCTATACCATTTGAAACGCCAATCCCTCTGATTTCCACCATATTAAGCCTCTTCGCCGATATTTTCGTTTGAAATAACACTCGCTGCTTTTTCAATTGCTGCTTCTGCATCAGCACCTTCTGCAGAAATAGTGATATTTGCACCTGTTGGAATACCAAGAGCCATTACACCCATAATAGATTTTAAGTTGACTGCTCTGTCATTATAAGAAATTTTTACATCTGATGAAAATGGTGTTACTGCCGCTACAAGTAATGTACATGGTCTTGCATGTAGTCCCTCTGGGCTTGTAATTTTGAATTGTTTTTCCATGAATAAAACCTCCGATTAGTTAAAATTAATGCGATGCTTGTATTTTTCTATAAACACTTCATTGGAAGTGCTACTGTTTTCAACATTGCTGCTGCTAAAAACAGGAGTAGAAGAATTTGTTTGTTGCATAAGTGTCACAACGCGTACTAACACTTCATTTAAGATGGCGGCTCCTGCAATAGTAGATACGGGGCCATATTGTAAATTATGCTGTTCAATCAAACCATCACCAACTGGTGCATGTGTGTTCAAGACAAGGTCTACAACTTCCTCTAAACGTTTATTGGAAGCATGCTTAGATGGCTGGTCAATATATTTTAATGATTGAATTGCTATAACTGGTATACCCTGTTTTTTTGCTAATAAAGCAATATCCACAGGTACAGTGTTTCTACCACTAGTAGAAATAACGATTAAGACATCATTTTTTTCCAACTGAATATGTTGAAGATTCGCCTGAATAATCGTTGGATCTTTTTCATTTTTTGAAGAGGTTAATGCCCCTTTATGTAGCATGAGTGCCTCAATAGAAATGGGTTTTGCTGGTACGAGACCACCTGCTCGATAGTAGGCTTCTTGTGCCAATAGCTGCGAATGACCACTGCCAAATAGCTGCAATATACCACCCGCTTCTATGTTATTAAAAATCATATTGGCGGCGGCTGCAATCGCATTTTCTTCTTGTTGTTCAATCGTTGCTAAAATTTCTTGTACCTTACTCAAATACGACATATAATCACCTCTGAATTTCACTAATAAATTTATAACGATCTGCTCGATAAGCGGAACGCACTAATTCAAATGGTTTCCCATCGGATAAAAAACTAGTCCGTTTAATAATGAGGACAACAGCTGTTGGTTCCAACAACAAATATTTGCTATCTTCCTTCGCAACATGGGATGCTTCCATTTGTTGAATCGCATTACCTATTGTCAAACCATATTGTTCTTCAACTAACCGATACAATGATCCACTCAAAAGCTTGGCATTTAAATCCGGGAAAACAGCTACTGGTATGTATGTTCTTTCGATCGCCATTGGCTTATTATCTGCGTTGCGAATACGCACCATAAAATAAACTTTTTCGCCTTCTTCCATCATAAGCTCTCTCGCGACATCAAATGGTGGTATTTGTATTTCAAATTTGATGATTTTACTACTTGGTGTCATGCCACGTGCACGCATATCTTCTGTAAAACTTGTCAAACCATTCAAAGGCTGTTCAAGCTTTGGCGTTGAAACAAAAGTTCCACGCCCTTTCTCTCTAAAAAGCATACCATTCGACACCAGATTCGTGATTGCCTGTCTAACCGTCATTCTACTTACGTTAAAACGGTTAGATAAATCACGCTCCGATGGAATTGCTTCGCCAACCTGGTACTCACCGAGAAAAATACTCTGCTTTAGTGCTTCTTCAATTTGAATATAAATTGGCACATGTGAGTTTTTATTGACCAATTGAATTCACCTATCCTTTTTTTACTCGTTACTATAAATTACTTTACCTTTTTTTATCGTCATTTGTATAGTCAAATCTTGGGACAATATTAGCATATCTGCATCCGCATTCGTTTCTATACGTCCTTTTGATGACATTTTCAACTGATTAGCAGCGTTTGTAGATGACATAGCTACTAAATTTTCCAATGTACACCCTGTCGCTTTTTGCATATTACGCACAGCCAGATCCATCGTTAAAACACTACCAGCTAAGGCACCGTTTGGCAAATGAGCACCCGATTGTGTAACATGAACCATTTGTCCACCTAAATCATAATCCCCAAAAGGTACACCTTTTGCTCGCATCGCATCTGTTATTAAAATAATATTTTCTGGCCCCTTACATTTAAAAGCCAATGCCACTGATTTTTCATGACTATGAATGAAATCGACAATCATTTCAGTTTTAATATCATCCAATACGAGTGAAGCTCCAACAACTCCAGGCTCTCTATGATGAAAAGGACGCATTTGATTGTAAAGATGTGTACCTTGAGACGCACCCAAAATCACTGCTTTTTCAACTTCTTCAAAAGTTGCATCCGAATGGCCAATGGAAACCACTATCCCTGCATCTGCTGCCATTTTTACAAATTCAAATCCATTTTCCACTTCCGGTGCTACTGTAATTTCTTTCAATAAATGACCACTTAATTGCTGCCATCTGCTTAATAATTCACCTGTTGGTGCAATAATATAATCTAATGGCTGTGCACCGGCCCTGTTTTTCGAGATAAATGGACCTTCGACATGTACGCCAACTAATTGTGCTTCATCCTCATTATTTTCAAAGTTAGCAATCGTTTCTAGCGTCGCTTCAATCGCTTCGATTTTCTGTGTCATTGTCGTTGCTAAAAAAGATGTTACGCCCTCTTTCACTAAAGATTTCGACATTTTATGCAGTGCTTCTTGCGTTGCATCCATCACATCTACACCCGCAGAACCATGAATATGCATATCAATAAATCCAGGAAACAGGAGTTGGTTTGTACCATCAATTACTCGATCCGCTTGTTGGTGTATAGTTGGTGCAATGGCAGTGATCTTACCATCTTGTACCATCACATCATGATTTAATAAGCGATTTCTTGCATTAATAATTGTTATATTGTGTATTTTTATTGAATTAGCCATCATCAAACGCCTCCAAAGATGTAAATGATTTAACTGGACGGGCGACTGCTCGCCCAGCAATCATTTAAACAATCATTATTTTACATCAATAATATTTGCAGTACCGGCCTCTTGGTGACCAGTTTTCAATAAAGTAACCTCTTTGCCTTGAGAATTAGTTAATATGATCGGTGTAACTAATGATGGTACATTTGCTGAAACATAGTCCAAGTCAACTTTTATTAATACGTCTCCACGTTGTACAAGTTGATCCGTTTCGACTACTGTTTCAAATCCTTGCCCATCTAATTTTACCGTATCTAAACCGATATGAATTAATACTTCTAAACCACTATCAGAAACTAGCCCAATCGCATGTTTCGAAGGGAAAATCATCACTACTTTACCATCTATTGGTGATGTAATGACACCATCTTCAATTTGAATACCAAAACCGGGACCCATCATTCCTTCAGAGAAGGCTTTATCTGGCACATCTGTTAAAGGAATAATTTCTCCTGTTACTGGCATCGTAAAGTCCGCTGGTATAAATGCACCTGATAATACATCGTCTTCACTTTTAATGTCCTCTGCAGAAACATCTGATTTCAACGGTGGATTGCCATTATCCAGTCGTACTTTCATCGCTTCTGCTAAAAATTCAACAGATGTTCCGATGATTACTTGTGCATTCGTTTTCGAAATTTTCATGACACCACGTGCACCATATTTTTTTAATTTCTTTTCATCAATAATTGTGGAATCTTTAACATCTAAACGCAATCTCGTTGTACAGTAATCAATACGCTTAATATTTTCCTTGCCACCTAAACCTTCAATTATATGATACGCTTTTGCATCTAATACCTCATCTGTTGAACCAGTTAAAGGTGTAGAACCATCCTCATCTTCATCATCATCTTCTCGACCAGGTGTTTTAAGATCGAATTTAATAATCATGAAGTAAAAGATCGCAAAGTAAATTGCACCTACGACTAAACCTAATGGTATGAGCAGTAATGGTTTTGTAGCTATACCAAAATTCAGTACATAATCAATCAAACCTGCCGAGAAGCCAAAGCCGTCATGGATACCAAGCCAATTAGCAGCCATCAACGACAATCCAGTCAATACAGCATGCACGAAAAATAACACCGGAGATAAGAACATAAATGAAAATTCAATTGGTTCTGTTACCCCTGTGATAAACGCTGTTAAAGCGATTGATACAAACATACCACCAACCAACGCTTTTTTCTCTTTTTTAGCAGTCATATACATCGCTAAACATGCTGCCGGAAGACCAAACATCATAATTGGGAAGAAACCTGATAAAAAGGGACCAGCTGTTGGGTCGCCTTTTAAGAAACGGTTAATCTCGCCTTTTACGACTGTGCCATCTGACGTAGTAAATGAACCGAAATCAAACCACACAACGGTATTAATTACATGGTGTAGTCCCACAGGAATGAGTAGTCTATTTAAGAAACCATAAACCCCCACTCCAATTGAGCCATGATCAATCGCCCAGTTACCAGCGTCGTTAATCCAACCCTGAACTGGCGGCCATGCGTAACCAAAGAGCCAACCTACTAACATCATAACGACTGCAGTTATGATTGGCACAAATCGCCTTCCACCAAAGAAAGATAACCATTCTGGAAATTTCACATTGTAAAATTTATTGTATAAGAGTCCAGCAATTACACCGGCGATTACACCGCCAAATACATTCATCTTGATATCCTTATCAATACTTAAAAGAACACCTGTCAAAACAATATGTGCCACTGCACCAGCCAAGGCAGCACCACCGCCACTATCAAAAGCAAATCCCATTGCAATACCAATTGCAAAGATCAATGGTAGATTGCCTAAAATCACATCACCAGCGGCGGCCATTACAGGCCAGTTGAAAAAATCTTCAGCACCCAGGCGCACTAATAAAGCTGCGGCAGGTAAAGTTGCAATTGGAAACATTAATGATTTCCCAATTTTTTGAAGAAAAGCTAACATTCTATCACTCCCTTTCAATACTTTTTGGTATAGTTGTCTATACCAATTATAAAGGGTTCTTTAATTTTTGAAAACCCTTTATTTTAAAACAAATTTCCCTTTTTTTACTATATTAAACAAAAAAACAGATTAATAGCGATTTAACAACATTCGCTACTAACCTGTCTATCTAAAAAAATATTATTTTTTGTCTTTTAATAGCGGAAAAAGGACAAAATGGACAAATTTTGCTTCTCCCGGATCTCCTTTAACACATGTTTTATGTGTCGGATAATCATAGGGTGCGATATCCAACTCCATGTATTTTTGAACAAATGGATTACAGTTTACCGCATCACTATGCAATTGCTCTTCATTGATGTGTTTTTTCATCTTGGCCATAATCCACTTCAACCATGCCATCATGCCATCTTCAACATATTTATTATCAATTATGGATAGCAAATTATCATCAATTTCTTCAAAATAAATACATAATGTCATATAAAAATAGTGTAATTCTTTTGATTGTTGCCTTTTTGTTACAGGTATTTCCTGTAGCAATTGCCATGCACTATCATACTTTTGCTGTGTAAAAAATAATTGTAGCAGCAGTACAATTTTCCGATTTTCCAAGTGACTTACCGATTGATTTCTCACTAACATTTCTAGTAATACATCCAGACGTTGATTTTTTGGTAACACTTCACTTTGGATGATGCATGCATCTTTATTTAAACTGTCAAAGTTGATAGCGAGTTGCGCTAATCGTTGGCGATCATCATCG
This sequence comes from Kurthia sibirica, assembly GCF_003143975.1. Lineage (GTDB taxonomy): Bacteria > Bacillota > Bacilli > Bacillales_A > Planococcaceae > Kurthia > Kurthia sibirica. Next base: position 47,365 of record NZ_QFVR01000023.1, on the reverse strand, counting down.
GCATCAGCTATATAAGCCTCGAAAGCATACTTTTGTGCATTATCTTTATTTGTAATCGGTTTAAATGGTATTCCTTCTAACTTTTTTTCCATCCGTTTACGATCAACATCATTTGTAAAAATCATTTTTTCAAAGTGTTTTTGTAACTGCCATTCCTTGTAATCGTCCATATTCGCATCCGTACCGATTTGATAACTAGGTTGACGCAGTTTTTCAAACACATTATCGTCGAAATCCTGTTCAAAATAGTAAGCGATTTTATTGCTGTATCTTCTAACAGAACTTGTCGAAACATTCATCATTTCAGCCAGTTTTCTTTGCGTAATAATTCTAGGTAAAAAATCGTAACGAATGCCAAAATCGATAATTGCAGCTAATAATCCTTCTTTTTTTCGTAACCGTTGCGAAAGACCATTATCCATTAGATAATTGAAAAAAACAAAAGCTAAACGATCATTTTTTACATCTAAATCTATGAGTAATTCATCCAAACTAACAATGAGATACAACGCTCCGAGATCAAGGTCTCTTACTTCGCTATTGGAAATCGTTTTTAAACCCACTAAATCTGAAAAACAATCTAAAATATGCTCTTTGAAAAATAAGGAGTGTTGTTCAAAGTTTGCTTCTTCAAAGCGTTGTCGCCATTTCGCTATTACTTGACCATGATTTTTTTCTAAAATAATGGCGCTGCTTAACAAATAGTAATAACGTTGATGAATCCCCGGTACGATGTGACAGATAATAAAATCTTCAATAATATCATCCTCTATTTCAACATCTACAATGATGATAACTTCCTTCGTATAATAGTGCTCCGCGATTACAAAACCATCTATAATTTCTAAAACTTTACCGACAAAGAAAAGGGGTTGTTGCCAACTTGATAGAATCTGATGTGTTTTTGGTTGGATGATTTCTTTCATATTCTGGATTAGGAAATAACCCCATTCTTTCGTATGATTTGTAAAGAAGTAGGCGTCTGTCAATAAATGTTGCACAGTGATCGCATCCATGCCTTCTTCAAATTCAGCCAATCTAGAAGTGCCAACCCATTGTTGGAGACTGACCACTTCTTCATCAGTTGGATGCTCAGCAATGAAATTTTGGACAAGTCGTGCTTTTATACTCGCCCAATGATTTTCTTTTGTTACTTTATTTTTTGCGAAGCAGCAATCAAATGCTTTTTTACCACTCATACATGGGCAGGGACGGTCAAATCTTTTCAAGAACCCACACTCCTTTCTATAAAATATAAAAAAACCTCTGATTCAATAAAATCAGAGGTTGGATTATTCAATCATTAACACAAATCCCAATCATGCCGTCATACTTTTAGCGTCAACTAAACCCGCGCTCAGCAGGTGGGTATCCGCACATTTATAAATATCTTCCTTCACGAGGCGTCAAATTCATAAATAAATATTGGATTCCCTATTAAAAAGTGTTCGGTTTAAAAAGACGACTACATAACGAACATATCAGGATTTGTATTACATGAATAATAACATAATGATTTTAATAATTTCAAATATTATGCGGTTTTAATTAAAGTATTTTTTTAAACCTATTTTCAAAACTTTTTTTCAGACTATTTATTGTATTAATATGACATTTTACTAGCTCAAGTGTAACATCATCTTTTATTTTTTAAAAGTGAAACACCCCTTTCTTAACCATCATAAAAAAATATAAAAAAAAGATGCAAAGCACCCTAAATCATGTGCTTTACATCTTCAATATGTCAGATTAGTCTTCGTCAGCCATTGTTTTTACACGGATATGAAGATCATCTAATTGAGCAGTTGTTACTTCGCTTGGTGCTTGTGATAATAGGTCGCTTGCAGACGCTGTTTTAGGGAATGCAATTGTGTCGCGTAAGTTATCGCGACCTGCTAAAATCATGATTAAGCGGTCAAGGCCTAATGCTAAACCACCATGTGGAGGTACGCCAAACTCAAAAGCATCCATCAGGAAACCGAATTGTTCTTGCGCTTCCTCTTTTGTAAAACCAAGAGCCTCAAACATTTTTTCTTGTAAATCTTTTTCATAAATACGCAGTGAACCGCCGCCTAACTCATAACCATTTAATACTAAGTCATATGCTTGTGCGCGTACTTTAGTTGGTTCTGTATCCATTAAAGCAATATCTTCTTCGAAAGGACGTGTGAATGGGTGATGTGCTGCTTTATAGCTATCATTTTCTTCGTCGTATTCGAATAATGGCCAATCAGTAATCCATAAGTAAGCAAATCGTGCTTCATCTATTAGGCCTAAATCTTTTCCTAATTTTTTACGTAATGCGCCAAGTGCATCGGCTACTACTGCTGGTTTATCAGCTACGAATACTAATACGTCGCCTACTTCAGCGCCCATGCGTTCTTGTAATTTAGCACCAAATTCATCTTGGAAGAACTTGCCGATTGGACCAGTAAGACCTTCTTCCGTTACTTTAATCCAAGCTAAGCCTTTCGCACCGTAACGACCTACAAATTTAGTTAATTCATCAAGGTCTTTACGTGAATATTTATCGCTAGCCCCTTTAATATTTAAACCTTTAACTTGTTTGCCATCTGCAACAGTTTGAGCGAATACTTTAAAGTTACAGCCTTCCACAACATCTGAAAGTTCGATTAACTCTAAATCAAAACGGATATCTGGTTTATCTGACCCAAAACGAGCCATCGCTTCTTGGTATTTCATTTGTTGGAATGGACGTGGTATGTCAATTCCTTTTACTTCTTTCATAACGGAGACAATCAAACGCTCATTCAAATCAATAATTTGTTCCTGCGTTAAGAAACTCATCTCCATATCAATTTGAGTGAATTCTGGTTGACGGTCAGCGCGTAAATCCTCATCACGGAAACAACGTGCAATTTGGAAGTATTTTTCGAAGCCAGAAACCATTAACAATTGTTTGAACAACTGTGGTGACTGTGGAAGTGCATAAAATTCACCGTCATGAACACGAGATGGTACTAAATAATCACGTGCACCTTCAGGAGTTGATTTTGTTAAGATTGGTGTTTCTACTTCCAGGAATCCTTCATCTTGTAAGAAGTTGCGGATTACTTTAGTTACATCAGAACGTAATTTGAACGTGTTATACATCGTTGGACGACGTAAATCTAAGTAGCGATATTTCAAACGTAAATCTTCATTTACTTGAATACGATCTTCAATTTGGAATGGTGGTGTTTTTGCTTTATTGATCAAGGTAACTTGGTCAACATAAACTTCAACCATACCCGTGTCTAAATTTGGATTGACCATTTCTGGTGTACGAGCGCGTACTTCTCCCTCGATTTCGATAACAAATTCACTGCGGAATGAGTCAGCTAGATCTAATGCTTGTTGCGAATTTTCTGGTGTGAATACGATTTGTGTTAATCCAGTACGGTCACGTAAATCGATAAAAATTAATCCTCCGAAATCACGACGATATTGTACCCAACCTTTTAATACAACGCGTTCTCCAACGTTTTCTGCACGTAGGATACCACATTCATGTGTTCTTGTAGCCATTTGTAATTCCTCCAATTATTTATGTGATAGTAGATAGTTTACTAAGTCGTGGAAAGGTACTTTTTCTTGCTCGCCAGTTGCCATAAATTTGACATTCGCTGCATCTTCTTGCAATTCAGTGTCACCTAGAACGATTACATATTTAGCATTTAAACGGTCAGCAGCCTTCATTTGGCCTTTCATTTTACGCCCAGCATAATCGATATCTGCTGCGATTCCCTTCGCTCTAAACGAACTGATTAATTCTACCGCTTTCAACTTAGCTGAATCGTCCATTGCTACGATATAAAGATCCAATTCATTATGAATATCTAGCTCAACTTCCTCTGCTTCAAGCGCTAACAAAAGACGTTCAATACTCATTGCGAAGCCGATTCCTGGTGATTCAGGTCCACCGATTTCTTCAACTAATCCATTGTAGCGTCCTCCGCCACAAAGTGTCGTAATGGCCCCAAACCCCTCAGCAGTACTCATAATTTCGAATGTTGTATGGTTATAATAATCTAAGCCCCGCACAAGATTAGCATCTACTACATAATCGACACCTAACACATCTAGATACGCTTTAACTTGTGCAAAATAACTTGCAGATTCTTCATTTAAATAAGCTGTTAACTTCGGAGCTGTCGCAATTAGTTGATTTTCCGCATCTACTTTACAATCTAAAATACGTAATGGATTTTGTTCAAGACGTTTTTGACAATCTCCACAAAATTCAGCAATATGCGGTTGGAAATGCTCAATTAATGCTTCACGGTGAGCATCTCGCACTTCTTTATCACCTAATGAATTGATTACTAATTTCAAGTTTTTCAATCCTGCTTCTTGATAGACACGCATTGCTAATTCAATTACTTCAGCATCAACTGCTGGATCCTTCGAACCAATGGCCTCAACACCAAATTGTACGAATTGACGGAAACGACCTTTTTGTGAACGTTCATAACGGAACATTGGTCCAATATAAGACATTTTCACTGGTTGATCCGGATGTCCAAACATTTTATGTTCAACATATGAACGTGCGATTGAAGCTGTTCCTTCTGGACGTAAAGTTAATGAACGCCCACCTCGATCTTCAAATGTGTACATTTCTTTTTGAACGACATCCGTTGAATCACCCACACCACGTTTGAATAATTCTGTCGATTCGAAAATTGGTGTACGAATTTCAGGGTAACGGTATACATTACATAAGCGGCGCATGATTTCTTCAATCTTTTGCCATTTTTCAGATTGTCCAGGTACAATATCCTGTGTTCCTCTAGGTACTTTGAAGCTCATATAATAAAAACTCCCTTCATTTATCGTTTACTGAATTAATCGGACATACAAAAAAGCCCTCGTCTCCTGCAATAATTGCAAGGGACGAGAGCTGTATTAGCTTCCGCGGTTCCACCCTAGTTGGTTGACATAAAAATAGGTCAACCCTCTCGTGATCGGATAACGGCCGATTCCGTTTCTACCTACTATGCCCGTAGCATTTCGATAGAAAACCTCTCAAGTGTTATTCATATATTCGTTCTACTTAAAAAAGCTTTCAGCCATGGCTTTTTTTCTCTAATGTGTAGACAATAGAATATATTACTTGCTTGGTCAAAGGTGATAAATTAATAATTTCAGATTATCTAATATAATAGTGATTTCCTTGCAATATGTCAACACTTTCTGAAAATCCTAGCTTTTTAGTACTTAAAACATATACAATATAGTAAAGGAGGAGAATCATGGCAAAACTAATTAATTATTCCTACAAATTTTTAATCATCTCAGTATTAGTTTTATCGACTATTTTTACTACTGGCATGACCGGCAAAGCAGCTACAACTACTCAATACAAAACAACAGCTGATCTAAACGTACGTACAGGTGCTTCCACTTCGTATAAAGTAGTGTTCACACTCAAGAAAAATACGGTGGTAACAAAGACTGGTACTAAAGGTACTTGGTTCAAAATTAAATCTGGTTCTAAAACAGGTTACGCTTCATCTAAGTATTTAGCAGCAGTCAAGAAACCAGCTACAACGACTACAACTGCTTCTACAACAGTACCAAGCAAAACAACCTATTTCTATGTAACTGAACCTACGGGGCTTACACTACGCTCTGGCGCAGGTGTAACCTACAAGTCACTTGGTCTTTCTATACCATTTGAAGCAAAATTAAAAATCTTAAAAGAACATAAAAACAAATGGATCCAAGTAAAATACGCAAATAAAACAGGCTGGATTAATGCCAATAGCCTATATGGCTTTAAATCAACTACTAGTTTTAGCACAGCTTCTACTGTAAATAAATCGACAACTTACTTAGTGTTAAACGATAATTATCTTAATGTACGTAAGTTACCAAATGTTGCAGCACCATCTATCGGTAAAGCCGTAAAAGGATATACTGCAAAAATTTTACGTACGTCTAAAAATAATTGGGTAGAAGTTCAATTCTCAGCAACTGAAAAAGGCTGGATTTCTGCAAATACCACAAACACTACAATTGTTAATAAAATCGACCAAGTTGGCAATAATACAAAAGGCACTTTAGTAGGTCTAAAATTTGTCGTTGATGCAGGTCATGGTAACAGTGATTCTGGCGCCGGTGGTTATGATCTTAAAGGGAATAAAGTGTATGAAAAAACATTAAACCTTAAAGCAGCGCAAGCAATCAAATTCGCAATTGAAAATTTAGGTGGCACAGTCTTAATGACACGTAACACCGACACTTTCTTAACATTACCTCAACGTGCAGCTTACGCTAAAAACAATGGGGGTAATGCATTTATCAGCGTGCATCATAACTCAGCAGGCAGCTCTGCCGCTCAAGGTTATGAAACTTACTACTCTGATAAAACAAATAGTAAAGAATTCGCAGAATCAATTCACAATAATGTAATTGATGCCATCCAAGAAGAATATCCAGAAATCAATGATCGTAAACTTAAAGCGACTGATTTCTACGTAATTCGCTATAATTCTGTTTTTGCTACATTATTAGAACTTGGTTTTGTATCGAATCCAACTGAACTATCACGCTTAAACTCAACAAAATTCCGCACAGCTGTTGCGGATGGTGTTGTCAACGGCCTACTAGAATATTACGGTCGTTAATGCACTATTTACACGTGTCAGAAATCAATTGATTTCTGACACGTTTTTTGATTTAATGACTCACTTGTATATGACTGAATTCTTCTTTTTCATGTGATGTATCGATGCACTCTATGGTATATGTATAATTTAAAAGTGACATTTTCATGTTTACAGGTGTTACTTACCGGTTAGCCTCTTTTACTTACCGGTTAGCCCCTTTTACTTACCGGTTAGCCTCTTTTACTTACCGGTTAGCCCCTTTTACTTACCGGTTAGCCTCTTTTACTTACTAGTTAGCCTCTTTTACTTACCGGAGTGCTTACTCCCTCTGTTTGCGGCTGAATTCTTCATTTTCATGTGATGCATTAGCGCATTATGGCGTACACATGATTTTAAAGTAGACAAATATTACTTATCATTTGAGCAATAAGCATGCATATAAAAAGGTTACGCCACAAGGCGTAACCTTTTTATGCTTCTAGTTGGATTGTCGTTGGTCCAATATTGGTAAATTGAACGTCCATCATTGCGCCGAAGATACCTGTTTCAACTTGAAGACCGCATTCAGTTAGACAGTTATTGAAGTACTGCCAAAGCGGCTCAGCAAGATCGGGGTGGGCTGCGTCGGTAAAACTTGGACGGTTCCCTTTTTTCGTATTGGCATAGAGTGTGAATTGTGACACAGAGAGAATGCTACCCGCATGTTCGACAATGGAGTCATTCATTTTGCCTGCTTCATCTTCCCAAATACGCATTTTCACGATTTTATTGGCTAAATTTTTTGCCATTTCTTCTGTATCACCATGTGTAATACCAACAAGTAGTACATAACCTTTATCGATTGAACCGACTACTTTTCCGTCGACTGTTACCGAGGCTGTTTTTGCTTTTTGTAAAACGATTTTCACAGTAAAACACTCCTAATTAATTGTTGACACGTTGAACAGAATATACATCAGGTATAGATTTTATACGATCGACTACTTTTAACATATGAGGAATATCACGAATTTGAAGCGTCAATAATATCGTTGCTAGTTTATCACGATTAGCACGTGCATTTACAGCGTTAATTGAAGTTTTTGTCTCAGCTATAACTGCCATAACTTCCGCGATTAAACCAGAGCGATCATAACCGGTTACTTCAATATCAACAGAATATAGTTTTGTATTCTGTTCCAGATTTTGGCTCCATTCAACATCGATTAAACGTTCTTTTTCCTCGGATGTACTCACATTTGGGCAATCTGCTCTATGAACTGACACGCCTCTTCCTTTCGTAATAAAACCGACGATTTCATCACCTGGAACAGGACGACAGCATCTAGACAAGCGGATTAATAAATTATCAAGTCCTTTTACGACAACGCCTGTTTCCGTTGGTTTTGTATCCGTTGGTGTACTCATTTCTTTCGTGATTTTTTCAAGTTGTTCTTCATGGTCACGCTGTTTGCGAATTTTCTCAGCAAGTCGATTGACAACTTGTAGAGCGGTCATGCCATTAAAACCAACCGCAGCAACTAGATCCTCTTCATTAGCATAATTGAGTTTTTCACAAACGCGTTTGAAATTTTCCGCAGTCAGTACTTCCTTAGCATCAAAGCCCTGTGCTTTAATTTCCTCTTCTATTAAACGGCGACCTTTATCTTCATTATCTTCACGTGATTGTTTTTTGAAAAACTGTTTAATCTTATGTTTTGCTTGTGAAGACTGCGCGATTTTAAGCCAATCATGCGAAGGACCAAAGGATTGTTTGGATGTCATAATTTCCACGATATCACCGGTATTTAATGGCGTATCAAGCGGCACCATTTTCCCATTAACCTTCGCACCAATTGTTTTGTTACCAATTTCCGAATGGACGCGATAGGCAAAATCGATTGGTACGGAGCCAGCGGGAAGTTCTAGGACATCTCCTTTTGGTGAAAATACGTAGACCATATCGGAAAATAAGTCGAATTTTAATGATTCCATGAATTCTTCAGCATCTGAAGATTCATTCTGAAACTCTAAAATCTCTCTGAACCACGAGAGTTTGCTGTCGACATCCGTCGATTCTTTTTGAATGGTTTTGCCTTCTTTATATGCCCAATGTGCCGCGACACCATACTCTGCTATATTGTGCATCTCCATTGTGCGGATTTGAATCTCTAGTGGATCGCCATACGGTCCAATAACTGTAGTATGTAGCGACTGATAAAGATTCTGTTTTGGCATAGCGATATAGTCTTTGAATCTTCCTGGCATCGGTTTCCATAATGTATGGACAATACCAAGCGCAGCATAACAATCTTTAATACTATCAACAATGATTCGTACTGCCAATAAATCATAAATTTCATTAAATTGTTTATTTTGCATTTCCATTTTGCGGTAAATACTATAAATATGCTTGGGTCTGCCATTTAATTCGGCATCGATATGGATATCATCTAGCTGATGATTGATCTCCACCATGACCGAATTTAAATAAGCCTCACGCTCAACTCTTTTCCGCTTCATAAGATTCACGATTCGATAGTATTGTTGCGGATTTAAATAGCGTAACGCTGTATCTTCAAGCTCCCATTTTATCGCTGAAATACCTAGGCGATGGGCTAATGGTGCAAATATTTCTAATGTTTCTTTGGAAATACGTCTTTGTTTTTCGATAGGTAGATGTTTTAATGTACGCATATTATGCAATCTATCCGCTAGTTTAATGAGGATAACACGTATATCTTGAGCCATTGCTACGAACATTTTACGGTGATTTTCCGCCTGTTGCTCTTTTTTTGATTTATATTTAATTTTACCAAGCTTAGTCACGCCATCAACGAGCATCGCCACTTCTTCTCCAAAGTGGTCTACGAGATCTTCACGTGTATAGTCTGTATCTTCTACTACATCATGTAAAAAACCCGCAGAAACAGTTTCAGGGTCCATTTGAAGCTCTGCTAAAATGCCCGCCACTTGAATCGGATGCAAAATATATGGCTCACCAGAACTACGGAATTGTTCCTTATGTGCTTCTTCAGCTAAATCATATGCTCTTTTTACAAATTCCACATGTTCTTTGTTCATATATGAAGCAAGCGTTTCGAAAACTTCTTCAACTGTCATCACTCGATCTTTCGCCATGTTAAGCTCACCCTATTTCATAAATTTACCGATTAGATATAAGAGTAATTGTATAATTCTATGACCCTACTTGTAAAGGTTTACAGCTTTTTTTTCCATTATATCTCACGAAATTTATATAAAAGTTCATAATCAGCCAAATATTTATGACAAAATACACATAAAAAAACTGCAACTAGCAACACATATAACGTGTTTATTAGCTGCAGCACCGTATATAGTTAGACGGATTATGAAAAAATCATCCTTATTAATAATTCATTAATGTAAAGATGTCGTAGCCAGCGATTTTTTCGCGACCTTTTAAATCATCAAGTTCGATTAAGAATGCACAGCCAACCACTTCGCCGCCTAATTCTTCAATCAATTTAATCGATGCTTCAACCGTACCACCTGTAGCAAGTAAATCATCAACGATTAACACTTTTTGACCTGCTTTAACAGCGTCTTTATGCATAGTTAATGTATTTGTACCATACTCAAGTGCATACTCCTGAGAAATAACCTCGCGAGGTAATTTTCCTGGTTTACGAACTGGCGCAAAGCCGACTTCTAAGGCATAGGCAACTGGGCAACCTGTAATAAAACCGCGTGCTTCAGGTCCAACAATCAATTCTGCTCCAACCTGTTTAGCATATTGTACGATTTGATCTGTTGCATATTTGTATGCAGGGCCATTATCCATAATAGTCGTAATATCTTTAAATGAAATACCTTTTTTTGGCCAGTCTTCTACGATTGTTACATATTGTTTTAAATCCATTTCTATAGTTCCTCCTCAGAAACTGTTTGAGGTTGCAAGCACTCCTCAAACCACCGTCTTAAATCTGTATATTTGGCATACAATAGTTTTTGTTCTAAAGCCACTTGTTCCGTGCGTTCTATATAAATCTCAGCCGAAGTAATTTCACGCTTTTGTGGATTTTCTACTATTTTTGCAAGTCCGTTCTCTATTGTAACAAACTTCAGTTCAAAAAACACCTGTGTCATAAAAATCAGCATTGCACGACTCCAACCTTTATGTTTTGCTAAATCATTTAAATGGTGACGTAAATGAAATTCTTTGCGTTGTTTTAAGAAACTATAATACCAAATAAACTGTTCTCGCGTAGGTAAACCATCAAAAAGATGCGAGTTGGCAACGAAGAAATGGGCATAAATACGACTTGGTTCAACAAGTGCCAACATCGTTTGGAGTTGCTCCGCGCTTTGTGGTAAATCAAGTAATACAACAAATGAAAAATAATCATCTTTTGAAGCTTTTTCATCATATAGTTGAATTTCCTTCGGGATTAATGAAGAAAAATAATCGACTGTTTCTTTTTTGAAAGCGACGAATGTGGTTGAATCCATTGGAATTTTTTGTAGCCATTTTGAAATTTTATTGCCCCCACGAATATCAAAAAGTTGCCATTGCTCTGTTTTGACATCATTTATTAAAAGTTGTGGTTTTCGATTACCATTCCATTCATTAATTTGTAGATCACCTGTAAAAGAGACGTCGATACCCTGTGTCAATTCATCGGCCATAAATCCTTTGTGGAAACCGATTGCATCCAGCGTATTACCACCATTGCTCAATTCCATTTTCACATGATCTTCATTAGCACCGATTTTACGCATCGACTTGATTTGCGTATTTAAAATGCCATATTGTGGCTTGGCAAACTGACTGCCGAATGGTGCAAGTTTACGAATATCATCAATTGCATCAACATTGATTTCATCAACGGTAATAGGGAGATCAATCTTCACCACCGGTATTAAATCTTCCGGTGATAAACTAAGCAATGATTGCGCATGTAATCGATTGCGTAATTCATCGACATTTTCCATCTCTAATGTCATACCTGCTGCCATTGGATGACCACCAAATGCTATCATCACATCGCGGCAAGTATCCAATTCCTTATACATATTAAAACCTTCAATACTGCGTGCTGAACCTTTAGCAATTCCCTTTTCAATATCTATACCTAAAACGATTGTCGGTTTGTAATATTTTTCAACTAGGCGTGAAGCCACGATACCAACGACACCTGCATTCCATCCCTCTTCAGCAACGACCAATACCTGTGCATCACGAATTTCAGCGATATTTTCTACCATGTCAATTGCTTGTTGTGTAAGGTCCGCAACAATTTTTTGGCGCTCTTTATTTTTGTCGTTAAGCATTGTTGCCATTGCTGCTGCTTCTTCTATATGATCGTTGAGCATAAAATCAACTGCTGGTGCAGCATCCCCTAATCGACCAAGTGCATTGAGTCGTGGACCAAACGAAAAACCTACCGTCTCTTCTGTAATGTCCGATAGTTCCGTTCCAGCTATTTTCGCCAATGCTTGCAACGCAATATTCGTTGTAGTTGTTAAACGTTTTAAACCAGCTTTTACTAAATAACGATTTTCATCAACAAGCGGTACTAAATCTGCAATTGTTCCTATGGCAACAAACTCCAATAAATGCTCTGGAAATTTACCTAATAGAGCTTGCGCTAACTTAAAAGCAACTCCGACACCTGCTAATTCTCCGAATGGATAATTGCCTTCAGGATGACGTGGATGAATAATAATATCCGCATTTGGCAACTCAGCACCCGCTTCATGATGATCTGTGACGATCACGTCTACACCTAGAGCCTTCGCTACGTCAATCGGTCCATTGCCGGCGATGCCGTTATCAACGGTAATGATTAGATGATAACCTTCTTCTGCAAACTCTTTAAATAAGCGCTCTGAGGGACCGTAGCCATCAATAAAACGATTCGGTATTACATGGTGCACATCCGCTCCTAAATCGATTAACGCTGATTTTAAAACTGTTGAACTTGTAATCCCATCGGCATCATAATCACCATAAACGACGATTTTTTCTTTTTCAGCAACTGCTCTATGAATCCGCTCAACAGCTGCCTCCATTCCATACATCAAAAAAGGATCATGAAGGGCATTTTCATCTATATGTAAAAATGCTTTAGCTAATTCTGGCGTATCAAGCCCTCTTGCTACTAATATTTTTGCAGCAATTTGTGAAATGGCAAGAGCTTGTTGTACTGCTTGCACCTTTGTTTCATCTGGATTGGTTATTTCCCATCTTTTAGTCGTCAAATCAGTCACTTCCTTATAGCTTATAGTATAACTAATCTGAAGTCTTTTTGCTTAGTTTTCCACCTGATAATAGACGATAAAAAGCCCGCAGATGACTAGAGTCTGCGAGCTAGTATGTTACTGTTCCTCCGATGGCTTCTCTTTTAAAGGTTTCATCGGTTCAGTCGTTTGTTCAGCGAATTTCTGTTGCAAGACATGTAATTCTTTTTTCACTTGTTTGAGTTCAAGACTTTTGCTCAGTATTTTATACGTTGCAAAGGAAATACTTAACAAGGCACCCAGTAAAGCTGCACCAATGATCACGAGTACAAGTGGCCATTGTGCCTCACCAAAAACGTAATTAACGGGTACTTTCTTGTCATTCACGACTGCAAATATTGCGACGATAATAGCAAATATAAGTCCAATTAGTAACCACCACTGCGCTTTCATCATATCCCTCCTAGTCCATTTACTGTCTTTATTAGATGTACCCTATGCTTGAAAAAATATAACCATTATAGTAATAATCGCAAATATAGATTAAAGAGCTCGGAACCATAAAAATAGCTGAGTAAACTACCGACTGCAATGGATGGAGCAAATGGAAGAGGTTGTCCTTTTTTAGTGCGTGTTACAATTGCGACGAATAAACCAATAAACGCTGCCAATATGATTGATATGAACGTTAATTTAAAACCGAGAACGAGCCCAATAATCAAATACAATTTAATATCGCCACCACCCATACCACCTTTTGACATAATAGCGATGAGTAAAAATAAACCAAAACCAAATAGACCACCAACTAGCATATCCCACCAGGGCTCAAGCGGTGTAAGAACGCGTAAGAATGTCAGTGGAATCCCAAATGCTACTAAAATTTTATCTTGGATAATCATATAGCAAATATCTGATACTACAATAATAGTAAATAATGAAATGAATAACCAAGCAATCAGCAGTTCAGTCGAAAAATCAAAACATAAATAAGCTATGACAAATAACACCGCTGTTAACAATTCCATGATGGGATGGAATACACCATATTTTCTTTTGCACTTACGGCATGCACCGCATAAGAAAATATAGCTAATTACCGGTATCAACTCCCACGCACTCAACTGATGATGACAATTTTCACAATGCGAAGGCGGCGACATAATCGATTCACCTTTAGGCAGGCGACTGCCAACTACATTGTAAAAAGAACCAAGCACTAAACCAAAGGAAAATATAAATATACTAAAGATTATCGTCAATTTTTTCCCTACTTTTTATTTTTTATGTAAAAGGACATCATTGCATTCGGTGTCTTGACAGATGCAAAATCCATCTTAACAAGCGAGATATTGCCAAGTATGTCCATAATGCTACTATAGATCAGCAAGAAGCAGATACCGATTGGTAGTAAAATAAAAATCCCCTATAAGAAGAATATGAGTTTTATCCAAATTCCCTACTTATAGAAGATTATTTCAGCCAATTTAATAGCCATATTTTTTTCTGTATGTTTTGATCGTTGTTTTTTGTGATGTACTGAGGGCATTGTATACTTTTTGTAATGGTTTGTATTCTTTTGTATAATTAACTTTTTTCCCTGCCCGCATTTTACTAATAACAATTGTGATTTCCTTTTTATTTTTTGTTATATATGCTTTGTCTTTAGCCATTTTTTCCAGGCTGGTGAAATTCCCAGCTTGTGGGTAATGGATGATGCCCATATTCTTCGCATACGTTGAATTTGGTGCTTTAATAGGCAATGTCATAAGCTTTAAACGTTTCGTTAGTTGAGCATTGCTATCCTTTGGAAACTGCTCTTTTAAAATAGCAAGCATCCCTACTACATGTGGTGTAGCAAAAGAAGTACCTGAACCTCCAATAATTTTACCCGTATAACTATAAGATTTAATATTTTCTCCTGGCGCTAATACCGTTACCTCAGGTCCCATATTGGAGAAGTAAGAGATGGTTTTATTTGCTTCTACCGCCCCTACTGCAATTACATCTTTGAAGGCAGCTGGATAATCTACTCCATAACCATAGTTACCGCTCGCTGCTACGACAAGAATACCCGCCTTTTGTGCTTTTTTTATCGCAATAGCCAATGGATTTTTTGTAATTGTTTCATTGGCACCGAGTAAATCTTCTTTACTAATACCAATCGATAAATTAATAATTGCTAATTTTTTCTTAATAGCGTAATTTATGCCAGCAATTACATTATTTAAATCTGCGCCTCGATCATTTATGACACTAATACTATATAATTTTGCTGCTGGAGCAATGCCGCTAATACTTTTCTTTGCTGTTGTTTGTGCATTAATAATACTCGCTATAAAAGTCCCATGTGCTGTTGCTTTCGCAGGATATGTTTTTGATATAAAGAATTTTTCTGCACTAAGCTTAATACCTGGAATGGCTGCAATCGGTGTATCAATAATACCAATTTTAATATTTTTACCTGTATACCCTTGTTTCCATGCTTCTTGAACATTGATCATTTTATTGTTCCAAGCTGGTTTTACAGCTACTAAATCTGACATATTAGTTGTGGCATTCGACATTTTCAGTGTATAACCACCTGTATGAACGACTGCAATATCTTTTGATGCTTTTAATTTTTTTATAGCGGATTGTGAAAAATCGCCAATAAAACTGTCGATTTCTACCAATTGTTGTTTAATATCACTTGCTTCTGCCTGTGCTAATTTTTTCCCATTTTCATTACTGTACATAATTGTCGCTTGTTGGGCACTGGCTGATTGCTGATTTATGAATAAAAATATAAATAGTAGCATACAGCTGTAAAGTATTTTTTTGTAATTCATAAGTCATTACCCACCTTCGATAAATAATTATATATACCCATTTCATGAACATGTCGTTATACCTATTTATTGTAAAGTATGTTTTAAAAAAACACAAGCTCAAATTGAATAAGATCATTTGAGCTTGTCAGGTTATTTCACAGTGTATTTAATTACATAGGGTTTTACCGCTTTATTTTTTGTAGTCCGGAACTTTGCAGTATCAATATAAATAACATAAGAACCCTTCACTAATTTTTTCTTTGTTTTCATTTTCACACTTTTCCCATTTTTTGATGGTTCAAATGAAAAATCCATTGATTGTTTCCCTACATGATTTGCAGTAAAGTTACTTTTTTTAATCGAAGATGCTTTGATTGCTGTTGAAAAGGTGATTGTTGATGTTTTTTTCGACTGAATGGATGTTAAGTTCGTTGCTTTTATTCTCGCAGATTTAGTTGTAGAAGAAATGACTGTCACACCATGATTTTTTCGGTACTTTTGAATAGTTGCTTGTTGTTTTGTTGTCAACTCTTTATAAACCGTATAAAGCGGCGCAAATTCTGTATTAAATTTCACAGTTTTCTTAGCATTCATTTTTTTTATAATAGCCGTGATTTTTGTTTTATTGTTCTTAACAAATTTTTCAGCAGGACTCAATTTTCGCACTGGAACAGATGGTTTAATGACAGGCGGCTTTGGTTCAACCTCTATTACATCTGGTTTGGATTGCGGATTTTCTATTAGTTGCGATTCAAATTGACCACCTTTCGGATAATAAATCAATCCATTGCCAAAGAAAAATGAGTCACCTAATGAGTGCGTCATTTTTTTTAATCGCTGCTGAAGTTGCAGACTGTTCTCTAATGGGAATTGTTCTTTGAGGATTGCTAACATACCTACTACATGTGGCGTAGAAAATGATGTACCCGAATTGGTTTTAAAGCCACCTAAATAATTCAGTGATTCAATCGAACGACCTGGTGCTACTACCGCGTCTTTTAAACCATAATTTGAAAATGCAGATAAACTTTTATCTTCATCCACCGAACCAACGGCAATTACACCATCATAAGCTGCTGGTAAATCTACTAATTTACTGCCATTATTCCCTGTTGCCGCTACAATTGTAATACCTGCTTCCTGTGCTTTTTTTATCGCGATTGTTAATGGATTATTTTCTAAAGAACTACCATCTTCCAATAGGTCTTTTTCCGTAATACCTAAAGATATATTCAAAACATCTAATTTTTGTTCAATTGCATAATTTAAAGCTGCCACAATATACTCAATGCTTGCTCCATCTGTTTCTAAGACGCTTAAACTGTAGAGTTCTGCACTAGGTGCAATCCCCATAACATTGGAATTTGATGCCGGTTTGGCATTAATAATACCTGCCACAAAAGTGCCATGATCGGCATAATCTTTCACACCATCGCTTGAAATAAATGATTTCCCACCTACAATTTTCAATTCTGAACGTGCAGAAATTTCAGAATCGATAATGCCAATTTTCACATTTTTCCCTGTATAACCCTGTTTCCATGCTTCTTGTACATTAATCATTTTTATGTTCCATAAAGGTACTTTCGACAGGAGTGCCGGAAAGGGATTGAGCGTGCTCATTGCGTGAAGTTTTGCCTTACCTTGATACACGACATCAATATTTTTTGATGCTTTCAGACGTTCGAGTGCTACTGTTGAATAGTTACTTGCTACAGCATCTAGTTGTGCTAGGTTTTTTACACTAGACTGCGCTTGTGAAGTAGCTAATTTTTTTCCTACTTCATTTTTATAAAAAACTATAACATCTTTATCAGCCTTTGCTGCTTCAACCGTAAATGATGTGCTCGCTACTATAACCATTGATAGAACTACCGCCATACCCCATTTTCTATATCCCATTTACCTGTTCCTTCTTTCGATTACTAATTAAATTTACCTATATATTATCATATCATTTTACCTACTAAATATTATTTTATTTAGATGTCGATTTGAAGTCAAATTTGATACAAAATAATGACATATAACAAAAAAACCAATCTAACATAAAGTTAGATTGGTTTAGTATTACCTATTGTGAATGATGTTAAACCATTGGTTCATCTGAACCCCATTCACGTTTTTTCTTCTCAACATTTACTTTACCGCCTTTTTTCTTCATTTGGCGTACTTTAAGTACATACCAAATTTGTGCAGCGATATAGATAGAAGAATACATACCTGTAATTAAACCGATGAGCAGTGCAATTGAGAAGTTCGTAATAGATGGTGCACCAAATAATAATAATGCCACTACAACTACGATTACTGTCAGAACTGTATTCACCGATCGACCTAGTGTTTGTCTTAATGATTTATTGACAATATGAGCTAATTCTTCAGCTGTATTAATAATTTTGACACGATGCAAGTTTTCTCGTATCCGGTCAAAAGTCACGATGGTATCATTAATAGAGTAACCGACAACTGTCAGAACAGCTGCTATAAAGGTCATATCCACTTCTAAACGGAATAAGCTAAATAACGCAACCATAAAGAATACATCATGTAATAGCGACACGATAGCCCCTACACCCATTCTCCATTCAAAACGAATCGCTACATAGATAATAATACCAAGTGCTGCTATCGCTAATGCCATAACTGCATTCTTCGCAATTTCTTTCCCTACTGCTGGAGATACAGAACTGATCGATGCCTTATGACCAAATTCTTTTTCAGCCGCATTATTGATAATTTTCACATCATCCTTATTGAAATCTTTATCGTAGCGAATAACAGCATGATCAGATTTATCACCACCGATTACGATATCTGTTGCTGGATAATCAATTGTCTCTAAAAATTCGCTTACTTTTTCGGTCGTTAATTTTTGTTCAGATTGAATTTGAACACGAGATCCACTTGAGAAATCAATTCCTAAATTCAATTTAAAAACACCTAAAACAACCATACCCGCAAGGATGAAAATTGCTGATGCTGCGAAAAAGCGTTTACGTGTGTGTACAAAATCAAAACGGTCAAATTTCGTTTTCAAATCAAGCGTTTGAATGCCTTCACTACTATCATGGATACGATCTTTTTTCACACCAAACCATGTTTTCTTATTATCTAAATAGCCACTGTTTACTAACAACCCTAGAAGCACACGAGCACCCCATACAGCTGTTAAGAAACTGACTAAAATACTAATAATTAATGTGGTTGCAAAACCTTTTACTGAGCTGACACCAAAGACGAATAATACAGCCGCTGCTAATAATGTGGTAATATTAGCATCAAAAATAGCTGAGAATGAGTTTTTAGAACCTTCAACAAAAGCTTGTTTCACTGTCTTACCAACGCGTATTTCTTCTTTCATCCGCTCGTACATGAGAATATTGGCATCTACTGCCATACCAATACCAAGTACAAGTGCCGCAATCCCTGGCAATGTAAGAATGGCATTAATCATCTCAAAAATCCACAGTGTAATGAATGTGAACACTGTTAATGTAATGATTGCTACTACACCTGGTAGGCGATAGACAAGTAACATGAAGACGAAGATTGCAAGCACACCGATAATCGCTGCAAATACGGTTGAAGATAATGCTTCTTGACCAAACTGTGCGCCAACTGAAGTAGAATACACTTCTTTCAATTTAACAGGTAGCGATCCAGCATTTAAAATACCTGCTAAATCCTTTGTTTCTTTTACTGTGAAGTTACCAGAAATTTCTACACCTGTAGAAGTGATTGGTTGATTGACCGTTGCTGCTGACATATATTTTGGCTTGCCACCAGCTTGTTCAATCGCGGCTTCTTTTTTATATGAGTCACCTTTTTTGTAATCCAACCAAATAACTAACATATTGTTTGGATAGCCTTTGTCAGCTAATTCTTTTGTAATCTTACCGAATTTTTGAGCATCCTTCATCGTTAACGTAACGATTGGAGAACCATTTTCTGAATTGAAGGCATCTTTTGCGCCGCCCTGTTTTAAATCAGAACCATCAAGTAAGACCTTATCGTTTACATCACGGAATGTTAAATTCGCTTGTGTCGATAACAATTCACGTGCAGACTCTTGATCCTTCACGCCGGCAAGTTGAACGCGAACACGCCCACCATTTTCAATTTGGATACTTGGCTCACTTACGCCGAGTACATTTACACGCTCTTGAATAGCCGTTACAGTTGCCTGTAAATCTTTTTCTGTAGGTGTTTTACCATCCAATGTTTTTACTTCGTAAAGAACTTCAAATCCACCTTGTAAATCTAAACCAAGATTGATGTCCTTCACTACGCTTTTCGATTGCGTACCAATGATTGTAAGCAAGACTGCTACTACAATGAAAAACGCAATAATACGACTTTTTAATTTCATGAATAAATCCTCCCTGACCAATTAACACGCTCTAGCATTTTACATGCTGATTAAATACGGTAAAACAACCATTTACCTATTATAATATTACTATAATTGATAATGTCGTATTTGTCATTGACATTCTATATCAGACTTATTATGAGACACTGTAAGAATACTGTCAAATGAACGCCTATGAAATACTTGTAAAATTTGTTAAATCTCTTCTTTTATCAGTAAACTAACTACTTTTTAATGTTCTAATGCGACTAACATTGTCATAGCTTTATCTTTTTGTTGTTTTTTATATAAGATAAATTGTTCAGGTGTTAACGAAAAAAGATCGCTGACAATCTGATACACATGTAAATCTTCAGTTTGTACATACTGCCATTTCTTCTCGATGAAATATTGCCAAATATCCGCTTCTCTTACTTGCTTCACACCTTGGTTGATCAAATCCTGTTTTTTCATAACGATGACATCGAATACTTCCCTATACAATGATTCGAACTGTATCATTTGAACTCCTCCTACATAGGAAATTATAGAAATACATTTATTACCCATACAATCATACCAATCGTTAAAATGGCCATTATAAAATAACCAAAACCTCTCATCCATAAATCTTTTTTAGGAATTTTTCTTCTCGGTTGACTATCCGCCATTTTTTGGGGTCTTTCAGTTGGTTGCTTTTTTCTTTCTGCCATCTTCTATCTCCCCCTTAAAATACTACTAGTTCTATTATTCCATAATTTTGCATGAAAAGCGATTTCTCTATTATAAAATACTGGAGTGATGGTAGGCGTAATTAAAAATATGTACTGCTTTTTATTTCCAAGAAGTCGCTTATTTAGCATTGATATTTCATTCACAAATTCGCCATTTTTTAAAAATTCTATTTTTAAAATATAATTTCTATTTGTTTTTATCTATTTTATAAGGCTCTATTACGCATTTTAAGCGCTAAACCTCTTTTTAAAAATTCTTCTTAAATCTGTTTTTTTATAGAAAAAAAGCTGCACAAAAAGTAAGTGAAACAACTTTTTGTAGCAGCTTTTATTTACATTTCTTTTTCAGAATCTTCTAATACGCGACCAATTGCTTGGCGTTCAAAACGCATTTTTGTACCATCTTCAAGCACAACAACAGCCGTTTTATCGTCGATTGCGTCAATAGTGGCGTGCAATCCACCGATTGTAACGATTTTGTTGCCACGTGAAAGAGCACTTTGCATTGATGCTGTTTTTTTACGTTGTTTCGACGCTGGTCGAATCAACATAAAGTACATTAATGCGATGATTACAATCATTGGTAAAAAACCAGTAATACTATCTAAGTTCATTTGGAAATCCCCCCTTCTATCTCTACTATATTATTATACAAGAATCAGAAATTTTTTGCATTCGGTTTATTGAATCCATATGCTTCAAAAAACTCTTCTTTGAAATCTAATAAACGATCTTCGCGAATTGCTTGGCGAACATTGCGCATTAAATCTTGTAAGAAATGTAAATTATGAATGGAAGTTAAACGAATACCAAATGTTTCGTCTGCTTTAATTAAGTGGCGAATATAGGCGCGTGAATAGTTCTTACATGTGTAACAACCACATTTTGGATCTAATGGTCCAAAATCACGTGCAAACTTAGCATTTTTAATAACGACGCGACCTTCACTCGTCATACATGTACCATTACGTGCGATACGTGTAGGTAATACGCAGTCAAACATATCGATTCCACGAATTGAACCATCAATTAATGAATCGGGTGAACCTACGCCCATTAGGTAACGTGGTTTGTCAGCAGGCATTAATGGTGTTGTATATTCCAACATGCGGTTCATAATTGGTTTTGGTTCACCTACTGATAGGCCACCAATTGCATATCCAGGGAAATCTAAAGAGACTAAATCTCGTGCGGATTGCTTGCGTAATTCCTCGAATTCGCCGCCTTGAATAATCCCAAATAATCCTTGATCTTGAGGACGCGCATGCGCTTCTAGGCAACGTTCTGCCCAACGAGAAGTACGCTCTACTGATGCCTTCATATAGTCAAATGTTGCAGGGAATGGTGGACATTCATCAAATGCCATCATAATATCTGAACCTAGATCATTTTGAATTTCCATTGCTTTTTCAGGACTAAGGAACATTTTACTACCATTTAAATGGTTGCGGAAATGTACACCTTCTTCTGTAATTTTGCGCATATCACTTAAAGAGAACACTTGGAAGCCACCTGAGTCGGTTAAAATTGCGCGATCCCAGTTCATAAATTTATGAAGACCACCTGCTTCTTTAATAATATCATTCCCCGGACGCAACCATAGATGATACGTATTACTTAATAGTATGCCGGCACCCATCTCTTTGATTTCTTCAGGTGCTACAGTCTTGACGGTTGCCTGAGTACCTACTGGCATAAATGCTGGCGTTTCAAATGAACCATGGGGTGTATGCACAATCCCCAGACGTGCTCCTGTTTGTTTATCTTGTTTAATTAATTCATAACGAATTGCTTCTTGAGACATGTATTAATTTCCTTTCTGAGCTTTCGGACGAATGAACATTGCATCGCCGAAGCTGAAAAATCGATATTTTTCTTGTACTGCAATTTTATAAGCATTTAAAATCATATCACGTGATGCTAACGCTGAAATCATCATGACTAAAGTCGATTTAGGTAGGTGGAAATTTGTCACCATACCATCGATTGCTTTATATTCGAATCCTGGATAAATGAAAATTGAAGTCCAACCTGAATCTGCTACAATCTTACCGTTATGACGTTCTGCAATTGTTTCCAATGTACGTGTCGATGTCGTCCCGACTGAAATTACATTGCCACCAGATGCTTGTGTATCACGAATAATTTGCGCTGTTTCTTCAGATAGATGATAGAATTCAGCATGCATATCATGCTCTTCAATATTTTCGACATTTACCGGACGGAATGTACCAATTCCTACATGTAATGTTAAAAAAGCTACTTTTACACCTTTCGCACGA
Organism: Kurthia sibirica; assembly: GCF_003143975.1. Lineage (GTDB taxonomy): Bacteria > Bacillota > Bacilli > Bacillales_A > Planococcaceae > Kurthia > Kurthia sibirica. The sequence continues at coordinate 24,364 of NZ_QFVR01000023.1, read as the reverse complement.
ATCGCATCCAATAGTTCCTCTGTGAAATGAAGGCCTGCTGTCGGTGCAGCTGCCGAACCAAGTTCTTTAGAGTAAACTGTTTGGTAGCGCTCTTGATCCTCCAGTTTTTCATGAATATATGGAGGCAATGGCATCGTGCCTAATTGCTCTAAAATCTCGATGAAAATACCTTCATAATCAAATTTGAATATACGACCACCATGGTCAAGTACACCTGTACAAACAGCTTTTAATAAGCCATCTCCAAATGTTAATTCCGTACCAACTTTGACGCGCTTAGCGGGTTTGACTAATGTTTCCCACTCATCGGTAGTCGTTTGTTTTAATAATAATACTTCTGCATGGCCACCTGTTGCTTTTTTCTCACCGATTAATCGTGCTGGTAAGACGCGTGTATTGTTTAAAATCAAACAATCCCCCGCTTTAAATTCGCCTAATATATCACGGAAATGGTTATGTGAAACCTCTCCAGTTTCGCGATCTAAAACCATCAATCTACTTGATGTGCGGTCTTCTAAAGGTATTTGTGCAATTAATTCTTCTGGTAATTCATAATCAAAATCTTCTAATTTCATGACTTTACTTCCTTTGTATTAAGTTTCTGATGGGTATGCATAGCCAAAATGCTCATAAGCAAGCGCCGTAACCATTCTACCTCTTGGCGTACGTTGAATGAAACCAATTTGCATTAAATAGGGTTCATAGACATCTTCGATTGTCATCGATTCTTCACCGATGCTCGCTGATATCGTGTCTAAGCCCACAGGACCACCTCTAAAGCGTTCAATCATATTCTCGACTAATTTACGGTCAATATGATCCAAACCTAAAGGGTCAACCTGTAGTAACTCTAAAGCCGTTTGACACAATGGTAGCGTAATATGACCATCTCCGATTACTTGCGCATAGTCACGCACGCGCTTTAATAGACGATTGGCAATACGAGGTGTACCACGAGAGCGTCTTGCAAGTTCAATCGCACCCTGTTGATGAATGGCCACTTGAAATAATTCTGCACTGCGTTCAACAATTTCTGCTAATGCTTCTTCATCATAATAGTCCAATCTTAATAATACACCAAAACGGTCGCGAAGTGGTGCTGATAATGCACCCGATCTCGTTGTTGCACCAACTAATGTAAAAGGTGGTAAATCCAAGCGTATTGAACGTGCTGTCGGTCCTTTTCCTACGACAATATCCAAGCAATAATCCTCCATTGCTGGGTAGAGTACCTCTTCAATTGCCCGTGGTAGTCGATGAATTTCATCGATGAATAAAACATCTCCTGGCTCCAATGAACTTAAAATAGCAGCCAAATCACCAGGTCGTTCGATTGCTGGTCCACTTGTCATTTTAATATGAACAGCCATCTCATTCGCAATGACGGTAGCTAACGTCGTTTTACCTAATCCTGGCGGGCCATATAACAATACATGGTCTAAGGATTCTTCACGCATTTTAGCTGCTTCGATAAAGATTTTCAGATTATCCTTTACCTTATTTTGCCCGATGTACGTATCCAAGGTTTGTGGTCTAAGTGAAAGTTCTATTTGCTCATCGAAGTCCGTCGATTCACTCGATACTACACGATCCTCCATAAGACACACCTCCTATTGTTGTTTTAATAATATTTTTAACGCTTCTTTCATATAGGCCTCTGTGCTAGTCAGCTGATCATTGTCAGCCAATTGCTTTTTAACCTTGATGAGTTCTCGTTCAGAATAACCAAGCGCTTGTAACGCCAAAATAGCTTCTTCCAGCTCATGTTTATGCGGATTAACACCAAATAGTGGCAATTCATCCTCCGCACTTGGCAAGTCCATATTTTCCATAAGCATATCCAATTTCCCTTTTAAATCTAATATCATCTGACGCGCTGTTTTCTTCCCAACACCTGGAAATTTCACGAGGAATAGTTCATCTTCTTGCTCAATTGCCGCAATGACATGACTTGGATTACCACTTGCTAAAATGGCTAAAGCACCCTTAGGTCCAATGCCCGATACCTGTATTAATTTTCTGAAAAGCTCGCGTTGTTCCAACGATTTGAAGGCAACAAGATTCTGTGCATCTTCACGTACATTAAGATGAGTAAAGACTTGAACATCTTCTGAACCAATCGAAAAAACATATGGATTTGGCGTATTCAATTGCCAACCAATACCTTGAACTTCGATGACAATATACTCTGGTGTAATACGCGTAATGGGTCCTTTTATGTAATCGTACATATACATTTCTCCTTTTATAACAGCTTTGTGATTATATCATATTTTAAGAATACCCTAAAAACAAACACATATTCCCATATCCTTTTTATCATACCATAATCGCCTATTTATTTTGAGCTAAATGTTTCTTCAGCTATGTATTTTCCTACGGTTTATGAATTTTCATGGTAAAATGGAGTAAGTGTCTATCAAGGTTTTACGTAGAGGTGGAAAATGAAAAAATTATTAGGTGATGAACGCCGCAATTATATTTTAGAATTATTGCGACAAGAAGGCAAAGCAATAACTGGCACAGAATTAGCCAAACGGTCCAATGTATCGAGACAGGTCATCGTCAACGATATGGCTTTGTTAAAAGCGAAAAACGAGCCAATTATTGCAACGAGTCAAGGCTACTTATATCTATCATCAAATGCGGATACAACAATATTTGAACGTGAAATTGCTAGTTATCACACGACTGCTCAGGCAGAGGATGAACTCAATATATTAGTAGATGCAGGTGTAACGGTTAAAAACGTTACGATTGTCCACCCTGTTTATGGCTATTTAACAGCTTCAATCATGGTATCAAGTCGCTATGATGTCCAGCAATTTATCCAAAAAATTAAAGAGACAGACTCTAATTTCCTCATGGATTTAACGGAAGGTGCGCATTTGCATGTCATTTCGGCAGACTCAGAGGAAAAGCTCGATCAAGCCGTTGAACAATTGAGCAAAAAAGGCTATCTATTGTCTATAAACGAATAATATTCACTTTAAAAGAACGATTTCTATCGTGTAAGCTGAGCTAACATAATTCATGCTTAATTTATTGTTGTCATAGACTGTTATGCTAAAAGGAAAATCATGAAAAATGTTCATGTATGTTGGGGCTACCCCTTTAGGTTAAACAAAACAAAAAAGCATCTTCAAAGAATTTGGATATAGATACCGACTATTCTTTGGAGGTGCTTTTTTATGCCTTTCTTTTGCCTACTCATCGTGAATGAGATAGCGCGAACTCCTACCAAAAAACAAGTGGAAATAAATAGTGCGCTACCTGTGGCGGAAAGCAATCGCTATTTCTAAAAGTCTAAAACATGAATTTTTTTTAAAACCTCAACCTATATAATAGAACCTACAATCTATCATTTGCCTCAAATAGCGAAAAAAATATCTATAGATTATATACTCTTTACTAAGAGCATTCTCTATAGATATTTTTCGATTTAGTGTGCAGTTTTTTGCTTATACGTAAAATAACTACCTAAAGATTTGACAGAACAGCCTAGAGCACGAAGCTCCTCCATTGCGCCCTGCATCAATGGTGCATTCTCGTCTTCTAATAAATCAACAATGAAAAAATAATCGCCAAGTCCAGTTTTTAACGGCCTTGATTCTATTTTACTCATATTAATTTGGCGCCAAGCAAAAACGGATAACACTTGATGTAAAGAACCAGAACGATCGCTTGGCAATTTAATCATTAAAGTCGTTTTTAAGCTATCTAGATGATCTTCTCTTTCGATACGATCATTGCGTTTTGATAGGACGAAGAAACGCGTATGATTAAAGTGAAAATCATGAATATTATCTTCTACAATTTTCAAATCATACTGCGCTGCGGCTGCGGTATTAGCAATCGCTGCAATTTTTTCCTCAGGGTGCTCTGACACAAATTGTGCGGCAGCTGCCGTTGAAGTTGTTTGATTTAATGGTACAGATTTAAAGCGGTAATGTAAAAATTTATGGCATTGCGCTAATGCATGAGGGTGCGAATAGATATTATTAATCTCTTCCCATTGCTCCACATGGTCTTTATGCACCATTAAATGCTGCTCAATTGGTGAAAGAACTTCAGCCAAAATATAGAGATTTGACTCGTGAAACAAGTAATCAATTGTTAGTGGTACAGAGCCCTCTAACGCATTTTCTACCGGTACGACAGCTATATCTACCTGCCCCGAATTAACTGCTTCTATACATTCTGGTATCGTTCTATATGGAATTACCCAATCGTTTGGGAATAATTCCTTTGTCGCCAATTCAGTGAATGTCCCTTTTGGACCTAAAAAGGCCACACGATTTTCCCACTCTTTAGTCAATTCAAAAAGCCCCCTAAAGCGCTCCTGAACTAATAACCTCAGCTGATTCAACAAAATCAAGTTTTTTTAGACTATGAATAAGATCTTCAAGATCTACATCCATCGCCGTGACATCTAAAGAAAGTGTTACGTTAGCTCTACCTTGAATAGGGATGGTTTGATGAATTGTCAACACATTACAATGAGTATCTGTAACAGTTGATAACAATCTCGCCAAAGTTCCTTTACGATCCTCCAATTGTAAGAACACAGTTAAGATACGTTCTTGAACAATTGAATGAAAGGGGAAAACAGCATCGCGATACTTATAAAACGCACTCCTAGATAAATCAACCTGTTTCACAGCATCCCAAATTGAAGAAACTGTGCCTGATTGTAGCAGTTGCTTTGCCTCAAGTGTTTTATGCATAGCATCTGTTAAAACATCTTCGCGAACTAAGTAATACCGTTGATCTGCTATTTTTTTCATCTTTTTCCCCCCTGAATCGTTACTCTACAAATTCAAATTCGAATTTAAGTAAACGAACTGTGTCTCCGTTTTCAGCACCATTTTCTCTAAGTGCTTCATCAACGCCCATACCACGCATTTGACGTGCGAAACGACGAATTGATTCTTCACGACTAAAGTCAGTCATTTTGAATAGACGTTCGATCGTATCACCGCTCAATACGAATGCACCATCTTCATCGCGTGTAACGATGAAATCTGCGCCCTTGATTTCATGTTTGTACATGACAGTCGCATCAGATGCATCTTCTTCATCATCATTTAATAAGAATTCTGGCGTAACATCTAATAAATCGACGATTGAATAAAGTAACTCTTGTAAACCTTGACGAGAAACAGCAGAAGTCGAGAAGATTTTCACATCGTCATCGAAGTGTTTTTTAAACTCAATCAAGTTTTCTTCAGACTCAGGCATATCCATTTTATTCGCAACAATTAGCTGTGGTCGCTCAGTTAAACGCATATTATATTGTTCTAATTCTTTGTTAATTGTTACATAGTCATCATAAGGTTTACGGCCTTCACTTGCAGACATGTCTACAATATGAACGATTACACGCGTTCTTTCGATATGTCGTAAGAACTGATGACCTAAGCCAACACCTTCTGATGCCCCTTCAATTAATCCTGGTAAATCAGCCATAGCAAATGATTGCCCTTCGCCTACTTGAACCATTCCTAAATTAGGAACAATTGTCGTAAAGTGATAGGCACCAATTTTTGGTTTTGCAGAAGATACTACCGATAATAAAGTCGACTTACCAACACTCGGGAAGCCTACTAAACCAACGTCTGCTAATACCTTTAACTCTAATATAACATTAAGTTCTTGTCCTGGCTCGCCTTTTTCAGATAATTCTGGCGCTGGGTTTGATGGTGTAGCAAATTTGATATTACCACGACCACCACGACCACCACGAGCAACAACTGCTTCTTGACCATGTTCAACTAGATCAGCAATTACGCGACCCGTTTCTTCATCTGTAACAACAGTACCTGGTGGCACTGACACGACTGATGGCTTAGAACCACGACCATGAGCACCTTTACTCATACCATTTTCACCCGGGATAGCTTTAAAATGACGTTTGAAACGGAAATCCATTAATGTACGTAGACCTTCATCTACTTTAAAAATTAGATCTCCACCATTACCACCATCACCACCGGCTGGTCCACCATTTGGTACAAATTTCTCACGACGGAAGGCCACCATACCATCTCCACCGTCTCCACCTTTTACATAAATCTTAACGTGATCGACAAACATTAATAAATTACCTCCTTACTTCCTAAGACACTATAGCGCCAAAGAGAATGGCTGTAGCTTTCAACTTCTGCTACAAGCTCATTTGAATCGATGGGGATTTGCTTATAATCGGCAGTCCATCGACCTTTTATTTCAACATTCAGCTCAAAATAATCCTTTGTTGAAATGATATTAATTTGACAGTTTTGTTCTACTATTGCATCAATATAGTTCGCAATATGTTGTAACGTTGTTTCTAAATAATCCCGAATGACATGATCCCATTTAGCTGGCAGTGCATCTGTAATTGCACAGTCAATCGTCATATTTATCGCAGGAAATCGCCACTCACATGTATGCAGCCATTCAACAAGTCTTTCGGCATGTAAACTATTGATTACGAAAAATCTATTGCAGTTTTGAGCTATATTCATTAAAACTTCATTTGCACGCTCTACATTCTCTAAAGCTAAGTTCATCTTTATCAATTGTAGGTGGTTCAAGAAGTCATGGTTCATATGTCTTAAAACCTCATTCACTGTTAGTGGCTGATCTGTCACAAGTACACACTCCTTTGACGAAATGTTCTTGTAGCTAGTATACCAATTTTTCTGCTAAAATTCTCGTAATTAGAAAAAAAATTCGGTATTTGCTAACAGGAGCAAATACCGATTTTTAACGCGAAAAAAGGACTGCAAAGCTGCAGTCCTTAATTTGTAAAATTAAGCTTCTTTTGCTACAGGGTACACGCTAACTTTCTTTTTATCGCGACCGAAGCGTTCGAATTTAACTACGCCGTCTACTTTAGCGAAAAGAGTATCATCGCCACCGCGACCAACGTTTTCACCTGGGTAAATTTTAGTACCGCGTTGACGGTATAAAATTGAACCACCTGAAACGTATTGACCATCAGCACGTTTAGCTCCTAAACGTTTTGACTCAGAGTCACGTCCGTTTTTAGTAGAACCAACACCCTTTTTAGAAGAGAAGAATTGTAAGTCTAATTTTAATAACATATGTTGCACCTCCTAGACCATTTTATATTTTAATTCGATAAAATCTCCATAACTAGCTACCATCGTATAAAACTGGGTAGTCATAGTGCGAAGGATTATTTGCAGTTTTACGTTTTGATCAGAACTTACATCGGTAGGGTCAATAATGACAGATAAAAATCCGCCTTCTTCCCCCTGCTCGATACCTGGAATGATTTTTGCTACTTCACCGATTGCATTTACAGCACCAAAGGCAATTGCAGATGCACCAGCGCAAACTAAATCATGACCATGCTCACCTGAATAGGCGTGTCCTGAGATCTCAAAACCATATGACTCACGAGCATCATTACTATGAATTTCGATTGTAATCATAATTTTTCACCTCATAGTTATTAAGCGTTGATCGCTTCAACAACAAGTTTAGTGTATGGTTGTCTGTGACCTTGTTTACGACGATAGTTCTTTTTAGCTTTAAGTTTGAAAACTACGATTTTTTTAGCGCGACCGTGTTTTTCAACTTTAGCTGTAACTGTTGCTCCAGCTACTAAAGGAGCTCCAACTTTAACGTTTTCGCCACCAACAAATAGAACTTTATCAAAAGTTACCACTTCACCGTCTTCAGCGTTGATTTTTTCAACGTAGATTTCTTGGCCTGCTTCAACTTTGATTTGTTTACCACCAGTTTCAATAATTGCGTACATAACTGCACCTCCTTATAAACTCAGACTCGCCTTCATAGGTGATTTACATTGCTGTAAATTCTTTATGTACCTCGTTAAGAGCGGTTGTAGCACGGGTGCTACATAACATATGAAATAATACCATATAGAAAATCATCAGTCAATAGCTATTACTATATTAGAAAAAAATTGCTATGCTCTTCAACTTTTTTAATGATTTTATCTACTAGCTATCCATTTCCCTTTGCATCAGAAAGATGACTCCCCTAGAACAAACCTACGCTTGCCAGCTAGCGTGATGATAATACCATTCTTTAATAAGTTGATCGTTACATGCCACCTTAACACTAGCACCATGTATCAAGGCTTACAAGGCCAACAGACTGTCTTTTGAGGTATACAAAAAAAGTGATGATGTGAAATGACAGGCATTTCGAATCATCACTTTCAATATAAACAATTAATTATTTAGCAAACAATGCTTTAAATTTAGCAAATACGCCCTGTTTCTCTCTATCTAGAGACATTAAAGGAACAGATTCACCCATGACGCGGCGAACAATATTACGATACGCTTTGGCAGCCTGTGTATCTGGCTCCATAACGATTGGTTCGCCTTTATTTGACGACGTAATGACACGATCATCATCTGGAATAATTCCGATTAAATCAAGCGATAAATGTGTTGTGATTTCGTTAACATCCATCGTTTCTCCACGAGACATAAGATGTGGGCGTATACGGTTAATAATGAGCTTAGGTGCTTCCATCTCTTCTTGCTCCAATAAACCGATAATACGATCCGCATCACGTACTGCTGATATTTCAGGAGTCGTAACGACGATGGCACGGTCTGCTCCAGCTACCGCATTGCGATATCCTTGCTCAATACCCGCTGGACAATCAATTAACACATAATCAAATTGTTGTTTTAATCCCGTAACAAGCTCTTTCATTTGTTGCGGATTAACCGCGTGTTTATCCGCTGTTTGTGCCGCCGGCAAAAGGAATAACAAATCTTCAAAACGCTTGTCTTTTACAAGCGCTTGATGAACTTTGCAACGCCCTTCTACCGTGTCAACTAAATCGTATATAATACGATTTTCTAAACCTAAAATAACATCTAAATTTCTTAATCCAATATCCGTATCGATTAAACATACTCTTTTTCCCTGTAACGCCAATGCAGTACCTAGATTGGCGGTAGTAGTTGTTTTGCCAACTCCACCTTTACCGGAAGTAATTACAATAGCTTCTCCCACATTAGCTTCCTCCCTTAAACGTCGACAAATTCGGTCGTATTACGCGTAATTCCTGAAGTCGTTTAATCGCAATATTACCATCTGCCAGAAGATATGCACATTCCATCTCAGGTGTTTCCGATAATTCCTTCTTTTCATTCGTCATGATTTCCATAACGTCAGCAATCATTAGATGGGTCGCTTCTAACCACGACGCCCCAATTACTGTATCTCGGTTACCGTTTACACCTGCATGAGCTATGCCTTTTAATCGTCCCAACACAAAAATACTGCCACCCGCTTCAACTCTCGCGTTAGGATTCACATCACCAATAACGACAAGGTCACCTTCTGATTTTATTTTTTGACCAGAACGAACGATGCCAACATATGTAGAAGACTGACTTTCCAATATACGTTGATTTGATTCTTCAATTGTAATAACATCACTCTTCACTTTAGAAACTCTTACGTGAAGTGATTCTTGCACAACATTCAGTAGTTCTTTCATCTGTTCACCATCACAGAAACGATTTCCTGTTGAAATCTGCACTTCTATTTGCTCATCAAAACGGTCTTCCATGAGCTTCCCTTTTAATGCACTAACCAGTTCTGAATAGCCACACTGATCGTCTAACATTAGAACAAGACCTTCTTTAGTTCCTTTCATGTAGACAAGCTGCTTCGTCGTCAAAAAAACCACCTCACATTTCCTCTATAGTATGGACTGATTTGCCTTTTCTAAAACTCTTGCCTCTAAAAGATACTTAAACGTCCAACCGAGCATAATCAAATAAATTGAATTTGCAATCATAGTAGGGACTAAGCGTTGATTCAAGAATTCTGCAAAACCAATGTCAGTATAGCCGATGAGAAAGAAAAATTGGTGTAAAAGAATTTCCAAAAGAGCCACTAGTAGTAAAGACAAAGTAGTCGTTACAACAAGATGTTGATGTATATATTTTACTGTAGAACCAGCAATAAAACAAATAAAGGGATATAAGAATGTATAAAGACCGATAATGTCAATATACACAATATCATTTAACACACCAAATGCTAGTCCATACCACATGGCTTTCTTACGATCATAATAGATTGAAAGAAATATCAAATATAAAATAAGAAAGCGTGGTACAAGGTAATAATTTTCACCTGAAAATTCAATCGGAGAAAATAAAGAAAACTCGGTTTCTAGAAAGAAGAGCGCAATTGCAACAGCTGGAATAAGAAGTCTAGCCATTACTTGTCATCTCCTTGATTCGATAAATCTTTATTCGTTGAATCTCCATCAGAACCATCCACTTGGACAGCTTGACGCTTCGCAATTACGACGTGATCAAGCATTTGGAATGAAGCTGCCGGTTTAATATACGCTAATTTTGTTAGTCCAAAATCATCTGTCGTTACTTTAGTGACCTCACCAATTAACACACCTTTAGGGAATATACCCCCTAAACCGGAAGTAGTAACCTTATCTCCTTTTTTGACCTTTAATTTCGAATCAATTCTTTTCAGCATCAATTCTCCACGTTTAGCATCATAACCTTCGATAAGTCCTCGCGCTTGCTTCCCTTTGCTTGAAATCGTCGCCGATACTCGGTAGTTTGTATTGTTGGTTGATAGTAACTCGACTTCTGATGTATATGGCGTCGCTTGAATAACTTTACCTACAAGCCCCTCAGTCGTTAATACAGCCATATTCACTTTAACGCCAGCTTTAGAGCCTACATTTAAAATAAGCTTTTCTTCCCATTGATCTGGGTTTCGAGCGATAACATCTGCTTGTATAGGGTCATATGAACGTAAATCAGATTTTTTATCCAAAAGTTTTTGAAGGTCTTTATTCTCTGAATCCAACTCATAAACCTGTGCTTGTAATGTACCGAACTCTTCTAAACGTGATTTCAAACGTTTGTTTTCTTCATACGTGTTGATCAATTCGTCCACATTATTTATAAGCCCTGTAACATAACCAGCCGGCTTCGCGACAAATGATTGTCCTAGGCCGACTGTATCTTTTATGATTTGTTCAGGGAATGATACCTTTTTACGATCGCTTAAGGTATAACTGATCAATGCCACTAACAAAATGACGCCGACAAGAAGCATTAATAATCGTTTATTCGACAGAAAATGTGGCATTGTTTAATTCCCTCCTTAGATTGTTTGATGACGTCTAATTGTCTCCAGGTTATCAAGAGCCATACCCGTTCCAATAGCTACGCAATCTAAAGGTGATTCTGCAATAAATACTGGCATATTCGTTTCGTTGCTAATGACTTTATCTAAGTTTTTCAGCAATGCTCCGCCACCAGTTAATACGATTCCACGCTCCATAACATCTGCCGATAGTTCTGGCGGTGTTTTTTCCAACGTTTTTTTCACGCCGTCAATAATTGCCGCGATGGATTCTTTTAATGCATCCGCAATTTCAATTGAAGAAATTTCAATTGTTTTTGGTAAACCTGTCACTAAATCACGACCACGGATTTCCATTTTTTCTTCTTCGCTTTCAGAGCTACTTGCAGAGCCAATCTCCATTTTAATCGCTTCAGCAGTACGCTCACCGATTGTAAGGTTATAGATTTTGCGGATGTATGCTGTAATCGCTTGGTCCATTGCATCACCTGCAACACGCACTGATTCACTTGTTACGATTCCGCCAAGCGAAATAACTGCTACTTCAGTTGTACCACCACCGATATCGACTACCATGCTGCCTGTTGGTTCCCAAACGGGTAAGTTCGAGCCAATAGCTGCTGCAAAAGGTTCTTCAATAGTGAATGCTTCTCGAGCGCCTGCTTGTTTAGCCGCGTCAATAACTGCACGTTGTTCAACCGAAGTAATACCGTATGGCACACAAATCATAACATTAGGTTTTTTGAAAGAACCACCTGCTGATTTTAATGCATTTTGTAAATAATGTTTAATCATCGTTGTTGTAATATCGAAATCAGCGATTACGCCATCTTTCATTGGACGAATAGCCACGATTGAACCTGGTGTACGACCAATCATATTCTTCGCTTCATTACCTACTGCCACAGTCATATTCGTTTGTGTATTTTTAGCTACTACCGATGGTTCACGTAAAACAATACCCTTACCTTTAATAAATACCAATGTATTTGCTGTGCCGAGGTCAATACCGACATCTTTCCCACCTAATCCAAACACTATAACTTCTTCCTTTCTTTAGCCGTTTGCTCAACAAGCTGTCATTAAATCATACCTTTTATTATACTAGATAAAGTTGAAAAATCACAGTCCTAGAAGAACCCTTTCGCTTTCATGCTTAAATAGGTATAATCACCGATGATTAAATGGTCCAACAAGTCGATGCCTATTATCATTCCGGCTTCCGCTATTCTCTTTGTTACCGCTATATCTTCCGGGCTTGGCGTTGGATTACCCGAAGGATGATTATGTGCACATATTATTGACGCAGCTGATCTTTTAACTGCTTCACGAAAAATTTCGCGAGGATGAACGATGCTAACATTTAAGCTGCCGATAAAAATGGTTTGTTTATGAATAATTTCATTTTTAACATTTAAAAACACGACAACAAAATGTTCCTGCATGAGTGATGACATATGCGGCATTAAAAAATCTGCTGCATCCGTCGGGTACTTAACAACGACCTTGTCTAAGCTGTTTGGCAAGTGCAGGCGTTTACCTAGCTCAAAAATCGCTAGCAGTGTAGTCGCTTTTACCTTACCAATCCCTTTTATAAACTGTAGTTCCTCACTTGTCGCTTGTTTCAAATTATCGAGCGTATCAAAGTGCTGTAAAAGTTTCATCGATATATCCAATACCGACTCTTCCTTTGTACCTGACCCTAAAATAATAGCTAATAATTCTTGATTGGACAAAGATACGGCACCAAATTGCTGCAGCCTTTCTCGTGGTCGATCCCTCTTAGCGACATTTCGCACATCTCGCATCGAATTCATCTTCATATTAAATTTGTCTCGTTTAAACTATAGAACTTATCATAGTCATTTTGCAAATCATCTATTGAATCAATTAAACTCGCTTTTTCTCTATGCCAATAATCAACCGCTTCGTCTACGAATACTTGACCTTCCCCTATTATATTATAACTAACATTCACTGGAAAAGGTTCCTTAGTTTCAAGAAAATTTTCAATGTTTTTCATGTGTTTCGCTCGAATATACATAATTGTTTCTGAAACACTCATTTCTATGTAATGAATGATCTTATTAAACAAATAAGTTATAGGTCTTCCATATTTCCCAGGCAATAAGGTCACACTGTTTTTTTGTGTCCTATTGAATAGAAAAATTTTATTTGTCATTTTTAAAACCTCCTTTGTCTACAGTGTAAAGTATTTTCAATTTTATTTTTTTTGGTAAATAATCAATTATTTGAAAACAAGCTATCAGACACGTCCATTCTCCGATTTCTGATCTAAATTGAATACCATTTTCTAAAGACCTGCCATTTTCTCCATACTAAAAAGCCCACGCAATTCGCATGGACTTTTAGTTACTCATTTATTCTTTAATTGGCTGTTTCTTTTTTATTATCAGCCTTGACTTTTTGTGAAGCAAAACTGGTCATTTGAATCGTTGCTGTCACAACACCATCATCCGTGCTTGGTGCGCTATACTGCACTTCATCTATCACATAAATACGTTTTTGATTGAGCATCGATTTAATAAAGCTATTCACTTCGCTCGCTTCATAACCACTAACTGTCAATTCAAAGGTAATTAGCTGGAGTTTTTTAGGTAAATGCTTTGCAGCTATTGCAGAAACTGGTACAATATTCGCCTGCGTTTCAAGCAATTCTTTTTCAGTAATTGCCCCTACTTTTTTCGATGTTGTAACCAATTCATCTTGTTGTTCGTAATTATTAATATGAAGATCCGTTACAACGGTCGAACTTGCCGATTCAGCACTTGCTATATTGTCCAGCAGACCCTGTAGATCGTTGTTAAATGGAATTTGAGCCTCCATCTCTGCAAGAGGTTGTGCTTTTTTCGCATCATTTTGCTCTTTCTTTAACTGATCTTCCAACATTTCAACATATTCAGTTTGGAAATTATATTTATCATGTAATGAATCTCGATAGTCCATTTCCGGTTTTAATAAATAAATATATAAAGCGACCGCAACAGCTAAAATTAAAATTATTAATAATGTAAAAATCAATGGTTTATTTTGTGCTTTTTTCGCTCTCATTATTTACCACCTCCAGATTGGAGTTTTTTCTTATCAAGCGTGACGGCAATAACTGCTTTATAACGTGATGTGCCTTCTAAATCCTGCTCTTTGTCAACATTATCAATCGTTATATCAGTGAAGGCAGAAGCGCTTGTCAATGTTACTGTTTTAAATAATTCATTTCCAGATAGTTTTTTAATATAGGCAGTTGCATCATTTAATGCATCGAAATAAACGATGAATTCTGCCCTATTATTTTTGTAAGAAATCCCTGCAAATTCTGCTGAACCAGCCGTATTTTTCATAGCGACATCAATGACTTTTGACAAATCAATTTTTTCAGTAAGCGCAAAATTGATTGAATTCCCAAGTACGCCCTGTGGTGTATTGTTAATCGCGGCAATGTCCTTTTGTAAGTCTGCAATTTGCGTTGATAGTACATCTGTTTTACGTTCTTCTTCACGTACATCACGATTTACTAAAAAGTAATTGATACCATAAAAAACAATAATCGCTAAAATTAGTAAATAGACAATTAATTTACCAAGATTCTTTTTCTTTGTATCCTGCTCTTTTGGAAGAAGGTTAATATTCGGTAGCATTATTTTGTAACCTCCTTAATAGCAAGCCCTAAAAGCGTTGCATATTTCGGGTCATAATTTGGATATTTTTTGGCTATGTCAGACTGTGTTAATTCGTTGACAGGAATCGTGAGTTCTTTTTTTAGATTCGTTGTAATCTGTGTTAATAGTGGATGATCTCCCGTATTTACAATACGCTGAATTTCCTTGCTACCACGATTTAATGAAAATTGATAAAAATGCATTGCCTTTTTAATCTCCTCGTACGCTATTTCTAATTCTCGTCGATAAGCGTCTTGTTGCATATCCAACAATTCAAACTTCAGTTGTTCGTCTGGTTCTTTTTGCATTTCCCAATTTTTAAAGAGCGTATTTATTTTATGATGCTTGATATATTCCACATTGCCTTGTTGGACAATGGCAAGCATTAAATTTGTTTTTGACCAATCAATAACTAAGTATGTGCCTAACATAAATTCTGGCATTACTTGCTCTAACAAGCGTAAGTCTGCCAATATTTCAATATCGACTGCTTCCGGGAAATGACCCAAGTCTTCAAAAATTGACTGCCATTTAGTTATTTCATCTTTTTCAGCTGCAAATATCGAAATCTCTCCTTGCGCTGAATGGTCATCATGTAAATCAAAGACAGGATAATCAAATGGTAATTGAATCGTATCGCCTATCTTCTCTTCTACGATATCTTTTATTGATTTATCAGGTTCTGTTTGACCCGATACCATAATTTTCTTCATAAACACCAGATTATTCGGTGCCAAGAATCGAATCGCATATTTTTTTAATTTTAACTTTTTAAAAGCTTCTCTAAGTATAGTAAATAACGTATCTTCGTCTTCGATAAGACCCTGTACAATAACCCCATCTTCGAGAGGAATTTGATACGTGATTCCTTGCTCTACATTATCTTTTTGAACTGCTAACACTGTAATGCTAAAGTCATCGTAGACGATGGACAACTGTTTATCTTTATTACTTAACATTAGGTTCGTACCTCCTCTTCTTTACATAAAAATTTCTCACCTTAAACCAATATACCCTTAAACTGTAAATTTAATTATATTATGCTAACTTTTTTTAAAATACTATGTAAATTATAGTCCCTCTTTTATGGAAAATATACAATGAATTTGAATAATTTCATTTCTTTCGCATTGCACGTACTTTTTGAAAAAGGGATTATAGTTTATAATGAATAAACTATTTACCTAAAAATTTTACTTTTATCACTAGGAGCTATTTGGGCAGTAATACAGCGTTTTTAGTACATTTTTATGCATATAACAGATAAAAGATTTCCATAAAATGCTTTATTCGCTACTAATACGGGTATAATTATAATACTATATCCTTTATTATTATAGTTAAAAATAAACAGTTTATTTTTTACAGAAAAAATAGTAGTAGTAACTCCCTATTTACCTGTAAAAAAAATTTGTCGTTGAGGTGACCAAATATGCGAAAAGCTCAAATTAAGAAAAAAAACAGACGGTCCGCATTCATGATACCACTTGTATTAGTCTTTGCGATTTTAGTCGTCGCAACAACCGTTCTTTTCAAAATCCAAAGTCCTGCAAAGGAACTTACGAAACAACCTAAAGAACAGCAAAGTGCCATGATTGCTGAAGCTGGCTTACAAACGATGGCCGCACAGATCACTACATATGCAGATGTCGTCTACAAAGAATTATTGGCACGTTATAATCAGCTCACACCAACCGATAAAGCTAATTTTGATGTTCAAAAAATGGCCGAAGCACAGGTGATAGAGCGACTTCAAAAATTAAAAAACAAATCCATTGTCATTGATGATTACGATAAAGTAACCACACAACAACCAACTTCTACAACGATGGTACTGTCCACTGAGCAGGCAAATCGCTTTACGCTCCTCGCGATTGGAAAAGTCGGTTCAGAAAAAACGACACTAAAACAAAGTTTCAATGTTAACTTCAATATTGCATCAACGACGATTGCTAGTAAATATGAGGTATTATATGCCATACATACAGCCAATAAAACAATCGTACAAAACGCTTCTAATATTTTGGGTTTACTAGCAGCAGCTAATACATCACGTATTTACATTGACGGTTCTTCCTGTCAGCATGCTTTTACAGGCAGTACTTATTTAAATAAATGTGTGAATGATGGCAATACAAATGCCTCTGATTTAAAAATACAAAATACTCAAAACTTTGATCAATCATTGCCGAATTTCCCAAAAAAAGAAATTAAAACTTTAGATGAAACAAACTATAATAATGAACAATTATTTTATAAGAAAAAACGACCAAAAAAAGATCCCAACGATGAAAAAGAAAAGAAAAAATACGAAAAAATATTTTTCTTACAAGATGGTGTAATGACAATTGACAGCACAACAGAGAAAAAATTTACGCAAGAAAAACCTTTCAGTTTCACATCTTCTGAAGAACGTTTACAGTCGCTCAATATTGATCAAATCAATGCCTATATTAATATAGGTGATGGTGTCCAAACATTACGTATTGATAATGTTACTTTAAGCAATGATGCCAAACTCCATATTATCGGAAACGGTCAATTAAAATTATTCATCAAAAATATTCGATCATCCGATGGTCAAATTATTGCTCGCGACAGTAAAGTGTCGACCTATATCGATGGCACGGAACCCATATTATTTTCACCGACATTTAAAAGTGCTGGATTCCTATATAACAATCGTGCAGATTTAACGATGAATCTCCATAATTATGATGGCAATATATTATCTGGCGGTAAAAAAGTTGCCATAACAGGTGGTTCTTCTCCTATCAAACAACTATTATTAGCACCAAAAGCAACTGTTGAATTGACAAATCGTACGAACTTTATCGGTGCCATCATTAGCCGATCAGCTGTTATTACGCAATCTTCTGTCACGTTTGCTCAACCAAAAACAGCTGTCAATTTCCCTCTCTCATACAAGGAATATGGCTTAGTGCGTAGCATGATTCAATTTGACACAATTGAAAAATAGAATATAATCCACCACCCTATGAACTGTATCCTGTGTATTAGAGCGATCTAATATATAGGGTTACAGTTTTTTTGCACGCCTATTTTCTACGCTTTCAAACTAGACCTCACCTGATATCACTTTAAAGTGCGTACATAAAGAAGACCAAAAAATTCTCAATTAAAAAGGAGCTTGGGATACACCCGAACTCCTTTACTCACATATAATTTAGACCTAACTTTCTACAACTTTTCACTATTCAGTAAAGTACAATCTATTTTAGCTGCTCTAAAAGGGACTTACGCCAAGTAGCTAGCAAATATAATGAGCCTGTTACAATAACGATGCAATCATCACGCATGCGATTCACTACTTCAACGACATTTTGTGCTGTTGATTTTTGTCTAGCCTGGCTTATTTTTAATAGCTGTTCAATAGGCATTTGACGTGTCTGTTGTTGTTCGATTGCTACAAAGACAAACTGTTCAGACACTTGTTCTAATTCACGAAGTACCCCATTAACATCTTTATCTTTTAACATACCGACAATAAAACAAATTTTCGCTTGTGGAAATTGTTCTTCAATCGTCTGACGCAGTTTTTTAGCACTAGCGGGATTATGTGCACCATCCATATAGACGTGTCGAGCAATTTTTTCAAAACGACCAGCCAAAAAAGAAGTTGCTACAGCATGGCGGATTTTTTGCTCTTCGGGCTGAATTTGCAAAGTCGTTGCCATCGCATGAAATGCACGTATCGCTAAAGCCATATTAGCTCCTTGGTGAGCGCCAAGCATACTCCGCTTTAACTGTGTATAGCATAGTTGACCATCTTCAAAATAGCCTTCTCCATTCACATGGAAATCCTTTGTCATCTCTAGGAGTTGCGCCTGTTTTTTTGCCGCCTCTACTACGATTACCTTATGCGCTTCTTCTGGGACTGTGCCAATAAGTGCCACACTATTTTGTTTGATAATACCCGCTTTATGGAAAGCAATACTTGCTAATGTGTTACCTAAGTAATTCGTATGCTCCAAGGCGATACTTGGAATAATTGACACAAGCGGTTCTACACTATTTGTACTGTCAAAACGACCACCCATACCACTTTCTATTATCGCCAAGTCGACATTCGCTTCTCTTATGATGGTAAAAGCAATTACTGTCAATAATTCAAAATCAGTTAACAAACCGCTAATTCCCGCTTTTTTCACCTCTAGAAAAGCCAAATCCATTTGCTCTGTTGTAATGGGATGACCATTGATTTTTATTTGATCATGAACATCTTCTATACAAGGTGACATAAACGTCGCCGTTGTCAGCTGATGCTCCTGACAAATACGTTCGAGCATTGTAATTGTAGACCCCTTACCATTTGTACCTGCTACATGACATACAAATTGCGCTAAATGTGGATTATTTAGCATTCTTAAAGCACGATTTACTGCCTCTAAACCAGGCTTAATCATATCTGAACTAACTACTTCATGCTTATTTTTATAGTAATCAAACATTGGTATCATCTCAAATTCACCCTATCTATTCATTTTACATGCTTTTCATGCTACTATTTACTATGATTGTTTTCTATTATAGCACTGTCTACGGAGGTTTTATTCTATGAAAAAATGTTGGATTATTTATAACGGTAGCTTAATTTCCGATAAATTTTTAGATCAAGCACGATTGATGGCGGAAGCCTGTGAAAAAGCAGATGTCACGCCTATTATTTATAAAAATTATGCTATCAAAATGAACTTAGCTCACCCTTTAGAGAACCGTCCAGATTTCGTTATTTTCTTAGATAAAGATATTTTGCTCGCAACTTATTTAAAAAATCAAGGAATTGCGATTTTTAATGATCCTGAAGTGATTGAAACTTGCGATAATAAAGCGAAACAGTACCTCGCCTTAGCACAAGCAAATATTCGCATTCCGACGACGATCATCGCCCCAAAAGTGTATCCTAAATTCACCATTCGTCACAGTGGTTATTTTGAAGAGGTACTCGCAACAATTGGTCTCCCAATGGTCATTAAAGAAGGTCATGGTTCCTTTGGAATGAAGGTCTATTTAATACATACAGAAGATGAATTTTATGTTAAAGTGGATGAACTTAGAGGAATTGATTTTGTCTTCCAACAATATATATCCTCAAGCTTTGGTCGCGATATTCGTGTCAATACAATTGGTACAGAGGTCGTCGCAGCCATGTACCGTCATTCTGATAATGATTTTAGAGCAAATATTACCAATGGTGGTACAGCATCTACGATTGAATTAACTCCGGCTCAACGTTCATTAGCTATTGCTGCTGCACAGGCAGTGGGCGCTGATTTTGCAGGTGTTGACCTGCTATTTGATGACAACGATGAGCCAATCGTCTGTGAAGTGAATGCTGCTTCTCATATTCGTAATATTTATAATGTTACAGGTATTAATGTAGGTGAAGCATTTGTACACTATATTTTGAAAAAGTTAGGATGAATCGTTTGAAGAAAGCTTATATAATCTACGATGAGGTAGATGCGAGAAAGAATAATATTTTTATCGACCAACTCATCGAAGCAGCTACACAGCAACAGATTGAACTGACATTACTCCTGACAAATGATTTTTCAGTCACAGAGCTTGTTAGACGCTGTCAAGATGCTGTATTTGTCTTTTATCGCGCACGGAACTGCGACTATGTCACATCATTAGAACAGGCGAATATAGCCGTACTAAACAGCAGTCATGTTAATGCATTGGCCAATAATAAATATATGACCTTACAATTTGCCAGAACGCTAGGTATTCCTACTGTGCCGCTTTTTAGAGATGCACAACATTATGAATTTCCACTCGTTTTGAAAACAATCGATGGTCATGGTGGCAATGAAGTATTGCTCTGTCAAAATGAAGAAGAATTATACAATGGTAAAAAAGTATTCGAAAATCGACTAACACTTATACAACCCTATATCGAATCGAATGCTACAGATGTTCGTGTATGGGTTCTAGATGATGTGATTTTAGGGGCTGTTAAACGTACTGGCTCAAAAGATTTCCGATCAAACTATACTTTGGGCGGCACTATTGAAAAATACAACTTGAATAACCTCCAAATTGATCATGTTTTGGCGATGCAAAAAGCGATAAAAAGCGACTATATCGGTATGGACTTTCTTTTACTTGAAGATGGGACTTGGCTCTTAAATGAAATAGAAGATCCTGTTGGGGCAAGAGCCTATTACGATCTATTTGAAAACTACTTACCGGTTCAATTAATGGATTATTTTGTGAGTAAATTTATACGATAATCAGCTACAAAAAACCTCCTCACAAATTGTGAGGAGGTTTTTTAATATAGATCACGTATTATAATGTTTGTAATTCTTTTATACGTTTGATAACAGTTGCTTGTTTTTCAAGATAATCAGCTTCTTTTTCACGCTCTGCTGCAACGACTGCTTCTGGCGCACTTCCAACGAATTTTTCATTGCCTAATTTACCTTGTACACGTTTTACTTCCTTAGTCCACTTGTCTAGCTCTTTTTCTAAACGAGTTATTTCTTCGTCTACATTAATTAAACCCTCAAGTGGTAAGAATAGTTCTGCACCAGATACTACTGCTGACATTGTTTTCATCGTTGGTTCTACTTGTAAACCAAGGGTAATTGTTTCTGGGTTACAGAATTTTTCAATATACGCTTTATTTTCTTCAAGTACAGCCAGTTCATGTTCTCCTTTAGCAGATATAAAGAGTGGTACTTTTTTACTCATTGGCGAATTTACTTCTGCACGGATATTACGTACAGCATGAATAATATCTGTTAATAATTGCATGTTTTTTGCTTCTTCAGGGAAATCTAGCTCTTTATTCACCGTCGGCCAAGGAGCTATCGTAATCGATTCTCCTTCGTGAGGTAAGTGCTGCCAAATTTCTTCTGTAATGAATGGCATTAATGGATGTAATAGACGCATTGTTTGATCTAATACATGCGCTAAAACTGAACGCGTTGTCATTTTCGCTGTTTCATCTTCACCATATAATGGTAATTTAGCCATTTCAATATACCATGAACAGAAATCATCCCAGATAAAGTTATATAATTCGCGACCTACTTCACCGAATTCATATTTATCTGATAGTATTGTTACACGCTCAATTGTTTCATTTAGACGTGTTAGAATCCATTGATCCGCTACTGATTTTTTACCAGTTAGATCGATTTGTTCATACGTCATACCATCCATATTCATTAATGCAAAACGAGATGCATTCCAAATCTTATTGGCAAAGTTCCAAATAGATTCTACTTTTTCAGTTGTATAACGTAAATCTTGGCCAGGTGAAGAACCTGTTGCTAAGAAATAACGTAATGCATCTGCACCATAGTCGGCAATAACATCCATTGGATCTACGCCATTACCAAGTGATTTACTCATTTTGCGTCCTTCTCCATCCCGTACAAGACCGTGAATTAACACATCTTTAAATGGACGTTCGCCAGTAAATTCAATACCTTGGAAAATCATGCGTGATACCCAGAAGAAGATAATGTCATAACCTGTAACAAGCGTACCTGTTGGATAATAACGTTTAAATTCTTCTGACTCTGTATCAGGCCAACCCATTGTCGAAAACGGCCATAGTGCACTTGAGAACCAAGTATCTAAAACATCCTCATCTTGATGCCAGTTTTCAACATCTGCAGGTGCTTCTTTACCTACATATACTTCACCAGTCTCGTTATGATACCAAGCCGGAATACGATGTCCCCACCAAAGTTGGCGAGAAATACACCAGTCATGTACATTTTCCATCCAACGTGTAAATGTATTTTCAAAACGATTTGGTACGAAGTTTACCTTTTCATCTTCTTTTTCTTGAAGATTTAATGATGCGCCAGCAAGAGGTGCCATTTTCACGAACCATTGTTTAGAAAGATATGGTTCAACTACTGCACCTGTACGTTCCGAATGACCGACATTATGCATATGTTCTTCTATTTTAATGAGAACGCCTGATTCTTTTAAATCAGCTACGAGTTGCTTACGACATTCAAAGCGGTCCATACCTGCATATTTACCAGCTTTTTCGTTCATCGTACCATCTTCATTCATTACTAAAATACGTTCTAAGTTATGACGATTACCAACTTCAAAGTCATTAGGGTCATGGGCCGGAGTCATCTTAACAACACCTGTACCAAAATCCATTTCAACATAGTCATCTGCTACGATTGGCAGCTCACGACCGATAATTGGCAAGATGGCTGTTTTACCTACTAAATGTGTATAGCGTTCATCGTTTGGATTTACTGCGATACCAGAGTCACCCAACATTGTTTCGGGACGAGTTGTAGCAATTTCAAGAACACCCGAACCATCTGCTAGTGGATATTCCATATGGTAAAAAGCACCTTGAATATCTTTGTAAATTACTTCAATATCGGATAATGCCGTTTGCGCTTGAGGATCCCAGTTGATAATACGTTCACCACGATAGATTAAATCTTTGTTATATAGTTTAATAAAAACTTCATTCACTGCTTCTGATAGTCCATCATCCAATGTGAAACGTTCACGTGAGTAGTCTAAGCCTAAACCTAGTTTAGCCCACTGTTGACGAATATGTCCGGCATATTCATCCTTCCATTCCCATGTTTTTTCTAGGAATTTTTCACGGCCGAGCTCATGACGAGAAATACCATCTTCACGCATTTTAGCTTCAACTTTTGCTTGTGTTGCAATCCCTGCATGATCCATACCCGGTAACCATAAGGCATCGTACCCTTGCATACGTTTCATACGTGTTAAAATATCTTGCAAAGTAGTATCCCAGGCATGACCTAAATGTAGTTTACCTGTTACATTTGGTGGCGGTATAACAATTGAATATGGCTCTTTACCACTCGTTGGTTGCGCTTCGAAGAATTTACCTTTTAACCACCAGTCATAGCGGCCTTCTTCTACAGCTTTTGGATCATATTTTGTTGGCATTGATAGATCTTGTTCTGTCATATTATTTCCTCCTCATGTCGTCAAATCACCCAATTTTAGGCATAAAAAAAACCCTCATCATCCTTATATAAGAAAAGGACGAGAGAACTCCGCGGTACCACCTTTTTTCCAGCATAAATACGACTGGCAACTTCATTGGATAACGGTCTCTAAACCGAATTTCGTTACTATTCATTCACGAAATTTGCTCATGGACTACCTTCAGACATGTACTTGAGGAACTTTTCAGCTAGCGTTCCCTCTCTTAACAAGTGGCATGTCTTACTCCTCCCAATCACAGCAATTGTTTATTTGAATAATATAATTGTAGCGGAATTTAAAGTACTTGGCAAGTACCACTCTCCATTTCAAAAACCCTTTATTTTTTCTGTCACATTCAATTCCAAATTAATGTATGAGATTATGTTTAATCAAAGGACTGTGCATCACTTGAAAAAATGAAGAGTGGGTATTAATGAGGGCACTGAAAAAGTCCACTTATGCACAGATAAGCGAGGACAGGAACGAATTTCGTTCCTGTCCTCGCTTTTCCTCGTAGCCGTTGATTCCGTTCCGGCGGACGCTTTTCGCGGGCACGGCTCCAG
>NZ_QFVR01000022.1 GCF_003143975.1 Kurthia sibirica | reverse complement strand
GTTAACATTTGGATTGCTTTATATTTTTGTTCAATTGTATGCTTACTTCGCGCCATAAAAAATACCCCCCAACAGGTAAACAGATTTTTGTTTTTTCATCTGTCTACCTATTGGGGAGCATATCACAGGAGAAATGACTCTTTTTTCTAGTATTTTACTCACTCATAACATAATCAAGCTCTACTTTTTCGATACTAATATTTGTTACATTACAATCCATTTCATATGTAGCTTTCATAATTATATTGTTTTCTTCAAAAATACGTAGCCATGGTTTATCCGGTTTTTCGACATTCTGTTTACAAACAATCCCTCTTCGACCATCCGATAATAATAATACCGAACCATTTGGATAGACAGCAATTGTCTTAGAAAAAGCCATAACAACCCGTTCATCATACAATGTACCCGAACCCTCAAGAATAATGCCCATGCCTTCAGAGGGGAGCATTTTACTACGATAAACGCGATTTGATGTCACAGCATCGAATACATCAGCAACAGCTATTATTTTTGCGTATGGGTGTATTTCAAAATCCACTAACCCTCGAGGATAACCAGATCCATCTAGACGTTCGTGATGTTGAAATGCACAATGAGCAGATAATAAGGAAATCGTATGTAGATTTCTTAATAGATCGAAACCATATTTTGCATGTAATTTCATCGTATCAAATTCTTCGTTTGTTAACCTACCTGGTTTGTTTAAAATGTCCGAAGGAATCAACATTTTACCAACATCATGCAACATAGCACCAATACCTATTTGACGAATCTCCTCTGCATTATAGCCTAGCTCACGGGCAATGGATATTGAGTAGATCGTCACCTGTAGTGAATGCTGATAAATATATTCATCATAAATAAAAGCATCACTAAGCACAGTGACAATTTCTTTACTCTCAAATATATAAGTCATTAAATCATCAATAATGGAAACAAATTGCTTTGATTTCATATCAAGACAATGCGTAATATCCTTGCCTGTTTGCTTTTTTAATTCTTTAAATGAATTTTCTATTTCTTGAATAGCTTGATGTCTTACTTTTTCCGGTACCGTTTCGATTACTTCGATTCCTTGAGAAATTTGATCATCAATATATACATAGAGAATGTGAAGTTTGATTAGTCTATTAATAATGATGTCACTAATCTCTACACCATCTTGTAATAATGGCCTACCTGCTCCATTCCAAATAGTTCTGCCAATAACCATACCTGGTTTAAGTGATTTCGTTGATATTAGCCTCATACTTTATCCCCATTTACTATTTAATGTTATAAACATTATATACTATATACCTGTATTTTTATCAGCTATTTTATAACTATTTACCAAAAAATTTATATCCATAAATAGATAGTATGTCCCGCAAGAAATGCGGAAGTAAATATTTTTTCTCCATAGCTTTAAATTCAGGGAAAAACCACCCAAAGGTAAACAAGTCTAATGTCACTAATTTGATTATTTCTGTACCTTTTTTCAGTTGGCCATTCACATATAATTCACCATTTTTGATAACGCATCCATATTGCAGCATTTTACCGAGTATCTGTCCTCTAAACCCTAAACCTTTTACCGCAATAAATGGCCATTCTGGGTGAGCTTCAATCCTTTGTAAACAAGATAGCAGCTCATCTGCTGTCAAATTCAGGATGCATGCGTTGATCGGATGCGGCAACATTTGATGAAGATCAAACGCGGATACTGGACCTTTTTGAAGGGGTTGCAAAAAAATCCCTGCATTATAAAAGGTACAATCTGCCTGTGAATAATCGAGTAGGGCTTGCGCAAATAAACGAGAAAGATGACTGTCGTGAAACCACTCTTTGTTGTAATAACGCGTTGCTTGAAATAGTTCAACATCCAATACTTCTTTTCCCCAACGCTCTAATGCCATCACTTCTCGCGTTTCACCTTCGATATGTTGCAGATCATCGGTTGCAACTAACATTGTCTCTACTTTTTTTCCTTCTGCCTGAAGTGTGATTGTCGAGTGTCCAATATAACGTCCAAACTTACCGCCTCCCGTTAACAAACTATGGTTTACTTTTTTACCCTTCGGTAAAACATGATGTGTATGCGCTCCAATAATTAAATCTAGTTGCGGAATGAGTTGTGCAAGTTCTTCATCGCTCGGCAAACCCAAATGAGATAAACAAATGAGGAAATCAACCTGTGGTGCCACTTCCATCGCCACTTGTTGAAGATTTTCTATCGGCTCCATTATCTGCCAACCTAACGGACTATAATAATCAGCAAATGGTGCAGTTGCAGCAATAACACCCATTTTTATTTTTGGTGTTACCTCAAATATTTTATACCGCTGTGCCCAGTTTGGTTGCGAACCATCCAATTCTTTCAAATTGCTCAATATAACATCAAATTCCGCATGGCTATACAGCATCGTTAAAGCTTCTTTCGCTAAGGTGATGCCTTCATTATTACCGATTGTAATTGCATCATAACCCGCTTCGTCCAGTAATTTTATATTTTCACTACCTAGCGATGCTTCCGTATAAATATCCGCCCGATCGATAAAATCACCGAGATCAAAAATAAAACAAGCTTCCTGCTGTGATGCATGCTCCTGTCGACGTTGTTGTAAATAGGCTCGGGTACGTGGCCAGCTTTTCAAATGACTATGAATATCATTCGTATGATAAATATGAATTTGTGTCACTAGCTCATCACTCCTCTATAGTAAGCCGACGATTATTGAACGAATTCCGAGTACTAATAACAGAATTCTCAACAATAAAATGACGGTGTCTGATTGTAATTTCTTGTTTAGTGCCGCACCAAATTTCGCGCCTATATAAGCTGCTGGCACAACAGCTATAACAAAGTTCCATGGGATATGCCCATAATAAATATGCGATGCAGAATTGACGATTGATGTTAAAAAAACGAGGAACATTGATGTAGCCACCGCGATATGTGGGGGAAATAAAAATAAAATAACAAGCATCGGCACGATCATTGAACCGCCACCTATACCAAACATTCCCGATGCCATTCCAATGAAAAAAGTCATCATAAAGGCAAACCATATTGGGTAACCATATGTATATTGATTGCCATCATTATCCGTTTTATTGATCTTTTGACCATGTTTTACAAACCAATGGATTGGTTTAAAACGATCTCTAAAAATTAAAATAATTGCGATAATAACAAGCAAAATACCAAAGTACAAATTAAAAGATGGGACATCTAAATATTTACTAATATAAGCGCCCACCAATGTTCCAGGTACGCTTCCCGCAAATAAAATAAGCCCCGATTTATAATCAACAGTTCCTGATTTTACATAGGATAAAGTCGAAGATAAACCGACGAAAATCATCATTATTACGGACAAGCCAACGATGTTTTGTGTCGTTAATGAAGGAATCAGTTCCAATGTTATACCAAAGTATAATAAGGCTGGCACAAGAATTACTCCTCCCCCCAACCCTACTAAAGCACCTATAATACCTGATAATAGTCCAAAAACTACGATGATTGTATAGCTCAAAATTCTCCCCCTCCAAATAAATCTAATTGTTTTGGTGATAGTCCTTCAAATTTTATTGCTAACATCCTTTTAAGCTCCTTAGCATTTGGAAATGCATCATAATCCGAATTATTATTGAATAATACATACACATGATCAGCAGATTTTTGTAACATCTCGACCACCTCTTTTAGTTCGAGAAGCTCCTCATCATTATAGTTATATAAAAACCTCACTTTACGCCATTGTTCCGCATTACCAGGATTTCTCCATCCATGAACATTGCGACCATGAATTCTTACAAGTGCAGATTTTGTTGTCACCTCCGCAACTAAAGGAATGGATCCTTCTCCAATTTGGGGCTCATCACATACCGTATTCGTAATGTTCAATTCTTTTAATAACCCGAGTGTTCCGGCCTTAAATTGTTCATTAAACCAAGTACGATTTCTAAATTCAATCGCGATCGGATATTTCTCCAATTGTTCCTTCACATAGCGAATATATTGCACATTTTTATACTGACAATCGAACCAAGGTGGAAATTGAACGAGAATCATCGCTAAACGTTTCTGATCATAGAATATATCCGCTGCTACTTTAAATGCATCAAACATCTCTGTTTTCGTCGTATATGGTAGATTTTCTCGTAAATGTCCTGTCATCCCTTGATAAGCTTTCATGACAAAGGTAAATCCATCAGGCGTATTTTTAATCCATTTTTTTATATTTGCTTCACTTGGTATAGCGTAAAAAGAAGTGTCCAATTCCACGATTGGAAAATGACCGCTATAATCAAAAAGTTTATCACTTGATTTTGTTGTTTTACTGTAGGCAGCAGGATGATCTCCCCAGCCAGTTAAACCGATTTGTATCATATGCTCACCTCTATCGTTATTTTATCATATGCTAGCAAAGACTAAAAAGTATCTACTACAATTTGACTATTTATTATTTTAAACAGTCTTTTTATTCATTTTTTTAGTTAATAGATTAGATAATATTATTTTTAAGTAAAACTAAAAGCATATAAAAAAATAGATACTCTCTCACCAACTTGTAGGTGCAAGATTATCTATTTATAATTTATACATAACAAACGACTATTACGTCATTTCAGTTTATTTTACGAATGATTCGTCATTATTTGGTGACATTGTTTTGAACGCGATAATATATCCGTCTAAATCTCGAATAGCAAATTCCTTGGCTCTTTGACCATTGTCATATGTATCACGCGGATTAAATGCAAATAATGCACCATTTTCTCTGTAGGTTAGGTAAAGCGAGTAGAGTTCCTCAACTGTGTCGACAAATCCATAAACTTCTGGCAACAATTTCTTCGGATGAATTTCAGAAACATCTGCAGCTTGCACTAGTGTTAATGCTAATTTTTTTTGCTCGTCAATAAACTTAGAATCAGTCCCCTTAATCCCAAAAATCGTAGAATAATAGTCCTTTGAAAGTTCTAAATCTGAAACGATTATTTGTTGCTCAGATCTTTGAAAGTTCAACATAAAATCCTTCATCCTTCCATATGAAAATATTGTCTTGTCCATAAAATATTTCTCAAATAAATAATATCATAATTTTATCAAGAATACCTAAGAGTTGCATCTAATTAGTTAACAATATTGTCGGTTAACCATCGTCATATTGTATCTTAGCATTTTTGAATATTATAAGATATGTTACCTATTCCCATAATCAAATTACTATAAACTTATTTAATCTTATTTTTCTACATTATTTTCTCAATGGCAAAATATGCTTATTTTTCTCGATATCCTCAATAATTTGTACATTTATACCAAATATTCCTTTTATTAATTCTTCAGACATTGTTACCGTTGGTTGTCCAGATTTTATTATTTTTCCTTTACTCATTACAATGACTTCATCACTATATTGAAATGCTTGGTTTAAGTCATGCAACACCATAATGATTGTCATATTAGCATTTTTATTCAACTTCTCAATGCAGTCCAATATCTCAAATTGATGATGTAAATCTAAGTACGTTGTTGGTTCATCCAATAATAGATACTGTGTTTCTTGCGCTAAAGCTAATGCAATCCAAGCCCTTTGACGTTGACCACCTGACAACTCTGCCAGACGCTGATCTTGTAATGCTACCAAACCCGTCAATTCAATTGCCTTATCTATTGCAGTAAGGTCATCTGCACTTAAACTATTTAAACCTTTTCTGTATGGATAACGACCAACCTTCACTAAATCACGAATTGTATATTGCTCAGGTGCCTCATTTTGTTGATAGACAATCGCCAATTTTTTTGCCAATTCTTTGCGTGATAACCTACTGATATTTTGTTGTTCGATATAAATCTCACCCGCAGTATACGTTAATTGTTGCGCAATCAACGCTAATAATGTTGATTTGCCACAACCATTGGGGCCGATGATTGTGGTGATTTTCCCCTCGCTTATTTTAAGTTCATCAATTGCGATAAAAGGTTCTTTGGCATGATATGAAAAAAACAAATTTTTAATGTCCATAAATTTTCCCAAACTTTCTTATTAGTAGTATTAAGAATGGTCCACCGATTAATGACATAATAACCGATGCAGTAATTTCAAATGGTTGTACAACCGTCCGACCAAGTGTATCAGCTACAAGCAATAACGCTGCACCAAATAATGCAACAAAGGGAAGCAATACTTTATAATCAGCACCCACAATCATTCGTGATATATGAGGTACGAGTAAGCCAATAAAAGCAATTGATCCGACAATTGCCGTTGAAATACTGGCCAAATATACGGCTACAACGATAATAATCCAGCGGGCTTTTCCAACTGGAAACCCAACGCTTGTAATCGTTCTGTCGCTTAAACCAAGCATATTACAAAGTGGCCCTAAACATACAGCAATGATAATACCAATTGTACTAAAAAGTAGTAGTAAATTGGCATCATCCCATGTTTTCATACTCAACCCTGTACTTTCTGTAAAGTGAATAGCCGTAACGCCTGATACTTTAATAACAGCAGTGAATATCGCATTTAATGCAATCCCCACTAATAGAACAAAGACTGGTGACATATCATATTTTTTCGTCACAAGATAAAGGATACCAAATGCTAGCATACCACCCGCAAAGGCAAAGACTGGTGAATAGAAAAATAAATGAGGTAAGAAATTGATGACGACAACATTACCTAGCATAGCTGCTGATGTGATTCCAATAATCCCTGGATCTGCAAGAGGATTTTTTATGGCAGCCTGTAATAAAGCACCTGCTAATGCTAATGATGCGCCTGCAAAAATGGCAATTAGAACACGGGGAAGACGCAAGTTATAAACAACGGTTACTTGTCCGTTCATGTGACCAAAGATGCCTCTTACAAGGTCAATGAATTTTATATCTATACTACCCACTATAACGGAAGCATAAATAATAATTAGTAGGACGATGACCATTATTATGTAGGATATCCAAATTTTCTTCATGTTTTACTACTCCTTATATAAAAGCTTGTATAGTTCTTCTAATGCTTCATCTGCGTTAATATTTGCTGTGATACCAAATAGATTTTCATCCAAATCATAGACGCGACCTGCTTTTGTTGCTTCGAAGTTCTTCCAAACATCATTTGTTTTAAATTCTTCATCAAACATCGTTTTTACTTGTTTTGGAAAACCATGAGAAGCACGCAAAATAATATCTGGCTGTAATTTATATAAACTTTCTGTATTAGAGGCGATAAACTCTTCATCCGACTGATTAGCTTTTACAACATTAATGCCACCTGCTAATTCCACTAAATTTCCATAAAACGATTTTTCAGTAGAAATTAAATAACTACCGGGAACGCCGAGTAAGATAATGACTTTGGGTTTCTTTTGACCAGCAATTCTTTTATGAATAGCTGCAATTTTATCGTCGTAAATCTTATTTAATTTTGCTGCTTCTTGTTGTCGGTTAAAATCCTTTCCCATTGCTGTAATTGACTTTTGCATTGCAGCGATTGAATTATAGTCATAGAAAGTCGTCGGGATATTACTCCCCTTCATCGCTTTATCCATTTCGGGTTTAATCGTCGTCACACTAAGAACATCTGTTGCATTGAGCGACTGCAGTCTTTCCATATTTGGTTTTTTGGGGGCACCGATTTCCGGCACGTCTTTATACATGAGCGGAATATCTTTTGATGTTGTCGGTATACCAGCCAACTCGATATTTAATTTTGCTGCTGTATCCATTAGAGCAACCGTTGTCGCTATGATACGTTCACCTTTCTCTCCTTCTGGTTGCCCTTTTGCGCTACATGCAGTCATGATTAAAATAACCGTTAACAACATGAGCAGTCGGATATTTTTCATTTTTACTTCCTCCTACATATAAGAGATAGGGCGATTTCTCACCCTATCTCTCGTTTTGTTATTTAAATACAATTTTCGTTGTATATTTATTATTGTACTTCATACTCGGAATAACAACATGTAATTTTACATAAGTGGCTTTTTTTAGGCTTTTAACTGGGAACATCACTGTTCGAGTAGATTTCCCTTTACTCACTACTTTAGCATTTACATATTTACTCCCCTGCTTCACTTTAAACGATTTCCACCAACTCGCATTTTTTAAAGTGATTTTGACATATGTTTTACTACCAATTTTTTGTATAGTGGCTGGTTTCGTTACATACTGATCCATCATAGATTTTGCAGAACCTTTTCCTTTTTGCACTGTAAAATTCTTTTTTGATGTTTTTGTTTTGTTCGAAACCTGCTTTACTTTTTTACTTCTTTACCAAATTTCAAGTAATTCGTATATTTTCCTTCATAGTTTGCAGAAGCTGCTTTAATATGAATTGTCGATTTTACTTGTTTTGTAGGTGAAGCAATTTGGAATTTCACGACTTTAGTATTTTTAGCTTTATTCGTTGATACTGTTTTTACTGTCGTCATTTTACCGTTTACATCTGTTTTAAATGATTTCCACCAGCTCGCATTTTTAATCGTGACAGTCGCATAGTATTTACCATCGCTCATCTTCATAATTGTTGCTGGTTTTACCATATAAGCATTCGTAGCTGAAGTTCCTTTTTTTGTATCTTTTAACGCTGTATAATTATATTTTTTTGTAGAAACTACTGTCGCTGGCTTTTTATAAACGCTTCCTACCTTAATATAATTGGTATATTTCCCAGCATTTTTTTTATCTTTAGCGCTGATTGTAAAAGTTGTTTTTGTAACTGCTTTTGGTGATTTCACTTGGAATTTCACTGTTTTAGTATTTGCTTTTGCATCGCTTGATACTATTTTCACTGCTGTCATTTTACCATTGACATCCGTCTTTACTGATTTCCATAAGCCAGCATTTTTCAATTTAACTGTTGCATAGTATTTGCCTGATTTTGTTTTTTCAATTTTTATTGGCTTAGCCATATATTTATTGACTGCTGAATTCATTTTTTTCGACTTTGTTACTAATGCATAGTTGTATTTTATAGAACTAATTACTTTATTGGGATCGACTGGTTTCACGACCGGTGGTAGAACAACTGGCGGTGTCGTTTTCACAATATTATTAAAATCTAAGTAGGTTATATGGGTCATGTCATACATATTTGGCACACTAATATGGGATGCGGTTTTGATTAAAACATCGTAGGAAGGGATTTCAAAACTGACAACTTTCGTATGTGCTTCTTGATCTTCCGAAATGGTTGTCACTTCTACTAATTCACCATTTACTTCTGTTTGAAATGATTTCCACATATCTGTACCAGTAATTTTTAATAGTACAATTTTTTTGCCATCAACTGTCGTGACATAAGCAGGGGCTGTCATATAGCTAGACATCGAAGAAATTGCCGCTTGTTTATCATTCCATACTTTGAATTCTTTAGATTCTGCCTCAAATTTAATGAATGTAGTATGCTTCATCGTAGACTGGGCTTGAATTTCGATATCTGCTTTAATGGTAGCTGATAAAGAAGGCACTTGAATTTTCATGACCGCTGTATCCGCTTCTCGATTTTCAGAAACCTTTTCTGCTTCTACCATCACACCATTTACTTCTGTTTTGAAAGAATTCCAAATTTTCGCATTCTTAATTGTCATATAAGCATATATTTTACCATCAGATGTTATTTCCACTTGAGACATTAAGTCCATTGCACGGCCCATACTCGATACTTCTGTTAAATCTTCTGCCTTGTATACATGAAAGCCTAATGCGATTTTATTTACTTCTTTAGCTGTTTGTTCATTTGCCGTTTGCTTTGTCGAATCAATCGCCAAAGCATTCACTGAACATGCTGAAGATACAATCAAAGCAGCTGCTGCCGCCGATAAAAAATAGCCTTTAAAATTAATCATTTTTTTCTTCCTCTCATTCGTCTGATAATCACCAGCGCAAATACAAGTACTACTACAGCTATTAAGCCATAAGCAAGCCCTCGCATCGCAAAGGTCGTCTCATTTTTTTTATTTTCTTTTTTCACTTCAATTTTTACTTCATCCGGAGTAGACGACAGTTTTTTTATCGATTCTTCCTTAAATACAAACTGAATACCATAGCTATTATCGTAAAGGAAGTCTTCACCATCTACTTCTTCATCAATATAAACATCTACAGTACCTTGCTGTTTTTCAGAAATATCCTTTAGTGCAAATTGAACAGTACGTTGATCTTTATCAGCATTGTCACTGACAAGATATTCTTTTGACTTATTTATTGTTACTTTTTTTGTCCAATTACTTTTACCAATTATAATTTCAATATATGGTTTAGTATCTTTTATAATTAATTTTGCCGGTTTGATGAAATAATCATTGGCAATAGATGTGCTTGACTCGCCTTCTTTTAATACAGTGTAATCAACTGAATATGTACCCGTTTCAAGGTCCTTTGCCGATACATTGAAATTGAATGTCAGAAATAGTATGGCTGTGAACAATATGAAAACAAGTTTTTTAGCCAACATAACCAACTGCCAATGTTGTATCACTTTCTACAATTACTTCATAATGATCGATTGAATTGCTAACAACCATCTTTTCACCCGTTTCTGTACGTGCAGGTTTTCTATGTGCTAAATGAAATTCACGAGATGAGAACCAGTTTTCAAATGCCGCTTTATCCTGCCATACAGTGTGTACCAATACTTCATCATAGCCTTGTTTTCCTAAAGATTTTAAGACTTTTAATTCCTTGAAACCAGGCATATCTTCAATACCTTGGCGAATTTTGAAACGCTCTAAAATTTGATCTCCATATCCCTCTAAAACTTGAATTGTATTTGATACCATATACATAGTAATTTCCTCCTCATATTTCATTCCTCTTCATTCTATTGATAACGATTATCAATGTCAATTGCATAAAATTAACAAAAATAGTTTTTACGTAGCATTAATCTATCCACCCTATTTTTTATTACACTATTACGCATAACTTATTCATAATACTTGTATTAAATAGCAGAAAAATGGCATAATAAAGCGTATATATGTATAAAGTGGTAGTTATGATATATAGTATATTTACGACAAGAATCCATAATAATTATTTTTTTACATTCATGCTAGGAGGTTTACCATGAACATTAAAACTACTACACTGCAACAATTAGAACCGCAGGAAATTGTTGCCATTTTTAAACTACGTGTTGATGTTTTTGTTGTAGAACAACAATGCCCTTATCCAGAAATTGATGATGATGATTTAAGTTGTCAACATCTTCAAATGAAGGATGATGACAATCATCTTATCGCCTACTGTCGAATTATTGAAGATCCTGTTGGTATACGTATAGGTCGTGTCATTGTTCATCCAAATTATCGCGCAAAAAAAATAGGTCAAAAGTTAATGACTGCAGCGCTTGAACATATTCATACGATGGAAAGCAGCAGTCCCAAAATCATGTTATCTGCCCAAAGTCACTTACAAAAATTCTATGGTTCTTTTGGTTTCATTGCGACATCAACTGTTTATGAAGAAGACGGTATTCCACATATCGATATGGCTATTCCTCAGTGATTAGTCTGCCTAACGATAAAATTTTATCGCTAGGTTTTTTTTATTGTTTATTCAGTAAATAAAATTTTTTTCTAACAGAAGCAAACGCTTACATCATAAGGTTTTTAATCGATTAAATATTCTAAAATAAGAATTCCACAATTGCTTTTTAAAATTAAATACTATATTCTGCAATAAATCTCATAATTACGAGGAGGAAAAAAAAATGGCATTACGTGATATGTTCATCGCACTTTCGGAAAATAAAGTTTTAAACGAGGCAGCAAAAAAATACGGTCTGAAAATGGGGGCACAACATGTTGTTGCAGGTACAACGATTGAAGAAACAATCGCTAGTATCAAAGCACTCAATAAGCAGGGTATTTCTTGTACAGTCGATAATCTCGGCGAATTTGTTTTTGAAAAGAGCGAAGCACTTGCTGCTAAAGAACAAATTATCAATATGATCGAGGCCATACATAACTCAGGAGTCGATGCTCATATCTCATTGAAACCGTCACAACTTGGACTCGATATTGATAAAGCTTTTTGTTTAGACAATTTGATGGATATTGCGGAAGTTGCTGCTAACTATAATAATTTCATTAATTTTGATATGGAAAACTATGCACGTTTGCATGATTCTTTTGAGCTTATGGAAACTATTAATGCGAAATACAATAATATCGGCACCGTTATTCAAGCTTATTTCCTCGAATCCATCGAAAATATTGAAAAATATAAAAATCTCCGTTTACGTATCGTAAAGGGCGCCTATAAGGAACCAAGTACAATTGCTTATCAAGACAAAGCTACTATTGATGCTAATTATATTAGCTTGATTGAATATCATTTATTAAATGGCTCCTTCACATCAATTGCAACACATGATCATCATGTCATCAACCACGTTAAAAAATTCGCGGAAACACATGCGATCGATAAAGATAAATTCGAATTCCAAATGCTTTATGGTTTCCGTACAGACATGCAACAAGCATTAGCAAAAGAAGGCTATCACTTTTGTGTATATGTACCATTTGGTTCTGATTGGTATGGTTACTTCATGCGTCGCTTAGCTGAGCGTCCGCAAAATATGGCACTTATAACAAAACAAGTGTTTACTAAAAAAACGAATATTGCAATTGGTCTTACAGCTGGTGCTTTCTTGCTCGGCCGTTTATCAAAACGTACAAAATAATAGAAAAGGAGTCGCTCATAAATTCGCAGCGACTCCTTTTCTTATTCACTAAATTTTTTCAAGCGATATTGTAAGCTTTGGCGGCTTAGTCCCAACGCTTTAGCTGTTTGAGAAATATTACCCTCAAACATTTCTAAAGCATTTTTCAAATAATATTGCTCCGCTTCTTGCATAAATGACTGTAAAGGTTGGATATCCTTACTCGCATCTGCTAAAAATTGCGGTTTTTGTGCTTCTTCCAACTTATTATTTTGCATTTTCCATCTAAAATAAACAGGTAACATATCAAATTCAATCATCTGTTCATTGGATAGTGATGCGGTAATCGTATCAAGTAACACTTCTAGTTCTTTTAAATTCCCTGGCCAATCATACTGGGCAAATAACATGTCAACCTTTTCTGATAAACCTTTTAGTTTACTGCCGGTATCTTGGCGATAACGTCGGAAATAATCAGAGACAAACGGTGTAATATCCTCTTTACGCTCACTTAAAGACGGCACATGAATTGTCACCGAAGCGAAAAAATAATACAACTCCTTTAGAAGCTGTCCTTTAGCAATTAACTCAATAGGATCTTCCCCAACACTCGCAATAAAAATATGCTCCGTATAGTGGGCATGAAATAGTTCTAACATTTTCTCTTGCATATCCAATGATACATACTCAATACGGTCACAAAATAAAGTAGTCTGTTCTTTTGTATCAATTACTTTTATCAATTGTTCCAATACGGCCTGCTCATCATGTCGACACAATAATGTTATGAATTGCTCATTTTTTGGTATCAGTTCATGATGGATTCCCTCAGCAACCATATCCTTACCTGTTCCTGATTCGCCATATAATAATACCGGCTCTCTATTTAATGCCACCATGCGCGCACGATGAATTACGGTTTTCATTTTTGGTGATACGGCTGTAATTATATCGAATGTTAGAGGTTGCCCATACCTTCGCAACGGTTGATAAGCTAATAACTCACGCTCCGTGATATCCTGTGCAAACTCAATCACGCCAATCAAGTGTTCATTCGCTACGATTGGTGTGATATCTGATCGTAATACTACTTCACTTCCAAGTTGATTCCATAGCGTTTGCTTGACGTTTTTCATCGCTTTTTTTGTTTTCAGCACATGATATAAATAACTATCATTCATCGATGACATTATTTTTTGCTGTGCATCATCATCTGTTATTCCTTTTAGCTCTTTCATTTTGGAATTGATAATAATGGTTTGACCATTTTTATCAATTGCATGGATGCCTATTGCTACATGATCCGTTATAAATTTATACATCTCGCTTAAAGCCTGTTCTGTCATAGCTACACCTCTCATTCCATTTTACCTTACATCTTGTTTTTTTGAAATATGATGTCTTATTTTAGCAAACGCTTACAAAATTTTATTCAAATTTTCAGATTTCACTTGTGTTATGCAAAAATATATTGCATTATTAGTTATGTACTAAAATATTACATGCCAAATTATTTGGCACATACTTATTATTAGGAGGCACACACAATGATTCCATACCAAACTGAACCACTAACTGATTTTTCACTAGAGGAAAATCGTAAACTATACAAAGAGGCACTTGCCAAAGCTCAGCAAGAACTAGGGCAGGACTATCCACTAATTATTGGTGGAGAACGTATTACGACCAACGATAAAATTGTATCCTATAACCCAGCAAACAAAACCGAGATAATTGGTTCTGTGTCAAAAGCCAATCAAGAATTAGCTGAACAAGCAATGCAAGCTGCAGATAGTACTTTTAATACTTGGAAAAACGTAGATCCAGCTGTACGCGCTGATATCATTTTCAAATTAGCTGCCATTGTTAAACGCCGTAAATTTGAATTCAATGCTTGGTTAACACTAGAATCAGGTAAACCGTGGGTTGAAGCGGATGCAGATACTGCCGAAGCGATTGATTTCTTCGAATATTATGCACGCCAAATGCTTGAATTAGCTGCAGGTAAACCAGTTGTTTCTCGTCCAGGCGAATTCAATCGCTTCGGTTATATTCCACTAGGTGTTGGTGTCATTATTTCTCCTTGGAATTTCCCATTCGCTATTATGGCTGGTACTGCAATCGCAGCAGCCGTGACAGGAAACACCGTACTACTAAAACCAGCTTCTACTACACCCGTTATCGCATATAAATTTATGGAAGCATTAGAAGAAGCAGGATTGCCGGCTGGTGTCGTAAACTATATTCCAGGTTCTGGTGCTGAAGTAGGCGATTATTTAGTCGACCATGCACGCACTCGTTTCGTATCATTCACAGGTTCACGTGACGTAGGACTTCGTATCAACGAACGTGCCGCTAAAGTCAATCCAGGTCAAATTTGGATCAAACGCGTCATCGCTGAAATGGGTGGTAAAGATACGATTGTTGTCGATGCAGAAGCAGACCATGAACTAGCTGCACAAGCAATTGTGAAGTCGGCATTTGGTTTTTCTGGTCAAAAGTGTTCTGCTTGTTCACGTGTCATCGTAGTAGACTCCGCATACGATAAAGTATTGAATCGCGTAGTTGAATTAACGAAGGAATTAACGATTGGTGATCCGACTAATCCAGATAATTTCATGGCAACAGTCATCGATGCTGCTGCTTTCAAAAAAGTAACTTCTTACTTTGATATTGCAAAAGAAGAAGGACGAATTGCTGTCGGAGGGACCGCAGATGACTCGAAAGGGTACTTCGTAAACCCAACAGTCGTTGCCGATGTGGCACCAAAATCACGTGTCATGCAAGAAGAAATTTTTGGACCAATTGTTGCATTTTGCAAAGCATCTGATTTCGATGAAGCAATCGCTATTGCAAACAATACAGAGTACGGCTTAACAGGTGCTGTGATTACAACTAATCCATTGCACATCGAACAAGCCCGACGCGACTTCTTTGTTGGTAACCTTTACTTCAACCGTGGCTGCACAGGTGCTATCGTAGGCTATCAACCCTTCGGTGGTTACAATATGTCAGGTACTTGCTCTAAAGCTGGTGGTCCTGATTACTTAACACTTCATATGCAATCTAAAACAACATCTGAAACATTCTAAAAATAGCTAAAAGCAGCTAAACCCCTTTCGGGTTTAGCTGCTTTTTTGATTTTCTTCTATTGTATTACTTGTTGTAGATAATCGATTTCAGCATTTGTTATTTCATGCCCACCATCTATTAATTTTAATGTTGTTTGTGGAAAATATTCAGCCAGCTGTTTTGATAGCTTCATCACATCACCTGGAACTGCTAATCCATCCATAGCACCCGTCGTCATAATAATTTCACTATTCGATGTCCCTGCAAATGTATAACCTAAATTTGATGGATGCAGTAGTAAAATGCGTTTCGCAAGATCCGGTCTTTTTTCTAAAATACCTAAAATAAAGTTTGCACCATTTGAATAACCAATGAATATACTATTTTCTATAGCAAGTTTATCCCACTGTGCTAAAAATAGGTCTACACGTTTTTCAAAATCTTGACGATCTAATTGACCATCCTTTAGCCGTTTGAAAAAACGACGTTCCACTCCTTCACCAACATCTCCTATAAAAGAAATGATACCTGCTTCAGGATTAAGATCTCCAGCAATTTGCAAAAGACTAAACTCATTGCCACCTGTACCATGGAAAAGTACGAAATTTTCACTTTTCATGCTTTCTATGCTAAAATAATTCACAATTACATCACTCCAAATTTTATTATAAAGGTTGTGCATTATGACAAGTCCACTAATCCACCATGTCTCTGTTATTAATCGAGACAGCAAAGCTTCATTTGAATTTTATCATACATTACTAGGTTTAGATTTTTTATTAAAAACGGTCAATCAAGATGATTTGGAAATGTATCACTTATTTTTTGGTGATACAACGGGGCGTCCTGGTACAGAATTTAGTGTCTTCGAGATGAAATCAGGCACTCAAAAAAAATATGGTACAAATTCGTTGGAACGCACAATTTTTGCCGTACCTAGCGAAGAATCTCTTCTTTTTTGGGAAAAAAGACTACGTCAAGCTGACGTGTTTAATTGTGAGATTGAAGAATATCATAACACGAAAATTTTACGATTTGAAGATGCAGATGGTGTTTTACTTGGTTTACAACCTGTTGCTAAAGAGATTACTGAAAAATACTATCCTCTTATAAGTGACGAAATTCCTGAAGACCATGCCATTTTTGGTATTCAGGCTGTTCATTGTCGTGTACGCTATTCAAAGGCGTCCACACAGTCTTTTAAAGAGATTTTTGATTTAGAGGTAATTGATATTTTTGAAGATCAACATCACACGGTAACCGTATTATCAAAAGCAGATGCACTTTTTGGACAACAGTTACATTTAGTAGAAGATCGCTTGCGTAATCTGGAAGAAATGGGTAGTGGTGCGATACAACATATTGCCTTGAATGCCACAAATGAAAATCAGCTACTCGCTATTGAAAAGAAAATTCTGCGTAAAAACTTTCATTATTCCGGCATTAAAAATCGTGAGTTCTTTAAATCTTTATATTATCGCGAACCAAATAGTTTATTAATAGAGGTCGCAACCGAACAAACTAATTTTACAAAACAATCACTAACTTCTACAAATTTTGACGAATTGCCGCTCTTTCTCCCACCCTTTTTAGAAAGTCGCCGTAGCTTTATCGAAAGTAAACTGATTTAGTACTACAACTTATACTATTGAAAACCGTGGTGAAATCACCAACTGAAAAATGGCTCTTGGTCAATTATTAAGGAGAATGACATTGAATTTTTAATGTCATTCTCCTTTTTTCATTTAGCCCAGATGTAAACCAACTTCTCTATACATTACTAGTAATAAAATTTTCGCTCTAAATCGTTCTAAAAAGCCATTTGAAGTATAGAAGATTTGGTGAACCTGTGCTTTTTTCTACCTATCTTAGGTAAATTCATCATGATTTACAAAATGACGAGGATTGCTTACTATTTGTCAGCGGAAAGCTTTCGCTATTTCTACATATCTAAAATAGGAGTTTTTTCGATGCCCCAACATATATAATAAAACTAAAACCCCTCCACAGCAGTAACTGTGGAGGGGTTTTAGTTTTAACTATTCAGATTATCCGATTGAACCTTCCATTTCAAATTTGATTAGACGGTTCATTTCTACGGCATATTCCATTGGTAATTCTTTTGTAAATGGTTCGATGAAGCCCATAACGATCATTTCAGTAGCTTCTTGTTCAGAAACACCACGACTCATTAGGTAGAATAATTGTTCTTCAGATACTTTAGAAACTTTTGCTTCATGTTCTAAAGAGATTTGATCATTCATTACTTCATTGTATGGAATCGTATCCGATGTCGATTCGTTATCCATAATTAATGTATCACATTCGATATTTGCACGAGCATTAAGTGCTTTTTTACCGAATTTAACTTCGCCACGGTAAGTTACATTACCACCGTGTTTAGAAATTGATTTTGATACAATTGTTGAAGATGTGTTTGGTGCTAAGTGAGTCATTTTTGCACCAGTATCTTGGTTTTGACCACGACCAGCAATGGCAATTGACAATGTAAGACCACGAGCGCCTTCACCTTTAAGGATACAAGCTGGATATTTCATTGTTAATTTAGAACCGATATTACCATCAATCCACTCCATAGTAGCATTGGCATCGCATACAGCACGTTTAGTAACAAGATTGTAGACGTTGTTTGCCCAGTTTTGGATTGTTGTGTAACGGCAGTACGCATCTTTTTTGATGATAATTTCTACGACTGCTGAGTGAAGGGAGCTCGATGTGTAAACAGGAGCCGTACAACCTTCAACATAGTGAACAGAAGCGCCTTCGTCAACGATGATTAACGTACGTTCGAATTGACCCATATTTTCAGAGTTAATGCGGAAGTATG
This sequence comes from Kurthia sibirica, assembly GCF_003143975.1. Taxonomy (GTDB): domain Bacteria; phylum Bacillota; class Bacilli; order Bacillales_A; family Planococcaceae; genus Kurthia; species Kurthia sibirica. The sequence continues at coordinate 42,211 of NZ_QFVR01000022.1, read as the reverse complement.
CTTGTAACGGTGTATCTAATTTTACGCCTTTTGGTACGTAAATGAATGAACCACCAGACCATACTGCTGAATTAAGTGCTGAGAATTTATTATCCGTATTTGGAATTGTTTTACCAAAGTACTCACGGAATAAATCTTCATTTTCTTTTAGAGCTGAGTCAGTATCTTTAAAGATTACACCCATATCCTCAAGTTCAACTTTCATATTGTGGTAGACAACTTCTGATTCGTACTGTGCAGAAACACCTGCAAGGTATTTTTGTTCAGCTTCAGGAATACCAAGTTTATCAAATGTTGCTTTGATTTCTTCAGGTACTTCATCCCAAGATTTTTGAGTTCCTTCAGATGGTTTTACATAATACGTAATTTCATCAAAGTTTAAACCTGATAGATCTCCACCCCATTGTGGCATTGGTTTTGAATAGAATATCTCAAGTGATTTTAGACGATAATCTAACATCCACTGTGGTTCTTTTTTCATTTGAGAAATTTCTTTCACGATCGCTGGAGTTAGTCCACGTTCTGTACGGAAAATAGACACATCTTTATCATGGAAACCAAACTCATAATCGCTTATTTCTGGCATATTTTTAGCCATCATTTCTCCTCCGTTCTTCGCTTAGTTTTTAGTGCAAGCTCTAGTGAAAACTAGCCTTCTTTGTTAATACCTTTTTCCATCGCTTTCCAAGCAAGTGTTGCACATTTGATACGTGCTGGGAATTGAGCTACACCCGAAAGTGCTTCAATATCACCAAGGTCCATATCTTCATCATGCTCTTGGCCTAGCATCATTTCAGAGAATGTTTGAGCAAACGCTAACGCTTCCTCAGTTGTTTTCCCTTTAATCAGTTGCGTCATCATTGAAGCAGAAGACATAGAAATAGAACAGCCTTCTCCTTCAAATTTCGCATCTGTTACGATGTTGTCATCCACTTGTAAAGTGAGATGGATTCGGTCACCACATGTAGGGTTATTCATATCGATTGCTACGTTTGAGCCTTCGAGCTGACCTTTATTACGCGGTTTTTTATAATGGTCCATAATTACTGAACGATATAGTTGATCTAAATTAGACATTTGCAAAATACTCCTTCGCAAAGCGCACGCCTTCTGCTAACTTGTCGATATCTTCTTCGTTATTATAAACGTAGAAGCTTGCACGGGCAGTTGCTACACAGCTTAACCACTTCATTAATGGTTGAGCACAATGATGTCCTGCACGAACAGCAATCCCTCTGCTATCAAGAGCAGTTGCTAAATCATGTGGATGAACATCATCGATATTAAATGTCGCTAAACCGGTACGTGCTAAAGGATCTTGAGGACCGTAAATTGTCAGTCCTTCGATGCTTGAAAGATTTTCAAATGTATATTGAGATAATTTATGCTCATGAGCAAGAATATTATCCATACCAATATCAGTTAAAAAGTCGATTGCTGCACCAAGACCAATTGCACCGGCAATAACCGGTGTACCCGCTTCGAATTTCGCGGGAAGATCAGCCCAAGTTGAATCCTGTAGACCTACAAAGTTAATCATTTCACCGCCAAATTCGACTGGCTCCATGTTTAGAAGATGCTCTTTTTTACCATATAATACACCAATTCCAGTCGGTCCGCACATTTTATGTCCTGAGAATGCTAAGAAATCACAATCTAAATCTTGTACATCCGTCGTCATATGTGGAACACCCTGGGCGCCATCGACTACCATCACTGCACCATGCTGGTGAGCAATTTTAGCGATGTCTTTGATTGCGTTGATTGTACCTAAGACATTGGAAGCATATGTGACAGAAACGATTTTCGTACGATCTGTGATCGCTGCTTTTATCGCTGCCATTGATAATGTTCCATCTGCTTCCATATCGATATATTTCAAAGTGGCATTCGTTGCTTTAGCAAGCTGCTGCCATGGGATCAAATTGGAGTGATGTTCCATATAGGTGATAACAATCTCATCACCTTCACTCACATTTGCACGACCATAGCTTGAAGCGACCATGTTTAAACCAGCAGTTGTACCACGTGTGAATATAATTTCTTCCGTTGACTTCGCATTGATGAATTTACGCACTTTTTCGCGCGCTCCTTCATAGTCATCCGTCGCACGATTACCGAGTGTATGAACACCGCGGTGAACGTTTGAGTTATCAAATTCATAATACTTCTTAAGCGCTTCAATTACTTGAATTGGCTTTTGAGATGTAGCCGCGCTGTCTAAGTAGACAAGTGGGTTACCATTAATCTCTTGGTTTAAAATTGGAAAATAGCTACGTATGTCGTCTTTGATCATTATTTAACTTTCCTTTCGATGACCTCGACTAGTTGTTTACGTACGCTAGCAATTGGAAGCTTACTTACAACTGGTTCAAGGAATCCGTGGATTACAAGACGTTCTGCATTTTCGCGTGAAATACCGCGGCTCATTAGGTAGTAAAGTTGTAGTTGATCTACGCGACCTACTGAAGCAGCGTGTCCTGCTGTTACATCATCTTCTTCGATTAATAAGATTGGGTTGGCATCGCCACGAGCCGTTTCAGAAAGCATAAGAATACGTGATTCTTGCTCTGCATTTGCTTTCGTTGCGCCATGTTCAATTTTACCAATTCCGTTGAAGATCGCACGAGATGAATCTTTCATTACTGCATGCGTTAAAATTTGACCGTCTGAAGATTTACCCCAGTTACGAACTTCAGTTGTGAAGTTTTGACTTTGCTTACCGCGACCAACAACAACTGATTTTGCATCAGCTGAAGAACCGTCACCGCGTAAGTGCGTAATATGTTCAGAAATTGTATCGCCATCATTCATAAGGCCAAGAGCCCAATCAAGTGATGCGTCACGTTTTGTTTCGCCTCGGCGATTCACGTAAGTAGTGAAACCTTCAGCTAAAGTATCAACAGCACCAAATGTTACTTTTGCGCCATCGTTGACGATTACTTCTTCAACGATGTTTGCTAAACCTTTAGCAGCACCAATTGATAAATAATTTTCAACGTATGTTACTTCAGAGAAATTATCAGCTACGATTAATACGTGGTTGAATAATGAAGTATCTTCATGATCTGTAAAGAATACAGCTTGAATTGGCTCAACAACCTTCACTTCTTTTGGTACATAGACGAATAAACCACCGTTTACTAATGCTGTATGCAATGCAGTTAGTTTATGTTCGTCCACTTCTACTGCTTCCGTCATAAAGTATTTTTGTACTAAATCACTGTGTTCTTGTACGGCTGTAAATAGATCCGTAACAATAACACCTTGTGCTTTTAGTTCATCTGATACTTTTAAATAAGCAGCTGTGTTGTTATGTTGGATATAAAGTGTTTGTTGTGTTTCTTCAACAATTGCTTGTACTTCTGCAGGTAGCTCTGTTAAAGAAGTCACCACTTTACCTTCAACATTCAATTGTGGGAAATCGAAAAAGTTCCAAGATCTCACATTTGTTTTATCAGGTTTTATCATATCTAATGTTTCTACGTTTGCAAGAGCACGTTCACGAAGCTCAGTCAACCACTGTGGTTCATTATGGGCTTTTGAGAAAGAGCGTACATCTTGAGCGCTAATCGCTAATTTTGTTTCAACCGTCATGGTTTGCTCGTCCTCCTTTTTATGCCTCAGTAATTTCTTCTGCGTCTTCGATACCTAGTTCTTGCTTGATCCAGTCATAACCTTCTGCTTCTAAACGTTGTGCTAATTCAGAACCACCAGATTTAACTACTTTACCTTGCATCATTACGTGAACATAGTCAGGTGTGATGTAATTTAATAGGCGTTGGTAATGCGTAATCATTAAGCAACCAAAACCTTCTCCGCGCATTTCGTTGATGCCTTTAGAAACAACTTTTAATGCATCAATATCAAGACCTGAGTCAATTTCGTCTAAAACAGCGAATTTTGGTTTGATCATTGTTAATTGTAAAATTTCGTTACGTTTCTTTTCCCCACCTGAGAAGCCTTCATTTAAATAACGTTGACCCATTTCTTCAGGCATTTCTAAGAAGTCCATTTTTTTATCTAATTCGCGGATGAATTTCATGATTGAAATTTCATCGCCTTCTTCACGACGAGCATTGATTGCTGAGCGTAAGAAGTCTGCGTTTGTAACACCAGAAATTTCTGATGGGTATTGCATAGCAAGGAATAGACCCGCTTTAGCGCGTTCGTCTACTTCCATTTCAAGTACATCTTCACCATCAAGTGTAATAGAACCCGAAGTGACAATGTATTTTGGGTGACCCATGATAGCTGACGCTAAAGTTGATTTACCTGTACCGTTTGGTCCCATAATTGCATGGATTTCGTTCGTATTTAGTGTTAAATTAACACCTTTTAAAATCTCTTTGTCTTCAATTGAGACATGAAGATCCTTAATTACTAAAGTTGACATTCAATTACCTCCGTCTAATTATTCGAATGGTTTCCCATTTCTAATTTAATATCATTCTAATCTTAACTCAAATAAAATTCATAAGCAACTCATTTGATATTCATTATCATCTCAATAAAAATTCTTTCACTACGCTAGATGAAGTCATTCCTCCCATTGTCGTTCTCACTGCAAGGACATTTTCATTAACATTTTCTAATTGAGAATAGTTTTCACACTTGAAATAGTAAAAACCGAATAAATGATAGCTAGCTTTACGAACCTCATTTATTAATAATAACAATTTTTACAGAAAAAAAAAGGCTAAATGAGAAAATTCTCATATAGCCTGTCATTTTTTTACTATGCAAGAGCTTTTATATTTTTTTCTTCCAAAAATCCATGCACTTGAGCAGCTACTTCTCTACCTTCTCTAATTGCCCATACGATAAGGCTTTGCCCACGTCTTGCATCACCCGCTGCAAAAACACCTGCCGTATTTGTTTCATAATTTTTCATCGTCGCATATAATCGATTATTTAACACTTTGACACCAAAGTGTTCACCAATCGATTGTTCAACACCATCAAAACCAATTGCAACAAACACAAAATCTACCGGCCATACTTTTTCTGTACCTGGTACTTCCTCGAAATAGATATACCCTTCATCATTGGTGATTTTGTCCATTTGAATCGTGTGTAATTCCTTCAATTTACCATTGCTACTCGCAACAATTTTTGTCGTTTGAATGCAATACTCCCTTGGATCACTACCGAATTTGGCTGCTGCTTCTTCATACGCATAATCCAATTTATAGACCTGTGGATCCGCGGGCCATGGTTGATCTGCTGCACGTTTTTTTGGCAAGGCTGGATGCTTACCAAATTGATGTACTGATTTGGCACCTTGACGAAGCGCTGTAGCTACACAATCCGCACCCGTATCACCACCACCAATAACAATAATATGTTTATTTTTTGTATTGATTGGTGCCGTTACACCATCCAATAAGCTTTGGGTTGTGCCGTTTAAATAATCCATCGCGGGTATGACACCTTGTGCATCGCTACCTTCCATATGCAGAACACGCTGAACAGTTGAACCAACACATAAAATAATCGCATCATACGTTTCTTTTAGTTGAGCATGTGTAATATCTTTACCCACCTCTGTATTTAATAAGAAGGTAATGCCCTCTTCAGCCAATAAATCGACGCGACGTTTAACAATATATTTATCCAGTTTCATATTAGGAATGCCATACATTAATAGACCACCTGCACGATCAGCACGCTCTAAAACCGTCACACGATGTCCTTGTTGGTTTAGTTGATCGGCAGCTGCTAATCCAGCCGGACCCGATCCGACTACGGCTACACGATAATTTGAGCGTGTTTTAGGGATACGTGCCGTTATCCAACCATTTTCAAATCCTTTGTCAATAATCGACCGTTCAATACTTTTAATAGCTACCGCTGGATCACTAATCGCTAAAGTACATGAACCTTCACAAGGCGCCGGGCAAACTCGACCAGTAAATTCCGGGAAATTATTCGTCATTTGAAGACGTTGTAACGCCTCTTTCCATTGCCCTTTATAGACAAGATCATTCCACTCTGGAATCACATTTTGAATCGGACAACCCGCGGCCATACCTCGTATTTCAATACCCATATGACAAAATGGTGTACCACAATCCATGCAACGAGCCCCTTGCTTCGATAGCTCTTCATCTTCTAAGCGTGAAGTGTACTCGCCGAAATCCTTCAATCTTTGAAGCGGTGGTTGTTCCTTCCCCTTCTGCCTTTTAAAATCCATAAATCCAGTTGCTTTACCCATTTGGAACCCCTCCATATCGTTTGAATTACTTCGCTGTTTCCACTAGGAACGCTTTCATAGAAGCTTCATCTGCTGACAAACCTTGTTTTTCAAATTCTTCTATCTTCACTAACATTGTTTGATAATGCCCAGGAATTACTTTGATAAACTGCTGCTTATACGTCTGCCAATTTTCCAAAATAGTTGCTGCTTTTGTACTTTCAGTAAACAAGTAATGTTCTTCTATTAAATGGTGCAGTAACGCTTCATCTTGTTTTGTCAGTTGCTCTTCAAAACCAATCATTTCCATATTACAAGAAGCTTTAAAGTGCTGCTCGTCGCTTGGCAACACATACGCTACGCCACCCGACATACCCGCTCCAAAGTTCTTACCCACCTCACCTAACACAACAATATTGCCACCTGTCATATATTCACAACCATGATCACCAATGCCTTCTACGACAATATTAGCACCCGAATTACGTACTGCAAATCGATTGCCCGCGCGACCATTTATGAAGGCTTTACCACTTGTTGCACCATATAAACAAACGTTACCGGCGATAATATTATGTTCTTCTTTCCCTTTTATAGGGGCATTAGCAATCACTTTACCGCCTGACAAGCCTTTACCAAAGTAATCGTTCACGTCACCATCAACAAACAGCGTCATTCCTTTTGGTATGAATGCTCCAAAACTTTGGCCAGCTGAACCTGTGAAACGTAGCTTAATCGTATCTTCCTTCAAGCCCACTTCACCGTAACGTTTCGAAATTTCACTACCAATTATCGTACCTACAACGCGATCCGTATTGCGAATTGTTGTTGATACTTCAACAGGTGACTGCGTTTGTATAGCATAGTCAACTTTTCTCAATAATTCTCGTCTATCTAACGAGTCATCTAATTTGTGATCTTGCTGTATTTGCTTCGTTTTTTGTCCATCTACTTGATAAAGTAATTTCGATAAATCTAATTGACTAGCTTTCCAATGTTGTTGTGCTCTGGTAGATACTTCGAGCACCTCCGTATGACCGACCATTTCTTCAAATGTTCTGAAACCAAGCTTCGCCATATACTCACGTACTTCTTCGGCAATAAATAACATAAAATTAACGATATGCTGAGGGTCACCTGTGAACTTATCTCGCAATGCAGGATTTTGAGTTGCAATCCCTACTGGGCAAGTATCCAAATGACAGGCACGCATCATAACGCAACCAAGGACAACAAGTGGTGCTGTTGCAAAGCCAAACTCCTCTGCGCCAAACAACGCTGCCATCACAACATCTTTCCCCGTCATTAACTTGCCATCTGTTTCCAGCGTGACACGATCACGTAGCTTATTGAGCATCAGCGTTTGATGTGCCTCCGCCAAGCCAAGTTCCCATGGTAGACCCGTATGTTTAATACTTGTTTTTGGCGATGCCCCTGTGCCGCCATCATACCCGCTGATGACGATGACATCTGCCGCTCCTTTCGCTACGCCGGATGCGATTGTACCAACCCCTGCTTTTGCTACAAGTTTGACGCTAATTCGCGCTGCTGGATTCGCATTTTTTAAATCATGAATTAACTCTGCCATATCTTCAATCGAATAAATATCATGATGTGGTGGCGGCGATATTAACCCTACGCCCGTCGTGGCCCCCCGAACATTCGCTACCCATGGGTATACTTTATTGCCCGGTAATTGACCACCTTCTCCTGGTTTTGCACCCTGTGCCATTTTAATTTGCAGTTCTTCTGCATTCACTAAATAATGCGATTTCACACCAAAGCGACCAGAAGCAATTTGCTTAATGGCACTTCTACGCCAATCACCATTGTCATCTTTTACAAAGCGTGCAGCATCTTCCCCACCTTCACCTGAGTTACTACGAGCACCTAGTCGATTCATCGCAATTGCTAACGCCTCATGCGCTTCTTTTGATATGGAACCAAATGACATAGCCCCTGTTTTAAAACGCTTGGCAATCGAATGTGCCGATTCTACTTCTTCAAGTGGTACCGCCTGTCTTTTCTTATTAAATGTCAGTAAATTACGTAAAAAACCGATTCTTTCTTCATTAGCCATCTCCGCATACTGATGATATAAACCAAAATCATTTTTACGCGCAGCCCATTGCAGTGTATGGATTGTTTTTGGGTTAAAGGCATGATGTTCTCCATTGGCACGCCATTGGAAATCACTTCCGGCTAGTAAACCATCTGTTTGTAAAGCTATGCCCTCGTCAAAACGTTTTTGTGCCTCTAGTTGAATTGTTGCTAAATTAATCCCACCAAGTTGAGATGCTGTACCTGTAAAATGGGCATCGATTACTTGTTGTGAAATACCAACTGCTTCGAAAATCTGAGCACCTCTGTAACTTTGAACAGTTGAAATACCCATTTTAGCCATTACTTTAACGATGCCTTGTGCTATAGCATGACGGTATCGTTTATCGGCTTCATCAACTGAATAGCTTATATAATTCGCATCAATTGCTTCTTCAATTGTTGCATATGCTATATATGGATAAATCGCATCGACACCAAAGCCGATTAATGCTGCAAAATGATGTACTTCCCGCACTTCAGCACTTTCTACAATGATACTTATTTTTGTACGGCTACCTTGACGCACAAAATGTTGATGTAAGCTACTCGCTACAAGTAGCATCGGAATCATTGCAGTCATTTCGTCAGTCCTTTGACGATCAGATAAAATGATTAGCTCAACGCCATCTTGTAAAGCTCCATCAGCTTGCTGAGCAATCATTTTCAAAGCACTATCTAAATCTTCAGACATTTCAACGTATAATGTACGTGACTTGAATTGTTGTTGTCCTGTTATTTGATGCATCTCTGACGTCGTCAAAATAGGTGAGTCTAGTTGAATTCTTCTGCTATTTTTCTCACTCGGATGAAGAAGATCTCCTTCCGCACCAAGCATCGTCATCGTAGATGTTACAATATGTTCACGAATCGAGTCGATTGGAGGATTTGTTACCTGTGCAAAGAGTTGTTTAAAATAGACAAATAATGACTGCGGTCTATCAGACAATACAGCTAATGGTGAATCATTCCCCATTGAACCTAATGGATCTTTGCCTTCTTCTACAATTGGCACGATATATTTATGCACATCTTCAAATGTGTACCCATTGATTTTTTGTACGCTGAGTAAATTGTCGATTATGACTTTTGGTTCTTTTTGTAGCGCTAATGTCATCCTATTTTTTTCTAACCACGCTGCGTAAGGTTGAGCAGTTGCCACTTCATGTTTCAAATCATCATCAGCAATAATCTTCCCTTGCTCTAAATCGATTAACAACATTTTACCTGGGCTTAAAGAATCTTTATATGCTACATCTTTTTCGTCGATATCAACGACACCTGTTTCAGAAGAAAAAATCATATAATCATCTTTTGTTACATAGTAACGCGCTGGACGTAAACCATTACGATCTAAAATTGCACCAATTTGTTTACCATCAGTAAAGCAAATTGCAGTTGGCCCATCCCATGGCTCCATCAGCGAACTTTGGTAGTTGTAAAAAGCTTTCTTATCAGGAGAAATATGAGGATTTTCAGTCCATGGCTCTGGAATCATCATCATCGCTGCTTCGGCCGGTGTGCGACCTGCTAGGACGAAAAATTCAAAAGCATTGTCTAAAATTGAAGAATCACTACCCGACTGGTCAATGATTGGCAACAGCTTTTGAAGATCCTCACCAAATGCTTGCGAGACAAATTGTTGCTCCCTCGCGTTCATCCAATTCACATTACCACGCAGCGTATTAATTTCACCATTATGGATAATATAGCGGTTTGGGTGTGCACGCTCCCATGAGGGAAATGTATTCGTACTATAACGAGAATGCACCATTGAAAAGGCTGATGTGAATGTTTTACTTTGTAAATCTTTATAGAATATTGCTACTTCCTGCGGTGTAAGTAAGCCTTTGAAAACCATTGTTTCACTCGACATACTTGCGCAATAGAATGTTTTTTGTTGTTGTTTTGCCCAGTGCTCTGCTTGCTTGCGAATAATATAAAGTTTTCGTTCGAAATGTAAGGAATCCGTGACATTTTTTGCTGCAATAAATACTTGTCGAACTGTGGGTGCAGTTGCTCTAGCTGTTTCACTCAAAGAAGATGAATCAACAGGCACAGTTCTCCATCCTAGTAAAACCTGTCCCGCATCAACAATTAATTCATTCATTTTCATTTCAATTTCTTCGCGTTGCTGCTCATCTTCATCAAAAAATAGCATACCGACACCATATTGACCTTTGACAGGTAATGTAAATTCTGTTAGTTGCTCACGTAGAAATGTATCTGGGAGTTGTACCATCAAACCCGAACCATCCCCGGTTTGCCCATCACTACCACGTCCTGCACGGTGATCTAAGCGACATAACATCTCTAGTCCCTTCACGACAATGTCATGTGTTGCTACCCCTTTTAAGTTCACGTATAAACCAATCCCACACGCGTCATGCTCGTATTCTGGAGCATACAATCCTTGTTTTTTTGGAAAATTTTTAAATGTCATGAAAATTCCTCCCCTGTGTTTACTTATTTTAAATTCACAAATCAATACAAACAATATATACTTTATATATAATCAATCTAGATATTAGATGAATAGGGGATGACTTCATATGGAATTAAGGCAACTACGCTATTTCGTGGCTGTTGCAGAACGCGAACATATTTCAGAAGCAGCCGAATCTTTACATGTTGCACAATCAGCTGTCAGCAGACAAATCGCTAATTTAGAGTCCGAGCTCGGTACGGATTTATTTGAGCGCGTCGGTAGAAATGTTAAACTGACACCGATAGGTCGCGTCTTCTTAGAACATTCATTAATTGCTTTAGAGGCAATCGATTTTGCTACAAAACAAATTGATGAATACTTAGATCCCGAACAAGGTACGATAAAAATCGGCTTTCCGACAAGCTTGGCCAGCTTTCTATTACCAACTGTTATCTCTGCTTTTAAAAAAGAGCATCCAAACGTTAAATTTAATCTACGCCAAGGTTCTTACCGTTATTTAATTAACGCCGTGAAGACAAGAGAATTAAATCTAGCATTTTTAGGTCCTGTACCGAAAAATGACGAATTAATTTCAACTAAAATACTATTCACTGAGGGGATATCTGCCCTATTACCAGCATCTCATCCCTTAGCCGATAGAAAAAACATCATGTTGTCCGACCTAAGAAATGAACCTTTTGTACTTTTCCCTGACGGTTATATACTAAACAAAGTCGCAGTTGACGCCTGTAAATCTGTCGGTTTTACACCCCAAATCAGTTCTGTCGGAGAAGATATGGATGCACTAAAAGGTTTAGTAGCTGCAGGAATAGGTGTCACACTTCTTCCTGAAAGTGCCTTTTATGATGCCACACCACGACGTACGGTACGTTTAGCATTAGAATCGCCCACCTTCACTCGAAATGTTGGTATAATCTACCCGATTAATCGTGACCTTGCTCCTTCAGAAAACATTTTCATGGATTTCGTAGGAGAATTTTTCTCACGCTTAACTCAATTCAAATAAAACTTCCATTTAAATATAAAAAACCGCGAAATATTGATTTCGCGGTTTTTTTGTACTACCTATATCTACCTATTATGATTCATTATGTTGAATAGATTTTATTTATTGACTGGAACGACTGAACCTGCCCACTCCGTATTAATGTAATCTTGGATTTCTTTAGAATGAAGAACTTTTAACAAAGCAACGATTGCTTTACTATTTTCATCCCCTTTACGAACTGCTACTACGTTCACATATGGTGATTCGGCATCTTCAAGAGTAATAGCATCCTCAGTTGGTGTTAAACCAGCATCAATTGCATAGTTTGAGTTGATGACTACTGCATCGCCCTCTTCGTTTTTGTACATTTGCACTAACATTTCAGGTGCTGTTTTCGTATCAATTTTAAGCTCTCTTGGATTTGATTCAATGTCTTTTACAGTTGCTTCAGATTTATTAATTCCTTTTTTAAGCGTAATCAAGCCTTTTGTTTCTAATAATTGTAAAATACGTCCTTGGTCAGATACTGAGTTTGAAATGATAATTGTCGCACCTTTTGGAAGTTCATCAAGCGACTTATATTTTTTAGAATAAATACCGATTGGTTCGATATGAACGCCACCTGCATTAATAAAATCATAATCATTGTCTTTAATTTGCGACTCTAAGTAAGGAATATGTTGGAAGAAGTTAGCATCTAATTCTTTTGATGCTAAATCTTTATTTGGTAATACATAGTCTTGGTATGTCTCAATTTCTAAATCGATTCCCTCTTTTGCTAAAATCGGTTTTGCTTTTTCAAGAATTTTTGCATGAGGTACATTTGAAGCACCAATTTTAAGTGTTGTTTCTTTTGAATCTCCAGCTTGATCATCTTTCGAACCACATGCTGCTAAACTTAATACGAGGGCAGCTGTCACTAAACCTGCCGCTAATTTTTTAGAAAATTTCATGAATTTTTTCCCCATTTCAATTATTTTTTAATGTTGTCCTATTCTCACTATCGTTTATCGATTTTTGTAGTAATTGTATCCCCTATGAATTGGAAGATGAATACAATGATTAGAACAAATACCGTTGCTACAAATGTTACATCATTATGCGATCTTTGAAAGCCATCTATGAACGCTAAATCACCAAGACCACCTGCTCCAATAATACCAGCCATCGCGGTATAACCTATCAAGGCTACAGAAGTAACCGTTATACCTGAAATAAGCGCCGGTAACGACTCTGGAATCAGTACTTTTCTAATAATCGTACCTGTTGTTGCGCCCATTGAGCGCGCCGCTTCGATAACCCCTTTATCAATTTCTCTTAGCGCAATCAATACCATACGTGCATAAAATGGTGCTGCACCAATAATCAACGCTGGTAACGCAGCATTTGGACCACGTATCGATCCCATAATAAAGCTCGTGAATGGAATCAGTAGTATAACTAAAATGATAAATGGAATCGAACGGAATATATTAACAAGTGCACCTGTTAAAAAATTGACAATTTTATTTGCCCATAGTTGATGTGGTGCACTGAGAAACAATAGAATCCCTAATGCTAAGCCAATGATAAAAGTAAGCACTGTTGAAATAGCAGTCATATATAGTGTTTCAACAATTGCTTCCCACATTCTTTGCCAATCTACATGTGGAAATAACCCTTGTTCTTCAGTCATGTGAGATCACCTCCGACTTAATACCTTGTGCAGCTAAATAGTTTACTGCTTTTTCAACGTCATCATCCACACCATTTATTTGAACGATTAAAGTGCCATATGCGCCGCTTTTCGTCGGTGAAATATTACCATCAATAATATTAACTTCTACATTAAACTTGCGGATCAGTTGCGTAATCACTGGTCGCTCCGTTGCAGTACCCACAAAGAATAATTTAATCAGCTTACCATCCGGAAATTGTTCTTGCATCTGTTTGATGGATTCTTTTTGACCAGATGTTTCAATAACCTGTTGCACAAACTTTTGCGTAACGGCGGCTTTCGGTGACTCAAAAACTTGTAAAACGTCTCCTTCTTCGACAATTTTACCTTCTTCCATTACCGCCACACGATTACAGATTTTACGAATAACATGCATTTCATGCGTGATCAAAATGATAGTAATATTCAGTCTTTCGTTAATGCTGACAAGTAAATCTAAAATAGCATCGGTTGTCTCAGGATCCAAAGCCGATGTCGCTTCATCACATAAAAGCACTTCCGGCTCATTGGCCAATGCTCTAGCGATACCAACACGTTGTTTTTGACCACCTGATAATTGTGATGGATATGATTTTTCACGCCCTTGCAGCCCAACTAGTTCAATCAATTCAGCTACCTTCACTTGACGCTGCTCTTTTTTCACACCTGCCACTTCAAGAGTGAAGGCAATATTTTCTTCTACTGTCCGAGACCATAATAAGTTAAAATGTTGGAATACCATACTAACCTTATGGCGTGCAGCACGAAGTTTTGCACCTTTTATTTCTGTAATATTCGCACCATTGACGATAATCGAACCTGAGGTTGGTTTTTCTAAACCATTGAATAGGCGAATCATCGTACTTTTACCTGCTCCACTATAGCCGATAATTCCATAAATCTCGCCATCATTTATAGATAAACTGACATTATCAACAGCAGTGAGCGTTCCATTTGCAGTGTTAAACTGCTTCGTCACTTTATCCAACTGAATCATTATTTCCCCACCTTACTGTTTCTTTTTACGTAAAAAACCCTTCCGTCATTGAGTGACAGAAGGGTTTAATCATACGCAAAATATGACAAACCGTTCTCTCATCTCCCAAGGCTAAACCTTGTGTGATTTGGCACCATTTCACAAATGTGATGGTTGCCGGGCTTCGTAGGGCACTTCCCTCCACCGCTCTAAATAAGAGTAACGACTTTATTTAATTAGTTATTGAAAATACTTTACCACTCGGATATGTTAACGTCAATAGTTTTTTGATAAAACATCGAATAAATGCGGTACGGATTGAAAGGCATATATTTTTTCCTTCACTTCTCCCCCCTGTGTGATGATCAAACAAGGAACACTTTCAATTTCATAATCAAAAGCTAATTGCTCCATATAATTGAGGTTTGCTTTACCAATCGGCAAATCAGTCATCACTTGCTCCGTCACTTCCATCATTCGTGATGCTACCTGACAAGTTCCACACATTGGCGTGTATAAATAAAATGCTGTCTTTTCTTTTTCAGCGACTTCTTTCTCCCACTGTCTACGCGTCCATTCTTTCATATCATGTCATCCCTTACCTAATAAATATCCTTCTTTAACAGCAAATTCTGCATCTTGTAATACTTTTGCTAAATACCGTCTTGGCGTACGCTCTACCTCACCGTACACCGACTGTGTATATAAATGATTAGATTCTGGAAAATGACGCTTAAATACCTTTCTAAGCTGTTGCCCTGCCCTATCAGAATCAAAGAATGCATACACCTCACAGTATTCATATGGTTGCAATAATTCCTCTAAACGACTCTGACTAAATGTACCATTTGTACAAACAATCTCGATTGGTTCAGCAAAAATCGGCAATAACTGTAACTTATCTTGCCGACCTTCTACAATAATCACTTTTTCGGTTATCATAGGGCATCCCTCCACTAGTCAAATCACTCATTTAACAAGTTTATGCTGTTATTCTATTTATACCATATTTCGTTGATTTTCTTAAACTTATTGATTGTAAAGAATATGTAAATAAGAACATACTTTGCTGTAGATCACATTTCATGATACGAAGAAAAATAATCTACATAAAAAAGCCACCCGCTAGGAGTGGCTTGAAAAAGACTAGAGCAATTACTCTGCTACTACGCCTTCGTATTGTGCTGCTGTTAATAATGCTTGAATTTGTGATTCGTCAGATAGTTCTACTTCAACCATCCATGCTTTTTCATAAGGTGACTCATTGACGAATTCTGGGCTATCTTCTAAATCTTCATTTACTGCCACTACTTTACCTGATACAGGTGCATATAATTCAGAAACCGTTTTTACAGACTCGACACTACCGAATGGCTCAGCAATTTTTAACTCATCCCCTACTGCTGGTAATTCAACAAAAACAATGTCGCCTAACTCTGATTGTGCAAATTCAGTAATACCGATACGGACTGTACCGTTTTCTTGAAGAACCCACTCGTGATCTTCTGAATAGCGTAAATTAGTTGGAATACTCATATTTATTAACCCCTCCATGAAATATGTTATGTATAGTCATTTCAACTATAGTGTTACATATTTTCAATGCAAAGACAAGTTTAATTAGCTATTTTTCCAATTATCAATAAAGTCTTGTTCTTTAAAGCCCAAAGTAACTTTTTTTCCGTCAAATACAATAGGTCTTTTGATTAACATACCATCTGAAACAAGCACGTCAAGCTGTTCGTCGTCTGACATCTCATCTAATTTATCTTTTAAAGCAAGTTCTCGATACTTCATACCCGACGTATTAAAAAACTTCTTCAAAGGTAGACCACTTGCTTGATAAATAGTCGTCATTTCTTCCTTATTTGGTGTTTCTTTTACGATATCTCTCGCCTCGATATCTACCCCTTCAGATTTCAACCAAGATAGTGCTTTTTTACATGATGTACAATTTGGATAGTGGTAAACCTGAACTGTCATATTTAGTCGCTCCAATCTATCATTTTAAGCTTATTGTAAAAGAATTAATAGCTTTCTTGCAAGCTTGAGGTTGATTGTCATAATACAATCACCGTTTGCATGACGACAGTCATTTTAAAATCGCTTGAAAATGATCTGTCTTGTCATTGAGCTGGCTCGCACGTTCATCCATTGAATTATAATCCGCTAGTACGCGATCAATATACTCTTTATTATCATCGATTGTTTTAGAAATAGCATCGCCACCTGTTTCTATGCCCGCTATTTGTTTGGTAAGATCTGTAATCATCGCACGAATATCCGTGATAGAATGATCTACATGCGATGATAATTTACGAACTTCCTGCGCTACTACGTTAAAACCTCGACCAGACTCACCAGCTCTTGCTGCCTCGATTCCTGCATTTAAAGCAAGTAAATTGGTCTGCTTTGAAATCCAAGAAATCGTTTGAACAATTTCTTGGATTTCAACAGTTTTAGCAATAAGCTGTTTTACCGACTGTTGATTATCTGTTGAAATCGATATAACGGTATTAAAATTATTACTTAATAGGCTAGCATGTTTTTTGCCTTCATTAGACAATACAGTCAAATCTGATGACATTGTTCTCAATGCAGCAGCAAGATCGACCACCTCATTATTACGTTGCGTTATATCAAAAGCAATTTTCATAACACCCGTAACCCGATTGCGATTATTTTTTATGGGTAAATAGGTTGCTTCTAACCACACACTACTACCATCTCTATGACGGCGCTCAATTTTATCTTGATAACTTTTACCATTCTTAAGGTTACGCCAAAAAGATGCATAACTTCTGCTTTGTGAAAATTCATCAAAACATAACTCTTCGTGCTTACGTCCGATTAAATCATGTACTGTAAAACCCACCGTTTGAGCGAATTGTTCACTAGCATAAACAATCGTACGTTCTAAATCAAAACGTATTACCGCTAAATGCTCATCGATCGCATTATTTATATTGTCATGTGAAGTTGACTCATTGCCAACTGAAGTTATTTGTTGAATCATTGTTTATTCTCCCTTTGGTCATGCATATTGGACTATTATACATTTTATATCGGATTATAAAAGTAGTATTACAGCACTTTCTACTTAGGTCTTAATCGTCCGAATAAATAAACAGAGTATAATATACCTATTAACGAATAAACATGCATTTTTTATTATTTCAGTAAAAATACACTCTATTTATTTTCCACCATCTTGATAGTGCTTATATCGCAACTTTAGCATCATATTAGTAAAAATAGGTAGTACAATTTTACTTTGAATTACGTAAATTTACTTGTTGCCTTTTTATTGCATCATTTTATATTGTTGAACCCCCAACTACTTCGCTACTCTAAAGACTTTTAAAAATAAACAAAGCAAAATATTATCATAAAAAGTAGATATAAATTAAAAACGAGCAAGTGAGTCAAATAAAATGTATAAAACATTTCTTCATGTTTTATACATTTTATTGTGTATTATTTTTAACTAAAAAAATTCTACGTCAACTATTGGGGTGGCGTGATTTGGATTTTCCACATCACACGTCTACATCCAAATACATGGCGGTTTAAAATCTTTGTTTTATGATGAATACCTTCTAAAAAGCTATTTAAACTCTCTAACTGCCCGTTTTTAGGCAGCCGTATTGGTGGCATTGTGCTTTTTTGCATTAACTACCACAAGTTCGCGAAAAGCGTCGAACAAAGGTGGTAGTGTTTGAAAACTACAATAAATATAGTAGAGAACAAAAAAAGCTGCCCACTTGGACAGCTCAGATGACTCATCATCAGTTGATCAAACGACGTATTTTTCTGCTTCGATTAATTTAACAGAAGCTTCACGTTTTTTAGCAATTAAATTGTACGGCGTATTACGTGCTAATTTGCGGACACCAGATAATAATATACGGAGATTATCGCCTTCTGCTGCTGCTAATAGCGTATCTTTCGCTTCTCTTTCGATTTCCACAAATGCATCTTGGACAAAAATTTCGCTGTAGAGAATTTTTTGTGATGCTTTGTCTACCCCATCACGTTGGATTGCTTTTTCAGCACGTAAAACAGCCGATTCCATAGCGAATAATTGATTGGCAATATTAGCAATATTCACTAGTACCTCTTGCTCTTGCTCCAGCTTTTCGCCGAATTTCATCGCTGCTGTTCCAGCTACAAGCAATGCAATTTTCTTCGCCATTTTCACAAGATGCTTCTCTTGTGCTAATGGCTCAGTGCCGATTTCTGCAGGCATCATAGCTAATAATTCACCTTGCAATGCCTGTGCTTGTTGCAATAGTGGTAATTCACCTTTCATCGCTTTCTTCATAAATGTCCCTGGTACGATCAAACGATTAATTTCATTTGTACCTTCGAAAATACGATTAATACGTGAATCACGATAAATGCGCTCCACTTCATATTCAGCCATATAACCGTAACCACCATGTAATTGTACTGCTTCATCAGCAATATAATCTAATGTTTCTGAACCAAATACTTTGTTGATTGAGCATTCAATTGCATAGTCAGCAATTACAGCTGCTACAATTTTACCATCTTTTGCTTCCTCATCTGATAGACGACTCATGCTATCTTCGAAATAACCAACTGTACGATAGATGAGTGATTCAGATGCGTAAAGATGTGCCGCCATGGTCGCTAATTTTTCCTTTGTTAAATTGAATGAAGAAATTGGTGTTTTAAATTGTTTGCGGAGATTTGTGTATGGAATAGTTAGCTCCATTGCACGTTTTGAAGCACCAATTGAGCCAACCCCCAATTTATAACGGCCAATATTTAAAATATTGAACGCGATGATATGTCCACGACCTGCTTCACCTAATAGATTTTCTACCGGTACTTGTGCATCTTCTAAAATCAATGTACGAGTGGATGATGATTTGATACCCATTTTTTTCTCTTCTGGACCTGTAGATACACCAGGATACTCACGTTCTACAATGAAAGCAGAGAATTGATCACCATTGATTTTCGCATAAACTACAAATACGTCTGCGAATGCTGAGTTTGTAATCCATTGTTTTTCACCATTTAATACATAGTGTGTACCTGCTTCATTTAATTTCGCAACCGTTTTAGCTCCCAGTGCATCCGATCCTGAACCTGGTTCTGTTAGTGCATACGCAGCTAATAGTTCGCCTGATGCTAACTTCGGCAAATACTGTGCCTTTTGCTCGTGGTTACCAAATAATACGATTGGTAATGATCCGATTCCTACATGTGCACCATGTGTAATAGAGAAACCACCCGCTGGTGCCATTTTTTCTGTAATTAATGCAGAAGAAATTTTATCGAGGCCAAGACCTTCATAATCTTCTGGCACATCGGCTGCTAATAAACCTAATTCCCCTGCTTTTTTCAATAGCGTTACGGAGTTTTCAAATTCATGATTTTCAAGACTTGGCACTAATGGCAATACTTCATTTTGAACATAGTCTTCGGTCGTTTTTGCGATCATTAACTGCTCATCTGAAAAATCCTCTGGCGTGAATACGCGGCTTGCATCGATATCTTCCGTTAAAAAGCTGCCACCTTTAATCGTTTGTCCCATTGTGTTTTCTGTCATTTTATTTCCTCCTCAATATATGTTCAACTATTTTTAAAGCATTTCGAAAACGCCAGCAGCACCCATACCACCACCGATACACATTGTTACAACACCATATTTTTTATTTTGACGCTTCAATTCATGTAGTAAGCGAATTGTTAAAATTGTTCCTGTTGCACCCAATGGATGTCCAAGTGCAATTGCACCACCATTGACATTGACCTTCTCTAAATCGATACCTAGCTCTTTTACAACCTGTACTGATTGTGAGGCAAAAGCTTCATTAATCTCCCAAAGATCAATATCCTCAACTGATAAACCCGCAATTTTCAACGCTTTTGGCACAGCCACAACCGGACCAATGCCCATAATTTCCGGTGGTACGCCCCCCGTAGCAAAACCGAGGAATTTAGCCATCGGTTTCAAACCTTGCGCTTCCGCTTCTTCGCGATCCATTACGAGTACCGCTCCTGCACCATCGGATGTTTGAGAAGCATTACCTGCTGTCACGCTTCCTTTAACATTAAATGCTGGGCGTAACTTACTTAATGTTTCAGGAGATGTCCCTACACGCACACCTTCATCCATTTTAAAAGTGAATGCTTTTTCTACTAATTCATTGTTACTAGTAACCGAACGTTCCACGACATCAACCGGCACAATTTGATCATCAAAACGTCCTTCACGAATCGCTCTTTCTGCATTGATATGTGAGCGTGTCGCAAAGGCATCTTGTTCTTGACGACTAATCTTGTATTTATTGGCTACTGCTTCTGCAGTATGTCCCATACCGATATAATACTCTGGTGCTTCTTCAGCTAATTTGGCATTTGGACGAATTGTATTTCCCGTCATTGGAATCATACTCATCGATTCCACGCCTCCTGCAATAATGGCTGTTGCATGTCCCAACATAATACGTTCAGCTGCATAGGCAATTGTTTGAAGACCTGACGAACAGAATCGATTGATTGTCACAGCGGATACCGTATCTGGTAAACCAGCTAATGCGCCAATATTTCTTGCCACGTTCAGACCTTGCTCTGCTTCTGGCATCGCACAACCTATAATAAGATCTTCCACTTCACCTGTATAATTAGAGCGTTTTAATACTTCTTTTACGACTAATGCACCGAGATCATCTGGACGAACATTTTTTAGTGAACCTCGAGTGGCTTTTCCGACTGGTGTTCTAGCACCAGCGACAATTACTGCTTCACGCATGTTGATTCCCCCCATTTTATCAATTAGTTACGTAATGGTTTTCCTTTTACAAGCATATGTTGCATACGTGCTTGCGTATTTGGATGTGCCACTAACTCTAAAAATGCTTTACGTTCTAAGTCCAATAAATATTGCTCATCAACTAATGTGCCATAAGGGATTTTCCCACCTGATAATACCGTTGCAATCTTCTTCGCAATTTCTACATCATATGGTGAAGCAAAGCCTGATTTTAATAAGCCGTCTGCGCCAAGTAACATCGCTGCATATCCTGGCTCTCCTGCAACAGGGACTTTTGCGCGAATCGGTGCTTTATAGCCCGCCTTCACTAAGCCTAAAACCGCTTGTTTTGCATCGTATAACTGATGATCCGCGTTAACGCTAACACCATCCGTAAAGTTGAGGAAGTTTGCGTCGCGTGCTTCTTCACCCGAAGTTGATGTACTCGCCGTTGCAATTTTTTCAAAAACCTTTGTTACAACATTGATTAAATCAATTTCAACACCTACAGGTAATCCTTTAATATGTTTCATATATAGCTCTTTGTTTCCACCACCACCAGGTAGTAATCCAACGCCTGCTTCTACTAAGCCCATATATGTTTCTGTCGTTGCTTGAATATGTGCAGCTGGTAAACACACCTCTGCTCCACCACCTAATGTCATGCCAAAAGGCGCTGCCACAACTGGTTTATCACTATATTTTATGCGTAATGTCCCCTGTTGGAATTTTTGAATAATATAGTCTAATTCAAAGATATTATCGTCTTGTGCTTCCATTAAGATCATGCCTAAATTAGCACCAACTGAGAAGTTTTTACCTTGGTTCCCTATGACCAAACCTTTGTAGTCATCTGACTGATCTAATAAGTCCATCGCATCCGATAACATTTGCATACTATCAAGACCTAAAGAATTTGATTTTGAATGGAATTCTAGTAGCAGAACACCATCTCCAAAGTCAATGACACTTGCACCTGAATTGGCTTTTAATACGCCATGTTCTTTTTTGTAACGCTTCAAATCAATTTCCTTATCATTTTTCACGATTGGGCTATAATCTTCACCATTATAATAGCTAGGTACACCATCTACTTCTTTATAAAAATGACTAAACCCTTTATCTAACAAACCTTGAGCAAATGCTGGAATAGCTTGTCCGTCAGCAGCTAATTTAGCCAGTGATTTTTCAACACCAATGGCATCCCACACCTCAAATGGCCCTTGTGCCCAACCAAAACCCCAACGCATTGCTTCATCCATCGATACGATATCATCCGCAATCTCACCGTGCAGTTCAGCTGAGTATACTAGTGTAGGCAGAAGGACATTCCACAACAATTCCCCCACACGATCTTGTGCATAGACTAAAGCTTTGACCCGATTGCCAAGACCTTTTTGTTGTTTCGCCATTTCAATTGCAGCACTTTGTAATTTTTTGGCCGCTTCATATTCAAATGATTGCAGGTTTAGCTCTAAAATTTCACGGCCCTTTTTAACGAAGAATCCCTGACCTGATTTAGCTCCTAGCCAGCCATTTATCACCATTTTTTCTAGGAAATCTGGTGTTTTAAAAACCAATTGTTCTTCACCCGCTGTTTTATCGTAAACTGTTTTTGCTACATGGATAAATGTGTCTAAACCGACAACATCCAATGTGCGTAAAGTCGCTGATTTAGGACGGCCGATTAATGGACCCGTCACGGAATCGACTTCCCCTACTGAATAGCCTTTTTCCTGCATCACTTGCAACGTTTTTAAGAGACCATAAGTACCAATGCGATTGGCGATAAAGTTGGGGGTATCTTTAGCAATAACCACCCCTTTGCCGAGCACATCTTCACCGAAGGCTTTCATAAAGTCGATTACTTCCGGTGCCGTATCGTTAGAAGGAATTACTTCTAATAACTTTAAGTATCTTGGCGGGTTGAAAAAATGCGTACCCAGGAAATGTTTTTTGAAATCTTCCGAGCGACCTTCTGCCATATCATTGATGCTAATGCCAGATGTGTTTGATGTAATAATCGTGCCTGCTTTGCGCACATTGTCTATTTTTCCGAATAATGATTGTTTAATCTCCAGATTTTCTGTTACGACCTCAATTACCCAATCAACATCTGATAGTTTTGAAAGATCGTCCTCTAAATTCCCTGTTTTAATAAGATTAAGACTGCGTTTTGTAGTTAGTGGTGCTGGTTTTTGCTTCAGTAATTTTTGTACTGCTGTATGTGCAAACTTATTGCGAATCATTGGATGATCAAGCGTTAACCCTTTCGCTTGTTCTTCCGCCGTTACTGTTGGCGGTACAATATCAAATAAATAAGTTTCAATTCCACAGTTTGCAAGATGTGCTGCAATGCCTGATCCCATGACACCCGAACCAAGAACTGCTGCTTTCTTAATATTTCTTACCATGAACAACTCGCCCCTTCCAACCTTGAATGAATAATCATTCATTTTTTTATTAAAAAAAATAGCCAATGGCTTTATAAATGTTATTTTATAATATCGTGAAACCGATTGCAACGAATAAATATGTTTTTTCTAATAAAACTCTTTTTCCGCTACTTAAAACACTTTTTCCTTTTATCCCTACAATTCGAAACAACTTGCTAGGACTTTACGTCAAAAGGTTGTAAACTAACATTCTAGGAGGGATTTATAATGAAAACTATTACAACAAATGAACAATTTAATGAACTAATTGCATCAGGTGAAAAAGTGCTTGTGAAATTCTATGCGGGCTGGTGCCCAGATTGTACACGTATGAATATGTTCATCGACCCAATCATTGAAGAGTACAACCAATTTGACTGGTATGAACTAAACCGCGATGAACTACCTGAAATCGCAGAAAAATACGATGTCATGGGGATTCCAAGTCTATTAATTTTTAAAGACAATGAAAAACTTGCACATTTACATAGTGCAAATGCAAAATCACCTGAACAAGTAACTGATTTCTTAAAAACACAGGTTTAAAAAACTAACATGATTGAATCCTCAATAAATAGACAGGCATATCTTTTAGCTAGCTAGTGTCAAACGTCTACTTATTGGGGGTTTTTCTATGCCCTAAAAAATAATGGCTGTCACTTAAAGTTTCTCTACTATTCGATCTTCTATTATACTGAATAGAGAAACTATTTAGAGGAGCGTGACTTATGTCTGCAGAACTTGAAAAGAGAATTGAAGAACTTGAAAAAGAAGTAATGACCTATAGAACTGTGTTAAATGAAATGGCTGTTCCTATTATTGAGTCTGTGATGCCCCATACTTTACTTATGCCACTAACAGGGCATATCTACAAAGAACGCATCCAACTAATCGATGAAACACTCTATGCAAAAATCGTGAAAAATCGTGATGTTCGTTCTATTATTATCGATTTCACAGGGCAAACTTTAAAAGATTATCGTTTCATTGAACTATCCGAATTCTCCGCCTCCTTAAAAAATCTAAATGAACTATTGAAATTATTAGGTATTCGTACATTATACTGTGGATTTTCACCAGAATTAGTTTTCGAACTCGTACGTGCTGGTTTTACTATTGAAATAGATGCCTACCCAACCTATCGCGCTGCAGTTGAACAGTTGGTAAAAGATACAAATTATACAATTGCACAACATATAGTATGACATCAATTCCTTTTCAAGCCCTTTGTCAATATGATGCTGCTATACAAAAAAATAGACGTTCTTCTGCCTGTGGTCCAACTGCTGTTGCCTCCATTATGGCATTTTATGATGGGCACTATCCGCCGATTGATGAACTCTACCAATCACTGTTTTGTACAGCAATTGGTTTGAGTAGCACAATGCTGTTACGACGTGCCAAACAAGCATTAGGTGAATCCTGGCATAGCGCTAAGATTGGTGTTGTAGAGATGCTGAGTGATTTATCTTTTGATCTCCCCGTTCTCGCAAAATTTGACCGTTATAGCACTTTACAGTTTTGGCGACGTCCCTACTTTGCTTATCATTGGGTTGTTGTCGTCGGATACGAACTGCTCGAACATACACTTCACCTAATCGTTGAAGACTTAGGTACACCTAATGGCGCGAGTACCCTTCATCGGATTCCATTTCGTGACAATGCACACGCACTAACTTTAATTCGCCTTCAACCCGTTTCAATATCTTCTTCTAATGGTATATAACTAAAATATACTTTTTTAGGAGTTGATCAAATGGTGTCGATTCAAGAAGCAGAACAAACAATATTCGCGAAGTTACTACCTAACGAACTAATTGAAAATTATGTTCGTGGAGATTATTCAAATTGTTCCAAACGTTCTCCTCTTCAAAAAAATGCACTATTAATTGCAACAAATCATCGCATCTTTCATTTTACGCATACACATTTAATCGAATATCCTTACAAAGCAATTGAAGCCATTTATCATCGCAACAAGATTATGAATTTTAGAGAATTAATCTTTTTTATAAATGGTGTCAAACATTCCTTTTCTTCTATTGAAGAAGGATGTCCCATTCATTTTATGACCTATGTTCACGAAAAAATGCGTCATTTTTGCAATAATGGACGAGCAAATACTTGAAATTCCCAGTATTTGCTCGTTTTTGATTGTATAATTCTCCCTCAATGTTTAAAATAAGTAAAATAAAGGTATATGAATATATAAATAGGATATAAGAGGTGAGTTCATTGAATAACATCAAACAAGCAGTATCACTACTCCAACCACATCTTAATAGTGGCGAACGCATTCAAAAAAGTATTCTAGGTATGTATCAACAGCTAACAGCCGTTAATAGTACACCTAAAAAAGGGATTCTTTGCGCAACAAATGAGCGGTTATGTTTTTTCTCAAACGACATGGAACAACCAGTCACGTCATTTGATTACTATAAACTAGAAGCAGTTGATTTAACCGAAGATCAAACGATCATACTTACACTAACTTGCAACGGCGAAACAAGCATTATGAGTTTTATCGAAGAAGGCGATGCAGCTGACTTCAATCATTTTGTCCTAGACCGTATGGAGATCAAATCGTAAGCAAATAGAAGCCACAATCTACCGGAACTGTAGATTGTGGCTTCTATTCATTTATTTAAATAATGACGTGGCATGCCTTGCAACAAGGCCGTATTCTTGAACGATTAAGTGATTCATTTTTGCCGCATCCCAAAGTGGTAAACGTAAATCATCAATTGCTGCTTCAATTATCAAATCTGTTTTAATACGTGCCAACTCTAAAGAGATTTGCAACATCTCTCGGTCCGCATCAATCTTCGTACGCTGCCCAGCTGTTAGCTGCTCAATTGCATCGATTACACCTTGTACAGAAGCGTGTTTTTGGATGAGCTGCAAGGCTGTTTTAGGACCAATCCCCTTAACACCTGGATAACCATCACTTGAATCGCCCATAAATGCTTTCACATCTGCAAATTGTTCTGGGCGAATAGCATATTCTTCATGAAAGCGTTCCAGCGTATAGGGATTATATTCAGAATAACCTTTTTTTGTTAAAGCTATGGTTGTTGTTGGGTTTAATAGCTGCAATAAATCACGATCACCACTAACGACTGTAATTTGTGCTTCTCCCTTCCATTTTTCTACGAGAGACCCGATTGTGTCATCTGCCTCCATCCCTTTTAAACCAAAGTTTTTCCAACCAATCATTTCAGAAATTTCGCGTGCCATATCAAATTGCGGCAACATTTCTTCCGGAGGTGCCGGACGATTTGCTTTATAGCCATCGTATATATCATTGCGGAAGGTTTTTGAACCCATATCCCAGCAAATAGCTAAATGCGTTGGTTTCATTAAAGCTTGTGCCGTTAATACGTGACGAGCAAAACCTTGTACACCATTTGTCGGTGTCCCGTCTTGCTTTCTAAAAAATTGATTCATTGGCGCTGTCGCGTGGTAAGAACGGAATAGTAACGCCATGCCATCGACAAGCATTATATGTGGTTGTGTCATGTAATTCTCCTTCAAAACTATTTTCTCTAGTATATCATGCATCTCGATCGACACAAAAAAACAGTTCATCACTTACATGATGAACTGTTGCCAATTAACGAATTGTTACATCTAGTTCTATGGCGACATTCCCTGCAATAGCCTTCGAAATCATACATGTTTTTTCCGCTTTTTCAGCTAATTTTTGTGCCATTGTTTTTTCACGAGTAGGAGCATCGTCCATCAATACGATGACAGGTCGATGAATGATTTTTTCATATGTGAAAACACCATTTGTTACATCAACGATGCCATCTGATGTCAGTGTTAGGGACTGCGGTGTAATATGCGCACGTTCAAGCATTGCTGCTAACGATATCAAATAACAGGTGGCTGCTGCACCAAGTAACATTTCATCAGGGTTCGTACCAATGCCAGGACCATCCATTGCAGGAGGAATCGATATTTTCGTCTGTAAATTCCCCGCAGTTATTTCGCCGATGTCATTGCGACCACCTGGCCATGTAGCTTGCAGTTCAAATAAATGTTTTACCATAATTTTCAGCTCTTTTCTTTAATTTGAAAATGGATAATAGCGCTGGTTTTCCGCATCAAAAGCAAAGCGTTTCACCGTACTTTTCTTCTCTAAAGCAATCAAGTATACCTCATTACCTTCATATGTTTTAATGGTCGTCGTGTAGTCACGATCCTTTACCACTTTACCACCTTCAGTGCGCATAATTAATTTTTGTGCTTCTTCAAATGTTGTACTCGGCATCTTCGAATGATAGACGAATGGCGCAATAATCAATAATGCATACGCTATTATGAGCAATATATATTTTTTTCTGAAATTACTTGGTTCCAATAGAAGGAAATAAGCGACGAAAAATGCAATATTTCCAATAATAACAATTTCAATTACTTCTTTTAAACCATTCATATAGACGAATTTTTTACCCATAAAGTAAAAATATATAATTTCTATTAGTGATACTATGAGCACGCCTAGTAATAATCTTTTTCTTTTAACCATTTTCCCTCACCTCTTCTCTCTTGTTTACTGTGAATAAAACTTCATTCGCTCCTTTTAAAAGATTATGGCATAATAGGAAAAAACAATCCAATTCTGTGAAAGAAGGTTGCCACATGAAGCTTTTCAAAAAAATCACTGCCATCATTATACTATTATTATTGGCAGCTTCTGCATTTATTTATTTTTCACCGAAACCTGCAGCCCTACTTATTAACTATTTATTCAAAGATGGTGTTGCTGTCAAAGCGCCAGACTATGACAGTATTGTCAAAAACACAAGACAACTTAACGATATTAGCTATACATCCAAATATAAGGACGGCACCCTCGACATTGTAGTTCCCAAAAATCACACAAATCCTGTTCCTGTTGTGTTATGGGTACATGGTGGCGCCTATGTTGGCGGCGATAAAAAAGACGTTACAGAGTACGCTGTGCAACTCGCTGCGAAAGGCTATGCAGTTGTAAATATGAACTATGAGCTTGCGCCCGGCGCTAAATACCCAACGCCCCTAAAACAAATGGATGAAGTTTATGCCTTCATGGTAAAAAACGCCATAAAATATCAACTTGACATCAATAATTTATATATTGCTGGGGATTCAGCAGGAGCGCAAATCGCGAGCCAATATATTAATATACAAGTAGATGACGATTATGCTGCCGCCACTCAAATGACACAAAAAATACCACCAAATACGATTAAAGCCGCGTTATTATTTTGCGGACCTTATGATTTAACAGCTTTTAATAATCTTGGTGACAATAAAGTAATTAGCTTCTTCTTAGACCGCGTCGCATGGGCATATATTGGTGAACGTAATTGGCAGCAATCTGACCAGACAATCCTTGCATCCATGACCGATCAAATTTCAGAACATTTTGTGCCAACATTTATTACAGATGGCAATAGCGGTTCTTTTGAAAATCAAGGTAAAAAGCTCAGTGCTATTTTGCAAAGCTATGATATTCCTGTTGAAGAAGTTTTCTATCCATTAGACGAAGCAATCTTGGGCCATGAATATCAATTTATGATGGATCTACCAGAAGCTCAACACACATTTAATACATTAGTACAATTTATGGAGCAACAGTAGCAAGAGTACTTCAGTTGTTTATATTTTACTTAATAAGGAAATGGTAGGATACAACCGACATAAGGAGTGTATACTATTGAAACATTTTCTTGCATTCACTTTGATTCCCTTCTGCTTTTTTCTTTTTTCCGCCAATGTGCAAGCAGCATCACCTACCGATACCCAGTCGTTGGCAGCGAACACATTGTTAAAAAAACAAACGGCTAAAGGACGTTTACCCAATACGATTGGTTATGTAGGGAAATACTATACAAATCTACGAAAAGCAGTACCTGGAGAGCGTATAAATGGGGAAGGTGCCATTTTCTATTATTCAAAAATCGACGCTACACAATACGGGTTTCTACAATATCATACTGCCAGTGGTAGCACGAAATATTTTATTGCTGATAAAGAAAAAACACAGTTGATTTCTAAAATATATCGTGGAACTTTAACTGATTTTCAAATGCAGAAATTATATGGCAAAGCGATTTATCTGACAGCTTATGGGCAGAAAATCAAACTGTTCAAATCAGGTAGTTTTTATGTTGGCTACCGTTCCTATTCTTTGAATGGCATACCCTATACTAGTATTTCAGTTGGTACGAAAAAAATGATGCAGTTAGCTGCTTTGCTCAATTATTATCGTTGATCACTAACGTATTATGCACAGATTTGGTATTTATAAATACAAAACAGGTCGTCATGAATGTTCATGACGACCTGTTTTGTATAACTTAGGATGGATTACCCACCATGTACACCTTACTATTGAGACATTTCTTTTGTAGGCCCCATAACGCTTGGAACATCAAGACCCGCTTGACGAATCAATACTGTCATTTGACCTCTATGATGTGTTTGGTGGTCAATCATACCACGAAGAATATTCCCAATTGACGCTTCACCTTTAAATGATTGAACATTTCTCGTCATATCTTCATCTGTCAATGTCTTCGCTTGCTCAGCAACTGCAGCAGCACTTGCTTCGTACATCGCCACTAGTTGATCAACCGTTTTTGGTGCTGTTTCTTTTGTAGGTGCTGGAATATTAAAACCAACCAATCCACCAAAACTACTCATCGAACCGATTAAATGTTTTGCTAACCAACCTAATGTATTATGCCCTTCAACGATTGCTTGATCTAATTTATCATCTTTTAGCGCTTGAATTGCTTTTAACGTACCCTTTGAAGAAACTGCCCAGTCTTGTTGAAAATCTTCTATTTTACGATACATAATTATACACTCCTTTTCGATTGTCATACTCATCCTTTATCATAGTTTATTGTTGGTGAGTATGCATAGCAATAAGTAAGTGTAATCACTACATTTCAGCAAAACGACTATATAATTGCTCTAAATTTTCGATTCCCTGCTCTTGTAATCGCCCAATTAATGATGTCCATACTTTTGCCGTCATTACAGCATCCCCAAGAGCATGATGCCGATTTTCAATTGGTATATTTAATGTCTGACATGCCTCATCTAATGTGCAATAGGGATTGTTCATCCCTGTCACTTTTAATAGAAAAGAAGTATCTACGATGCGATGAATAAACTTCTTTTGATAGATTTTCTTATAATAGCTATCCATAAAATCACGTTCATGCTTGGCATGGTGCGCAATTAATGTACTCTCTCCTATAAAATGTATAAAACTATCGAGAACATCTTTAGCAGGTAAGGCATTGGCAACCTGCTTATTCGTAATCGACGTCAACGCTTCAATTTTTGGTGAAATCCAGCCTTGAATTTTTGATAAGGAATAAAATTGTGCAGATAATAATTCGCTGCCTTTTATTTTAATCGCACCGACAGATACTATTTCATCTCCCTTTACCGGTTCGAAACCTGTTGTTTCTAAATCAAATACTACAAACTCTACTTCATCAAAGGGTCTAGAGAAATCTCGATCTAAACGAATACTAGCATCTAATCTACGTAAATACGCTATTTGTTCTTTCGACTGTAATTCATGCATCCGATTCATACTATTGCGATTCATCACACCATTAAACATTTGAGAAAAGCCTTCAAAATTCATCTTCAACACCTAATTCCTATTCGATTTATAGCATAATCATGTAATTTTTTAACATAACGAATCAACTCTTTTAATTCTTTTTTATCTGCCTTTTTTATATCAATAAATGATTTTTCATTCATTCGATAGCCCATAATTATATCGTATTGCTGCTGATAATTTTTAAATAACGCGCGATATTTTGGCTGTAATTTTTGAATACGTTGTTTTGTCATGGTATCATCGATGCCCTCAAGGACACTCAATAGTCGAATCGAATTGACGTATGGAATATAAATTGTATTTTTAAAATCGAGCATTCCACGATAAGGACCAACACGTTCTACTACGAATGCGCCAACCGGTGTTAATCCTCTTTTAATCAAAGACATATTCATCGCCAAATTTTCAATCACTTGACGATCACCCGTTAGTAATTGCTGGCGTAGCATTGCAACGAGTGACGCTTCGCCATAAATAAATCGAGCATCTAATACGATCTGTAAATAACGAATTGCTTTTATATGATCGGATTGCTGCCATTGCAGAATTTGTTCTGTCCAAGCATTGGCTGAACGACACCATTGCACATTATTGCTCATTACCTTTCCCGGACAATACATATAACCTAAGAAATGTAGAGCATCTGCTAAATGTTGACCTAATGCTAGAAAAAATAATTCATGTCCTTCTTCCTTATAAATAAGAGCATGATCTTGATCACTCGTAAATGTTTGTTCATAGCGTCCGCTACTCCCCATTGTGAACCATGCAAACGAGCAAGGTGGTTGCTGCGGTAACATTTTAGTTAATGCGTCTTCCATGACGCGTGTAAGCAAACGATCAAACATGCAATTTATCGAATGAATCCCCATATCTTCTGAAAATGCTTCTTTTTTCCATTGTGAAATGAGCGCATAATCATTGCCTTGTGAGCTCATGCAGTCACTTCCTTATCTTCCTGTATTTGTTGCATGTGGATCTTGTTCATTTACTTGCATTTGTTCCGGGTAACCAAAGCTACCATGTTCACTTAAGTCCAATCCTAAAATCTCTTCTTCCGCTGTTACACGCAATGTACCCATAATTTTTTTCAAGAGATATAAAATAGCAAATGAACCTACAAAAGCAAAGGCACCACATGCCACTACACTAATAATTTGGACGAAAAGTTGGTCAAAACCACCACCATAAAACAACCCTGGTTTACCGACTGTTGCCAATTCTCTTGTCGCAAAGAATCCTGTAGATACTGTACCCCAAATCCCCGGCATACCATGCACTGATAAAGCAAAAATGGGATCATCAATACGACGTTTTTCAAAGAAGCGCACTGAATAGAAACAAATGATTCCGGCTACAAAACCAATAACAACTGCTGCCCATACATCAACAAATGCACAAGATGCTGTGATAGCTACCAAACCTGCTAATGCACCGTTTAAAATAGTTGGAATATCTGGTTTACCTAAAACAACCCATGATATTAACGTTGCTGCGACTGCACCAGCTGCCGCTCCTAAATTTGTATTAATTGCCACATAACCAAAGAATGCGCCATCTACTGATACTGTCGAACCAGCGTTAAAACCAAACCACCCAACCCATAATATTAACACCGCTAATGTCGTATACACCTGATTATGTCCTGCAATATTATTGGAAGAACCATCTTTATTGAATTTACCAATACGTGGTTTTAAAAGAATTGTCGCCGCTAATGCAGCCATCGCTCCTGTTAAATGAACAACTGTGGAACCAGCAAAATCCTGTGCTCCATCCTCTGCCAACCAACCACCACCCCATACCCAATGCGCGATAACTGGATAGATTAATACACCGAATAATATTGTGAATAACACATACACCGAAAATTTTGCTCGTTCCGCAAAACCGCCTAATGCGATAGTTACAGAAATTCCTGCGAAGGCTAATTGGAATAAAAAGAAAACGGTTGTCGATAAAGTCGCATCTTTTATTTGATCACCTGCATAAAAGAAATCTGTCATACCCACAAAGAAATTGGCATTTGAACCAAATGTGAAGCCATACCCTACGGCCCAGTAAACTAATGAAGCTAATCCAAATGTGAACACCGTTTTACCAGCAACATGTCCTGCATTTTTCATTCGAGTAGATCCTGCCTCCAACATAATAAAACCTGCAATCATAAAAATGACTAAAATTGCTCCAAGCATCGTCCAAAGACTATTCATTAAAAAAATGATATCTACATCCATTTTAACAACCCCTTTTCATTAGTTCATTTTTAACATGTTAGATTTCCTAACACGAAAACTTATATTTCATATTTTTACATGACTTTCTTCTGGCGTCAACTTTATTTTCTGAATATTTCATTATCTGCGTCACCTTAAAACGCTTACATTTAATGTTAAAACCTTATAAAACCTCACTTTTTTTATAATTAATAATTTTTTTATTTTTTTTATAATTACATCAAATTACTTGCTGTATATGAATATATGGTATGTTATTAGCTCAAATCAGCATCTATACTATCTCATTGCTATATAGATAATAAAGAAAAATAAGAGAAAACATTTTCATGTTAGGTGATTTGTATATAAAAAACGCTTTAAACACTTTATTTAATAGCTTTTAAAGGCTAAATCGATAACTAACATAGAATGTTATGAAATAAGCATAAACATCTTTTTTTTCGATGAAACATATCTCGCCAGTGGATATATAGTGAAAAAAGAAACAAAAAAAAAGACGACAGAATGGTCGCCTTTTTAGGTCTACTTATTTTATTGCCGTAAAAAATAAACGCTTGAATTCAAATAATAATTGCCCATTTGTATGCGGTGGGTAATGACTAGCAGCTTGTTGCAAAATAGCATGTATAAACTCCTCATGTCGTTCACTCGCTAATTGAGCGAGAAAAGGACGTAATCGCGTTGACTTTACCCATTCTATCAGTTCAATAGGATCCGTCATACGATGATAATAAAGCTGTTGCCAAATATCAAATTGCTGTGAACACTTACTTAATAACTCAAAGTACTGGTCAACTGTGCCTATTTCATTGGTTTCCAGATAATCCTGTTGGAAAGCCCAAGTAGGTTGCGCAACAATGTTATCAATCGCTTGATACAATGCCGATTGTCGGTTATTTGGTATTTGCACGGCCAATACCCCACCCACATTCAAACAAGCCATTAGCTGCGGTATCAGCTCCTCATGTCTGGGAATCCATTGTAAGCAAGCATTCGAAAAAACAAGATCATAATCCGTATCCAATGTTGCAAGTTCCGTGCTCACATCACATTGTTGAAAAATTAATTCAGGGTGAACCTTTCGTGCCTCGGCAATCATCTCCGCCGAATAGTCTACACCCACAATAGTAGCTTGCGGAAAAAATTGTGCTAACATCGCTGTACTATTTCCTGGGCCACAACCAAGATCAATAATCTTCCGTGGTTGATGTTCCCTAATCCGTTGGAGCAAATCAATTGCCGGCTGCGTACGCTCCTGCTCAAATTGCAAATATTTCATCGGATTCCACTGTGTCATCTACAATGCCTCTTTTCTTTAAAAACCGCTATCATATTGCTCTTTAGGTTGCCAATTAGCGGCTCTTACTGACTGTGCATATTCATAAACAGTCTTCAAATAGGCCAAACGCCGCGTAACGGTATGCCCAGTAATAGCAATAATCATCTCCTTTAATGGATGATTACTTTCTATATAATATTCATTTCTCTTTACTAATCTTTCTAAAAATGTGGTTAATGGTAGCCGAGCGAATTTGCCATTATCATCACCACGATTACATTGTTGGCAACTCAACACTAAATTCCACACACCGTTCAGTTCTAAATTTTTCTCCGTTGTATATTGGATTGACAGTGGAATAAAATGATCAACATCACATATATTTGGATCATGGCTGTTGATAGATATCGCTTTATAGCAATAAAAACACTTTCCTTTTTGATAGCCATTTAACGGTTTGCGAACCGCTGTTAATGATGTACGCAAATGTGACTGCATATAGGATTGCGCTGTCGTTTTTCTAAATAAAAATAATTCATCTAACTGATGATCATAACGCACTTCAAAATGTCTATCTTTTTCTGACCAAGCTGCTTCAACTAAATTCCAACGTCCTTCGACTTCGTCACTCAAATTGCGAAATTGGACGCTCGAATTCAAATTGAATAGCTCATCGGTCAATTGAATGCCATTTTTTCTTCCTACTACATCTTTTTCAAAAAAGTGCTTGTTCGAATCATTATTTGGTATACGGTGAAAAGCATCAATTACGCTTGCGAATGCATTATGTTCTGTAATATGCATAAGCTGATCATATGTAATTTGCTGCTGATTATAAAGTTGTAGTGCTTGAATATAACGTGATGATTTACTTTTAGTTTGGATTTTTCCTGAATTACTATGCTCTAACATATGTTTTGTGAAAATTGGTGATAACTCCTGCAAAGAAATAAAGCTCTTTTTGCCAGCACTCAATTCGAGAATCGATTTGGCTAAAGCAAATTTATAAGTCGCTTCATTGCGTCCAAACAGAAAGATAGCACGAAACTGTGACTCCAATGATTCATCATAATGTAAAAATTGATTCATAATACACCCCTTTTGACTAATCAACTACATCAATTAAGAAAATCCCCTTATTAAAACCGCCCTTTTTTTCTTTTTTTATTATTCTCACTTGATCTAATTCTTCAAAATTACTATTTTCACACTGCAAAGCCGCGTGTATCAACTCCAAGATATCAGCTAATTCCTCAATTGCATCAACTTTATTAGTCGTTGCTTTGTATTCTTCCACTTCTTCGAATAATTTTTCTTTGATAAAATCCAAATGATCTTCCGATGATAAAATCATACTGTTTGATTTTTTTCCTGTGTTATCAATAATTTCTATTATTTGATCTCTCACTAATTTATTATATATTGGCATCTTATGTTCTTCCTTTCAATTGTCTTTTCAACATACGATTCACCGATATGATGTAAATAATATGTGCGATAACCCATAGGACAAACCCTTTTAAAGTTGGTGTAATTACTGTATATTTTGCGCTATTGCTCAGTATAAAATACAGTGCACTCGTCATAAAAAGGACACTTATTAGTGCAGCATTGTAGAGTTTTGGCCAATAATAAGCAATGTATTTTAGTAGATAATAGAGGATTACACATGTCAGCAAGTGATATAAAAATTCTTCTGCAAAAGAGATAGGGCGCGCACCAAAGATGAAATCGACATTTAATAGTAACACCATATTGTTCGTTGAAAATACTAAATCGCCTAGCTTCGTTACAAGTACTAAAATGATACTTGAAAGGACTATCCATAGCCCATCTTTATAATTCCACGTCATCATAGCACCTCCTGTAACTGTTATTTTACACGTTTATTATTTTTTTCCAAATAAAAAACTGGAGTACCTCAGTTCTCCAGTTCCATCGTATTATATATTTAATGTACCACCATCAACCACCACTGTTTCACCAGTAATAAATGAAGCTTCTTCACTCGCCAAAAATAAAATTGTGTGGGCTACTTCACGCGGTTTACCGAGTCGTTTCAACGCATTAGCAATTGATAAAATAGGCCATTTATCTGTCGCCTTCCATTCATCAACCATAGGCGTGTCAATCACTCCAGGTGCAACAGCATTTATGCGAATATTTTTACGCCCATATTCAGTTGCCGTCGCTTTCGTCAGCCCAATCACTGCACTTTTTGATGCCGTATACGCTGCTACAAGTTTTTGGCCTTTCATGCCTGCGATACTTGCAATATTTACGATGGCACTTCCTGCTTCCATATGAGGTAAGGCATGTTTCATCATAAAGAATATACTCGTCGTGTTCACCGCTATGATATGTTGCCAATTAGGAAATGTCAGGTTTTCTATGAGCATTTCTTGTTGATTGATCCCCGCTCCGTTCACAATAATATCAATTTTATTGAATAATTTAAGTGTTTGCACCATCAGTTTTTCCACTGCTTCTTCATTTGTGACATCAACAGCCATAAACTGTATAACTTCTTGACCATATGCCAATTCAGCTATTACGCGCTTGCCCTTCTCCTCATCAAGATCCGCTAATATCACGGATGCCCCCTCTTCCACAAAACGAATCGCTGTTGCAATCCCTATTCCCCCAGTTCCCCCTGTAATAATCGCTACTTTATCTTTTAGACGCATAGTTATTAACTTCACTCCTTTTTAATGGTCTTAACGTGGTCTTTGACTATAATCACCAAAAGGTTCATCTCTTTGCCTTAATGCTTCTTTCACTCCTTTTTCAACAGCCACATCTCGCCAGGCGACCCCCTCTGGAGTATGGCGAGCAATACCATCTAATAAAGTTCCAATTACAGTTGTATTCTCCATACCTATATGTGAATACATTTGATTTATTAAGAGTTTCATCATGATTAATTGATTCATTGGAAGTAAGGTAATTCTATTTACTAAATCTTGCACTGTATCATTCAATTTTTCTGGTGGCACACTTTCTAAAATCATCCCCATCTCCGCTGCTTTTGAAGCAGTAATGGCATCTCCTGTAAATAAAAATCTTTTTGCCTTTTCTATACCTAACCGAATTGCCCACATTGCAGTTGTTGGCGTTCCCCAAACTCGCGATGGCGGATAACCAAACTGAGCATCATCTGATGCTATGATAATATCAGCACATAATACCAGATCTGCTCCCCCGCCAACTGCAAAGCCATGCACTTGAGCAATTACTGGCTTTGTACATTTATAGAGACTTAACATCGCACCGGTATATTTATTAATCATTTTATAATCTTTAATAGGATCCCAAACGTCATCAGCTTCTTGTTGTGCTTTTTTTTCATCTGCAGTCGACCAATCTAATCCATAGCCAGAACAAAAGTTTTTACCGGCACCTTTTAATAACACTACTTTTACATCATCTGAATCATCCGCAAGTTTTATTGCATTTTCTAATTCATATAAGAGCTCCCGAGTCAAAGAATTGCTTAGTTTAGGTCTATTTAATGTTATTGTCGCTACACTATGATTCACCTCAAATAACAGTGTTTCAAACGTCATTTTTTTCTACCTCATTTTCCGCTATTTTTTTGATAGCTTGATCCCGTAAAACTTTTTTCATTATTTTCCCACTTGCGGTTTTTGGAAATTCATCTATAAAAAATATGTATGTTGGTATCTTTTGATGGCTTATCTTTTCTTCACAATATTTTTTCACTTTATGTACATTTAATGTTTTATCAAATGTTTTAATATAGGCTACAAGTACCTCTCCATAATATTCATCAGGTATTCCTAAAACCTGTACTTCTTCAATACTTGTACATGTTAGTAAAAAATCTTCAACCTCTCTAGGAAATATATTCTCACCTCCCCGAATAATTAAATCTTTCAATCGTCCGATGACATTCAAGTAACCATCTGTATCCAAAATCCCTAAATCACCTGTTTTCAGCCAACCATCCTCACTCAGTACCTTCTTTGTCTCCTCCACATCACGATAATACGATTTCATCACCATATAACCACTTACTTCAATTTCTCCCACTTCATTTTGTTTTATCACTTCACCTGATTGTGGATTTACAATTCGAATACTTGTATAAGGTAAGGCTTTTCCTGACGTAATATATCGTTTTTCTTGTGAATCTTCTTTGCATGTAGCAGAAAATACAGGACTTGTTTCTGTCATACCCATAAGTACAACACCAATTGAATTCACCTGAAACTCAAGTTGTTCCATCAATACTTGCGGCACAGGAGCACCTCCACTAATAAACAATGGAATATTCATTTTTTTATTCATCGCCTGCAATTGTTGTAAAATGGCTTGCAACATTGTAGGCACACCCGACATAATCGTCGCCTTATTTTTTTCTAATAACTCAATCGCCTCAGTCGCTTGAAAAAATGGCTGAGACAAGTAGGTAGCACCTTTTGATAACACTCCTATTAACCCAAGAATACTTCCAGCCGTGTGGAATAAAGGAAGAGGAGAATAAAAAACATCTTTAGCATTCAAACGCCAGTAATTCATAGATAAATAGGCATTATTAATTGCATTAAAATGCGTTAATAACGCACCCTTCGGAAAACCAGTAGTGCCTGATGTAAATTGAATTTCAAAAATAGCCTGCGAAGTAATTGTTTGTTGTACCGCTAAAAGTTCTTTATCTAAGTTATTACTTCCTATTTTTTGATAATCAGCAATACAATAAATAGCTGGATTTACTTTTCTATCTAATGTAATTATTTGTTTTAGAGTAGGTAATTCCTGTTGGATAACGAGAGCCTCCTCTAAAAAATCCCTTCCGGCAAAAGAAGAATTAATAAAAATAGCTGTAGCATCACTTTTTTGTAATAAATATTTTATTTCATCTCTTCGTAAGGCTGGATTTAATGTGATCAATACGAGACCTATTTTGGCACACGCAAATTGCAGTATGATCCATTCCGGTCTATTAATACTCCAAACTGCTATATGTTGCCCTTTTATAAACCCTTTATGTAGTAACCCTTTAGCTAATGTTTGTACCTCCCTATGATATCTTTCATATGTCCAGTTTGTTTTCTCAATGTTTAATAACTCATTTTTTTCAAAAATAATTGCGACCTCATTTGCAAACAAGTTTACTTGTTGATCAAAATAATCCCCAATCGACATTGTCAATAAAGGCATAGCAGAATCTTTTTCTGCTTGCCAATATGCCATTTCTTTTGAAATAAAAGCCATTTCCCACTGTCCTTTCTATTCTATTTTCATTAATTAAACCGAATATTCAGATATTTTTACTTATCGTTTTTTCAATGAGTCGCTTTTTAACTTTACATTTACTATTTTCAAGTATTCATCGACAATTTACGTTCCAAATAACGATCTGCTGTCTGCGTCAAAAAAGGGTCTTTTCCTATAGTCCATACCTGCAAATATTTCTTCAATTAGCAATCAAATCATCCATCATCACAAGATTTTGAGGCATTTTTTACTGCCAAAATTATTTATTCTTCTCTCTCTAACCTCTTGTAGACTTCTCATTTTTCTATTTTGTTTTTTACTAAAAAAATGATTGTATAAAATATACTATAAATGACATTTATATACAAATTTTTCGCTAATATCTTTATTCTCAGCTGCTTATTTGATTACATTAAACTAAAACAGTTTTAGCTTAAAGTATTTTATTAATATCATATTCCCACTATTTTATTTGGATGTTTGATTTAATAGACTATTTGTGGCAAGCTAGAGAGGATTACGACTGAATTGGAGGTAATAAAAATGGATCAATTCCCAAATTGTCCACAATGTCAATCAGCCTATACATACGAGGATGGTGCAGTATTTGTTTGCCCTGAATGTGGCAATGAATGGACAGCTCACGAAGAAAAAGAAGCTGCTGAGGCAAGTATTATTCGCGATAGCGTTGGTAACCCTCTTGCAGAAGGTGATACAATTATCGTCGCAAAGGACTTGAATTTAAAAGGTGCCCAGTCCAATCTAAAAGTGGGTACAAAAGTCAAAAATATTCGCTTCGTGGATGTAGCTGGTCACGATATTGAAGGTAAAACAGATAGTCATGGCGTTATTTATATTAAATCGATTTACGTCAAAAAACTTTAATGATGAACAGAACCCTTAGTAGCTTTTCATATGCTCTAAGGGTTTTTTAACAACTATTCTGATTATTTAATAGATGCTATTACTAGAGGAAGGAGAACAGACATTATGTTTACACCACAACAATTTACGATTACAAATAATGAAAGAATTTATGCTATTATTGAGGAAAATAGTTTTGCTACCCTTATTTCGCAACAGCAAGATTTACCGATTGCAACGCATTTACCTTTATTACTAAATCGTCAAGAAAATACGTTAACTGGCCATATGGCTTTAGCAAATGATCAATGGGAAAATGCCGCTGGTCAGACTTTTCTCGCTATTTTTCAAGGACCTCATTGCTATATTTCACCTTCTTGGTACGAAACATCTCAAGCAGTTCCTACATGGAATTATGTTGCTGCTCATGTCTATGGTAAACTAGAGCTCATTGAAAAACCTACAGATGTTTATGCTGAGTTGGCTACCATCGTTAAAAAATATGAGCCAGCGGATAGTCCCTATAAACTGACGGCATTGACTGACAAAGTGATGACTAACCTAAGCCAAGGAATCGTTGCTTTTAAATTGCAGATTACACAAATGATTGGTGTCGATAAGCTTAGCCAAAATCATAGCGCACTACGTCGTCAAAATGTCATTGAAGAACTATGTAAATCGCCTTTTGACAACGAACAACAAATTGCCTTATTAATGAAAAAAAACATGCGTGACTAATTCCCTTCGCTAGTAGAGGAGCTCCACTTTATGACATTATTCTATTCAAAATTAAATTGCTTTGCACTTGCTTTAATTAGTACAATTTGGCTGATTACAATAAAATTATTAACATTGATTGTTTCTGGCGGTAGTAATGGTCACACAGTAAACTATTTAAATGGTATTTTATTTAGTAAGTCCACAACACCCCAATCCTTATTATCCTTGGAGTCTGGCATTATGAATATGCTGACCATCTTCATAATATTTATGATTATTTTTTTCATATTATTATTATTTCGCCATATACTTCTACAAAAAAATAGGCCTACAAAAAAGTGAGGGCACTGAAAAACTTACGTTTTTTATGACGAGTTGATTTTTTAGATAAAAATAAGGGACTTTCTGTTCGATTTGAACAGAAAGTGCCTTATTTCATTGTCTATTTCTTACTCTTTTTCATTTAGTAGTTTTAATATCCGCTTAAGATTGACAGCGAAAATTGGTGGAATCGCATTTCGACCATTATCCAAACAGTATTTTGATTTTAATTCGTCTATAATAAATGAAAAATCAACGAGTTCATTGATCTGGC
>NZ_QFVR01000021.1 GCF_003143975.1 Kurthia sibirica | reverse complement strand
ATCGAGTGTCACGGGGACAATTGTAAGTTTATTCGTTGGCATAAAAGAAAGCACCGCCTTCATTTGATACGTCTATCGTACCTGGAGATACTTCTCGAATATATGCGTTATTTGATTACGGGCTTACGTTGTATTAAGTAGTGTATTAATGACTTCAATGCTATCTGTAAGCAATTTAAATGCAAAAGCAGTTGATAATCCTTCCGGTAAGACTCTTATCTAAAAGAACAAAGTACAATAAATTCAGAAAGTTTCACACTGCAAGAAAATGATCAAATGATTGATTTTAATCTAGAAAAAGAAGATGAACACACATTTACACTGAAAACCGAAGTTAAAGGTACAAACGAAAAGCATTCTTTAACATATACTAAAGGTAATGATTACTTTGTAATGGATGGCGAGGAGATACCTATATACTTTGATGAATTTGTAAAAAATACTTCTCAATCAAATATCTCACTGTTTGCTAGTTCTGATTCTACTCCCGTATACGTATCGTCAGGAAGTTTAAATATAGGGAAAACAGTCACAACAATAGGTGCAATAGTTACTATCATTGGCGGAGGGCTAGCAATACTTTCTCTTGCTGGAGTAACTATTGCTACAGGTACTATAACTTCCATTGTAAGCAATTGGGCCAGTGTAATTGGTTTGGGTACTTTAGCTGCAGGTTATACATTTAATGGAAAAATAACTTTTGATCAATATCGTACAAAAGGACTTTTCGATCCGGGGATGGGGAAAGGAAAAGCGCATAAACTAAGATTCCAAGATGTGAGAGCTATTGGAACAGTGAAAGGAAAAAGTATGGACAAACAATTATTAAATTACGGTAGTTGGTGGTTTAATTAAGTGAAAGGAAAGGAAAATAAATATGAAATTTTTTTCTATAATGACTGCTATTATAATAATACTTATATCTATAAATATTATTTATTCTTTCAATAATAATAAAACTGGTTTTGATTTTTCACTCGGGATATTGATATTGCTATTTATATCATTTACAGCAATAACTGTAAATAATATAAAACTCAAAAATTATTTTTTTCTAACAATCGGTATTAGCGGTTGTCTTTTAACGATATATAGTATTTTTCTTAAAATTATATAAAATAAAGGAGACACCTTCGAAGAAAATCGGCTCTTTGTCAAATAACGTTGGTGACAATATCTAAT
This sequence comes from Kurthia sibirica, assembly GCF_003143975.1. Lineage (GTDB taxonomy): Bacteria > Bacillota > Bacilli > Bacillales_A > Planococcaceae > Kurthia > Kurthia sibirica. The sequence continues at coordinate 60,762 of NZ_QFVR01000021.1, read as the reverse complement.
TGAATAAAAGAGTCGGTTTTTTCGAGCGAGTAGTGTTTCATAAATGAAACACTACTCGCTCTTTTTAATTTAAAACGAATAAAGATCCGTTGACGTTAGCTGGTGAAACTGTGATACTCATAAGCAGCACGATTTAAGATCTTGATTTTATTGCTGATGTCTTCAATTCTTCCGTTATTAAATGGATAAATAAAGCTATTTTCAATAGAAATTCGGTGAGTTTTTTAAATTTGCAACAGAACCCTTTTCCTATTCACTTTTCAATAGCTTATACACCGTACTTCGCCCAATCCCAAATTCCTTCGCAATATCCGTTGCACTTTCTCCAGCTGCATACAGTTTTTTGATTTGACGTTTCTTATGTTCATCAATTGCCGGGCGACCACCAATCTTCCCTCGTTTTCTTGCGGCTTCTAATCCTGCCTTCGTTCGTTGTTGAATAATATCACGTTCGAATTCCGCAAAAACGGCCAACATACCAAACATCGCTTTTCCTGTTGCGGTCGATGTATCAAAGCTGTCATGGATACTCACAAAGTCAATTTCACGTTCACGCAACTTCTCAGTTAATTCATAGAGTTCCTTCGTACTTCTTGCTAAACGATCCAATTTATACACAACAAAACGGTCGCCTTTGGCAGCGGCCTTAATAGCCTGTTGTAACTCCAGCCTTTCTTTTTTCCGTGAAGAAATCTTTTCCTCATAAATGACACATTCCTTTTGTTGCTCCTTCGCGTACTTTTCAATGGCTTGTCGCTGCATATCTAAATGTTGATCTTCTGTACTGACACGGATATATCCAATGATTCTCAATTTTCTTCACTCCTATTAAAAATACGCATTTTAGACTTTTTTTATTCCTCAATATGTCTACGTCCATACGTTTTATAAAATTTTAAGTATAGACGAGTTTATAGACAAAAACCACTAAAAAAACACCCCTTCAACATGAATTGAGGGGATGCTTTTAATTTGTCTATAAAACGATGGTTTTTTAGAGTGTTTGATTTATCTCTATTTTGAATAGCTATCGTATATTTCTATTCAATTTACTGTTGCCATTCCAGTTTAAGTACTTTAAATCCCTCTTAGTTCAGATAAAACCGAAGAAGTCACGCAAGGCTACGATGATAGTTATATCTTTAAATCCCTCTTAGTTCAGATAAAACACATACGAAGTAAACGGAAATGGCTATAAAATTTTAACTTTAAATCCCTCTTAGTTCAGATAAAACCGCTGTAGCAGATGTATCTAAATCATCGAGTAACAACTTTAAATCCCTCTTAGTTCAGATAAAACTTAGTATCTTTCGGGATTGCAATATCTTTAAAAATCTTTAAATCCCTCTTAGTTCAGATAAAACAATTGTGAAATATCGAAATCCAACACTTGAGATTTCTTTAAATCCCTCTTAGTTCAGATAAAACTACTTTATTGAGTGGCTAAGGTGTCTATATAAAGTATCTTTAAATCCCTCTTAGTTCAGATAAAACATGGCTGACGTAACAAATGACTGGGATATTGTCGCTTTAAATCCCTCTTAGTTCAGATAAAACAGAGCGACTTAGACGAGCCGAGGCGCTACTTGCAGCTTTAAATCCCTCTTAGTTCAGATAAAACAAATAGATGATGAAGCGTATTTAGTTCCGCAACATGCTTTAAATCCCTCTTAGTTCAGATAAAACGTTGTTCTTTTCTATAGACCAACAATATCATCTTATCTTTAAATCCCTCTTAGTTCAGATAAAACGCTAGTCTACGAAAAAGACGAGTCGGAGCAACTTGCTTTAAATCCCTCTTAGTTCAGATAAAACGATTAAACAGTAAACATTAATAAACGTTGTCATACCTTTAAATCCCTCTTAGTTCAGATAAAACCCAACTTAAATGACTAGTGGCTGCTGGTAACTCGACTTTAAATCCCTCTTAGTTCAGATAAAACAGCGGCTTAAAACCCTATTAGACTAATGTTTTCATTCTACATTTAGCAGCGAACCCCTAGTCGTGTAAATCAACAATTTCAAATTAACGGCTTAAAATACTGATATAACTAGCTTTCTCTTGTTTTTTCTAAAAAAATCCAGGATGCACCAATTAAAAAAATATATCCATATCACCTTTTTCATGCCCATGTAATTCTTTCTTTAGATGGCGTGGATTCTCTATAATATAATAGTATAAACTATCTTGCATTGGATCAATAATAGATTCTACCGCTTTTCTACATTTTAAAAATTGGGTTTTTGTAATTTCACCTTCAAATACTGAATTTTGAGTCCAAGTTAAATATTCTTTCAATTTTTTACAAACTTTTCCTACTCTTTTTTCATTCACATCATACGTAATAATAACAAACATATTTTCACCACCACGCTTTCAATGGTTTATATGTTGTATCACCAATTACATGTTTAATCAATTTATAGCACTCTAGACGAACAAAATAGCGATACGTTACTTTTCTTTTTAATTGGCGATGTTGAATAGAATCTTTTAATTTTTTATCAAAAGCTTCAATAAAAATTTTCTTTCCCATTTCTGACAGATAAATTATTCCTTCGTGGTCATCAAAATGATGTAATTGAATTTTTTTAGTGTTTACTAAACTAACAATTAACGGATCTACAAAAAGAGGCTTAAATATTTCTGCTAAATCTAAACAGAGTGAGAATCTCTGTTGTGAAGGTTCGTGTAAATAGCTAATTGTTGGATTCAATTGTGTCTTGTAAATCTCGCTTAAAATAGTCGTGTACATAAGTGTATTACCAAATGAAATCAGTGCGTTAAATGGATCTCTAGGTGGACGCTTTGATCTTTGCTGAAAAGTAAATTCATCCGGGATCATTTCATCTAAAGTTCGATAGTAATTTTGTCGTATCATCCCCTCTATCCCCATTAAACTGGATATACTTGTTACACTATTGATTGTTTTCTCCAGTTTCTTTATTTCTTCTACAAAATAAGAAGTCGTATTCTTTTTTTTTCGATTGAACCTTAACATATGAAAAACTGCTGATTTAATAAATGATTTTGCAATATCTAACCTTCTATCTTTTTGCAAATAATTTTCGCTTTGTTTAACGGTTACTAGGCCAGAAACTTTTTTCTCTCTTGCTAAAAAGCTACCCGTATAAAAACCATAATAATTATAAAAGTGTACTGCCAAATCTCTTTGTCCTGCATAATTAAAAAATGCCGTATTTAAAGAGACTTCTCCAAAGAGATGTAAATTTTCAATTTGTTCAATTGGCAGCGCCCTTTTTTTCCCATCTTCAGCTATTAAATAAATTGTATTATCTTTTCTTTTAACTGTTCCATTCGAAAACATAAACAAATCTCTTTGCATACTCATTCCTCCTCTAATGCATAACAAAAATCATAATAAGCACAATTTTTACAATAGGGTAATTTTTTTAACTTTGGTGCATTCTCAGCTTCCAATATTGTATAAATGTTAGCGATAACCTGTTTTATTCTTTTTTCATTCATTTCATCTAATAGGACTTCTACTACTTTCCTTTCTTTTGTATAAGCTATCTTGCCCTTCTTTTCAATCCCTCTAGATTTTAATAAATATAAATAATAAAGAAGTTGTAATTCATCTGCTTTTTGCATTTTACTAGACAGCTTTGTTTCTTGAACATACTCTTCATCTAATACATCTATAACCGCACTATCTAACTGCAATTCCTTCTCTTTTCTCGCATAGGATTGTTCATGAAGCAATGTACCTTCAATTACTTTTTCATGTTCTGTTTCAAAAGAAATTTGTTTACTATATAGCCATAATTTCCTTGGACATACTTCAAAATATTGTATATGAAGACCACCTATTTTTTGCTTCACTATTGTCACTCCTTAAAAAATATTACTTATATTTTCATCTAACTTTAAATCTAATCCTCTTTCTTCTGTATAAAATACGTCTGTAGAGAAATAAACATAACTAAAATCAATTTGTGAAAATTTACTCAATTTAAACTGTTCCTTCTCTTGCTGATAGTTTAATCTGTACTGATTTACAGATAATAGATACTGCTGTATTTCTATATTTAATTGTTTTAAAACTGCATAATTTTTTTTTCGTTTTTCTTCTTCATATTTCTCAATTAAGATAAGTACCTTTTCATAGTTTTCTTGACCTGCAACTAAAGGAACAGATTTAATATCTCGTAATACATGTTGTGCTCCTGCTGAATCAAGTTCAAAAGGTGGCAATTCTTTTAAATCTTTAATTGTTTCTTCAAATACTTTCAAATAATCTGTACCTGCTAAAAATTCTCTACTAAACACTTCATGTACAATTCTTATTTTTTGTTCTTCATCTATTAATGAACCTCTTAGAGCTTTTAATAAACGCAAACCATTTTCTACAATTTTTTTTTCATAAACCGTATCCATTCCACTAATACCGTCTAAATCTGTTACTATAAAAATATTTGGACTATTTGGTGTCCCTCCATCAAACCTCTTTCCTTTGCGATTACATCTGCCAAAACGTTGAAATAATGCATCTGGTGTCGCAGCTTCTGTATATAAGTAATCAAAATCCACATCCAATGAAGCTTCTACAATCTGAGTGCAAATCCATAGACCATTGTCTTCGTTAGTTAATTGAGCAAATTTCAGTATTTCAGTTTCCTTTTTCCCACGATGTAATGGAATAAATTGTGAATGTAATAAATTCACAGATTCACCCATTATGCTTTTTAAACTATCGTATAAACTAAGTGCTTGTTTTACAGTATTTACGACAACCAAAACTTTAGAATCCTTACTTTTTTCAATCATATCTTCTGTTAATGCATTTAATGTCTTCTTCTCAAGTGAGATTCGATGCCTTCTTGGCACCTCTACATCTTCAGAACGATCATCTGCTAAAAGCAACGTTTGTTGAAGTGTATTTTCAGTAAGCAATCCTAGTCTATTTAATTCTTCTATAAAAATAGCTGGTAAAGTTGCTGTCATAATCATCCAGCTTCCACCTATATCATCAATCATCTTTAAACCTTGTAATAAAATCGCAACAATTTTGGGGTCATATGCTTGAATTTCATCAATAACTACCTTTGAGTATGCTAATGTAGATAATTCGATTTCAAATCCTCTATATAAAAGCGGAAACTTAAATAACTGATCAATCGTAGAAAAAGTTAGTTTTTCAGCTAACCTTTGTGTATGACCAATTTGTAATAATGTTTCTTCAAATGATGTTTTGTCATTTTCATCTTTCTTTTGCAACATTAAATGATCAATCGCAGAGGAATGTAGTAAACCAACATGCGAATAATTAATTCCATTTGTATCAATTATTCGATCATACATAGCATTCAAACTAACACGTAATGGTAAGGTGATAAATCCTTTTCGTTGACCTATCCATAAAAGTGAAGCTTCCGTTTTCCCACTACCTGTCTGCGCAATTAATACAATATTCTTCCGTTGATTATCTAATGCCAACTGTTGCAACGGTCTTAAATTTGTAAAATTCTTTTTTAAAAATTGTTCTGTTTGGTATCCTACATTTGAATCGACAGCTTTTTCAACAAATTCTTTAATATTTTCATGTCGTAATTTAGCCGAGGCTGAGCGATCAGCTCTTTGAAGTAAGCCTTTGATTAATGTATATTTCTTTTTCAGCTCAGAATTTAACTGTCTATAAATTAGCGTTCTTTTTTCTAAGTGAGTCACCATTGACTCATTAGGTTTTTCACTCAATAGATTTGAGAAATCTTTCTTTATTTCTTCATAATTAGGATAGATTTGTTTTTTATAGACAGCCATTATATTGCTCTTATTTGGTAATTTTTCTCTTTCGTGATGAAAACCAACAGCAAGTGCTAATAAAATTAAGTCTTTCTTTGTATATCCATCAGCACGTAGTTTATCAAAAGGAATAAATAACAGCGATAAATAATTATGAGGGTAATTAATCAGCCCATCTGGTTTTCTCTTTGCTTTATCTATTGATTGACTAATACGATTTTGAAACCCCTCACTATATTTTCCTGTATCATGAAAAAGAGCTGCTAACTTCAGCAACTCCCAGTCTTTTTCATTCAACGGTAAAAAATTTGATGTCACATCTTTTAATACTTGGATTGCTTGAACAACGTCCTCTGTATGTTCAACAATCGATAACACTTCCGGCTTTGATTTAGCATAAAACATCGTCATCCCTCCAAGAGAAAAATGGGTAGCCCTTCATCATCAAATACTGTCTTTTCGTCTTCAATTTCTGTACCTTTTGGAATTAACATCGTTTCAATATAATCCCATTCCCGTCTACCTCTCACAATTTCATATTTTCGAGGCAAGCGATAAAACGGATTATTCAATCCTAATTCATAATCTTCTTTTTGTTCGATAGGAATATATTGAGTAAATCGTGTAGCATTCACTTTACCTTTAGAAATTTCTGTGAATTCAACTTCATCTATCCTTACAAGGTCTTCCCAACGCCCTAAACTTAATGTTGTGTCAAGATGATGTAAATTATGATGAAGTTGTTCTAATATTGCTTCTTCTGCCTCCACATGAATAACATGTTCCACATTAAATAATAAATGTTGATACATTGGCATTGTTGTTACTAAATTTTTATCAAATTCAACGCTTTCCTTTAAACCGCTCGTAATCAGCAATGCAGGAACTTCACGTTTTTTATACATATACTTTTTTTGATAATCAATAAAAATGCTCTCATACTGTCCTTGAATGGAAATCTTCATAGGAATGTATTCTTTTGCATGTAAAACAGCATGTAGCATTCCTTTAATCGTAGAAAAAGGCACAAGTGGATACGTTTCTCCTACTTTGAATGCAAATGGCTTTAAATAACATGCTGTTTCTTGAAATATTTTAATTTTCAGTAATTTCATCTAAAACTCCATAATACGATGCCACTTGCTTCGCTGTTTCTACGAAAAATTCTTCAACAGATTGTACTTTCTCATCAAACTCTTCACGTAGTTCCACATCGTTTGCAAATGTGCCTGATGTTAAGCCCATGCGTGTAAAATCTCCAACCGCTTTTCCACCAAATGTTAGTTTCATTGTTTCTTTTAATGCAGCTGTTTCTAAATTTGTTCCAACTAATTTAATATGTCCTTGGAAAAATGGATTAGCCATCGGGTATAGACCACCAATCACAAATTTTGGTGTTAGATTTTCTTGACGACCGCGAATATGACGTGATAAAAGCTTGATAATATCAAGTAATTGAGATACACGTTCATATTTTGCTTTTGCTTCCAATTCCACTTCATTATTTACATCAATACCTACTTTTGATAAATCGATAGTTATTGTATATGTGTAATAACTAATATGATTTTCAATATTTGCCAAATTTGCAGTTTCACCTATACGTTCGGCTAATCCCATATTTGTTAAAAATTCAAAATCTCCTGTATACGGTTCTAAAGCAATTGCATGGCTTAAACGAGCTACCGCTGCGCGTTTCAAAGATTTTTTACCTGTCTTTAAATAACCGAACAAATCCATTTCTACAGAATCTTCAATTGTCACTTCATCTTTGAACTGGACTGTTCCCTTTGTCTTAGAAACTGTATCACGATTCCAGCCAAAAAGTTCATTGCCTAATCGTACTACATCAAAACGTAAAGCTTGTCGAGATGCGACTGGATATGTATTTCCATCGCCTCGATTCACTTTTTTCAACTCCGAGACATTACCAAAACCTTCTCCATAATTTAATGGACTCGCCTCTGTTACGATTGTTAAACTAATTGTTTTCCCCATTTTCTTTCTCCCCCTTATTTGAATTTACACCCATTAATCCTGCAACAAAAGCTAATGAAATTGTCGAAAATTTCGCATCATTTACAATGGTACTATCTAAGCATTGCGTGAATTCTTTACTTACTTTTCTTCCAGCTAAGATATTTAATCGAATAACCAATTCAAAAAAGAGTTTACGATTCCCTGATTTTGCCGCATTTAAAATCCGATATATTGTTGAATCTAATTTTTTACTGATTGGAGCTTTATATTGTTCAGTAACTTGTTCAGTTGATCCATCTCCAGTTAATGCTTTTCTTAATGAAAATCCTGTATTATACATCTGATCCGTTAAATTCTTTCCTTTTTCTGTAGACATATTCTTTCCTCCCATCATTAATTCTCTTATAATCAATCCTTGTTTCACACTGAATGTATTGCGTAAATTCCCCTTACGTAACTGTTCATATAATTCATTTTGAAGAATCATCTTTGTATCATAATTTCGTAAATGTTGCTGAATCAGTTGTTCTCTAAAGCTAGAAGGAAAAATTTTCGAAATATAATCCTCATTTAATACGTATAGATAAAATTTTTCTTCAATCCAACGATATTCTAATAATGTTTTTTTCACTTTACTTTCTGTACACCACTCCACTAGAACTGTCGCCATACGCTTTTCATCTTCAACCTTTAACTGTTTTTTATGCGTTCCTTGTAAAGCATCTACCAATGAATTTTCTGCTTTAATGATAGAAGAAAAACTATTATTTCGTTCTAATGTTTCTAAACAATCTCCCTCTATATGAAGAAAAGCAAAAACATTTTCATCCATTGTATTATGCATTTTCTTTTTATAGTTCACACATCCTAAAGGAGATAAAAATAACAGTAATCGCGCAAGTGGACTAATCATTTGAATATTGCTTTCTTGCCCATCCCAACGATCATTTAAACTAGTAGATCCGAGAGGCATAAACATTTTTTCTTCATAAGGTAATGTTCCCCATTCATTACCAAGGGCGGCACACTTGGGATACCTTTCAAACCAACTAATTTCAACTTCTTTTACTTTCTTATGTTCCTTTCTCCACTCTTTTGCGATTAGATATTCACTTTGATGTAAAAAAGACTGGAGTTCTTCTTGATTTGCTTCTTTTAATAAATTTCGCAACGTATTCTCTAGAATTATAGGTTCAATAAAATCTCTAAAAAATAAATTCTGCTGTTCTTCTCTTGTCATCTTATTTTTAGTAACATTCAGAAAGGACACTTGGCCTGACGCTGGTGCCAAAATCATTGCTTTTACATAATTCAATGTGAGTTTTTCATTAATATCACTTCTTAATAAAATTAATTTTATTTCATCTATTGTCTTAACTAGTTCTTCAAAGTCTTTCATTTCAACTGCGAGTTCACACTTTTTCTCTAAATTTTCAGTAATATCTATTTCATCTGGAAAATACTTTATTACTTTCTGCATACTCTCTTTAACAGTTGACAGAAATCGTTTAGTCGCATCTTTGTATCTCTCTTGTTCTTTCTTTGATTCTTCATTGCTATTACTTTTTGCATAATCCTTCATTTTAACTAGCCAATTCACTGTGTTTTCTCCGCGAGAATACTTCTGAATTAAATAAGTAAATAGTCGTTCTGGTAAACCTTCTATCCATTCAATTGGTACTTCTAATCGATTCGCATCTACTTTTATTGAATTAGATTTATCTAATCGCAATAAAGCTGTGGCTCCCATATTAAATAACCAATCATTGATTTGAATTATTTTATTCATGCACTCTCCTCCTCTCATTCACATATTCCAATGTCCCCCATCCACTTGAACTTCTTAAACCAATTCCATCTTTATAAATTAACTTTAAATCTTCTACATGACCACGTAGCGTAAAGGTACCTTTTTGACCCGTATAATATAAATTCCTTCCATCTGCGTGACGATTCGTTTCTTGAACAACGATTTTTTTCAATTGAGAATCTATAATTTGAATATTACTATGAAGGTTTCGACCATATAAATACTGAAATTTTTGATTTATAATATAATTTAATTCTTTTTCGAAATCATGATCTTCAATTAATAATGGTTTACCTTCTGAATTTTCAATAAGGAGCGCATTTAAAATTTTAAATTTCACCTCAGAAGATTGAATATTAGCTTCATTAGCTAGTGATATAGATTGAATATTAAAAACATTACCCTTATGCTTAAATGTCTTTGTAGATGTAATCCCATTAATAAATGCTACACCGATAGTAGCATCCGATGTAGAAAAAATGAATGTAGCACCGTCCATTTCATACATACCATTTTCTAGTTTGAAATTTTTCATATACATACTATATGTTAATGCCTTTGGTTTTTTCTCTCCTCCATATAATTCCTCATAAACCACTTCATCGCCTTTACGAATCATTTCTTTAACAAATGCCAACAAAACCATTCGATATTGCTGTGGTATATTTTTTATATTTAGTTGTATAACAATCCTCATTTTTATCACCTCGTTTATTTTATATTTTTAACGAACCAAATATATCCTATTTTTTACAAAAAAACAAATTTGATACTTTATACACAATGAAAATAATAAAAATATAAGTATAATAAATGTATGATTTTCTTTGAATTTGTAGGATTTAAAACGTTTGTTTTAATTTAGCTTTTTATCTGAACTTGTGGTAATTATACCCTTATAGGGGTCCCGTCAGAAAAATGCGGATTTACAACGTTAAGGGATTTTTTCTGACGGAAACGCCTATTTTAACAACGTTAAGGAATTCGTAATGGGCGAAGTTCCTTTGGATTGTGGCTACTTTCTGATCTGAAGTGGTATTCACCTAAGAAATTAATATGCTCCCAACCGAGTGGAGAAATATGAGGTAATAGTTCTTCTTTGAAATGACCTTGGCTCTTTTGGTGTTCGAGTGCCTCTGTTAAATAAATCGTATTCCATACGCTAATGGCGTTAATAATGATATTTAAGGCGCTGGCACGCTGTAATTGATGCTGCATTGTTCGTTCACGCAGTTCGCCTTGTTTCCCAAAGAAAATTGCACGTGCTAGTGCATTCATTGCCTCGCCTTTGTTCAAGCCCTTTTGAATTTTTCTTCGTAGTGACTCATCTGAAATATAGTTTAAAATGAAAATCATTTTTTCAATCCGTCCCATTTCTCTTAAAGCTGTCGCTAAACTATTTTGTCTTGCATAAGAGCCTAGCTTGCCCATGATGAGCGAGGCAGACACCGTTCCTTCACGTAAAGAGTGTGCTAAACGCAAGCATTCCTCGTAATTTCCCTGAATGATTTTTGTGTTTATTTGACCACGTAAGAGCGCATTTAATTTGGGATACTCTTTCGTTTGTTTAAAAGTAAATAGTTTGGCATCCGATAAATCTCGAATTCTTGGGGCAAACTTGAAGCCTAATAGGTGCGTTAAACCAAAAATTTGATTGGTATAGCTCGCTGTATCAGTGTAATGCTCTTCAATCGTTAAATCTGTTTCATGATGTAATAAACCATCTAATACATGAATCGCATCTCTTGAATTGGTATGAATGATTTTAGTGTAATACGATGAAAACTGGTCACTTGTAAAGCGATAAATGGTTGTGCTTTTTCCGGTGCTGATAATTCACTAAGTTCGCTTGTGCGCGATTCATTGCATCTTCGTGCATACGCCAATGAGCGACATTGGCTAACTGTTTATAGGTTACACCTGGTGTTGCATCAGCCATTTTACTTAAACCAATATTCGTCCCCATGCCGATTAAAGCAGCCATGAGTAACACCGTTTCCTCTTTGTCGGGTTTCCGATTTGATGAAGCATGTGTAAATTGCTCATGAAAGCCTGTTAAATGTGCAACGTCCATTAAGAGATCGGTTAATTTGATACGTGGTAACAGCTTATATAAACTTGCGCTATACGCTTGTGCCTCTGCGGGAATATCTTTTTCTAATCGTGCTAACGATAAGCGTCCTTTTTCAAGTGAAACGCCATCTAAATCTTTTAAATTCGTGGTTAACCATTTCAACCGTTCTTCTAAGCTTGTCATTCGCTCTTGCAAGTATTCTTCATAAGCAATGGGAACAGCGAGTCGCGTTTGTTGTTTGTCGGCCTGCCACTGTTCTGCTGTAAATAAATATCCCTCAAAATCACGGTATTGTTTACTGCCTTCAATGGAAATATCACCAGCTCGTACATGCTCACGTAATTCGGTTAAAACCGCCATTTCATAATAGTGACGATTAATGGAGCCGTCTTCCTCATATAAATACTTTTTCCAACGTGTAGAAATAAAATTGATGGGTGCATCGATGGGTACTTTTCGTTTCCCAGCATCGTTCATCTCACGTAATAGCTCAACAGCTTCTAGTAAAGGATCCTTAGCTTTTGTTGAACGAAAATCAAGTACACGTAACAGCGTTGGTGTGTATTTACGAAGAGCGTAAAAACGTTTTTGTAGCAAATCTAAATAATCATAATCCGATGGTCGTGCAAGCTCCTTCGCTTCTTCAATGGACGTAACAAATGTGTCCCACTCTAAAACGGATTCCAATACATCAAAAACATTCAGGTTCTCTTGTTTTGCCTTAATAAGTGCCTGTCCAATATTTGTGAAATGAATAATTTTTTCATTCAATTTTTTTCCGTTTTTCCGCTGTATTTCTTCCTGAGCTTTGCGTCCTTTTGATAATAAACTTAAAATTTGTCGGTCATGAATTTCAAAGGCTTTATCGGTTAATTCTTGTGCCAGCTGTAGCAAGTACACAACTAAAATGGCGTAGCGTTTGTTTTCTTTAAAATTGCGAAATGCGTACGGCTCATAGCATGTCCCAAGTCGAGCGAGCTGGCTTAACCGGTTTCGATGAATCGTATGTAATGAACGGTCATTTAACGCCATATCTCGTATAAATTCTAGCCGTTCAATAACTTTTAAAAAGGTATCTGGTGAAGGGAACCCCATCGGCTCTTTTAGCCAGCCAAGTGGTGTTTTATTCGATTCGGTTGCACTCGCTGGTACAATCAAGGTTTCTAATTTTTCTATTTGCGTAGGTGTTAATGCATGATAAATCCGATTAAATATTTTTTCTTCAGCTCGGTTACGTGTTTCCCATACAACCCGTTCAAGCGTTGTTAAAGCAGGGAAAATGATTTTCTGTTGGCGTAAGTATTCAAAGCATGCATTTAATAAATACATCGAATCTCCGTTCTCTAAGGCTAGAGACAGCAAATGCTTGGAAAGCTGCCGATATTCCTTACTTGTGAATTCTTGAAAACTGTACACTTTGCGAATTTCCTTTAAGTGATCCCATAACGTATTTTCCCTTTGCCCATAAGAATGAATGGCTGCTGCTGGGACATTGATTTGTTGAGCGATGTACTGGATAACGCTATGTGGAATGCTTTTAAGATGCGTATAAGACCAACCCGGAAGCGCAAAACCGCCAGCTGCACAGCAAAGCCTAAGCGATTGTCCTCACGTCTTCGCTTTAAAATGATGGCTAAATCCCGCTCTGAAAACGTATAGTATGTCCCTAAAATCCACTCATCCGTTGGGATTTGCATGAGTTCAGTTCGTTGATTGTCAGTTAATAATTCGCGTCCTCTGGATGTTTTCATAATTTATTTCCTTCTTTCTACAATCAGAATAAAGTCCAACATTAGTCAATTTAATGTTGGACTTTAAACTTCGTTTTTCAATTATAAAATCTATAATGGGCTTATTCTTCCCAAATAAGATGACCATTTTGAATGACATTTTTTGCCGTTTCAGAAGAAACATTCGAACGATTGTATTCTCCATAGTAAATCGCATCTATACCGTCTGCCTTAGCTACTCTCAAATTGATGTTGTCTAAATCATCATTGACTATGCTATAACCTACTGATTTCGTATAGCACACTAAAATAACTTTTTTCGTTACACCTTCAACATTTACTTCGATTGGTTCAGAAATTCTCACACCTATGATATCTGGGCCAGAATAAATTGCTAGAAATTCATCATTATTTTTTTCGATTTCAAGTGAAATATCTTCGTAGTTTAGTGGAATTTGATATGCAAAAACAGCAAAAACGGCACCTAGTGTAATAAAAAGAGTTGCTATTAATGTGATAAGAAATAATGCACGCTTTTTTCGTTTCATTTCCTTTTTTACAGTTTGAAATCCTTCAATCGCTGTTTCATTTGGAATATGTAACGTATTCATCATTGCTTCGTACTCCTGTTTACAGGCATCACAACTTTGTAAATGGGTTTTCACTAATTGATTTGTTTCTACACTTGTAATTTTATCGACATACAAAGGCAGTATGTCTTGAATAATCGGACATTCTACATTCTTCATCCATCATTCTCCTCCATTTTTTGTGCTATTTTCTTCTTCGCTCGATAATAGGTTACTCTAGCCCAACTAGCGCTTTTTCCGAATAGTAGTCCAATTTTTTCAAACGGAAGCTCCCCGAAAACCCTAAGTGTAAAAACCTCTTTATAGGGTTCGTCCATCTCATGAATAAATTGGTGAACTTTAAAAGCAGCATCACTGTTTACTAATTGATTCATAAAGATTGTTTCTACAATAGGTTCCGATTGGAATTCTCCACTAATTTCTCTTTTACTTTTTTTATAGGAAGAGTAATATGCATTTTTGGCTATTGTAAAAAGCCATGCTCGAATATCTTTTGAGCCATCAAATGAATCTAAATGTTTAAAAGCCTTAAAAAAAGTTTCTTGTGTAATCTCTTCTGCAACTTTTTCATTTCTACTGAGTGATTTCACATAGAAATAAATCTCTTGAAAATATTTTTGATAAAGCTCTTCGAATGACACTAATCTACCTCCTTTACATATATAACTCGTTAACATCTATTTCGTTACAATTTTTTTAAAAAATGGGCCTTAAAATTATAATATACATATTTGAGTCTATGTTTCTCGAAAACGATGGTTTTTTAGATTGTTTGATTTATCTCTATTTCTAAAATCATCGTTCAATGTAAGGGTCGTTTTATTGTTTGGTACATCGATCTCACTTTGGTAATTATGTGAAACTTGATCTACACTGATTTGAATATGGTCAACATCATCGCTAGATTGTCTCATGACCGCTGAATTTGTTGAAGGTGTGTTGTATTTGGCGTTTACTTTATTTTGAAATCGTCTCATTTTTCTTTGCAATTTCGTTGCTATCCTGACTTAACCAAGATGTGTCCATATATCTATACTACAGTCAATATAAGTCCAATAAAGACTGTTATTGTATAAAAGACAATCCAAAGCACTAAACTTTTATTATTTTTCTCAACATCATACATATTTAAAATTAATACACCTGGATAGGCTACACTAAGTTAGACAGAATAAATGAAGGCTTGTAAACTTAGACTAACAATTAAAAGGAGTGTGCTACTATGCCACGTCAACGTCGAACTTTTACACCCGAATTTAAACTGCAAATGGTGAAGCTTTATGAAAATGGGAAATCACGTGCTGACATCGCTCGTGAGTATGATTTAACCCCTTCGGGATTAGATAAATGGATTAAGAATCATCGAGCTACAGATTCATTTGCTGCTAAAGATAATCGAACAGACGCAGAAATTGAATTGGAGAAGCTACGCAAAGAAAATCAACGTTTATTAATGGAAAACGATATTTTAAAGCAAGCCGCGCTGATCATGGGACGAAAATAAATGTGATTCGTAATAATGCTCACAAATATTCGGTATCAGCAATGTGTGCCGTCCTCGAGATTAAAAGAAGCACTTATTACTACCAAATAAATTTAGATGCCACTTCACAGCGAAAAACAGAGAACATAGCGCTTTCAAAAGAGATTGAACGCATTTTTAAAGCAAGTCGTAATAACTATGGTACGCGTAAAATCAAAAGAGAGTTATTAAAATTAGATAAACCGAAACATGTATCACGGCGCCGTATTGGTCGCATAATGCGTGCGTTAGGTTTGGTTTCAAACTACACAGTGGCACAATTTAAACCGAATAAATCATGTTCAAATGAGGCACTCGTAAAAAATGAGCTACAGCGTGAATTTATTCAAGAAAAAGAATTAGCTGTCGTTGTCAGTGATTTAACATATGTTCGTGTCAATGGGAAATGGCATTATGTATGTTTATTTGTAGACCTTTTTAATCGTGAAATCATAGGCCATAGTGTTGGAGAAAACAAGACTGCAAGTCTTGTCTATGAAGCATTAGCAAGTATTTCTGCAAATTTGAATGATATACAAATGTTTCATACGGATCGAGGAAAAGAATTTGATAACAGGTTGATTGACGATGCACTTGAAACATTTAATATCCAACGTTCGCTTAGTATGAAGGGGTGTCCTTACGATAATGCTGTAGCAGAAGCGACATTTAAAGTATTTAAAACAGAATTCGCAAACCAGTCTAACTTTTCTACTGTAGACCAGTTGGAGATTGAGTTGAATGATTACGTTCATTGGTTTAACAACATCCGTATTCATGGAACTTTAGGGTATTTAACGCCCATGGAATTTAAATTACAGCCCATATAATTTTTGTTCAATTTACTGTTGCCATTCCAACCAAAAAATAATAAATTACATATTTTTATAGAAAATAATAAATTACTTTCAGCCAAAAAATTAACTATGACTACCCCTATTATTAAAACTATACTTAATGTATATATAATTCTCTTAAATATATCCAACCATTTTTTATTATTGAAAAAATGAGTAATTACGCTTAAAAAAGTTACAACTATACTTATATTCCATAGTAAAGAAAAAATACTACCATCTCCTAATAAATTCTCAGATAATCATAAGTTTGTTTTTTCCCAAAAAAGTAAAATGTTCTACCTTTCTTTTTATAGGTTCTATTTTTAAAAACTTTTTTAATTGCTGCTGCTACTACAGCATCGCCCACTGAATATCCACCTGTTAAAGCAACTATAGTATTAATTATTGTGACTGTAATAGTTTTTCTTTTTTTTTCTGACATTTACCTGACTTAGGCCACTATCAATGCTACTTTCTAAAGCTTTTCTAATATGAGGCGTTTTTAAAGATTTATTAAACTTCTTAGTTGCTCTATTTTTTAATGCCATACGAAGTACTTTTAAAGCTGGAATAGTAACAACGATTGCATTAATTGTATATTTAACGTCTCTCAATCTGATACTTAAATACCCATCTGGATCCACATTCATCACCGGATTGCCATTCGTATAACTATAACCATTCTGTGATAATGGCTCATCGTCATCACCTGGATGTGGGCCTCACACGATGTGAGTGCCATCGATGTTCGCACAGGACGTGCGGAATTTAGTCGATGTTCCTTAATTAGTACGTCTCCACGATGGTTCGTAATGAATTGCTGCTTGCAGGACGCAAGTTGGGCGAGCCAACAACAGGACGTTGTGTACTGGCTCGCCTTCCTTTACAGTTTCAAATGTACCGGATTCATTTTTTGCTTTCACCATCATACCAAGTGGTGTATAGCCATTCCATTCATATGAACGGTATTCCGTAACAACATCCTTTACTTTCACGACTTCCATATCCAATACTTCACCACTATAGAAGTATTCATGTGTTGTATCGCCAACTGTTTTCGTTAAACGTAAGAAATTTTCATCGTATGTGTACGATGCGATGATTTGATCATCTAGCGTCGTTACCTTTGTTAAACGTTGTTGTTGCTGCTTGCATGACGCAAGTTGGGTGAGCCTTGCAACACTGCCTACACGATGTAGGTTGGATAAGTCAGCAACAGGACGTTGCGATTTTGACTTATCTTCCACTTGTGTACTGGCTCACCTTCCTTTTATAATGTTCGTCTTGCAGTAAATTACCATCTTTGTCATACGTATAAGTCGTCTCATTTTTCGTCGCAATTTGATTGGCATCATTATACGTAAAAGTCGCTTTCTCGCCACTCACTTCAGATGCTGTACGATTCCCCACTGCGTCATAGTTCGTCTTCGTCTTCCTCTTTAATAATAGGTAGATTTTGATATGGGTGATCTGAAAAATTAGATATGAAGTCAAAACCTATACCGTCATGACTTACCCATAAATGATATTTATAATTATCTTCAGTATAGTCTAAAATAAATCTAGCTAAACCAATATCGCTATGAAAGTCCATTTCTAATGTTCGTTCATTAGAAAATAAGATACTTTCGTTATTAAATGCATCTAAATAAGCCTCAGAAAAATGGGTTTTGAGTTCTTCTATATTATTAATATCTACCACATAATAATAATTTCCATTACTCAATTTCGTCATCTCTTCTTTATTAGATATATTAATTTCATTTGAACCGCTAATTCCGTGAATATACAATGGGTATACATTTAATTTCTCTAAAAAAATTTTTAAACATATACTATCAATATCGTTTTTAATATCAATATAACTATCAACATCACTGTAACTATCTAGGTCAATGTCAATATCAATATCAATGGCACTCAGATTGTTTCCCTCGGAATCGACGTGACAATAGAAACGAGTTATGCCCTTTTTTTTAGATTTAAAAATATATGAAAAGTCTTCTCCAAATAAAAAATCATTTAATGTAATCTTCACTACCATACCACCTTATAATCTTTTGATGTTTTTATATACACATTTCTCGGTATGAGTTCACCTATAATATAGTGCACATTAGATTTATAATGATAATGCCAAATATGGATAGGTAACACTTAGTTGGACAGAAATTATAAGGTTTAGAGGGCGATTTCTAATCCGCTCAATTAAGAAGCGCTTTATATGGAGCAATGTGCATGATAGCCTTTCTTGGCTAATGCAGCCTAATATAGCTGGATTTCTGTCATAAAAAGTCATGCACAGAGAGGCTCCATGTCAAGCTGATTCTGTGCTCCATAAGCCTTGGAGCACCCCTCATAAAAGTTGTCTAAAAGTGTTGCCATACCATACCTTCTCCATATTGTTTGTTAGTTTTCTTCCCCCACTTTTTAAGATAGGCTACCTTCGAAAATTTATGGAAATCTATAGAAAAAACTCTTCCCTTTCCTTTTTCAATAACCTTAATTAATACGCCTCCATTAGATTCAATTTTATATTTGGAATTGAATTTTTTTAAATATTGAGAGGCTTTTTTAACCATATACTTTCTTGCTTTAGTTAAAGCAGGTCCTCCATATTTTTTTATTAATGGCTTTGCTAAGGCAAGTAGGACTTGAGCAATAAATTTAGCAAACTCCCCATCTGGATCCACATTCATCACCGGATTGCCATTCGCATAGCTATAACCATTCTGCGATAATGGTTCGTCATCATAACCTGGATGTGGGCCTCACACGATGTGAGTGCCATCGACGTTCGCACAGGACGTGCGGAATTTAGTCGATGTTCTGCTAAGAATGCACCGTTTGTTGGGTTATAGTAACGAGCTTGTAAATAGTAATTCTTCGTTTCTTCATCATAGTAATAACCGGCGTAACGCTGTCGTCTGGACGACGATTGGATAAACGCTACGACAGGACGTCGTTTCTAGCGTTTATCTTCTTCGCTTTTGCCATGTCCCCTTCGACCGTTAATACATTTCCATAGGCATCATATGTGTATGCACCGACTTCTTGGTCATCTTTATCACGGCCTCACAAGATGTGAGATCCATCGACGTTCGCACAGGACGTGCGGAACTTAGTCGATGTTCCTTAATTAGTACATCACCACGATGATTGGTAATGAATTGCTGCTTGCAGGACGCAAGTTGGGCGAGCCAACAACACTGCCTACATGATGTAGGTTGGATAAGTCAGCAACAGGACGTTGCGATTTCGACTTATCTTCCACTTGTGTACTGGCTCACCTTCCTTTTATAGTGTTCATCTTGCAGTAAATTACCATCTTTGTCATACGTATAAGTTGTTTCATTTTTCGTCGCAATTTGGTTCGCATCATTATACGTGAAAGTTGCTTTCTCACCATTCACTTCGGATGCTGTACGATTCCCAACTTCGTCATATTTATACGTATTCATTGTACCATCTGGCAGTGTTTCTTTTGTTAATTGATAATTGGAATCATATGCAATTTTAAATGGTTGTCGAGCCTTCTTTGTGTACGTCATAGAACGGAGGAAATTCGCATCGTTCATTTGAATTTCTCTCATACATCGTAATTAACTCATAGATAAATATAACTGAAGAGAATGATGAATTCGCCTCACTTAAAAATATTTTTTTTGAACGATATATACGTTAAGAGTTCCGATATACAAAAACCGATAATTATACTAATTGGTATAATTATAGTTTTAGGTCCCCCTATATAAATATATGAAGCTACCAATCCTACTATAAAAGTAATAAGAAACATTACTATGCTAAAAATTCGTGTTTTTAAAAATAATTGAATAATAACTCTCACCTCTAATTCTTAGAATCCATTAAAATAACCATTTCTCGGCTTTCTATCTCTATTATCTAAATAATTAAAAATATAACTTCCTGGATTACTAAAAAATCCAGTTATATTAATTGCCCATTCAACAACATTCATAATATAACCTGTAATAACAAGAGAAATACCCTTATTCCTTAAAAGGTTTCTTAACTTTTTACTGAAAATATGTTTTTTGATTCACTTATTTTCTTTTTACCCAATTTAATAACCAAACCAGAACTCCAACCAAATACTGCTGTTAGCGTAATAAATATTGCTGCGTTTATGGAACTACTTAAAAATGTTCTTGAATTGTACCAAGCATTTTTCTCCTTCTGGATCCACATTCATCATCGGATTCCCATTCGCATAGCTATAACCATTCTGCGATAATGGTTCGTCATCATAACCTGGATGTGAGTGCCATCGACGTTCGCACAGGACGTGCGGAATTTAGTCGATGTTCTGCTAAGAATGCACCGTTTGTTGGGTTATAGTAACGAGCTTGTAAATAGTAATTCTTCATTTCTTCATCATAGTAATAACCTGCATAACGCTGTCGTCTGGACGACGATTGGATAAACGCTACGACAGGACGTCGTTTCTAGCGTTTATCTTCTTCGCTTTTGCCATGTCCCCTTCGACCGTTAATACATTTCCATAGGCATCATATGTGTATGCACCGACTTCTTGATCTTCACTATCACGGCCTCACACGATGTGAGATCCATCGACGTTCGCACAGGACATGCGGAACTTAGTCGATGTTCCTTAATTAGTACGTCTCCACGATGGTTCGTAATGAATTGCTGCTTGCATGACGCAAGTTGGGTGAGCCTTGCAACACTGCCTACACGATGTAGGTTGGATAAGTCAGCAACAGGACGTTGCGATTTTGACTTATCTTCCACTTGTGTACTGGCTCACCTTCCTTTTATAGTGTTCATCTTGCAGTAAATTACCATCTTTGTCATACGTATAAGCTGTTTCATTTTTCGTCGCAATTTGGTTCGCATCATTATACGTGAAAGTTGCTTTCTCACCATTCACTTCGGATGCTGTACGATTTCCAACTCCATCATATTCATACGTATTCATTGTACCATCTGGCAATATTTCTTCTTTTAGTTGGTCATATGCAATTTTAAATGGTTGCTGCACTTTTGTTGTGTACGTCAATGAACCGAGTAAATTTGCATTGTTCATTTGTGTCACTTGTTTCCATAAATCATTGTTCAATGTAATCATCATTTTGTTGTTTGGTACATCGATCTCACTTTGGTAATCATGTGAAATTTGATCTGCACGGATTTTAATATGGTCAACATCATCGCGCTATTTTCTTTAAATGTTGTCGCTTCTTTTACTTCAACATTCTTTATCTGTCATTCATTAATTATAAAAAACTAAAATTATTCCAATTATTAATGACCCCATAACAATGGCTACATAAAAACCATAAGTTCCTAGTAATAACTCAAGAGGAACAAAAATTAGCATTCTAAAGAAGCTTTTTTTATTCTCTTTAATTTCTTTATATATCTGGTTAATCATTACAAAAAAATTAACTAGAAAAAAAATTATCAATCCAAAACCTATTAAAGTCTCCATTTTACCCCTCTACTTCCACTACCCGAATAAATAAACACCAATACTATATCTTGCAGTTGTAGGCAAGATACTGGAAATCGCGCCCATATGACTACCCACTAAAAATCCTCCTCCGAACCCTATAGGGCCATACTCTTTTAATACTTTAGGTTTTCCTAAATATGAAACTGACACCATAACTTGTCCAGTTACTCCACCTATTACTCCCCATTGTACTGATTTCATTGCAACTTGCTTAGCAACCCAATTTTTTTTATTTGGAAACATTTTTTTAAAGTATTCTGAACCCATTTAGGTGCTTTTTTACAGAGGAACGAATACGGGATTTAAGAGATTTTTCTCCATTTGGATCCACATTCATCACGGGATTCCCATTCGCATAGCTATAACCATTCTGTGATAATGGTTCGTCACCATCACCTGGATGAGGGTCTAATGCTAGGAATGCACCGTTTGTTGGGTTATAGTAACGTGCTTGTATTTGGTTCGCCTCATTATACGTGAACGCAGCTTCCTCACAATAATAATACCAAAATTAAAAAGATGATTCCTATTAAAAAAATAAAGATTTTAGTCGCATACCAAGGTAATTTACCTAAAGTAAAATCAATTATTAAGAAAAATACATCGACAACCACCCCAAAAAAATCCGCAGTTCCTCCAGGTAAACCTGTACCTATTTTAGTCATGAATTTTTCGAAATATTTTTCGTGAGTAGATTTCTTATACTTGAAACTACTATAAAATAAAATCGCAACTAAACACCATAAAATCACCTTCAATACAAGCATCATTCTACCTCCTTTTATTTCTTCTTCAATCTAGTAAGTTCTTTAACTATACTTGAAGTAGTATACGCTTGTACCACTCCTCTTAATGTAGGATATTTACCTTTGGATAATGTATTAAGGATATAAGCTTTTGGTGCGTAACTTGCCATTGCAATAAATCGGTAAATTTTACTGGGTTCTACTTTCAATAAATAATTAAATAATCTAGCGCCTAACACACTTGTTGCAGCACCTGTTACAAAAGCAAAACCAAATCTCCACCAATTAAACCCTTTCACACTTCTATGTTTGTAAAAGTAACTTCCCAACATAGGTAAAGCATTAACAGCTCCTCCTATAAGAGCAGAAGCTATCCACCATGCTATTTTCCCATTCGGATCCACATTCATCACAGGATTGCCATTCGCATAACTATATCCATTCTGAGATAATGGTTCGTCATCGTCACCTGGATGCGGGTCTAATGCTAAGAATGTACCATTTTCTGAGTTATAGTAACGGGCTTGTAAATAATAGTTCTTCGTTTCTTCGTCATAATAATAACCTGCATAACGAATTGGATTTTCTTTTGCTAGATCCCCTTCGACCGTTAATACATTTCCATAAGCATCATATGTGTATGCACCGACTTCTTGATCTTCACTATCACGGCCTCACAGGATGTGAGATCCATCGACGTTCGCACAGGACGTGCGGAACTTAGTCGATGTTCCTTAATTAGTACATCTCCACGATGGTTCGTAATGAATTGATACGCTTTCGTTTCAAATGTACCAGATTCATTTTTTGCCTTCACCATCATACCAAGTGGTGTATAGCCATTCCATTCATATGAACGGTATTCTGTTACAGTATCCTTTACTTTCACAACTTCCATATCCAATACTTCACCACTATAGAAGTATTCATGTGTTGTGTCGCCAACTGTTTTCGTTAAACGCAAGCCATTTTCATCGTATGTGTACGATGCGATGATTTGACCGTCTAGCGTCGTTACCTTTGTTAAGCGTTGTTGCTGCTGCTTGCTGGATGCAAGTTGGGTGAGCCTTGCAACAGGACGTTGCGCTTTTGGCTCACCTTCCTTTTATAGTGTTCATAGTGTTCATCTTGCAGTAAATTACCATCTTTGTCATACGTATAAGCTGGTTCATTTTTCGTCGCAATTTGGTTCGCATCATTATACGTGAAAGTTGCTTTCTCACCATTCACTTCGGATGCTGTACGATTCCCAACTTCATCATATTCATACGTATTCATCGTACCATCTGGCAGTGTTTCTTCTTCTAATTGGTCATTGGCATCATATACAAAGCTACTCACTTGACCATTGACATCAGTTTGTGCGATATTACCAGTCTTCGTATATTCATAGCCAACTTTAAATGATTGTTGCGCTTTTGTTGTGTACATCAAGGGCCTAGATTCTTTAAGTAGCTACGGAAAAAGCATTACCATGAACATCCTTCTTAAAGGAATACCCATTGATAATGCTTCAATTTGAATCACTACACTTCATGCTATATTCCAAACTATTTTCAGTTATAAAATTAGGTCTCATATCAGCAAGTATAAGTTCTGTTTAAATAAGTGTTGCCTATCCAAATTTTTTGTACATATAAAATAAACTCAAATTACAAAAGTAATAGCCCAGCAATTAAACCAAATACACCCACGTAAAATATTAATGAAAAAATATCTAATGGGTTTAGAAACATATAAATCATCATGATTCTATCTTTATTTGCTGGTGTATTTTTCAAAGCACGAATAAATGAAAATAATGTTGTACATATTATTACCAAACTTAAAACTATTACTAAAATCCTCATTGTTACTTTTCAATTCTCCTTTCTAAAAATATTTTTTTGAATTGCTATAAATAACGTCTTTCCAGCTTCTTTTACCGGGGGTTGTATTAAAATGATTAACAACTTTTTTTAATAAATTATATTGTCCATAAATTATATAATTAGCTATCTTTAATTCTTTTTTAGATAAGTATTTTTTCTTCTTAGCTATTTTCAAAAGACCTTTAACGTGTTTTATTCCTCTTGCTGACACTCCTATACCACCCAGTACAGCTCCACTTAAAGCACCAAAACTGACTTTTGCAATAGCATTAGATTTACTTCTCTTTTGAATTCCTAATCTAACTTCTACTTCATATTGTATATAAGATACAAAACCACCCAAAAGAGCACCTTTAGCCATCCACCATAAAAATGCCCATTCCCCATCTGGATCCACATTCATCACTGGATTGCCATTCGCATAGCTATAACCATTCTGTGATAATGGTTCGTCACCATCACCTGGATGAGGGTCTAATGCTAGGAATGCACCGTTTGTTGGGTTATAGTAACGTGCTTGTAAATAGTAATTCTTCGTCTCATCATCATAGTAATAACCTGCATAACGAATTGGGTTTTCTTTCGCTAGGTCCCCTTCGACCGTTAACACATTTCCATAGGCATCATATGTGTATGCACCGACTTCTTGGTCATCTTTATCACGAATACTTAGTACGTCTCCACGATGGTTCGTAATGAATTGATACGCTTTCGTTTCAAATGTACCTGATTCATTTTGCTTCTTGATAATCATACCAAGCGGTGTATAGCCATTCCATTCATATGAACGATATTCTGTTACAGTATCCTTTACTTTTACGACTTCCATATCTAATACTTCGTCGTTATAGAAGTATTCATGTGTTGTGTCGCCAACTGTTTTCGTTAAACGTAGACCGTTTTCATCGTATGTGTACGATGCAATGATTTGGTCGTCTAGCGTCGTTACCTTTGTTAAACGCTGTTGCTGCTGCTTGCTGGACGCAAGTTGGGTGAGCCTTGCAACAGGACGTTGCGCTTTTGGCTCACCTTCCTTTTATAGTGTTCATAGTGTTCATCTTGCAGTAAATTACCATCTTTGTCATACGTATAAACTGTTTCATTTTTCATCGCAATTTGGTTCGCATCATTATACGTGAAAGTTGCTTTCTCGCCATTCACTTTAGATGCTGTACGATTCCCAACTTCGTCATATTCATACGTATTCATCGTACCATCTGGCAGTGTTTCTTCTTCTAATTGGTCATTGGCATCATAAACAAAGCTGCTTACTTGACCATTGACATCGGCTTGCGCAATATTGCCAGCCTTCGTATAGTCATATGCAATTTTAAATGGTTGCTGCGCTTTTGTTGTGTACGTCAGTGAACTAAGTAAATTCGCATCGTTCATTTGCGTCACTAGTTTCCATAAATCATTGTTCAATGTAATCGTCGTTTTATTGTTCGGTACATCTATTCGACTTTGGTAAGCCGTCTATTCTCTTAAATTAAATCGCAAAAAAATAGCTTTAACAACAAAATTACACTATTTTATATTTTAGCATAAATATATTGGAAATTTGGTAATTTTAACAAATTAAAAAGTAGAGAGAACTTTAATACTTCTCTCTACTTTCTCTTCGTTATTTCCTTTTAAAAAACTAATTAATTTTCACTTCTAAAGTAGCCCATTTAACGTAATTCATCATCTAACGGGATGACTTGTTCATCCAATGTGATTCGCCATTGGCGTTTCATTTCTGGTCCATATTTTAATGGTTTAGCCTCTGGATGAACGGTTTTGTATTCGGCAATAGGTTTATTCATTATTCTCATTAAGATCAGCTTAAACTAAATATTAGATACTCTTCTTTACTAAGGTATACTATTAAAATAAGACTCAAAAAATATGAAAGGTGTGTTTAAATGACTTCTCTATTTATCCATATTGGAAAGAATATTGAGCTTAAATTAAAAGAATCACAGCTGTCCAAAACTGATTTTATGACCTCACTTAATATCAGTAATCAGACTTTTGAAATGCTGTTAAGTGGGAAGAAGGCATTAAATAAAAGTGATATTGAAAACATTGCTCGTGCTTTATCCATCTCACCAGATGAGTTAATAGATGTGACAGCATTTGAACCAAATGAAAATTCTACACTCTCAAAATTGCTATCAAAAACAAAGAATGAAGATACAAAAGAACAGTTACTTTTCATAGATTACTTAATGGACTTAACTCTTCAAACGAGTAAATAACACTTCCTATTCTAAAAAATAAGTAGATGTACTTTCCTAATTTACATCTACTGGTTCTGTTGCAAAGTTTAAAATAACAAATGATTTGCCATTAGGTTTCGTCCTTTAGGCAGAAACTCCGAGTAGTTGATTTATTTCTTGTGTCACTGAAAAACCAAAAAGATTGAATTCTTTTCGGCTAGACTTGTATAAGGCATGTATCGTCTCAATTCCTTTAATCGTAGATGAGGCAGTCCTTATGGACTGATAGAGTTTGTGTCTTTTCTTGATTGGCCGATGATCTTGTTCAATGATATTATTCAAATATTTATTGGTTCGATGTGTCGTTGAATCAAAATATCCTGCTATTTTAAGTTGATTAAAGGCACACGTTAATGAAGGAGCTTTGTCCGTCACAAGTACTCTAGGATTCCCAAAATGTTTGATTAAGCGTTTAAAAAATGCATACGCTGCCCGACTATCACGTTTTTTTCGTAACGATCTATCTAAAGTCAGTCCTGAAGAATCGATTGCACGGTATAAATAACACCACTTCCCTTTCACTTTAATGTAGGTCTCGTCCATTCGCCAAGAATCACCTACAGCGTGATTTCTTTTCTTCCACAAACAATAGATAATTTGACTATATTCTTGCACCCACCGATAGACCGTGGTGTGACAAACATCAATTCCTCGATCAGCCATAATTTCAGAAACTTCTCGATAACTCAGGTTATATCTCAAATAATAGCCAACGGCTACTGTAATAATATCTCTTTTGAATTGTTTCCCCTTAAAATGAGTCATTTGAAATCTCCTATCGTTTATTTTCACTTAATTCTACCTGATATCATGCTAATTGAGAAACTTTGCAACAGAACCAAAAGCATTATCAAGAGTATTCTTTTTAAAGGAACACCCACTGATAATGCTTTAGTTCAAATTAAAGTCTGAAATTTTCTTCAGTGGTGGGCTAAATATCCCTTTCTATAATTAACCATTCACTAACTATTTTGGGAGATTCATATCCTTGCAAAACTCTAACATCAGCCCTGAAAAACCAAAATTCGAGATGTCATGCGCTACTTTATTGTTTAACTTATTATATTCTTTTTCTTGTACTTTCTCTATATTCAGTAGCTTTTTAAAGCCCTCAAAAAGTTTCTCACTTAAACTTTTTTCGGTTACTTCTCGAGTATCTAGAAATAATAATTTTATAAAAATATTATCAGGTTCCAATATACATGCTTTCTCAATATAATCCAACGCCAGCTTTTCAATAGCGAAATAATCAAAACTCTCATGTTCAAAAAGATACGGGGTAAGGTGCATCATTTGACCAAATACAACGAGGAAATTAACCTCTTCACTAAATTTCTTTTTTCCTTCTACAAAACATGCCAGTAAAGTACGGTCTAATAAACTCTCCTTCAAATTTTCTCGATCTCCATCCGATTCAGAAGTATGATACCAACAAAGAAATGCTAATTTACAAAGATACTTAGATTCATTCGGATGTTCTTCCACTGCTTGCTTTAACACTTCAAAAGCACGTTGCCACTCTTTTTTATTTTCAAAGTAATCACTTTCCGGTACGATTAAATCCACTTTCTCACCTCTTTATTCTGCTTTACAATCTACCTTGCTACCCAAGCATTAGAAATAAGTAATTTATCACCTACTCTTTTATATGTCACAACGACTGTTTGTCCTTGTATTTTCATAGTAGCTTTATTGACACTCTTATACTTTGAATGTTTTCCTTTTTTTATAACTTTCATCATAATTTTTGATACAGATCCAAATTCGTCTGGATTCTTCGTTACTTTATGCCAATCATGTTTTGGTTTTAATATGTGTATTTTTTTATTGGCATCTAAACTGCCTATATTTGTACTAATTTTTTTAGGCTTGAAGAAGTTTTTTGCACCTTGCCAAACTTTTTTCCCCTTACTCCAAACCCATTTACCTGCCGCCGTTGTTGTTTGACAAACCCATTTACCGCCTTTAATAACTAACCTAGCTCTTTCTCTATCTGGATCCACATTCATCACCGGATTGCCATTCGCATAACTATATCCGTTCTGCGATAATGGTTCGTCATCATAACCTGGATGTGGGCCTCACACGATGTGAGTGCCATCGACGTTCGCACAGGACGTGCGGAATTTAGTCGATGTTCTGCTAAGAATGCACCGTTTGTTGGGTTATAGTAACGGGCTTGTAAATAGTAGTTGTTCGTTTCTTCATCATAGTAATAACCTGCATATTATGAAAATGGCTTTCTCTCCTTTGAATCTGGTTTTAGTCAGCAGTTATTCTAATGAGAAACTCACTTGTTTTCTATTTCTATGCATAAAAATAACGTTAGCGAAGTTCCCGCATCTCTTTTTTAAGATAGGTGCTTGTTTCGGCTCCGTGTCAAATGTTGGGTGAATGGAAAATGTTACGTTTAATGAAATTGGATTTTCAATTTCATTCACCTTTTTCATTTAGCCCAGATGTAAACCAACTTCTTTATACTTTAATGTTAGTAAGATCTTTGCTCTAAATCGATCAAACCGTTTATAACCATATGCATTTCGTTTCATTACTTTCGTTTTGTTATTAATACCTTCTAAAAAGCCATTCGAATAACCAAAAGCGAAGCTATTTAAAATCTCAGTTTGCCAATTCTTCATCGTTTTAATCCTGGAATATTCATGATGGACTTCATATAGCACAGCTCACCTTTCTACTCTTACTTATTATTCAGCATTTTAAGTATAGAAGATTGGGTGAACCTGTGCTTTTTTCTATCTATTTTTAGGTATGTTCATCATGATTAAAAGAAATGGCGAGGACTCCTGCCGAAAAACAAGTAGTAAGCAATCCTTTATTTTCACCTACGGTGAAAATAAAGAGTGCGTTACTTGTCGGCGGAAAGCTTTCGCTATTTATAATTGTCTAAAACATGAATCATTTTAATACCCCAACATATATAATAGAACCCTTTTTTCTTCACCAACGTTATTTATTGTAGAACCACAAAAAAGAGCAGCACATTTGTGGATGTGCTGCTCTTAACAATTATTTGATCTCCTCAGTCAAATAATTCTTAACGTGTTGTACCATAGCTGACTACACGTTGGTTCCAATAACCGCTAAGTGATTGGAATTTCACGCTGTTTCCTGCTGCATGTAATACTTGGTTATTGCCTGCGTAAATACCAACATGTGTAATATAGTTACCACCTGGACTTGCAGAGAAAAAGATTAAATCTCCTACTTTAGGTGAACTCACACGTTTTACTGCTGCTTGTTGTTGACGACTTGTGCGTGGTAATGATTTCATACCTGCTTGTTTATATACATATGAAGTGAACCCTGAACAATCAAAGCCGCCTGGACGTGAACCGCCCCATACATACGGTGTTCCGATATATTTACGACCTGCGTTGATGATTGAATTACCTGATGTGCTTGATACTTTTTTAATTTTCTTTCCTTTTTTCGATGATAAATATGAACCGGATACCCAGCCTTTTTTACCTTTATATGATACTTTATACCAAGTACCTGAAGCTGATTTTTTTGCCGTAGCATGTAATTTTTTACCTTTAGGAACTGTTAAAATGCGTTTTTTCTTAGCGCCAGCATCTGTTCTCATATTGAGTGCTGCAGTTGTATAATAGCTTTTTGAAACCTTTGTCGATTTTGAAGCGGCAGAGGCCTCTTGTGGTGTAACACCTGTGAAAGCTACTGTAAGTGCAAGTGCACCCGTTATGATTGCTGTCACTATTTTATTTTTACGCATATATATATAAACACTCCTACTAATTTTTTATTTTGGTCGTTCGTATGATTACTGTTTCTCTTATAAACACTACAATACACGATTCAAATTACGAAGAAGCGACAGTACCATTACAAAAATATTACAATTTATTACGAATAAAATCAGATAATTATTATTTTAATCTAAAAAATGCCATCTGATTTGTAATCAGATGGCATTTTTCTGGATTATTTAGTCTCTATTTCCCATACCTGTATAGATTAATAGTAAACGAGCTAATTCCATTACTGCTACGGCAGCGGCAGCTACATATGTTAATGCTGCTGCAGTTAATACTTTTTTAGCATCTTTTTCTTCTTCATTACGAATAATACCTAATTCTACAATTTGGTTCATCGCACGTTTTGAAGCGTCAAACTCAACTGGTAATGTAACGAGTTGGAATACAACACCAATTGCTAATAAAATAATACCAATTAACATGAGCGGTTGATATGTTGCAATCATCCCGATCATAATGAAAACCCACGAGGCATTCGAAGAAATATTCGCTGCTGGTACGAGCTTAGCACGAATATTTAAAAACGAGTATGCTTCCTTATCTTGAATTGCATGTCCCACTTCATGGGCTGCAACTGCAGTACCTGCAACAGAGGCATTATAGTAATTATCTGAAGACAGACGAATTACTTTTGTCGATGGATCATAATGGTCTGTTAGAAAACCATCTACTGCCTCTACACGAACATTGCCTAAACCGTTATGGTCTAGTATTTCACGTGCTACTTGTGCACCTGTTTTGCCTGAAGTTGATGCTATTTTTGAATAGCGAACATACGTTGTTTTGACTTTGCGTTGCGCATATAATGGTACGAGCATTAATACAGCAAAATAAACGATATACATCATTAATGACAATCTAACCATCCTCCTACTTTTGTACGTAGTTTTATTTTAAGGTGAAATGATAATTCGAGCAACTCATACGCTTTTTATGCCAAGTGTAAATAGCTAATAATAGACATAATATAGACATCCAAAATGTAAAATAGCCTATTTCCGCGTAATAGTCAGATAACATTGAGTAGCGTGGCATTTGCCCAAATACATAGTCAATGACATCATTATGTAGTGTCCAAATAGCTGCAATCATAATATGAATCACTTTGAAATCGTATTTCGGTAAATATAATACACCCTGTACAGCCATGAGGAAATGACTGCATACAAGCATCCAACCTGTTATGCCAATCGTGCCCAGTTCATTGAGTGCCAATAAATTCATCACTACAGCCCATAGACCATATTTCACAAGTGTTACAAGGGCTAATACTTCAAATATACGCCAATGTTGATTTAATAACCAACCCATTATTGCGAGTGAAAAAAATAGGGTAGCTGTCGGACTATCTGGCACAAATATATAAAAAAGGGGTTTCGTTTCTGCCAGTTGATCTCCATACCATATGTATCCATAAATCGTACCAAAAATATTTACTGCTAATAAAGCTAATAAAAATAATTTATTCGTTAATATTTGCCAAATCCAATACCACATCGTTTCGAATCCCCCTTTGTATGATTTACTATATTATATCGTCTCACCCAAAAATTTAAAGTGACAATTGAAATGATAGAAAAAAGAGCCCCTAAAGCGGCTCTTTCTATCATTTATTTATTTGAGTATTCAGCAATAAAATTCGCTAGTTTTTTTAACTCTTCATCAGAGCCTTTGAAAGCACCAGGTTGCATCGTTTTATAGCCTTCTTTAGCTACTTTTGCAACTTGTTCAGGCGTTAGCTTTAAGCCATCAAATGCTACACCGGCTCCCCCTTGTAACTGGTCACCATGGCAACCAATACAAGATTGCTTGGCATAGACTTCATAGCCTGGATCTGATTTATCAAAAGCAGTATCTGATGTGATTTTACCTTGTCTTTCAGCTGCTGCCCAGTCATGATTAGCTACTGATTCCCAAGTTAAGTACACCATTGCACTTAATGCTAATAGCATGAAAAGTACTGGTAATGGACGTTTATAGGCTCTGCGCTCAGGTCCTCTATCTAAGAATGGTGCCAATAATAGAGCACCGAATGCGATACCTGGAACGACCATGGCACCGATAATATTGTAGGGACCTGAAGCAAATTCATACTTCAATAGCTGATACAAGAATAAGAAGTACCAGTCTGGAAGTGGAATATATCCTGTATTCGTTGGATCCGCTTGTCCTTCTAATGGTGAAGGATGTGCTACCGTTAATACTAAGAAACCGATTAAGAAAACCGCACCAACCATCCACTCCCTAAGTAGGAAGTCAGGCCAGAAAGGTTCATTTTTACCAGGGTACGCGGAATAGTCAGGTGGATACACTTTTTGCCCTTTTTTATCTTGAACGCGTGAGTCCCCAACAAATTTCATCCCTTTTCCTTTATGCATATTGTCGCCTCCTCTGGAAGATAATTAGTGACACTTATAATGGTCCTGAAATACCTTGTCTACGAATCATGATAAAGTGAGCTGCTAGCAACCCAAGCAATGCAGCTGGTAAGAAGAATACATGAATCGCAAAGAATCGTGTCAATGTCTGCGCACCGAGAATAGTTGTATCCCCAGCCAATAATATTTTAATAGCTTCGCCAATTATTGGTACGGAGGCTGCAATTTCAATCCCAACCTTCGTGGCAAATAGCGCTTTCATATCCCATGGTAATAAATAACCCGTAAAACCTAATCCTAAAATGACCGCAAAGATCAATACGCCGACAATCCAGTTAAGCTCACGAGGTTTTTTATAAGAACCGGTGAAAAATACACGTAAAGTATGAAGGAACATCATAACGATAACGAGTGACGCACCCCAGTGGTGCATACCTCGGATAATTTCTCCGGCACCTACTTCATTTTGAAGATAATAAACGGACTTCCAAGCATTGACTACATCTGGTGTATAATACATCGTTAAAAACATCCCCGAAAGGATTTGAATCACTGTTACGAAAAATGTTAAACCGCCAAAACAATATACGAATGCAGAAAAATGATGGGCGGGGTTAACATGCTCTGGAACTTCGTGGTCGGCAATATCACGCCAAATAGGTGTAATATCTAATCTCTCATCGATCCAATCATAGAGTTTATTTAGCATTTAATGTTCCCCCCTTACTGTTTAACCATTGTATTTGGTATTACTTTCCCAATCATTAGAAAACCATCTTTTTCTTTTACTTGGAATTGATCTAGCGGTCCTAGTGGTGGTGTTTTCGGAATATTTTTACCATTTTTCTCGTAGCGTCCTGCATGGCATGGGCAGAAGAATTGATTGGGATGTGCTGGATCGCCATCCCAGTTCACCGTACACCCTAGATGTTTACATACTGGTGATATAGCAATAATTTTGTCTCCATCTTTATACACCCAAGCATTGTCCGTAACATCTGATTTGTACCACGCATCTGCCTGTTCATAAGTAAAATCTACTTTTTCGGGTTTTTCTGTTAAATCTGATACTTTTTTCTCCGTTAAGACATATTCTCCGCCACCTTTTTTTGCTAGCACCGGATCAACGGCAAAACGAACCATGGGCATTAACATACCGGCAGCCATAAAACCACCGACTCCAGTTAGAGTGTAGTTCAAAAATTGACGTCTTGAAACGCGATTGTTACTCATTCTTTTCCCCCCTCTAGCTTTAAAAGGCTGACCCAAAATTGGGTAAACTTATACAAAATAGTAATTACTAGGACAATTCAATGATATCTCATTAAAAATGGAATTTCAACAATACAACTTACACTTTTGGATAAATTTGTGAACATTTAAAGAAATACCTAATTTACCAGTATTTTCTAGCGCCATTTTTGCGATAAAATAGGGATGATTTGACGCAATTGATCTCCAAGTACTGCTTGTTTCATTTTTTGATCCATAGATTCTAAGGGAATGGATGGCAACCATAATAGATCGTATAGATCATTTAAACTAGTCCAACTGTGATCTGTTGTCATGAAAAATATGTATTTAAATCCTGCAACTTGTAATTCTTCATGGATTTTTTCCAACAAATCAGC
This sequence comes from Kurthia sibirica, assembly GCF_003143975.1. Classification (GTDB taxonomy): domain Bacteria; phylum Bacillota; class Bacilli; order Bacillales_A; family Planococcaceae; genus Kurthia; species Kurthia sibirica. Next base: position 26,263 of record NZ_QFVR01000021.1, on the reverse strand, counting down.
CTGATTCATTGCCGCCGTATATAATAACGGTGGTAACATGACAATACGCCCTTTAAATTGTTGTTCAACAAATGCGGTTAATGACATGAGAAATTCTGCTGATGAAGCACTTTGTTTGATCTGGTCAAGCGCTCCTGATAATTTAGTTAATGGTACAATTGCTGTGTCAATAAATTCCTTTTGCGCAGTAAAAATCTCTATATCTTTTCCATTCCAGTACATATCTTCCAGTCTCCTTTAAAATAAAAGGGTCTGCCTCTTAATGTCCAATCCATTCCGTTACCAGAATATAGATTGTTCACTGTGAGGTAGTCCCTTTTCTATAGTGAATTATTTACGTTGAATTTCTTGCAGTTTTTGCGATAGTATCAAAAATTGTTCTTTATCGCCCGTGTCGAGCGCGGTATCAATTTGCTTCATAAGTAATTCTTCATGGAATTCCTGCATACTTGCTTCCAACAGTTGTTCAGCCACTTCTCGATCCTCCACATTGCTCTGTAAATATTTCGGAATATGTGGATTGTCTTCAAGAACGGCTAAGTAAGACGGTGTTGGAGGGAGTTTTGGAAAATTCAATTGGATATACATATCTTCATCGGGGTGAAGGCGCAAATCATGGAAAGATTTTTCTGCATCTGCAGTCATAATATTTCCTTTATAAAATCTAAACGGTATACCAGAGGAGTCAGTAGTCGACATCACCATTGCTCTAGGGCAAAAATGAGCTTCTTCTACAAAGTGAATTCGTTCTAAAAGATCATCATGACCGACGATATAATTTAAAATCCACACACATTCTCTTCTCTTCATATCATAACGCTTTAGAAACCACCTTACAAATGTCTTTTTTTCCAAATTTGTTACTGATGTTTTCATTTTAACCCTCCTTTAGTAAGTAATGTTTAAATCACTCGCTTGAATGGGCAAATCGTCTAAGCGTCGAAGCTTTGTTGCAAGTCAATCCATTGTGGCTCGTCTGGTTGTAATTTTTGTAGTATATTGAGCACAGTTGAAGCTTTATCACGCTTGCCGTCTTCAATTAAGAAATAGACGTATTTCTCAAGAAACTCAGGATCCTCTTTATAATCTTCAAAAGCATGTTCATAATGTTCGTTTGCCTTATCGAAAATTTCTAAACGATCGTAAGCTACGGCTGCAAATGTCGACAAAGTAGTCCATTCAAAATCATCTCGGTGTAGGCCCTCAATAATTTCGATAACTTCTTCATCTCGTTCGTCTTGTGAGAGTAGTGAGATCAACGTCAACACCGCCTCCATATATTCTGGATCCAGTGCAACCGCTTCTCTTAAAAGCTGCTCTGCTTCCTCAGGTAAGTTGTTTTTAATGGCCATCTTCCCTGCGAAGAGATACAACTCTTTATCATACTCATCTCGTTTTATACCCTCTTTAATAACTTCTAAAGCTTTATTTATATCTTCAAGCATGTCATAGCTTTGTGCTAGTAGTAAATAGCCTGCGAAATAATCTGGGTCAAGAGCACGAAGATCTTCTGCATGGCGAATAGACGCTTCAAACATTTCTAATTGGAAAGCGCTATATGCTGCACCAAACAGTAAATCTGGTGACGTATTTACTTTTAATGCTTCTAAATAATGATGATAACTTTCTTCATACGATGCACCCGCACGATGCACTTCAGCAAGACGTTCTACTAGACGTATCCCTGCAATTTCTTCTTGTTTTTTGTACAATGTATCGTATAATCTCGCTGCGCTCGAAAAACGTCCCATTTCCATCAATAACTCTGCTTTCGCAAATAATAGCAGCGGTTCATCTGGCAATAGATCGATTGCTTCATTAATATGCTTTTCAGCCACTTCATACAAACCTTGCATTTGATAATAGTCCGCTAATGCTAGCAATACTTGTGGGTATTCTTCAGCATCTTTTGGAATAGACATAAAAATATTCAATGCTTCGTCTTCATTGTTCGCGTCCATCAATAAAGTGGCACGATCAATTTTTATTTGAACTTCATCCGGGAATATAAATTGTAAATGTTCCAGCAAATCAGCCGCCTCACTTACAAAACCAAGATTGGTAAAATAACCTGCTACTTCATATTGCATGTCAGGATCAACGGCTAATTTAAATTCTTCCATTAATGCATGGATTGTCTCTAAATCACCTTGTTGAATCGCATCAATCATCTTCTGTTGGATATCCATCATTCATCCACCTATTTCTTTTATTATTTCATTCATAATGCTACATGACATATAAGCGTTTAACAAGAAAAAACGCTTATAAAATCGATATATTATGGCTCGTTGTCAAATAGTTGGCTGTGCAAAATTACTTCGAGGCATTTTACTCATTATTTTATATAGTTGAAGGGCGATTGGTTGTGCAACTATACGAATAATAGTTGTGATTTCAAGGAAGATTGCATCCTTTAATATAGTGTGTTTTGTTAATATTTGGCTGTATAAAGCTTGCTCTATCTTCTACGTACCTACAAACAGCTCATCATTTTTCTTGCGTTATGACTGGTAACATAGAAAAAACTGCACTCCAATTAGATAGACCTACTAATTGGAGTGCAGTACAACATCCTACACGTTTTTCATTTTATTTAGATTTCAACTTACTTTATTTCTAGAAGCATCATTTTTTCTTGCTCAAACCGATCATGCATTTATTGCTGACATAGCGATTCGTTTGTTTTATCTCGAGTATTTGTAGATTATTTTGTTGTTAATATTGCGATATCCTCAAAAAAAGTGGGGTATGATACGGCAATACAATCAGCATCATCAATTACAATGGTCCCTGTCGTCACCAATGAGGCAATAACATTCATCATGCCAATACGATGGTCACCATACGTGCGTAACGCTGCGCCAGTTAATGTTGTAGGTCCTTCAATAATCATACCGTCTTCGGTTGCCGTAATAGTGGCACCCAGTTTTTTAAGTTCATCAACGACGGCATCGATCCGATTCGTTTCTTTTACTTTTAGTTCTTCCGCATCTTTTATAATTGTTGTACCATGTGCTTGCGTTGCTAATAAAGCAATAATTGGAATTTCATCGATAAGGCGTGGTATGATATCGCCTCCAATTACTGTCCCTTGTAGCGAAGAACTACGTATGGTTATTTTACCCGCTTTTTCCACAGCATCACTTTCATATGGCTCAATTGTCATATCAGCATTCATCGCTTGAAGGACATCAAGAATTCCTGTGCGTGTGGAATTTAATCCTACGTTTTCAAGAACTACTTCACTATTTTTAGCAATGGCTGTTGCTACAAGGAAAAACGCAGCTGATGATAGATCTCCTGGCACTTCCACATGGCAACTCGTTAATTTTTGTCCACCCTGTAGTGAAATAACTAAATCAGCAACATCGATGTTGACGCCAAACTGTTTCATCATTAATTCAGTATGGTTACGTGTCGCATGTTGTTCCCGGACAACTGTCGTACCGTTAGCATTTAAAGCAGCTAATAGTATGGCTGATTTGACCTGTGCGCTCGCTACAGGCATCGTGTAGTCAATAGCTTGTAACTCGCTACCCTTTACCGCTAAAGGCGCAAATTGACCATCTTGACGCCCTGTTATGTGCGCCTTCATATCGCGCAATGGTAAAATAACACGTTTCATTGGTCGTTTTGCTATAGAAGCATCCCCACTCAGCACGGCATGTACTTTCGAACCAGCCAATAAACCTAACATTAAACGCGTCGTCGTACCTGAATTTCCCATGTATAAAATATCTTCCGGTTCCTTCCAAGCATCCATACCATCACTTTCTATTCGAATATTCGAGCCATTTTGTTCGATGTTAACACCCAGTTGTTTGAACGCTTCAATCGTACGTAAGCAATCTTCACCAGGTAGAAAACCACTGACCGTTGTGATTCCTCGCGCAATACTACCAAACATAATTGAACGATGTGATACCGATTTATCGCCGGGAACAGTAATCGTACCCTTTAATACTTTATTGTGTAACGCAATCGATTTATTGACCATACAACTCACTCCTTATGAAATATAAAATTCGTAGGGACTACGACTGCGGATACATTCAGCAGCTCGTTGACGATCGCCAATTGAAGTGAAACTGACGACAAGAATACCAAAAATATCCTCGCGTGTCTCTACGATACGAATATTGGTAATACTAATTTGTTCTTCAGCAAAGTAACCTGTAATTTCAGCAATACTACCAGGATAATCAGGTACATCAATATATAAATCATATGTTGTAAATAATGCACCAGAAGTTGAAGGTAATTCATCTCTATAACTTTTCGCTTGCGCAAAAAATTGTTGAATATCTTCTTTAGTACCTGTTTGTACTATTTTTTTTACACGCATCATTTCTACCTGCCAATTTTCTAATTGTTGCGTAATTTGCTGACGATTTTGCATCGTAATATCTGTCCACATGGTCGGATTTGAACTAGCAATTCGTGTAATATCTCGAAAACCGCCTGCTGCTAAACGTTTGGTAAATGGATGGTCCTCATTTTCATTGGCTAGCTGATGCACGAGGGATGCTGCCACGATATGGGGAAAGTGACTAACAACTGACGTCATTTGATCATGCTCTACGGCATCAATAACCATCAATTTTGCACTCGTTAATTGTAGAAGTTTTTTCAACTCTTCAACTGGTTGTAACGATGTCCCTTGTAACGGTGTTAGCATATAATACGCATTCTCAAAAAGAATAGGTTTTGCTGCTAATACGCCACTTTTATGAGAACCAGCCATCGGATGACCACCTATGAAGGTAATCCCCCATTCCTTCAGTTCCAATGCTTTATCCATTATGAGTTTTTTCGTGCTTCCTGTATCAGTAACAATAAGTGATGGTTTTGTAATCCATGTTTTTAATTGGTCCATCCATTGAAGCGTCGCGTTGACCGGCGTTGCAAAAATAACGATGTCAATTGTCGGCATGATGTCCCCGGGAGAGCTCGCAACTTCATGAATTACCCCTAACACTTTCGCACTTTGTAAAGTATCGGCGTTGGCATCAAAGCCGATTATTTCGTTGTCAGGTGATTTTTGAAGTGCAAGTGCAATAGACCCTCCAATTAAACCAAGTCCGACAACGAGTACTCGATTTTTCAAACGAATACTCCATATGTTGTCATGACTGCTTCAAGCTGTGCGAGTAAGCCTGTGTTTTGTTGCTCTGTCCCAATTGTGACACGAATATACGAAGGAACACCTAATGCATTACCGCTACGAATAATATAACCGCGTGACATTAATTCTTGGAATACGAGATCGCTGTCCATTTTCACTTCAAATAAAATAAAGTTTGTGTCACTTGGGTAAAAATCCAAGTGATGTTTTTGACAGAAGTCGATGTATTGTTTTTTTCCCTGCGCGTTTACCTCACGACATTTAGCAAGATACTGTTGATCTGCTAAAGCAACGGGTATGATACTTTGGCTTAATACCGTATTGTTAAAAGGCCCACGAACTGGATCTAATTTTGCAATCAAATCAGCATTTGCAATTCCATAACCTACGCGGAACGCAGCAAGACCGTATGCTTTAGAAAATGTTCTTAAAATAATAATATTATTATATTCTTTTAATAATGATATTGTATCGACATGTTGATCATGTGAAATATATTCAAAATAAGCTTCATCTAATACTACTAAAATATCGCTTGGTACCTGTGCTAGAAACTGTTGTAATGGCGCATCCTCTACGATTCCACCAGTTGGATTATTTGGACTACAAATCCAGAGGACCGCTGTATGCTCATCAATTGCTGCAAGCATCGCATCCAAATCATGTGCGCGTTCTTTTAATGGAATTTCACGTACTTCTGCACCTTCGATCATCGCATTTAATTTATATTGTGAGAAGGTTGGTGTAGCCATGACAGTATTCGTACCTGGCTGTAGTAAAGCGCGCGTGATGATGCTAATCAGTTCATCTGAACCGTTACCAAAGATTAATTCGTTGTTTTCCACACCAAGATGTTTTGCTGTTGCTTCGCGCATAGCTGTTGCATAGCCATCAGGATACAATGCAAAATTTGTCGTTAACTGCTGTAAATAAGCCGTAACTTTTGGCGAACAACCTAATGGATTTTCATTGGAAGCAAGCTTCACAATTTCATCCAAACCGAATTCTTTTTTAACCGCGTCGATTGATTTTCCAGGCTGATATGCCTTTAATCCTTTTACTGATTCTTTCCACTTCATCCTACAGTCGCCTCTTCCTTCTTGCATGTATTATTTAATTAAATCAGGTCGTAATTTCATCGCCTCATGTAGATAAACATGAACAATTTCTTGCTGCTTTACAGATGTTTCAACATTCACCAATAAACGAATACATAATGGCAGTGCATTTGTCACATTCATTTCATGCATACACATGACAGGGACATAATTCCACCCCTCATAAGTACGAACAGATTTAGCTGGAAATGCCGATGTAATATCCGGTGTGGTTGTAATAATTACAGAGGATACGCGATCTGCTGTAATATTATTACGTGCGATTATTTCTGCTAATAATTGTGTTGTAGCCGTCGCAACTAACTCCCCATCATTTGATGTGATTGTCGTTGCACCTCTCATTCCTCGTATCATAAAAGACACCTCCAAATAGCCGATTTGATTTAAATAATTGTACGAAGAATTGCGTCTACTTCACGACATTCTTCCACGGATATTTTTTGTACATAGGGTATGCCTACCTTTGTTAATAAGACAAATTGTAAAACGCCATACTCCGCCTTTTTATCCTTTAAAAGAAACGGGAGTAAATCATCAAAACTAAAATGACTGACCGGCTCAAAAACATAGCCATTCGCCTGTGCAAACTGTAGGAAATCCAGCGTGAATTGACGTGTCAAATCACCATATTTTTCACTTAGTAATAGCGCGTATACCATACCAATCATTACCGCTTCACCATGTGCTACTTTACCGAAACCAGAAGCCGCTTCGATTGCATGACCATACGTATGACCAAAATTCAAGTATTTTCGTACGGAATGTTCTTCTTCGTCTGCTGCTACAATCGCTGCTTTAACGCGAATGCCTCGTTGCAAATAATCAGCTAAAATGGCCGTATCTAAATGCGTAATATCCTGCTTCATCAATTGTTGCAACCATTGTTCATCCGAAATCAGTGCATGTTTGATCGCTTCCGCCATTCCTGAACGAACTTCCTTCTCTGGCAATGTTGCTAAAAAGTCAACATCATAAATAACGGCCTGCGGTTGATAAAATGCACCGATCATATTTTTACCCAATGGATGATTGATAGCTGTTTTACCACCAACAGCTGAATCATGTGCTAATATGGTCGTGGGAATTTGAACGAAAGGTATACCGCGCATAAAAGTAGCTGCAACATAACCAGTTAAATCACCTACTGCACCACCACCAAAAGCAAAGAGCATCGATTTTCTTGTACACTTTTGCTGCAATAAAAACGTTTGTGCTGCAAAATAACTGTCAAAAGTTTTACATGCTTCACCCGCTTGTAGAATATGCACGGTAAAATCAAAAGGAAAAGCTTCCGTGAAGTGTTTGGCATGTAATGCCCAAACATTTTCGTCGGTAAAGACGATTAACTGATCTGCTTCATCAATTTTATCTTGCAAGTCATACAAAGCAGTTGTTATATGATGTGCGCCAATAACAACGTCATAGTTATGAGAAGGTGTTGCGACTGGAATTCTCATCATTAAAACTCCTTCGCGTATTGTTTGATTTCATCTATTTGTTGCTTTAATTGTGGAAATTGGTCTGCATGGTATTGTTCTAAAATCGCTTTAGCAATTTCAAAAGCAATGGCATGTTCTGCTACAACAGATGCTGCTGGAACTGCTGACGGGTCTGAGCGTTCAACAGTTGCTTTAAACGGTTCTTTCGTATCAATATCAACACTTTGTAGCGGTTTATACAATGTAGGGATTGGTTTCATGACACCACGAACGACAATTGGCATGCCTGTTGACATTCCACCTTCTAAACCACCTAAGCGATTCGTTTTGCGTGTGTAACCATGTTCTTCATCCCAGATGATCTCATCATGCACTTGCGAACCTGGTACATGTGCTGCATCAAAACCAATACCAAACTCTACACCTTTGAAAGCATTGATACTGAGCATTGCTTGCGCTAATTTGCCATCCAATTTGCGATCATAATGAACATATGAACCCACACCAGGAGGCATTCCTTCAACGATTACTTCTACTACACCGCCTAGAGTATCTCCTGCTTTTTTCGTTTCATCGATTAATGTCACCATTTTTTTAGAGGCAATTGGATCAGCACAGTAAACAGCATCTGCTTCAATAATTGCACGTAGCTCGTCTGGCGTTTTACCTGCCGTGGAAGTTGGATCGGCAACAACCCCGCCAATTTCAACAACATGTGCCACAATCGTAATGCCTAATTCTTGTAATAATACCTTTGCTACAGCCCCAACAGCTACACGCACCGTTGTTTCACGAGCTGAGGAACGTTCTAAGACGTTTCGTAAATCGCGATGACCATATTTCATACCACCAACCAAATCCGCGTGACCAGGTCGTGGACGCGAAATTTGACGTTTAATATCATTTGGATCAACATCTTCTGGTAGAGGTTCTGCTCCCATTATTTTTGTCCAATGTGTCCAATCATCATTTGTCACAACCATAGCTATTGGTGATCCCAATGTTTTACCATGTCTTACACCGGAAGTAATTTCTACGGTATCTGTTTCTATTTGCATGCGGCGACCTCGTCCGTGACCACCTTGTCTTCTTTTTAGTTCATGATTAATTTGTTCTGCAGTTATCGGTAACAAAGAAGGAAGTCCCTCAATAATTGTCGTTAGCTGCGGTCCGTGTGACTCGCCTGCTGTTAAGTATCGCATTTTTCGCTTTCTCCCTTCAACTCGCTAAAGTATATGTTTTTCACTATAACATATCTGTGAAAAAAATTCAGTGAATTTTTTAATTAACTGATTTTTTCATGTTTTTAGAATTTATATTTCATTATAAAAAATCGCCTTTCACGTATAATGCGAAAAGCGTTCTTTTTTAATTACTACCCTTTTTTACGGTAGAAGAAGGTATCTTCTACTTCAAAATCATATTTTGCTGGGTTAAAAATTTGTTCTGTACTACCAACAAATAATACGCCACCTGGTTTTAATGCCTTACTAAAATTCGTATAAATTTGTTCTTTGGCTTCTTCAGTAAAGTAGATCATCACATTGCGGCAGACAATTAAATCAAAATTGCGATCATATGTATCTTTTAATAAATTATGTTTAGAGAAATTGACTGCTTTTTTTATAGCAGGTTGCACTTTAAAAAATGAGCCCTCTTCTTCAAAATATTTTGACTTCACATCTGCTGGAACTTCCGCTAACGAACGTTCTGGATAGACAGCTGCTTTTGCTTTTGCTAGAGCATTATCATCTAAATCAGTCGCTTGAATAGTAACTTGAGCTAATGCAATATGCTTAGAGAGTACCATTGCAAGTGAATATGGCTCTTCCCCCGTTGAACAAGCAGCACTCCATACTTTTAATCTTGAAGTTGATTGTAGCAATCTTGGAAATATTTTCTTATCTAAAACATCCCAACGTTTACCATTCCGATAAAATTCAGATACATTGATAGTCATTCTATCTAAAAATTCATCCATCAATTCTCTATTTTTATCCATTTCCGAATAAAAATCAACGAAGTTTGCAAAACCTTTTTTTTCATATAACGAAGTTAAACGTCTTTTCATTTGAGCTTCTTTATAGAGGGCTAAATCAATCCCAGTCTTCTTTTTCACACGATCAACGAAAATTTCATAATCAGCCACTTACCTTGCCCCTCTCACTATTCATACTCCTATTATATAGGAATTCTCATTATTACGAAATAGCCTTTACATGAAGAAAGCGTTATCAATCGGCTTCATGTCATACATTTATCACTAAATAAAGATAATTCAGGCATTTATCTACATGATATCACCCTAAAAAGCTCTGTATCGAATAGTGGGGTGAATGAAATTGAATTTTTAATTTCATTTAGCCCACATGCAAACCAACTTATTTATGCGTTAATATGAATAAGATTTTCACTCTAAATCGATCCAATCGTTTATAGTCATATGCATGTCGTTTTGTTATTAATTCCTTCTGAAAAGCGATTTGAATAACCACAAGCAAAACGATTTAAAATCTCGGTTTGCCCATTCTTCATCGTTTTAACCACTTGATTAAATATTGGGATGGTAGCCTATTTTCACTGCATTTCATATGGCTGTTTTAAAACGCTGATTCCTATCCATTACAATGATTTCTACTTGATCATCGAATATTTGCACGTAATGTTTGGTCGTGTTTTTTCGAGGATTCGGCAAGACATCAATCGCTTCATGTGTTTTTGTATCAGCAATTGATTTGAATAGAGATGATTTATAGGAAAGCTTTCGCAATTTTTAAATGTCTAAAACATGAATTATTTCGATACCCCACCCAACATATATAACAGAACCTTAAAAAAAAAGCATTCGCACAAATCATCGAAATGATTAGTGGAATGCTTTGTAAGAAATTAGAAATTATTTACCGAAAAATAATCCAATTTCACGTTCAGCAGATGCTAAAGAATCAGAACCGTGGATGATGTTTTCAGCTACAGTAGTAGCGTAATCTCCGCGAATTGTTCCTGGAGCAGACTCAGCTGGGTTAGTAGCACCCATCATAAGGCGTGATAAAGCGATAACGTTCTCGCCTTCCCATACCATTGCGAATACTGGACCAGAAGTGATGAATTCTACTAATTCACCGAAGAATGGACGCTCAGCGTGTTCTGCATAGTGATTTTTAGCAAGATCTTCTGAAATTGTCATTAGTTTAGCTTCTTTTAAAACGAAACCGCGACGTTCGAAACGATCTACGATATCACCTACAAGTTGACGTTCAACGCCGTCTGGTTTAACCATTAAAAATGTTTGTTGGATAGCCATTATTAAAAACACTCCTTAAAATTATCTACAGGTTTTATACCTACCGTAAAATTTTATCATTAGACGGCTTTAAAGTACAACTAATTCTGTACATATTATGTTAAAATTTACGTTTCCCCATGAATAAGGCAATATCTACGAGTGACTTTTTCACTGGATTGTCAGGTAAACGTTCTACTTCTTTTAACGCTTTTGCTAAATATTGATCACTCAAATCACCCGCACGCTTTATAGCTGATGATTTACGGATCGCTTTTAAAAGTTGTTGACGCTGCTCTTCTGTGATTGGTCCATTAATTGTTTGTTCTATTAGTGGACGAATCATTGGGTCTTCCAAAGCGTATAAGGCGGGTAGTGTGACATTGCCTTGCATGAGATCACTGCCGGCTGGTTTACCAAGTTGTTTATCCGTTGCAGTGAAATCTAAAATATCATCGATTATTTGGAATGACATACCAACATAGTAACCAAAGCGACTCAGACGACGTGTCACATCTTCTGGTGCGCCAGCCGCAATAGCGCCAAGCTCACAGCTAGAAGAGATTAATACAGCTGTTTTACGCTTAATTCTACGGAAATAATCACGAATCGTTTGATCGACTATTTTTTTATCTTCAATTTGAATAATTTCTCCGACGCAGATTTCCACCATTGTATTCGAGAGCACCTTATGTGCTTGAGGCGTTTCTATATTCGTCATATAGTCGAGCGCTCGCGCAAAAATAAAATCGCCATCATACATCGCTATACGATTATTAAATTGCGCCTTTACGGTTGGTCTTCCTCTGCGTAGGTCAGAATCATCAATAACATCATCATGGACGAGTGATGCCATATGGATAAGTTCCAATGGCACAGCCACATTTTTTATACGCTGAATATCATACTGTCCAAATTTTGCTGCGAGCAAAACAAAAACTGGGCGAATTCTTTTTCCCCCAGCTTTTAAAAGATGCAAAGAAGCTTCATTCAAAAAGTGTGAAGACGAATTCAGCGCTGTTTCTAATTCTCTTTCGATGATGTCAATTTCAGTTTTCAAACCTGAGTAGAGCATCTTTAGCTTCATCTTTTCCACGTGAATAAACCTTCTCCCACCTAGTTTTCTTTTTTAAAGCCTATATGTGTCGCTGCTGCTCCACCACTATATGCTTTATAACTTACTTTTTCCATACCCGCTTGTTCAAACATACGCTTTAATTCTTTCATGCCGGGGAAGCCATCTGCTGACTCTTGTAGCCATGAATATTCCTTATAACTCTTGGCAAATAATTTACCAAAAATCGGCATAATAAATTTAAAATAAAATTTGAATAGTTGACGATAACCTGGTATTTCAGATTGTGAAGTTTCTAAACATACGATGGTTGCACCTGGTTTTGCAACACGATTCATTTCGCGTAATACTTGCATATAGTCTGGCACATTTCTCAAACCAAAACCAATTGTTACGTAGTCAAAGCTATTATCTTCAAAAGGTAGCGCCATTGCATTACCTTGCAGAAGCTCTACATTGGGCATATCTTTTGTTTTTTCAATGCCGACATTCAGCATATTTTGACTAAAATCCAATCCCGTAGCGTGACCATCTTTACCGACTGCTTCTGCCAACGCGATTGTCCAATCTGCCGTACCGCAACAGACATCGAGTGCTTTGGAACCTTTTTTAATTGCCATGCGCTCCATCGTATCCTTGCGCCATGTTTTATGCATTTGGAAACTGATGACTGAATTCATTTTGTCATAGCTACCTGATATATTCTCGAATACTTCATGTACACGTTCTTCTTTTGATTGTTGTTGTGGTGCCATTTATTAACCTTCTCTCGTCAATTGTTGTTCACTAATGAGTGCTTCAACTCGACTAAGCATTACTATTTTTAATTCATCTGATAATAGACTTGAAGCATGAATTTGTGTCGTATAACATGTTGCTTCTTGTTGAATCACATGATGAATCTTGGCAATTACTTGCTCGTTACTTAGCGGTTCGTCACTGGTGATGTCATCAAAGCGAATAGTAGAGCTATTATTTTCAAGTGCTTTTAATTCATCAAATAAACGTCCTATAAGCATTCCTTTTTTCATCAATGGCGTATATGACCCAAAATTAAAATGATGGTAAAATTGTTCAACTGCCTTACTAACAATCACTTCAAATTGTTCAAGCCACTTAGAAAAGGTTTTATCATTTGGCTCATATAGCGCTGTTTTTCTTTCGCTAATATCCGCTACGGCCGTAGATAATGCTTGCACGAGCTGGATATTTGGTAAGCTAGCAAGCGTTGCATAATACATGCCACTATAATAGTCCCCAGCAAGCACAGTTAACTGCTGTGCTTTCGTTGTGGCATTATGCTCCATTACAAGGTCATGTGTCGTCAGGGCTGTTTGAATCATTGCTACACAAGAGGCAGCGACCTGGTGATGTGCTGTCCATTGCCCGCCATTAAAATTTGGCAGTAACAAATAAAACAATTGATCCTCCCAAATAATCGGTTGACCTGCGTACTCTTGGAGTGTTCTATGATGTAATTTGCTATAAATTTCATCTTTTAATTCCGTTACGAGTAGCTCGGTTTTAGCTGCATTCATAAAAAAAATCTCCAATCAATTCCTGATGTATATCCTTTATCAATCTATCATACTGATTTAATCGTTTAATTACTATTTTTTTGAATCGCTTTGAACAGTACCATTCGCTGATTGAATCATTGCTTTGCCACGAATTTTCATAGCGGATGTGTGCTCTGTAAATTGCGCAATCATGACTTCGCCCTTGTCTAGTTTTTCAGAGTGGTGAAACTTCGTATCGTCCCCTCTAGTTAAACCAATTACATGAACGCCATCCTCTTCAGCTTTAATAACAATAAAATCATTTTGTGACATAAGACAGTTCCCCCATCATTCGAATTTGCTCATTCTATAATAGCATAAATACACCTTAAAATTAAGGCATTTGAATGAATGATAATATTTCATTGCGTTTCACATCGTCATTTTCAAAAATACCTTTTGCCACAGTCGTAATCGTTTTAGCACCCGGCTTTTTGATTCCACGCATTGTCATACACATATGCTCTGCTTCAATCACGACATAAACACCTTGTGGTTTAAGCATTTCCATCATTGTATTAGCGACTGTTGTTGTAATACGCTCTTGTAACTGAGGTCTTTTAGCAACCGTTTCTACTGTGCGTGCCAATTTGCTCAAACCCGCTACAACGCCATCTTGGGGAATATACGCAATATGTGCTTTACCATAAAACGGTACGAGGTGATGCTCACACATGGAGAAGAAAGGAATATCCTTCACGAGTACAACCTCATTATGGCCTTCGTGAAAAACTGTTTCAAAATAGTCTCTCGGGTCCATATGTAAGCCTTCGAACATTTCCGCATACATTTTCGAAACGCGTTTAGGTGTATCAAGCAACCCTTCACGAGATGGATCCTCGCCAACTGCCTCTAAAATCATTTTTACTGCCTCTTGAATTTTTTCTATGTCAACTGCTTGCGTATTTGTTTTAGTCACTGTATGTATCCTCCATTGTTTGCTATCCATTTCTATGTTAGATGTTAGCATATACGGCCCTGTAAGCAAAGCATGAATGCCTTTTATATCTGACTTTTTTATACGCAAAAAGAGCAGTTAATCCGAAGATTAACTGCTCTTATGTACTGCCAATGCAATTATTTCACTGCATCTTTAAGTGCTTTACCTGGTTTAAAAGCAGGTACTTTACTTGCAGCGATTTGGATTTCTTTACCTGTTTGTGGGTTGCGACCTTTACGAGCAGCGCGTTCACGAACTTCAAAGTTACCAAAACCGATTAATTGTACTTTATCACCTTTTGCAAGAGCAGCTTGAATTGTTTCAAATACAGATTCAACTGCTTTAGAAGCGTCTTTTTTTGAAAGTTCTGCAGCTACTGCAACTGAGTTTACTAGTTCTGTTTTGTTCATACCATTCACCTCCTCTCAATGGGGGCTTGTGTTGAAACCATGTGAAAAGATTATCACAAACCCTATTTACTATGCAATAATATTTATACTTCTTTTACCAACTTTAAGCAACTTTTATCCTTGAATGATTTTTTTAGTTACTTAGACCTATTTCCTATAAAGCTGCTCTATCAACAATAGCGCTATATCATGGTCTTTCACACAAGTGGAAGATGGGGTTTATTTGAAATTAGTAAGTAATTCGGAAATATGAAGTGAGACAAGTTATGTATATGAGCTGCATACTAAAATGATGAAATATGAATATATAAACAATCTCACAATTCATGTTTATACGAATAATGTATAAATTATTTTAGTCTTACCATCTAAACGTTGTCACAACAACATTTGCCACATTTTTCCGTTCACATCATATAGATTTCCTTTCTTTCACTATTTTAAACACATTTTAAGAAAATATTTATTTTCGCTAGAAAAATCTTCTTTTTCAAGTAAAATAATCATAATTTTATCGTTAATCGTGTCTTTTTTTCTCTAGATCCCTCTCCTTTTTTTCTACAAAGCCCCATTTACTAATTATTTATATAGTATTCCTTTCTTCCAAAACGACTTATTTCGACTACAATAAAGACGAATGATTATGCAATAATACGTCATAATATCGTTTTTTTGACTTTTTTATTCACTGATGAAAACACACTTTTTTTTAAGTTTCACATCTCATTTGTAAAGTAACAATCACTTTTTAAAAAAATTCCCTAAAGATTGGAAAGGTATTTTTTTGGAAATCTCTATCATAGTAAATATGAACTATACAATATTTACTACAAATTTTATACGCCTTTTTTTCAAAAAAAAATTCATATTTCCAATGGAAATATGAATAAAAAACTTTATTTATTTTTTAAAATCATCGTAAATTTCTACATCACCAGCAGAATTGACGATATATTTTGTTGAATAGGCTGGTAAAATCGGATGTTTTTCTTCTAATAAAAAGCGAATATCCTGATTTTTTTTCAAAATCGGTTTTTTTTCTGTCACTATTTTTTGTAAATCTATAGAATAATCGACGAAAAATTCACCCGTCCCCTTCAATATAATCGGTAAATTCACGTTAGAATATGGGCTTTTTACGACAGGTTGCGATTTATAGCCCATTTTTTTATAGTTAAAATAGTAGTAATTTCCGATAATATGCTCACCAATTGGTACAAAACCATTCGCTGTTTTCTTCAATACAAGATCACGAATAATCTCTGCTTGTTGCAAATCAATTAACTTCACAACAGGATTTTTACTCTCCGCATGCCAAATGACATACTGATAAATACCACCTTTTTCAAAAGAATTATTCGGCAATACATCGATATAATGATCACGTGTTAATTTTTCAAAGTCAATTGGATATTTAATATATTTGTCGACAACCTGGTCCTTATTTTTTATCGGTAGTAATCCACCCGTTTTCTCTCGGTATTCATCGACTGCTTTTTGTATATACGTTAAGTTAACCTCATCTGCTGTTATACGCTCTCTTGTCACTTCTGGTGATGTGGAGCAGCCTGCAATGATTACGGTAAAACACAGAACAACTATTGTAGTAATCCATTTTTTCATACGTATCCCTCTTTTATGTATAGTTACCATGTAAATATAACGAATATCATCGTTAGAAATCCAATCAATAAAAAGCTATAGGCTATGAGCGCTATTACACCGCTGATGATGCCATTGGAAATTTTATGACGACTTATATACATCAATGCCATTGACAATGCCATAAACCCCATAGAATAAAAGGATATCCACATCATATTCATCGGTGAAATCGCGGCTGATAATACGAACTGATTCACTTAATCGGTCAACCACCTTTCATCATTATTATAGGGAAATTATAGCATAAAAAACAAGAGGTGGGTATATTACCATCTCTTGTAATAATAAAGAGAGAAATAATGTCAATTAAAATGGCGTCCTCCTGAGGTTTCTTTCCATATTTTGATGTTGAAAAATAGTTTCCAAGTATTGTCTTCATTTCTGTTATTGTATTATTCGCCGGGTCACTGCTGTCGCCTCAGGCTCTGTAGATAAGCCATCTTTGTCGCAAAAAATTATGCATCAGCCATTAGCATATAACTGTATTTGTCATTTCCCTTATCTTGATACATTCCCTGTGAAAGTCCAAAGTTATATACCTTTTATTTTTGGTTCTATTATATATGTTGGGGTATTAAAACAATTCATGTTTTAGAAAAATAGAAATAGCGAAAGCTTTCCTACTTGTTTTTCGGCAGGAGTCCTCGCCATTTCTTTTAATCATGATGAATATACCTAAAAAGAGACAGAAAAAAGTACAGATTCACTAAATCGTTACCGTTCGCGCTATCCTCTCAGGTGAAAAGTGCGTATAAATGAAGTGAAAATAGGTTGGAATCGTTTCGCTTGTGGTTATTCAAATGGTTTTTTAGAAGGAATTAATAACATTAAAGTATAAAGAAGTTGGTGTACATCTGGGCTAAATGAAAAAAAGCCCCACCATCACAAATAATTGTGACAGTGAGGCTAAATGAAATAGATTGTATTTACGCGTTAATTATCGTAGTGTGCATCCATTTCTGTTTTCTTCACACGAAGCATTAATTTCTCTACGCCTTCTTTTGGAGACTTTTCTTCAAATAATACTGAATAGAGTACTTCCGTAATCGGCATGGCGACATCGTATTTAGCTGCCAGTTGGTGAGCTGCCTTCGTCGTACGAACACCCTCAACAACCATTCCCATTTGTTCAAGCACTTCAGGAAGTTTTAAACCTTTACCTAATAGATTACCGGCTCTCCAATTGCGTGAATGAACTGATGTACATGTCACGATTAAATCCCCCATACCAGCTAAGCCCATAAAAGTTAGCGGGTTAGCACCCATTTTAACACCAAGTCGTGTGATTTCAGCTAAGCCACGTGTAATTAATGCGGCTTTGGCATTGTCACCGTATCCGATACCATCCGATACACCTGCTGCTAAGGCAATTACATTTTTCAATGCACCACCAAGTTCTACGCCTAAAATATCTTCATTCGTGTAAACACGGAAATATTGATTCATAAATAAATCTTGAACAACTTTTGCTGCTTCTAAATCTGGTGAAGATGCTGCTACTGTTGTCGGATGATGCTTCACAACTTCCTCAGCATGGCTTGGGCCAGATAATGCAACAATGCTCTCAACATATTCAGATGCCAATTCCTCCGCCATTATTTGTGAAATACGAATTAATGAATCTGGTTCAATCCCTTTAGAAACATGAACATAAATCAACTTCTTATTTAAAGTAAGCATCATTTTTTGACATGTTTCACGGATACCAGTAGTTGGTACAGCCATAACAACGATTTCAGCATGTTCTACAGCTTGTGCCATATTAGATGTCGATTTTAGTGTCAATGGTAAAACCGTTCCTGGTAAATATTTTTCGTTCGTGTGCTGATTATTAATTTCGTCAGCTTGGTTTTCTCTATGTGACCAAATTAGTGTGTCGTGACCATTTTCGGCAAGGACAGTAGCTAGCGCTGTTCCCCACGAACCGGCTCCAAATACAGTAACTTTCCTCATAGCAAAATCCCCCTTCAACGCTAATTAGTCGCGTGCTCTAGTTATAATACGGATTGGTGTACCTTCAAATTCGAATGTATCACGAATACGGTTTTCTAAGAAACGTTCATACGAAAAGTGCATAAGTTCCGGTTCATTTACAAAGACAACAAATGTAGGTGGTTTAATCGCTACCTGTGTCGCATAATAAATACGTAATCTTCTACCCTTATCAGTTGGAGCTGGGTTACGAGCAACGGCATCAGAAATTACTTCATTTAGAATAGATGACTGAATACGCATTGCGTGGTTATCAAATACTCTATTTATTACAGGAAGTAAATTGTGCACACGTTTACCTGTTGTAGCTGAAGTGAATAAAATCGGAGCATAATCTAAGAATTGGAAATTCTCACGGATTTCTTTCGTTTTTTCATTCATTGTTTTTTCATCTTTAATAACAGCATCCCACTTGTTCATAACAAGGATGACACCTTTACCTGCTTGGTGAGCATAGCCAGCAATTTTTTTATCTTGCTCTTGAATGCCTTCTTCACCATTGATGATCACAAGAACAACATCAGAACGTTCAATGCCTCGTAATGCGCGAAGAACACTGTATTTTTCTGTTGATTCATACACTTTACCTTTTTTACGCATACCAGCAGTATCGATAATGACATACTCTTGATCTTCAAAAGTATATGGTGAATCGATTGCATCGCGTGTAGTACCTGCAACATCACTTACGATAACGCGTTCGTCACCTAAGAATGCATTTACTAATGAAGATTTACCAACATTTGGACGGCCGATTAGTGAAAACTTAATAACCCCTTCACCATAATCAATATCCTCTGTATCTGGGAAATGCTTCGCTGCTTCATCTAATAAATCCCCAAGTCCTAAACCATGAGAACCAGAGATTGGGAATGGATCACCAAAACCTAATGAATAGAAATCATACATCATTTCGCGCATATCTGGATTATCAATTTTATTTACTGCAAGAACTACAGGTTTTTTTGTTTTGTATAAAATACGTGCAACTTGTTCATCAGCTGTCGTTACGCCTTCACGACCATTCGTCATGAAAATAATTACATCTGCTTCATCAATTGCAATTTCTGCTTGTTGACGGATTTGTTCTAAAAATGGCTCATCGCCCATATCGATACCGCCAGTATCAATAATATTAAATTCGTGTGTTAACCAATCCGCTGAACTGTAGATACGGTCGCGTGTTACGCCTGGAATATCTTCAACGATAGATACGCGTTCTCCAACAATTCTATTAAAAATAGTCGATTTACCGACATTTGGACGGCCGACGATTGCTAAAACCGGTTTCGGCATAAAAATTCATCCTTCCAACTTCAATTTATTACTTATTATACAATAAAAAAGATGATGGGGTCGCCATCACCTAACAACTCATTGTTTATAGTATCTTCATTTTATCAAAAATAGGTCATAAAGAAAAGAAAAACCGTCATTTATCCACTTTAAATAAAGTTATTTTGACTTTATTCGACAAATTTAAGCATCTTCAGCTACTTCACGATAAGATCTTCTCTAATTGCGACCAACGCTTCTATAACGACCAATCTCTCTTTATGCGCTTTTAAAGTTAGACATTTGTCGTAAGCAGGCGTTACTTACCGCTTGACCCGATTTACTTACCGCTTGACCCGCTTTACTTACCGGTTAGCCTGATTTACTTACCGCTTGACCCGCTTTACTTACCGCTTGACTCGATTTACTTACCGCTTGACTCGATTTACTTACCGCTTGACTCGATTTACTTACCGCTTAGCCTAACTAGCTTGAATTACTCCCTTACTCGCGGCGACAGTCTTCGTGATCATGCGATTTTTTCGCGCGGACCATGGAGTAGCTGTGGGTTGCTTCATCGAAGATCGATTACTCCCTTACTCGCGGCATCAGTCTTCGTGATCATGCGATTTTTTCGCGCGGACCATGATGAATGTTTGATTTAAAAGTTATATTTTTAACTTATACAGGTGTTACTTACCGGTTGACTTGATTTACTTACCGCTTGACCTGATTTACTTACCGGTTAGCCTGATTTACTTACCGGTTGACCTGATTTACTTACCGCTTGACCTGATTTACTTACCGGTTAGCCTGATTTACTTACCGGTTGACTCGATTTTACTTATGCGCTTATGCAGTCACCCTTTTAAACCTGACGTATAGAGTTGAGAGAACAAAAAAGACAGGTCTGAGGAAGCACCTGTCTTTTAAATTTTTTATTTAGAATCAGATTTAAAATCTTTTAGCTTGTCACCAAGTAAATCACCGAATGAAAAGCCATTTTCCTGTTCAGGAAGTTCATAGTCAGTCACATTTTCTCCTGAGTCTTCTTCTTCCACTAAAGCTTTTATACTTAAAGCAATACGTTTTTCATCTTCGTTAACTTCAAGTACCTTCGCTTCAATTTCTTGCCCCTCTTGTAGTACTTCGTGAGGTGTATTGATATGCTTATGTGATATTTGAGAAATATGCACGAGTCCTTCAATACCTGGTAGAATTTCCACAAAAGCACCAAAAGTAACGAGACGACGTACCGTTCCTTTTAAGATTGCCCCTTTAGGCGCTTTTTCTTCGATGTTTTCCCACGGACCGGCTAATGTGTCTTTAATCGATAACGAAATTCTTTCTTCTGAAGGGTCAACAGACAGTACTTTAACATTAACCTTTTGTCCTTCTTTTAGTACGCTCGATACATTTTCAACATGCTCATGTGCGATTTGTGAAATATGGACTAAGCCGTCCACTCCCCCAAGGTCTACAAAAGCACCAAATGTTGCAATTCTTTGAACGGTTCCTTCGATAATATCTCCAGCTTGAATCGTTTTGATAACTTCACTCTTTTGCAATTCTTTTTCTTCTTGAACAACAGCTCGATGAGACAAAATTAAACGATTTTTTTCTTGATCCATCTCGACAATTTTAAACGTAATCATCGTTCCTTTATAATCTTCAAAGGATTCTACGAAATGGTCTTCCACTAGCGATGCTGGTACGAAACCTCTTACACCTAAATTAACAACAAGTCCGCCTTTTACGACGTCCTTCACCTCGGCTTCGATAATCGTACCATCTGCAAATTGTTGCTCTAGCTGTTTCCAAGCTATTTGTGCATCAATTTGGCGTTTTGATAATACGTAGTTTCCCGTGTTGTCAACGGCATCTTCAGCTGGTTCCTCAATTTTCGTCACAATGACATCAAACTGATCACCTACTGATACTACATCAGACGCTTTTTCAACATGTAAACTAGATAGCTCACTAATTGGAATGATTCCATCGTATTTTGCATTAGGGATTGAGACAATAACACGGTTATCTTCCACTGATTCAACTGTTGCTTTCACAACATCACCTTCATGAATTTCCGGTACTCCATTAACATTTATCTCTTCAGACATATGTAATCCTCCTTCGCATCAGTTACCTGCATTTTAGTAGAAACAAAGCAATAGATGAAATGACCCTTCCGATTTACTTTTTATTATCAGGGTGATGTTCATCTAACAGAAGTTGTATATGAGCCATAATCACTTCAGTTACTTCTTCAGGCTTTGCTTTTCGTTCACGATATGGTTCCATATCAATTGGTTCTCCATAAACAACCTTTAAGCGTTTAAAAGCTTTATAAGGTCCGATAATCGCACACGGTACGACAACCGCATTGCCACGTAATGCAAAAAAACCTGCCCCTGAAAAACCTTTACCTAGCGTACCAGTACGATTTCTAGTGCCTTCGGGGAATAAACCAACTACCTGTCCATCTTTTAAAAGATTGACAGCTGTACGTAGGGCTTGTCGATCACTAAATCCGCGTTTTACTGGAAACGCATGTACTTTCGGTAATATACCCTTTAAAACAGGCATGTTAAACAATTCTTCTTTGGCCATGAAATTTACTGGCCTTGGCGAAGTAATACCTACCATTGGTGGGTCCAATTCGTGGATATGATTGGAACATAACAGTACGCCGCCCTCTTTTGGAAAGTGCTCTTTACCGATAATATCCATTCTATATAGTGGCTTTAGTGCCGTGTTAACAAGGGATTTTGCAAAATGATAAAAGTCCATATTATGCCATCCTTTCACTCGCCAGCTTCAAGATTTCGTCAGCAGCCTGTTCTATGTTTAACTCCGTAGTATCAACAAAAACTGCATCTGTAGCCTGGACTAATGGCGAAGCCTCACGCTCACTGTCCATCTTATCACGCAGTGCAATTTCTTCTTTTAACGCTTCATATGAAGAGTTAATACCACGTTGTTTATTATCTTCATATCTTCTTCTTGCTCTTTCATCTACTGTTGCAGACATAAAGATTTTAAGCTCAGCCTTAGGTAATACCGCTGTGCCGATATCTCGACCATCCATAATCACGCCACCTTTAGCAGCCATAGCATATTGAAGTTCGACCATTATTGCTCGCATAGCTGCATGCGCTGCTACTTTCGAGACATTATTAGTCACTTCATTTGAACGAATCTCCTGCGACACATCAACACCATCCAGAAACACGAGTTGACCTTGCTGAGAAGGTTTTAACTCGATCGAGCTTTCTTCAAGTAAAGCTGTTACTTGCGCTTCACTTGATAAATCTATATTTTCTTTCAAGGCTTTCAAAGTTAGAGCACGATACATCGCACCAGTGTCTATATATGTGAATCCTAATTTTTCAGCTGCAATTTTAGCAATTGTACTTTTACCTGCTCCAGCTGGCCCATCAATTGCGATTTGAATATTGTTAACCAAGTTCTTCAATCCTTTCTTTCTTCCCAACCATTATACCATATTGAGCACTACACCGCTCGTTTCTATCATCTACAAAAAAGACATTTTGCACGAAAAAATCATGCAAAATGCTACTGTTAAATTCTCTATTAAACGTCTTTTTAAAAATTAAATTGTAGACTCTTTTTTCCTAATTAACAGTTGGCGTTCAAAACAAAAACGAATAATCAACTGCTTGTCTATTTCATCTGTTTCTGTAAATTTCAATGGTATAACATACGTACCATCACGTTCTATAATACGAATAACTTGCGCAGTCGTTTCTACATAACGTACGCCTTCTTCACGATTTTCAAAAGGCAAAGCAATCATAATTTCGATGACTTCATTTTCTTTGTATTTTTTGGCATCATTGCACATAATAGCTAAACCGCCAGCACTAATATCTTCCGCTACAACTTGTTCATAGCTATTATTTTTTAACACTGCTACATCAACTGGCGTCATCACACGCACATACTCTCTACGCTGAATTTTTTCGAATTGATCTTCAGCTGGTATCGATAACATAATCATAGGGATATTCCCTTTTTCACGACCCGTTACATGCGTTCTAAAAGAATAGGCAATTTTTTGATCATCAATAAACGATGCGCGGAAACGTGTACCTTCCATCAAAAAAGCGGTACGATGAGATGCAGTATTGATCGGATAGTCAATTAGGATGACTTGATCACGTTGATCGACGACCTTACATTTAAACCTGTCATCCGTTTCTTCATCATAAGGTTGTAGTATAAGGTTTGTTCCTAGCTTTATCTCCATATTTTTCTCTCCTACGCAATCAAAATTATAACTATATTATTACATTTTTTCGTATCTTTTGCTACAGAAATAATTCTCATAAATCAACAATAAGACTCAAAAAAATGGTAATAATTATTTCTATTTTATCAATACTAATCAAAAAGTACTATCTATAAGGTGAATCTTTATTTTTATTTACGATTAGTTCCACTAAAGCCATATGAGCTGTTTTAACTTTTTTCAGACTAAACCACCAAAGGAATAACATAAATGGAATCATAATATAGACCCAATGTTTTTGTGAAATAAAGATTAAATTATAAACGATATGTAAAGTTAAAGGTGCAAGAAGCGCTAAACTTTTGAAGCGTATGCTAGACGAGGACACGTCGAATTTGGCCCGACCGAGATAATAACCCATTACAACACCAAATAACGCATGGCTCGATACCGGTAAAATAGCGCGCAAAAACGCAGTATGCACACCGTAAGACATGAGGTAAAATATATTTTCAACAGTGGCAAATCCCAATGAAATCGCTGCACCATAAAGGACGCCATCATATGGATCATCAAATTCAACATTATTAAATAATACAAGTAATAAAATTAGCCATTTAAAAAATTCTTCAATTATTCCTGTAAAAAAAACCTCTTGAATAATTGGATGTGTAAAAACTTGCTCTTCCTTAAAAACATACTGTAAAAACATGATAGGAAATGTTAAAATTGCCCCATAGATGAATGTTTGTAGCAGTGTTTTACGCGGCTCTGTTTTCATCTGATTCCGTAGATAGAAAAAACTAAAAAGAGCTAAACCAGGAGCAATTGCTACGGTTAATAATACGATCATGACAAAACTCCCCTCGGTTTAGTAGGTTAATTATAACACTTTGTTCCTTAGCAATTATAGGAGGGTAATCATGAAAAAAAATATTTTAATCATCCATACAGGCGGCACAATCTCCATGCATGTGAACGAAGAAACAGGTGCTGTTGTACCCGATGACATCAATCCGTTGACAAGGGAAAGTGAAAAATTGCAAAAATTCGCAAATACGACGGAAATAGATGCCTTCAATCTCCCCTCCCCACATATGACGCCTGATCATATGTTACAACTGAGAACGATCATTATGAATACGCTTGATCATAATACATTTGATGGTGTGGTGATTACACATGGTACCGATACATTGGAGGAAACAGCCTATTTTTTAGAACTCACTTTGAATACATCTATCCCCATTATTTTAACGGGGGCTATGCGCTCTTCAAATGAACTCGGTTCAGATGGTATATATAATTTAGTCGCAGCTATACGGGTCGCTTCCGAAGATAAGGCACATGGACAAGGCGTTCTTGTCGTGATGAATGATGAAATTCATGCCGCTGCTAATGTGACAAAAACATCAACGAGTAACGTCGCGACTTTTCAATCACCACAATATGGTCCAATCGGTTTAATAACAGTCTCTACTATCCACTTTCACCATTCAGCTATTTTCCGTGAATATGTCGAGGTACAACAACTAACTAAGCGTGTCGCGATGTTAAAAACATATGCTGGTATGGATGCCGATATCGTTGAGGCAATAAGCCTTGCAGACTATGATGGCGTTGTAATTGAAGGGCTTGGTCAAGGGAATGTACCACCGAGCATCGTACCAGGTATCAAAAAACTACTCGCTAATGGTATACCTGTCGTAGTAGTTTCTCGTTGCTTTAATGGTATCGCACAAGGTGTTTATGGCTATGTCGGTGGCGGGAAAATGCTCGAAGATCTCGGCGCCATTTATACAACAGGTATCAATGGACAAAAAGCACGATTAAAACTATTAGTCGCGTTAAATCAAGTTGATTGCTCCATTGATTTACCAGCATTTTTCCACTCTAATTAAACAAAGACCATAGAAAAAAGTACTACAACCGACCTAAAAAGATAAGACAAACTAAAACACCTCCATTAAATTGGGTATTGAAATAATACCCAATTTAATGGGAGGGCACTGAAAAACTTACGTTTTTTATGACGAGTTGATTTTTTAGATAAAAATAAGGCACTTTCTGTTCGATTTGAACAGAAAGTGCCTTATTTCATTGTCTATTTCTTACTCTTTTTCATTT
>NZ_QFVR01000020.1 GCF_003143975.1 Kurthia sibirica | reverse complement strand
ATGACACAAGGTACAGTAAAATGGTTTAACGCAGAAAAAGGATTCGGTTTCATCGAAATCGAAGGCGGAAATGACGTATTCGTTCACTTCTCAGCTATCCAAGGCGACGGTTTCAAATCTTTAGACGAAGGTCAAAAAGTTGAATTCGAAGTTACTGAAGGTAACCGCGGACCACAAGCAGAAAACGTTACTAAACTTTAATCTGCAAAACGAAAAAAGCAACCTCTCGAGGTTGCTTTTTTTTGTGTTGTGCAGTAATTTCAATCATGGTCAATTACTGAAGTGGTTCGAGCACAGGCAGTATGTAATCGAACCAAAAGAGTAGATCCCTTCGAGTGAATAGAAAAAGCATAGTTGTCTAAATCCTTTATGCTGTATAGCTTGATTACAGACATAAAGTGAGAAAACTTTGCTACCTAATTTTTAATGTAAAGTATCGGCTGTGTGTAAGGAAAAAGGCAATACAGCAAATTCAATGCCATTTATAATAATGGCAACCTGATGCGCTCCAACATAATGCTTACGTGTCGTTCTGTTTTGGAATGAATGATTTCTAGTATAGGTACGTGCTGTACCTGCAAAAGTAAAGTCAGATATTTTGAATAGTTTACGTGACGTTTTACCATTAGCCTTCATATAATCGATGGCGAATTCAATACGCAATTTTTGTTTGATTGGGCTTGTCGGAACAATTGTAAAGGAAAAAGGCAAAGTAGCACCAATAGCTAGCGTATGATGAGCAATTTGGAAATCAGCGATCGTCACTGCTGGCGTGGCAACAAAACCAAAAAGTGCAAATACTTCAGCATGGCTATTACGTAATAGTCCGCGGCAGCCATGTTTTATAATCCAATCGGTACGTTTAGAATGACCATACCAGTCAGTGGCAATTTTTTTTATGAGTTCTGGATGGTCTTTAGAAATATCATTTAAGTTATTCGCAACGCTTTTCTGAACATAAACAGCTACATCATCTTTTAAACGATCTAAAATGGGCAAAATAGGTGAAGGGTCTTCTTTAAATGCTACTAAGGTTTTCCCCCAAGGTAGACGAGGACGACACCCTTCGCTGGCTAATCGTCGAATATGTTCATTGTCACTCTCAGACCATTGAAGCATTTGAGCCATCATTTTTTGCGGTTGACGCTCTATAAATGGTCGAACGGCAAACTCTGCACTAGATGATACAGTAAAATGCTCAAATGCATCCATTGAAGTAGCCCAATCTTCTTGGCCATAAACTTCTACGAAATCACTGAAAAATAAATATTCCAGACCTCGGCATTTAGGGGCGATTGCTTTTAATAATGTAATCGACTGCGAATAATCAGTTGGTAGCAATGGTTTTAATGACAGTGTGATATGGCGCATACGTTCTTTTAAGGAACGCTTTGACCACTGTTCATCGTAAATTGCCGTAAGAAAGGCGTCTTGATCAAACATAGGATATTCTTCTATCAGAGTAGCTGTAAATGACTCGAAAAAAGCAGGCGAGTACAAATTAGCTAAAGGTTCAGCCATAATTTAACGCTCCTTTAAATACATTTTACAAACAAGTGTTCTAATTATATACGATAATCAAGAAAAAAGTCAAATGAATAAAAAGAGTTAAAAACGGATTTACGAATAAAGTTTCTTGCATTGTATGGATTAGTCGCTTCTATTGCACTATTCAATCGCTATAAAAAAGTGAATGAGAAGTTTAACTAAAGGGCAGTATGACCGGAAGCCGATATATTTTTTTGAACGGTGTCATAAAATTGGTTAATCCAATCATGTGCATACGAATCAATCAGATTAGTAAACTTTACTGGGAAAACATTTATGGAAAGAATGTCTTTTTCTCTATGAAGTAATTGCATAGAAAAGTCGTTTTAGAGTTAGAATAAAATTATTTTTGAATAATAATACAAATGAATAGCATTTAACTAGGAAATGGGTTATGTTTTAGTTATTAAGAACTTAGGAGGCGCTACATGCAAAACTTTACATTTTGGAATCCAACAGCATTACATTTCGGTAAAGGGCAATTAGAACAACTGAAAACGGAAATCCCTAAATACGGTAATAAGGTATTAGTTGTTTATGGGGGAGGCAGTATTAAACGTAATGGTTTATACGAGCAAGTTATGACTTTATTAGGTGAACTGAATGCAGAAGTATTCGAGTTGGCTGGTGTTGAGCCGAACCCGCGATTGACTACAGCAGAAAAAGGCGCTCAAATTTGTAAAGATCATGCGATTGACTTCATCTTAGCAGTTGGCGGAGGCAGTGTAATTGATTGTACGAAACTAATTTCTGCAGCTGCAAAATATGAAGGTGCAGCTTGGGATATCGTGACACGTAAGCATATTCCAACAGCAGCAATTCCATTCGGTACAGTATTAACAATTGCTGCTACTGGTTCGGAAATGAACTCGGGATCGGTCATCACAAATTGGGAAACAAATGAAAAATATGGTTGGGGACATCCACTTGTATTCCCTAAATTTTCTATCTTAGATCCAGTAAATACATTCAGTCTACCATTGAATCAAACCGTATATGGTATTGTTGATATGATGTCGCATACGTTGGAACATTACTTCCATCACGATAAAAATACAGATTTCCAAGATCGTATGTGTGAAGGATTATTAAACACGGTCATGGAAACAGCACCTAAACTTTTAGAGGATCTTGAAAATTATGATAACCGTGCAACAATTATGTATACGGGTACAATGGCGTTAAATGGTATTTTAAATATGGGGTATCGTGGCGATTGGGGATCACATAACTTAGAGCACGCAGTCTCTGCAGTATATGATATACCACATGGTGGCGGATTAGCTATTTTATTCCCACATTGGATGGAACATAATTTACATTTAAATGTAGAACGTTTCAAAAAATTAGCGATGCGTGTCTTTGATGTCCCAACAACATTTGGTACAGATGAAGAAATTGCTCAAGAAGGTATTCGCAAACTTCGTGCATTCTGGACAAGTATTGGTGCACCTTCAAGACTTGCAGACTATGAAATCGATGACAGTAAAATGGACTTGATGGTCGATCGTGCAATGGCACGTGGAGACTTTGGTGTCTTTGCTAAATTGAATGCACAAGATACAAAAGAAATTTATACAGCAAGTTTATAAGCTTAAAAACCTCTCAGCATATGAGAGGTTTTTTTAGATTCTCTATTAGTAGTGAACGTTTCAAATAATACCACATCTGTTCCGCTTTCTGTGAGATTGATTCTGCAAGAAACGCGAGCGAGTGGTATTTTATGTATAAAAGCATATGAGCATCGATTCATATGCTGAAAAATAAGTAGGTAGAGATGTTGACTCACTTTCGTTTGGGCTATTCAAATAGCTTTTTAGAAGAAATTCATCATAAAATAAATAGATGAAAACTTCATAGATAGGGGGACAAGATATGATTCTTTTCATCTGACATACATAAATAGAAAAATAGTGTGATGTTGAAAAAAACATCGCCGACTTCATCATGTCACAGAAAACTTTTTTATCACGTAAAATCATGCAATTAAATGGAAGGACATGGTACTTCATGTTACGATATAGTGGAATAATCAATGAATCAATAATGATATAGCACTATATAATAATAGTAACGCCATAACAATATTAAATGGTTTTGTATAGGCGATCAAGTATTTTTGTAAAATAGAACCAAAGAGTGCCCAAGTGAAAGTACTAAGCGTACCAACAAATCCTAAAATAATAGAGAGGATGAAATAACTAATATAGCTAGAATAATAAGGTAACACATAGGTAGCAACAACAGCGATACTATATAATATACCTTTTGGATTAATAAATTGTAGCAAGGTACCGATAACCAAGAAATTTTTTGTCGATTTTTGTTGTTGGCTTTTTTCATAGGTACTGCGATATATTTTGAATGCTAAATAGAGCATATAGACTACGCCTAATAAAGAGAGTGGTGTTTGAATAGTAGGCATTAATTCAGTTAACGCAATATTGAAAACACTTGAAGCGAGCGTGATAATGAAAAAACCGATTCCGACACCCACGCTAAATGGCACCGTTCGTTTTAAGCCATACTGGTTGGCAAAAGACATAGCCATAATATTATTTGGTCCGGGGGTGAAACTTGTAATCACAACGAAAAAAATAAATGAAAAAATAGGCAAGCAAACATCTCCTTTTATATAGTATGTTATAATGCACAAAAAGTTCTATATAACGTCTAATTTTAATTAGTATACATGTAGCAAAGTACAAAGTAAATAGGAGGAATCATTTTTGGAAGAAATCCATCGTAATTTAGCAAAAAATATGAAGGCACTTCGTCAACATGAGAAACTTAGTTTAGAAAAGGTAGCTCAATTAACAGGTGTCAGTAAAACGATGATTGGACAAATTGAAAGAGGGGAATCTAGTCCTACATTAGCGACGATTTGGAAAATAGCAAATGGTTTAAAAGTTTCTTTTTCGACACTAATAGAACAACAACAAGAAACGGTTCAACTCAAACGTAAAAATCAACAGCCACAATTAGTTGAGGATGATGGAAAATACCGTATATCAGCAATTTTCCCTTTTGATGTACAACGTCGATTTGAAATTTATGATGTTGAAATGGATGTAACAAGCAAACTACAATCCGAAGCTCATCGAGAGGGTACAGAAGAGTTTTTGACTATTTATGAGGGGCAGTTGACGTTGTTTGTGGGTGATGAAACCTTTCATTTGAATGAAGGGGATGCGATTCGTTTTAAAGCGGATGTAGCACATTGTTATGAAAATAGGGGTGAAACATTGTTAAAGTTAGCAATGACTATTTATTATATTTAAAGGAGAGGAGATATATATGGATAAAATGCAACTACAGCAGTATTGTTTGACGCTACCAGGTACGACAACAGATTTCCAAGAAGATTGGCAGGCACAACGTTTTCATGTAGGTGGTAAAATGTTTGCGATGTTTGGTACTGATGCCAAAGGAATTGAGTTATTTACGATGAAATGTGACCCAGATCGTGCTGCTGCACTAAGAGAAGAACATGAAGAGATTATAGCAGGTTATTATATGAATAAAACACATTGGAATTCAATATATTATACAAGTGAAATGCCTACTGAATTTGGAGAACAGCTTTTAAAAAATGCGTATGAACTTATTTTTAATAAATTGACAAAAAAAGCTCAAAATTTGATATATGAACAGTCAATCGTATAATTCGTTTCATAAATGAGTGAGGGGTGTCGATATGTTTCCAACTATTTCAACAGAAAGATTAAATTTGAGAGAACTACAACCTGAAGATGCGTTAGATGTATTAACTTGTTTTTCAAATGAAGATGTTCTACGCTACTACGGGCAGAGACCGTTGACAAGCATGGAACAAGTGAAGGATATACTAGTGAACTTCGCCACAGATTTTAAACGGAAAAAAGGTGTAAAATGGGGTATTGAAGTTCATGGTCAACATAGAATAATAGGAACAATTGGTTTTCAAGAGTGGTCGCTAGAGCATAAACGTGCAGATATAAGCTATGCTTTGTTTCCAGAGTTTTGGGGTGAAGGCTATGCCAATGAAGCAGTGAAGGCAGCCATAAACTATGGTTTTGATGAAATGGAATTGACGAGAATTGGAGCAATCGTTTTAGTAGGAAATGAGGCTTCAAGTCATATATTAAAAAAGCAGGGTTTTCAATTAGAAGGTATTTTGCAAAATTATATGTATCAAAATGATCAACCATTTGATGCTGAAATATATGCCATTACAACCTAATATTTTTGCATAAAAGAGCTTATTCTGTTCTAACAGAGAAAGTTCTTTTTTATTATGTGAAAATAGGTTGTAATAATTAGTAGTAGGTGATAATAACAGGTAATAAAGAGGAGACAAACATGCAATCTAAAGCGAGAATCACATCAATTGGTACTTATGTTCCTGAACGAATATTACATAATGATGATTTAGAAAAAATAATAGATACGAATGATGAATGGATTATAAAAAGAACGGGCATTAAAGAAAGACGTATTGCCGCTGAAGATGAATTTGCTTCAACATTAGCTTTTAAAGCAGTGGAGAACTTGATTCAGCGTTCTGGAAAAACATTGGTGGATGTTGATGGGATTATTGTATCAACAACAACAGCTGATTTTGTCATGCCGAGCGTTGCTTGTTTGGTGCAAGCACGCTTTGACATACCTCAAGCTGCTGCTTTTGATTTTAATACAGCTTGCTCTGGTTTTGCGTATGCCGCACATATTGCAAATGGTTTAATTACTTCGGGTTTACATAAAAAAATATTACTCATTACAACGGAAACCATGTCTAAAATAATGGATTATACAGATCGTGCTACATGTATTTTATTTGGTGATGGCGCCGCTGCATTTTTACTCGAATATGATGAAGTTAATCCTAGTTTTATTGCTTCTCATTATGGTACGAATGGACATGGAGGAGCCCATGTTTACTGCACAAATTTGGCAAGTGTTATGAATGGTGTGGCGTTGAAAGATGATGGAAAACTCGTGCAAAATGGTCCAGAAGTGTATAAGTGGGCATCACGAACAGTACCTGAGGGTGCAAAAATATTAGTGGCACAAGCAAAAATTCCATTGGCATCAATTGATTGGTTCGTACCACATAGTGCGAATTTACGTATGATTCAATCCATATGTGAAAAATTAAAACATCCTATTGAAAAAACACTAACGAGTGTTGAATATTATGGTAATACTTCATCTGTTTCCATCCCGCTTGCCCTTCAAAGAGGACTAGATGATGGGCGGCTTCAAAATGGTCACACGCTATTACTTTATGGTTTTGGCTCTGGTTTAACATATGCTGGTCATATTGTGAAATGGCAGTTGGATCCCCAGCGAGAACAATCGTTCTAAAACACGTTTTTTACTTATTAAAAGTATATACATAGCGCTGAATTTGTGGCATACTTAGCAAGCTATTTTTCATATTTTTTCTATTGAGGAGACGTTTTATGGATCATTCAAAAAGTAAAATCAATCTCGTCGTTGCTGGTTTATTACTCGCTGTATTTATGTCAGCTATTGATAATACAATCGTGGCAACTGCGATGGGTACAATCTTATCACAACTAGGTGGTATGGATAAATTTATCTGGGTAACATCCGCATATATGGTCACTACTATGGCTGGTATGCCAATATTTGGTAAGCTGTCTGATATGTATGGACGTAAGAAATTTTTCATCTTTGGCTTGACTGTTTTTGTCGCAGGGTCCGCACTCTGTGGTATAGCGACGTCCATTGAACAGCTTGCTATTTTTCGTGCTATTCAAGGATTAGGTGCAGGGGCATTAATGCCGATTGCATTTACAATCATATTTGATATTTTCCCACCGCATAAACGGGGGAAAATGACAGCCTTATTAGGTGCAGTTTTTGGAATTGCTAGTGTAGTGGGTCCGTTATTAGGCGCTTATATTACAGAATATATTGGTTGGGAATGGATTTTCTATATTAATCTACCAATTGGTATTGCTTCCTTTATACTCATCACTAAATACTATAAGGAATCACCGGTGTTATCAAAACAAAAAATTGATTGGACTGGTGCTGCAACCCTTGTGATTGCTGTATTAAGTTTAATGTTTGCGCTGGAGCTAGGCGGCGATAAATATGCATGGAAATCACCGGAAATAGGTGCGTTATTAGGCAGTTTTATATTATTCTTCATCATTTTTATCTTCGTAGAATTAAAGGCACAGGAACCGATTATCCCGTTCTTTTTATTCAAAAGACGCTTATTTGCTTCATCGCAAATGCTCGCATTTTTATATGGTGCAACATTTATTATTTTAACGGTTTATATACCTATATTTGTACAAGCGGTTTATGGGGGTTCGGCGACAAATGCAGGATTGATACTTATGCCAATGATGCTTGGTTCAGTAGCTGGTAGCGCCTCAGGAGGAATATTTTTAACGAAATTCAGCTATCGCCAATTAATGACGGTATCTGTAATTTCGTATTTGATTGGTATGATTTGTTTAAGTACGCTTACACCTGATTCGAGCCGTTGGTTACTAACAGTATTTATGATCTTAGTAGGCTTTGGTATGGGCTTTTCATTCTCATTATTACCGACTGCATCGCAACATAATTTAGAGCCGAGATTTAGAGGTACGGCAAACGCTACCAATCAATTTCTTCGCACACTTGGTATGACAATGGGTGTGACAATTTTTGGTGCGGTTCAAACCAAACTTTTTACTTCTCAAATGACAGAAGGTTTTAAAAATACCGTGGTTAACGGTGAAACAACCCAAAATTTTGGCGATACACGTGAAATTTTTGAAGCATCGATACGGGCGAAAATTCCACCAGAAATCTTAAATATAATCGTCAATGCAATGTCCTACTCAATTGCTCATCTGTTTATGTTTGCTTGTATTCCTATTATTATTGCAGCAATTTTTGTCTATACGATGGGGAATTCAAGAGTAGAAATCCCACAAGAAGAACAGAAAAAATAATGAAAAAGTCCTTTTGATTTAGAAAATCGAGAGGGCTTTTTTGCATTTTTTATAACAATAATAACAACATTACAAAATAAAGGTAAAATTAGATGTTAATTTATTGAATTATTATGATACAATTAGTTATAGTACATAAGTAGTAGGAGGATTTATATGGCAAAAACAAGGATGGCTAGACGACGTAAGAGGAAGTGGCTAAAAAATACAGTGCTATTCTTTTTTGTATGTGCATTGATGGTTGGTAGCTATATGTCTTATTCCATTTGGTCAGTAAAGGGAGCGCTCGAGCAATCAAAAGTTTCATTACAGCGCGATAACAATAAATCTGAACTTCGTGAAAAAGCTGTGTCGTATAGCGATGAACCTTTTTCTATTCTCGTGTTGGGTGTAGAAGATTATGCAACGGGCAAAGAAACAGGTAGAGCAGATACACAAATTGTTATGACATTTAATCCAAAGAAAAATAAAGTTAATTTAGTGACAATACCACGAGATACACGTGTGCAAATTGATCATGCTGGTCAGTATACAGGCGTACATAAAATAAATGCTGCTATGACATATGGTGGCTTGAATCAATACGGTGCAGAAAAATTACAACTTGAAACAACAGAGAAATTACTGAATATTCCAATTGATGCGTTTGTAACAGTTAATTTTGATGGCTTTAGAGATGTTGTAAATGCTTTGGGTGGAATTGATATTGATATTAAATATCCATTTTGGGAAGATAATATCTATACGAAACAACGTATTAATTTTGATAAAGGACTAGCGCACTTAAGCGGAGAAGAAGCATTAGCTTTCGTACGAATGCGTAAGCGAGAGGTGAACAATCTTTATAATCGCGATGAAAGACAACGTCAATTAATAAATGCCACAATAGAGCAAGCAAAATCTGCAGGGACATTGCTTAAAGTGGGTGAATTAACAAAGATATTTGGCGAAAATGTTAAGACAAGTTTATCCGTTTCAGATTTATTTGCAATTCAAAGTCAATATTTAAAAATGGATACGCTAAAAATGGTTTCAAAAGAATTGACAGGGTCGGAGCAACGTATTAATGGTGTTTCTTATTTTGTTGCAAATTATGAGGATTTAAAAGTGATGAGTACTACTTTGCGAAAAGAATTAGAGCTTGATACGGAACAACCTTTTGTGACAAGTGCATCATTTAATTAGGTGTCTTTCATCAATAGACTGGATCATAGGTATAAATATACGGCCATATCTGAGTATAAGAAAAACCGAAATCGCGCTACAAGCGCGATTTCGGTTTTTTGTTGCGAAGTCTAAAAAAGGTAGGTGAAATAGTTTGTCTCAATCGCGTTCCTTTTTCGTCTGGGGTGATACTTTTGCCTGAAGAGGAGAACAATACGCTAGAGCTCATCTTCTATTTGGTGGCAAGTATTTTATATAGTTATGTGAATAGACTGGGTTTTTACAATTAAAACTTGAAAATAACGGCGAATAAAATGAATGAATTTAAGCTAAATAGAACCGTTTAATTATTTGTTTCTTAGGTAATCTAAGTATCAATAAACGGATGGTACTGTGTTTTTTTATACGTAAAATACAATACCATATGCTCGTGTCTGCTACTGCATGAAAGCGAGGCTTGCAGAAAGCATTAAGAAGAAGTGTTGTTGTTTGAGATTCACAACAAATAGTATAAACCATTAAAAAGGCTTTTTTATTTTATGCATTATATGATTTCAATAGTTATTGTACTCAATTTGACAATCAAAGTAGATGATGATTTTTCTTTCTACTGTGTATATTAAGAGAAAAAGTCATGAACAATTAATTGTATAGAATAACAAGAAATTAATATTTTTTGTAAAAAGAGTAGCATTATTTTACCCAATCACATCTAAATATAAACGTGAATAGACCTATTTTTTCACTTTTTAACTTAATTTTAACCTTCGATGTTTAAATTTAATAGTGTAAGTATTGTTATAAATAACAAAAGGAGAAATAAATGGAAACTATACTATCATTATCACAAAATTTTTATAAGTTGGTTGGCAAACGTCTTTTTGATTTACTACTAGCAATAATATTACTACCACTGATCATCATCATCATCATCATTACTGGAATTATTCTTTTTCTAGTAGAACACGACAAAATATTTTTTAAACAGATTAGAGTAGGAAAATTGAATAAACCATTTTTAATTTGGAAATTTCGTACAATGACATCAGCAAAAAATGACTGTGTAGCTACTACAGAAAGAAATTGGCCATATGGCATACCCGATAATTTTGTTTTTAAAGAAAACTTGGAAGATCCACGTATTACAAAATTAGGTAAATGGTTAAGACAGCTAAGTATTGATGAGTTACCGCAATATTTTAATGTAATCAAAGGAGATATGAGTTTTATAGGTCCTAGACCAGAAGTACCTGCTTTTACAAAATACTATAATGATCACCAAAACAAAAGGTTGGATGTCAAACCTGGAATTACTGGTTGGGCACAAGTGAACGGTCGTTCGAATATTTCTCATGGCGAGAAAATAGAATATGACCGATATTATGTTGAACAGTATAGTTTTAAAATGGATCTTAAAATTTTGTGGAAAACAGTCATTAATATTTTAAAAAGGGAAGGGGCATATTAAGTTGAAAGACAGAGTTTTTACAGTTAAAGATTTAGCATTATGTTTTTTACAAAATAAGTACAAAATTATGTTAATGGGACTACTTGGTTTAGCGATTTCTATGTACTTAACACAGTTTATACAACCTCAATTTGAAGCGAAATCAGATGTACTCATAGAAACGGTTGGAAATGACGCCAATAATAATACATTACAACTTATGGCAACATTTGAAGATTTAGTAGTTAGTACCAGAATCATTAATTCTGTTAATAAAGAATTGGAGCAGCCCATTGAGGCAAAAGATTTATTGAAAATGGTGCGCATTGAAACAGGGACTGCATCGCAATTAATGACGATTTATGTGACAGCTGACAATAAAGAAATGGCAAAAAAAATAGCGAATTTATTTGTTGGTTCATTTAAAAAAGAAATAAATCAACATTTTACCAAAAGTAACGTTATTATTTTAAGCGATGCTTCGATAAGTTCAACGACTGATCAACAGACATTATCATTTATTTATGGCATTGTTGGTTTCATCTTATTCAGTTTAGTCACATATTTATTGTATTTAGTGAAGGAAATATATCGCCCTAAAGTGGATAGTGAAGAAAAGATAGAATTACTAAATCAACAACTTTTAGCTACTTTGCCAACAGCAAAAAAAAGGCAGAACAAACAACAATCTCAATTAATAAAAAAGAATTTCCAATTGTCTGCACCTTTAATTGACAATGACAATAAAAATTACCCGATATCCATATTGCTCATCCATCAAGAAGTACAAGCGTTGCAACAAGTAGCAGCAGGAATTGCGTATTCATATAGTTCAATCGGAAAAAAACCTTTGATTATAGAAGTAAACAATGAAAATAAATCTAACAATAACGCTAGAAATTACTGGAGTAAATTCATTAATGGTGAAATCAAATTGACTGAAATTATCGAAAAAGATGACAAAATGTCAGAGATAGATCGTTTAAAAATAAGTTTTTCTGACCAGCTGGATAGCACGCTAGTAAAGAGCTTACAAGATGAATTACAACAAAAATATGATGTGCTGTTATTTACGACAAATATAAAAAACAAACCATATACTTTTGTTTTAAGTCAATTAATTGGTCAAGCTATTTACATAGTAAATTCCAAGAAAATGACAATGACTGAAGCAGAAAAAGATTTAAAAAAATTACAACAAATGAATCTAATAATCCTTGGGACGGTGTTGATTAAGTAAAGAGGAGCGAGTTTATGAGTAGTTGGATCCAAAAACAAGGGAAAAATAAATTTATTTCAGCATTATCTATTTTAATTGCAGGATCTGCTGTTTCAAATTTAATATTGATTAGTATTACACCTTTACTAACGAGACTTTATACACCAGAAGAATTTGGTGTGTTATCGGTCTATTCAGCCATCTTATATATGCTAATGATTATCGTATCATTGCGCTATGAGGCCGCCATCGTATTACCAAAAAAGATAAAGGATGCCTACACTTTACTCTATATTGCTAATATTTCAACATGTATTGTCAGTATTACTGTATTTGTCGCAATGTATTTTTTTCCGGTGGGTACATGGTTAGATATTCCAATGGCTTCAAATTATTTCTGGTTAATTGCTATTAGTTTATTTTTTGTTGGGATTTTTCAAAACTTTAATAATTGGGCATTGCGAATGGAAGCATATGGAGTTATTTCAAAATCTAAAGTAGTAATGAATAGCTCACAAGGTTTCAGCCAACTTATTTTTGGATTTCTTCACTTTGGCTTAATAGGCCTAATAATGGGTGAAGTTGTAGGTAGAATTTCTGGCGCATTAAAATATATACAGTTTTATAAAAAAGATATACGAATGTCTTTTAAAACAACAAGGTTAGAGGCAAAAGCACTAGCGCAAAGGTATATAAAATTCCCCCTAGTCTCAAGTATTTCTGGTCTTTTATTTAGTGCAGGAACTAATTTACCTACATTGTTTTTAGCAACATTTTTTGATGTTCAATCTGCTGGTTACTATTATTTAGCGCAGAAATTATTGACTGTTCCAGAGAATCTAATCGGCTTTTCAGCATCACAAGTGTATTTAACGCAAGTAGCGCAGCTCGTTAATAATGGGGAAAGTGTCAGAGCCTATTGTATAGAAACAATTAAAAAGTTGGTCATCATAACATTGGTAATCATGGTGGTGATCGATCTAGTTACTCCTCTTGTTTTTCAATATATTTTTGGCGATGAATGGGGGACTACAGCGACATTTATACAAATTTTATCTATTATGTATTTCACAAGAATTGTTCTACAACCACTCAATAGTATATTCCAAATATATGAGGCATTTTATTCCCAAGTATCAGCTGAATTGATCCGTTTTATATTGATTATCATTGCTATCGTAACATCGTCTATCTTTTCAGTGACGAATGTACAAGCTTTATGGTCAATTAGTATTTTAACGACAGTAGGCTATATTATTTGTGCTTTATTAGCTTGGCAGGTTATGCGGAAAGTGGGAGAAAAGCAGTATGTTACAAAATCCGAAACATAGTATGGAAAGAATTATTTTGTTTTTGCTCACCTTATCAATTGGTACAAGCGCCATTGTAACCGTAGAGCCAGCACCTACAGATGTATTACTAATCCTAACAATCTGCATAGCTGCTCTATTTAATCAACTGTATTTCAATAACTCGATCATGCTTGGTTTCTTTCTTGTAATGTCCTTTTTAGCCATAAATATGCTGTCTTTTTTTTGGGTAGTATCACCAGAGAAGGCCATGTCTTATGTAGCAATAACCATTTATATGGCTTTTATGTGGAGTGGTGTTGTTGGCTTGGGTGGTGTATATGGTGTTAAACTACTGCAATTAATTACAAAGGTCTATTTTTATATAGGTTTGGCAACAGCACTCTTAGCATTAGTAACTTATTTTCATCTAATTCCTTATTACGAAGCATTTTTTATGTTTGATCGTGTAAAACTCTTGTTTAAAGATCCCAATGTCCTTGGGCCATATTTAGTATTTCCAGCGCTTTATGCTATTGCAAAATTTGAAGAAAAAGGGAAAGTTCTTTATTTTATAAGTTTCTTTATGATTACAAGCGGTATTATTGTTTGTTTTTCTAGAGCAGCATGGTTGAATTTATTTGTTTCGATTATAGTCTTTTTAGTATTATTGCAATTTAAACGTCAGCGTAAGACGATGCGACTTATTTGGATGTTCTTAGTACTAGGGATCGTAGCCTTCACCGTTATTTATACGAATGATACTTTGAAAACACAATTTACAGAACGCCTAGGTTTACAACAGTATGATACTGAACGATTTAATTCGCAAAAAAATGCATCGATTATAGGGATCACAGACCCATTAGGTAAGGGACCAGGTCAATCAGAACTGCTGTTGGAAATTGCACCACATAATTTATTTGCACGCCTACTCATTGAAAATGGGTTACTCGGTGTTGTAACCTTTGTCGTATTTGTTATAGCATCTCTTGTCAGCGCATTTCAAAGTATGAAGCAGAGTGCACACTTTACTTACTATTATATGATTGTTATGTCAGCAATTATTGGACAATGTGTAAATAGTCTTTTTATTGATACATTACATTGGCGTCATTTTTGGTTGTTGTTAGCATTAGCGTGGATACCATATAAAAGAGGAGGATATAGATGAGAATTGTCCAATTAATTACACGTTTTGATACATTAGGTGGTGCTCAAACACATGTTTTAGAATTATCAAAAGCATTAGCAAAGGATGGACATGAAGTCTATATTTTATATTCTAAAGGGCAAGAAATCTTTGGTCTAAGTGGAGAAGAACGAATCCATTGCATACAATTAAATCATTTAATTCATCAAATACATCCACTACAAGATTTTTTATCCTTACAAGAAACAAAAAAGATACTACGTTTAATCCAACCGGATTTGGTAGCATTACATTCTTCAAAAGCAGGTATTATTGGTCGTTTGGCTGCAGCGTCTCTGAATATTCCAACAGTATTCACGGCACATGGCTGGGCCTTTACTGAAGGTGTTTCGACAATCAAACAAAAAATCTATAGTCAAATAGAGCGCTTTATAGCAAAAAAAACGGATTGTATTATTACCGTATCAAATTATGATGGGCAGTTGGCTGTGGTGAATCAGATTAAGCCTAAATATCTGCTGAAAACGATACATAATGGTATTCATGATTCAACACCACAACGAACTGACAGAGAAGATACCTTAAATATCATGATGGTTGCACGTTTTCAAACACCAAAGCGACAGGATTTGTTAGTAGATGCTTTTGCAGCATTACAGATAGATCATGCGCAATTACTGTTTGTAGGAGAGGGCAAAGAATTGGAAAAA
The DNA here is from genome assembly GCF_003143975.1 of Kurthia sibirica. Lineage (GTDB taxonomy): Bacteria > Bacillota > Bacilli > Bacillales_A > Planococcaceae > Kurthia > Kurthia sibirica. The sequence goes on along the minus strand of NZ_QFVR01000020.1, from coordinate 49,160 downwards.
GTGAAATTACAAGCTGAATATTTATGCTTACAAGATCAAGTACATTTTTTAGGAGCAAGGAAAGATGTACCGCAATTATTAACGCAAGCTACTATTTTTGTATTATTATCCGATTTTGAAGGCTTACCGCTATCAATTATTGAGGCTATGGCTTGTGGGCTTCCAATTGTCGCTTCTGATGTTGGTGGTGTAAGTGAATTAATCACACATGGGGAAAATGGATTTTTAGTTGGTAAAGAGAAAAATGACATACACTATTATTTAAATCTATTAGCAGAAAATCGTAAATTACGTGAACAAATGGGAGAAAAAGCACGGGCTCGATTTGTAGAAAGTTTTCAATTTGATAAAACATATAAAGAAACACTGGAAATTTATGAACAAGTTGCACTTGGTATAGGAGGGAATTATGATGTTTCAATCTAAAGTTATTACCACGCAAGTAGAGTTTGAGCAGTATCAATCTACTTGGGAGGCCATCATTCAGAAAATAGATAATAATAATCCCTTTATTGAATTTACCTGGCTTACTTGTTGGTGGCAAACAGTCGGCAATAAAAAAAATATTGAAATATATGTAATTAGTGAACAACAAACAATTATTGGATTTATACCATTGGAAAAAAAGAACATTAATCATAAAGAAACTGAATATTCATTTATGGCAGTAGGTGATGCTAGCTATATGGACATTGTGGCAGAAGAGCAGTACAAAAAAAAAATTTTACAATTTCTGGTGACGACTGTATTAAAAACTACAGAGAAAACAACAATCTCATTACATGGTTTAGTTGAAAATGCTCCAACAAGTATGTATTTAGAATGGTTACTTCAAAAAGAAGGAGTTACCTTTGATTTCACACGTACTGTAGCACCAAATATTACAATTAATGAGTTGGATAAAACAGCTTATTTTCATAAACGACGAAAATTATTTGGTTTAAATAGATTGGAGCAAAGCTTAGAGCAACAAGGAGAGATATGTTTCCGACAAGTAAAAGTGGAAGAACTAGATAAAATGTATCAGCTATTTGATGATCGGTGGCAAATGAAAAATGATACAAGTGGTTTTACAACTAGAGAGAAGCGACAATTTCATCGCAAATTAATAGAAGAGACAAACTTAGTAACGATTGATGGGTTATTTTTAGATGACGAATTGTTAGCCTTTTCTTTTGGTTATCGACTTCGAGGAACCTATCTAGGTTGTAATATAGCATTTGAACCTGCTTTTGCTTGTTTTGGACTTGGGAATATTCTTGATAAAAAATTGATTACTAATAGTTTTAATGAAGAAGATAAAATATTTGATTTTAGTATCGGTTTTGAAAAATATAAATTTAATTGGGCAACAGAAACCCTATATTTAAGATATTATACATTTGGAAATAAAGCAGTTCAACATAAAGTGACATGGCAAAATACAAAAAATTTAATAAAACAGCAAATTAAAAAAAATGATAAATTAGTGGCTTTTAAGCGCAATACTTTAGGTAAGTGGCTGTATTATTTAAAAAAACCACTGAGAATTTGGCAACCCATAAAAAATGCATTTGCCTATCATTGCACACAAATATATGTTTTGCCAGCGCATAGCATGGAGAAAGAAAATAGATTAAATAAAAAAATACCTTTAATGCAACTATATAATACAACAAAAAATGAAGATTGTATTATGAATTCATTTAAAGGATCTGTGTATTATGAAATGAATAAAACAGATCGCTATACTATAAATAAAACACTTATTCATAAAAAATATTGGTTGAATTCAATTGTTTTGCCTAAAAAATCACTGTTTATTGATGGGGTAGTAACGACAGCGAACCTAGCAAATTGGAATGACGAAACTATTTATTGTAGTGCAAATAGATGGGATATTGATAAAAAGAAATTATTGAATCACATGGGTTTCACTAAAGTAACAGCTATTTATACCATAAAATTTTTGAATATACAAAAATTTTATGGCAAAAACCTTATATTAAAAAGTGCAAAAAGATATGAATTTATCTTTCCAGAAAAGCTCAAGGCAGTGAAGGAGGATGTTAAATAACATGGATAAGAAGGGTGGCTTCGTCATCTCGTTAGATTTTGAACTTGGATGGGGTGTACAAGATACAAATCGGGACGGTTCCTATGATGGTAATTTACATGCGGTACATACTGTTGTTCCAAGATTGTTGGAGTTGTTTTCAAAATATGCTATTCATGTAACTTGGGCAACTGTTGGAATGCTCTGTGTAACATCAAAAACAGATTTAATACAATATTTACCATGTGAAAAACCAACATATAGCAATACAGTATTTTCTTCATATGAAATTATGCCAAGTATACAGGACAAGGATCCACGCTATTTTGCAGCATCACTTGTTGAATTAATTAAAAATACCGCAAATCAAGAATTCGCTACGCATACTTTTAGCCATTATTATTGTGTGGAGGATGGCCAGACAAAGGAACAATTTATATCAGATTTAAAAAGCGCTAAAAAAATTGCACAGCAGCCATTAAAATCAATTGTTTTTCCACGAAATCAAGTGAATAAAGATTACTTATCTATTTGTCAAAAAGAAGGGATTCGTGCATATAGAGGGAATCCAAAACATCCATTATTTAAGTCAGAGCAGTTTTTAGATGGCTGGCATTTTAAAAGAATTTATAAAATAGCTGATAGCTACTTAAATCTAACAGGGCATCATACATTTAGTTTGCAGCAGATAGAAAAAAATCATATTTGGAATATCCAAGCAAGTGCTTTTTTGAGACCCTATTATAGTCGCTTGAAAATACTAGAAAATTTAAAATTAAAACGAATTGTAAAATCATTACAATATGCAGCGAAAAATGGAGAAATTTATCATCTGTGGTGGCATCCACATAATATGGGAAAAAACATAGATGAAAATTTTGAGTTTCTTGAAAAAGTATTAGTTGAATTTACGAAAAATAAAGAGAAATATAATTTTCAAAGTTACTCTATGAGTGATGTGGTAAAAAATTTAGAAATAAATAACTAAAAAGGGGCGATTTGATGCGTATTCTCGTAACAGGTGGAACTGGCTATATAGGTTCTCAAATATGCGTAGATTTATTAGAAATGGGTTTTGAAGTAGTAATTGTAGATAATTTATCGAATAGTTCAATCAATATAGTTACAAAAATTGAAAAAATAACAGGGAAAAAAATAGATTTTATTCATGCTGATATTACCAATAAGATGGAGTTAGAAGTAGTCTTTAGATCATTTCAAATTGATCGCGTGATTCATTTAGCTGGTGTAAAATCGGTTAATGACTCTATAAATAATCCACTAGATTATTATAGTGAAAATATACTTGGTACGATTATTTTACTAGATGTGATGAAAAAATATCATGTTAATAAAATAATATTTAGTTCATCAGCGACAGTTTACGGTATTCCGAAAGAGGTACCGATAAAAGAAGAAGCCAAATTGGAAACAAGAAATCCATATGGTTTGACAAAATTAGCAATAGAGCAGCTTTTAGGTGCATTAGCGCAATCCAATGAAAATTTATCAATTGTTATATTGCGGTATTTTAATCCGATTGGAGCACATGAAAGTGGAGAAATCGGTGAAAAACCACAAAGTATACCAAATAATTTAATGCCGTTTATTACACAAGTAGCAAGTGGAGAAAGAGCGTATCTACAAGTTTTTGGAGATAATTATAATACACCAGATGGAACAGGTATTAGAGATTATATTCATGTAGCCGATTTATCTAAAGGACATATAAAAGCGCTACAGTATTTGGATAATCATTCAGGATGTGAAATATTCAACTTAGGCTCAGGTTCTGGTTATTCTGTTTTTGAAATTATTGAAGCTTTTCAATTGGAGAACAATATTATCCTAGAGTATGAAGTGGTTGGAAAACGAGATGGGGATGTTGCAAGTTGTGTAGCAGATATATCAAAAGCACAGCAAGTGTTAGAGTGGGCGCCCACAAAAACAATCGAAGAAATGTGTAGAGATTCGTGGCGCTGGCAACAAATGAGTTCGCAAGAAAATAGTATGAAACGGGCATTAGAAAAAGAGTGATAGGAGATTGTATATGAATAATGCATTATTTAGTTTTACTAATTTAGATATTAAAAAAATCATTGATACAAATTCTGTATTAATTGTAGAAGCGGATAGAAATGACTCTAATTATAAGAGGATTTCAGAAAATATTCATCGTAGTTATTATGTGTTATTCATATACGTAGAGTTGAATGTTGATAAAAATTTTCATTCAAATGACAATATGACGATTGCTGTATTAATACCTGATGATCAATTATTTCATCATATGCAAGAAATGAGCTTTGCAATAACAGACTTAGTTGTTACACTAAAGGCAGATGATAAGAGTCAATTTTATTTAGAGCAAAGAGCCGATGATTCTGTAGAAATAGATTTGGCGCTTTCAAAAATGACTATTGACCATTTTATTATATGTAATAACGAATTGAATCTATCATTAAACATGACGCAGCTTACTAATTGGTTAGAAGAAAAATATTTAATTTATGAAAAAAAATCAGTCGCTGTGTCTTTTTATACGTATAAACAAACACGCAATGCCTATGGTGAAGATTACTATGAAAAATCGATTAAGAGTTATCGATATATTTTTAAATCTGATGTTAAATAAATGCAATTTTTACCATTAATAAGGTAATAATAGGTATAAAGTGAAATGGGAGAGAAAAATGACAGCAAAAATAATGATTATTGAAGACGATGTTGATATTATTGAAGTATTGCAATTATATATGGAAAAAGAAGGATATACCGTACAAGTTGCCTCTACGATTGAAGAAGGCTGGGCTAAAATTAGTTTATTTGTGCCAGATGTGTTACTTTTAGATGTTAATTTACCAGATGGCAATGGATTTGAACTAGCTGATCGCTATCGAAATATATCCAATGGAAGTTTGATTTTTATTACTGGTTTAAATAGTGAAGGACACCGATTAGAAGGCTTTGATGTCGGTGCCGGTGATTATATTACTAAACCGTTTATACCACGTGAGGTGTTAGCACGTGTGAAAGTAAACTTACGAAGAAACGCAGGTATTGAACAGAAAAATTTCGAACAATTTGGCGATCTTACCGTTTATTATGAACAAAAAGAAATTTTTAAACAAGGAGAATTGATTCCTCTATTTATCAAAGAAAAAAAACTATTATTTTATTTATTAGAAAATAAAGGGCAGATTTTAAGTCTCGAACAAATTATTGACCATGTCTGGGGTGTGAATGGTGTAGAGGATACAAAAATCGTATCTGTCAACATTAGTACACTTAGAAGGAAATTGGAAAATAACCCATCAAAACCACAGTATATTCATACATGTAGAGGATATGGTTACCAATTTAGTTGTCAATAAATAAAAAAATCCATACTAAAAACACCCATCATTACTGTTTGAGAATACTACTTCTTCTTAAATAGTCATGAGGGGTGTTTTTTTATGTGTGAAAAGATCAACTATTGAATAATATATGGAATACTGAAAGTGAATATTGAACCGACATTTTGCGTACTTTCCACAAAAAATTGACCATTATGATTTTCAATTATTTGTTTACAAATGGCTAAGCCTATACCGGATGATTCTGTAGAGAGCGATGATGATTTAGTATAGTTAATATCAAAAATAAAAGGAATATGTTGTGGATCAATCCCATTGCCCGTATCTTTAATTATAAAGTCTATATAGGCTTCTCTTTTAATCATGGAGAAATCGATTGAGCCTTCCTTTGTATGTTTCACCGCATTTTGGATCAAATTCATTAATACTTGTTCAATTCTTTGTAAATCAATTGATAAAAGAATGTCACTATCTAGTTTCATTTCACTAGAATAGTTAAGATGTGTTTGGTTTACATCAAACAGAAGTCGACTATTCAAATCAAAAAAAAGGTTTTGTGCAGACCAAGTTTCAAAATTCACTTTTAAAGAACCAGCTTGTAATTTAGAGAGGTCAAATAAATCTTGTATCATTTGATTCATAGAGAATAATTTTTCTTTGCTTCGTACGAGATACTGATTTATTTGCTGTGGATCATGAATAATCCCGTCTAATAGTAAATCGATAAACCCAACTACTGAGGTAAGTGGTGATCGTAAATCATGTGAAATCAATTGGAATAAATTTTGGAGATTATTTTTAGAATATTCTAGTTTTTGATTGGATTCGAGTAAGTCATTATTTAATTGCATTAAAGTATCTGTTCTTTTTTCCACGATACTTTCTAAGTTAGTAACCGTATTAATTTGTGAGATTTGTGCAATTATTTGTCTAGAAATTATCGTGATAATTTGATTATAGGAAGTATTAAATGCAAAGGATGACTGTGTGTTTTCAAAGCATAAGATAGCAGTGATTTTTTTATTGTGAAGTATCGGTATATAATATGTGGAGCGAGCTGTCGAGTAAGCATGACTATTTTTTTTCTCGTCTGTGTTATTAATAATTAGGCTTTCTTGACTGTTTATAACATAGTTCAAAAGCGTATTGGACCGACGTTCAACCGGACTGTAATCCATGCAAATAAATCGCGAATTACGCTGAAGGGTAGCAGTAAAGCCTAAATTTTGATCATCATACTGATGCCAATCACAGCTTGTTGCACCGACTGTTCGCATCAACAAGGATAGTGTCTGTTTTAAAATGGCTTCGATTGTCGCTTCCTCGGAAAAAAGTTTAATCGCTTCTTCAATGATTGGTAAATTTGTTGATTCAATAACTTGTGGAGAAGGCAGCATCATATTTTCAAATAAAAAACTATAATGTTTTTTCCATTCGAGAATAATATGATGCGCTCCCCATCGCTCAAGTGCTTCAATTGCTTGCTTCATATAACTCTGAGCAGAGTCATGTGAACCGCTAGCAACACAGTAACTTGCAGCACGCTCACAACAAATGGCTTCATCTTGTAAATGCTGGTATTGTCGACTTAGTTGAATGGCTCGATCAAAATATAGCAAGGAATCACTATATTTTTTTTGGAGTCGTAACTGCTGCGCTTGTAATAATACATACATATGTTCAAAATTAGCTTGTTGCAAAGAAGCCCAAACTTTGAATTTTTTCAAATTATTATTTAAAATGATCTGTGCATCTTTTTTAGGCATAATAGTAGTTTGTTCAGCTTGTAGAAGCATGTCATATAGACTCAAGGATTGAATAAAAAGAGTGTGAGGCATGACTGGTAAAATCATTACATTATTTTCTAAATTATGACAGGCGATTAAATAAGTAGCTAATTGTTCTTGCTTTTTTAATAGATACCCCATGAGTTGTCGTAGTGAAAAATGCATATATGTGATTGTATCTTCTGTTAAATTTATCTTTTTATGGTGCCAATCAATTTCAAAATAGCAATCTTGTAAACACTCGACCCAATAAATGACCTCATTTAAATAGTTTGTCGAAAGGCTCATAGGTGTCGCTTGTAAAAATAATTGCTGTTGCTTAATCTCTTCTTTTACGACATTTAATGGAGAACCATTTAGTAACTGAATACTGACAATAAAGCTAGATGCACCAGCTAACATATGATTAATACTAAGCTCTTTAGCATATTTTTGGGACTTTCTCAAATGCTGGATATTCGTATCAAATGATTTAGTCCAATGGTTGATAAAGGAACCGATTGTCAGATGAATATTGGCACGACTTTTAATATCTTTTGTTTTTTCAACTTCTAATAACGCTAAAGAATTGAACTGAATGCCTGCCTCAAATTCATTGAATCCAGCGATTAGGATTAACGAATAATTATTCCATATAATACTGTCAACATCGGTTTTACCATATTTGAGAACAAGACGAACTGAACGTAAAATTAAAAAGGTCGCAAGTTGTTTATTAACAATAAAACCAGCAGAAACTAAATCAATCATTATTTCCAATAAGGTTGTAATGACGGAGTTACTCGCTAGAGGAAGTGCTGCTAAATCTCTTTTTTTATTTTTTGATAAGGCATACTTAGTTTTGAAATATTCCATTGCTAGCTGAGGTTTAGTTGGTTCTGATGGTACAAGTACAGATGCTAAATGTAAAGCTTGTAAACCAATGTCAATCGATTTATATACGTCATCCCGATCCAAATAGATACGTGTTTTAATAAAATAAACATGTAGTTTATAGTCTAGTTCATTTGTATTTTCTAACGCCTCATCTAAAAAAAACATCGCAGTTTCTACATCAAATAAAATACCTTCAACATAGCCACGCATCAAGTAGACCTTAAACGATATGAGTGAATCATTTTCCCAGTGGCGCGCGGGTAATAATGAAAAACACGCTATAATATATTGATAACTAAGGTTAAATAAGCCAATATATATAGCTTTTTCACTAAGCTTATAATTCCAATTACATAGGAGCGATTGTTCATCTGGAGATAAGGCTGTTTTACTTAAATTCCAGTGATAAGTAATCTTCTCAAGATGATCTAATTTTTCTAAGTTTTTTGTGTAAAAATAGTATTGACCAATTTTATAATGCCATAGAAATTGCTCTGTTTCGCAAAGTAAATTTTGTGCAGTATGTAAAACATGGTCATGAACAAATTGAAAGGAAATATCTTCAAAATCATCTATCTTAAGTTCGTATAGTGTTTCTGCATATTTAAAATTATTATTTAAAGGTATTAAGTAGCCTTCTTGAATTAATGTTTTTAGGATGACATGAACAATTGAAAAATCCATTTTTGAAACATACAATAGCTTATTTAAGCTAAATGAATGACCAAAATAAGAAATAATATTTAAAACCTTCAGGCAGTCAGGTGGTAATGATTTTATTTTTTCGGTTAGTAAGTCTAAAATATCATCTGAAAAATGTAAAGATGAAAGGTTTTTTGAGTCAAATTGCCATGTTTTTTGTGTTAACGAGTAGTTTAATACATTATTTTGAATCATTGCCAAAAAAATATTTTGTGTATGAAATGGATTACCTTTCGCCAAGCTATAAAGTTGATTGACAAGCTGTATATAGGATTCATCAGTCATATGAATGGACAATCTTACCCATGACATAATATCGCTATATGGTAGTGATTGCAATGTAATAGTCGAACCATTGGGCAACTCTTGTATAGTGCGCTGTAATTGTGAGGCATTACTATATTCATCAGGACGACAAGATAGAATAATACATATGTTACCAATATTATAATTAGAATAAAAATCAATTAAATCCTCAACAGCTAATGTAGAAGCCCAGTGTATATCATCGAAAAAAAGAATAATTGGATAGTGTTCTTTTTCGAATAATTGAAGGATTTTTGAAATGTCAGAATGAAATAAATTTTTAGTCTTTTTTGAATGAAAAGAAAAATTCTGTTTGGGTAGTTGGGCATCTAAAAACCAGGCTATTTCCGGTATATTGTCCATTAAAACAGAAGACAGTGTTAAATCAGCATGTTTAAAAAGAGACTGCCATTTCACTAGGTGCTCTGTGTCTGTATAAAGTTGTTTTAATAGCTGTCGAATACTAGAAACAAGCAGAGAATTTTCTAAGGCAAATTTTGATTTTTCAATTTTTGTTGTAATAAAATAACCATGTAAAACAGACGTATTCCACAATAGTTCACGTATGTAGGAGGATTTACCAACACCGGCTGCTCCTTCAACATAGAGTAATTGTGGATCACCATGTGAAGCTTTTGTTAGTATTTTTTGTAATTGTTTAATTTCAGTTGTTCGTCCAATCAATTGTTGATTCAAAGTAGATGTTAATCCACTATCGTTTAATGCAAGAGGAAATTTTTCCGTGTCCCTACCAACTTCAATATTCTTAAACAATTTTTCTAAATCATATTTAAGTCCTTGAGCACTTTGGTAGCGGTCATTTTTATCTTTTTTTAATAATTTGGCTATCATTGCACTTAACATATAGGGTAGATCAGGACGACTATCTGATAACGGCGGTGCTTGCTTTGTTAAAATATCAAATAATAAATCGCGTGAGTTATCTCCTTTAAATGGCATTTCACTTGTCAATATTTCGTAAAATAAGACACCTAATGAGTACAGATCTGAACGATAATCAATCACTTGATTTGTTTGTCTTGTTTGTTCTGGTGAATAATATTTTAATAATTCAGTATTTTTTGAAGGTGTTTTTATTAAATTCGTTTCATCATAAATGGATGTTAATGAATCGTAGGCAATAAAAGCACCTTGATAGTTTTTAGGATTTATCAAAATAGTTTTAGAACTGATACTTTGATAAGTTTGATGCTGCATTTCAAATCCAATGAATGCATTTACAATTGACAATGAAAACTTTTTAAATTGAGAAAGTGATAATTTATTTTGAGCAAAAATATCCAATGTTACTGCTTCGAAAAATTCATAGAGTATACAATGAGACGTTTTATATTCTTCAATAGCGAGTGGTTGTAATAACCAATTACTATCTATTGTAGAAGTGCTATTTACTTCATAGTACAATTTTTTTAAAGAAGTAATATTTGTCGAAGGACCTTTTTTCATGAATAATTTTCTTTGTCGTTTTTTGCAAAAAACAATATGAAATGACCAATCTGAATGACTGGCAAGTGTTTTTAACTGTTTGTATTGATTTGAATTCATTTGTACGAAAACCTCCTAAAATCATTATAAAAAACCCCTCATTTTTTAAGAATGAGGGGATATTATTAATCTAACTTATTTTCAGCTTTCCAATCAAGGTAATCATCGTAAGAAAGTTGTTTATCTAAAATTGAACCGTCAGGACGGATCTCAATTACACGATTTGCAACAGTTTGGATGAACTGGTGATCATGAGAAGTGAAAATCATAGCGCCTTTGAAAGCAATTAAACCTTCATTTAGTGCTTGAATTGATTCAAGATCTAAGTGGTTAGTAGGCTCGTCTAATAATAATATATTCGAGTGAGAAAGCATCATTCTTGAAAGCATACAACGTACTTTTTCGCCACCCGATAAAACAGCTGGTGATTTACGAACTTCTTCACCTGAGAACAACATACGACCTAAGAAACCACGTAGGAAAGTTTCTGTTTCATCTTCTGGAGAGAATTGACGTAACCAATCTACTAGTGTTTTTTCATCGCCTTGGAAGAATTCTTCGTTATCGATAGGGAAGTAGTTATTTGTTGTTGTTACGCCCCATTTGAAATCACCTTCGAATGTATCATCTTCACCAGCAACAATTTTAAGAAATGCTGATTTAGCTAATGGATCACCTAAAAGGATTAGTTTATCTTCTTTATTCATAGAGAAGCGCATATCTTTAAATAAGTCGTGTCCTTCAACAGTTTTAGTTAAACCATCAATTGTTAAGACGTCATTACCGATTTCGCGGTCCATTGTAAAGTTGATGAATGGATATTTACGGCTTGATGGTTTAATGTCATCAAGTTCGATTTTATCCAATGTTTTTTTCCGTGATGTGGCTTGTTTCGATTTTGAAGCGTTAGCAGAGAAACGAGCAACGAATGCTTGTAACTCTTTAATTTTTTCTTCTTTTTTCTTATTTTGGTCTGAAGCCATACGTTGTGCTAGTTGGCTAGATTCATACCAAAAGTCGTAGTTCCCCGCATAAACAGTGATTTTTGAAAAATCAAGATCAGCAATATGCGTACATACTTTGTTTAAGAAGTGACGGTCATGGGAAACAACAATTACAGTATTTTCAAAGTTGATCAAGAACTCTTCTAACCATTGAATAGCTTTCAAATCAAGATGGTTAGTAGGTTCATCTAATAAAAGTACATCTGGTTTACCGAATAGAGCTTGAGCAAGTAAGACTTTTACTTTTTCAGAACCAGTTAGTTCAGCCATAGTAGAGAAGTGCATAGAATCTGGAATACCAAGACCTTGTAACAGGATTGCAGCATCAGACTCAGCTTCCCAACCATTCATATCAGCAAATTCACCTTCAAGTTCAGCAGCACGAATACCATCTTCGTCTGTGAATGGGTCTTTCATGTAAATTTCATTTTTTTGTTTCATTACTTCGTAAAGTTCTTTATGACCCATCATAACTGTTTCTAAAACTTGGAATGCTTCATATTCGAAGTGATTCTGTTTTAGAATGGTCATGCGCTCATCAGTACCCATACTAATATTTCCTTCTTGTGGCTCAATCTCACCAGAAAGAATTTTTAAGAACGTTGATTTACCAGCACCATTTGCACCAATAAGGCCATAACAGTTACCGGGTGTAAATTTAATATTAACATCTTCAAATAGCTTACGATCGCCGTAACGAAGAGCTACATTACTTACTTGAATCATGTAAGTACCTCCTTTTTCACAATGCTTTCATTATAGCATGTAACGCTCGCCACGACTATATAAACAATTCGAGAATAGTCAAATGTTATATGTCTGACAAAAATATGAATGTCTATACTTGAGTATGTCCATGCCAGATCAACTTAATAAAAGGGGATAGACAATTAAAAATATGTAAACGATTTGATGTGGTTTTGAATGGATGTAACGTTGTAAAGGTGATAGGACGAATTCAATAGATCTTGTACAAGGAAGGGCAAGATAACGCTGAGGTATTCGTAACTAACTCTCTCAATGCTATAAGACGGGTATAACAGGCTATATCAATTACCCCAAACAAGATGAACATACATCCGAAGTTAGGGATGACTGGCGTCTTATTGGATGTGAATTATTATTGATGTGTAACAAATAACAAAAAATGAGAAGGAGCTAAGAAGCTCTTCCTCATTTTTTTGTATTATTTTTTCATCGTACCAATAGTTGCTAGGTTTTCATACATTTCGAAAGCTTTGCTCAAAATATGCGGTGTTTGTACGGCACCATTTTTCTCAACTGCTTCGTTGTAATAAGCCCATAATTGTTCACGGTAGTCTGGGTGCACACAGTTTTCAATCATTAGTGGCACACGTTCTTTTGGCGCTAGACCACGAAGATCAGCTACACCTTGCTCAGTTACGATTACGTCAACATCGTGTTCTGTATGGTCAACATGTGTTACCATTGGCACGATTGATGAGATTGAACCGCCTTTTGCATAAGATTTAGTAACGAAAATACCGATGCGAGAGTTGCGAGCAAAGTCACCAGAACCGCCTAAACCATTCATCATTTTTGTTCCTGAAACATGTGTAGAGTTTACGTTACCATAAATATCACACTCTAAAGCTGTGTTGATCGAGATAAGGCCTAAACGACGGATTACTTCAGGGTGATTAGAAATTTCTTGCGGACGTAACACTAGTTTGTCAGCATATTTATCTAAATCTGAGTAGACACGTTTGCCTAGTTCTTCAGATAAAGTAATTGATGTTGCAGAAGCAAATTTCACTTTACCTGCATCAATTAAGTTAAATACAGCATCTTGTAAAACTTCAGAGAATACTTCTAAATCTTTAAATTCTGAGTCAGCGAAACCATCTAATACAGCGTTTGCTACTGATCCAACGCCGGATTGAAGTGGCATAAGATTTTCTGTCAAACGACCAGCTTTAATTTCTGAACGGAAGAAATCAAGCAAGTGGTTTGCCATTGTTTGTGTTTCTTCATCTGGAGGAACGATTAGTGAAGGTGCATCTGGCTCTTCAGAAATAACAATTGCTTTGATTTTTGAAGGGTCAATTTTAATACCTTTTGTACCAATACGATCAGATGCTTTAGTCAGTGGAATTGCTTCGCGTTCACCTTGTTCAGCAGGCACATAAATATCGTGTAAGCCGATGATTGATTCTGGGTGAGAAATATTCAATTCAATAATGATGTTTTCAGCAACATCACAAATAATGGGGCTGTTACCCACTGAAGTTGTTGGGATTAAATAGCCATCTTCTGTAATTGCAGCAGCTTCAATAATTGCATATTTGACAGGTCCAAAAATCCCTTGACGGAACTGTTCAGCACCATGCGATAAATGCATGTCAGCGAATAGAACATCACCAGTATTGATAAGGGTACGAATACCTTTATCGCCTTGGAATGGTCCACGTTTGCGGATAACGCCAGCTTCAGCTAAATATTTATCAACCTCTGGACCTAATGACGCACCAGTATATACGTCAATTTGGAATTTTTCATTCTTAGCACGCTCAACTAATGCCATTGGTACGACTTTTGCATCACCAGCACGAGTGAATCCACTCATACCAACTACGTCACCATCTGAGATTAGTGCAGCTGCTACATCGGCAGATACTACTTTACTTGCTAATTCTTTTAATCCTAAACGATTGTTGATAGTTGCTTCCATTTGAAATGCCCCCTAATGATTATTGTTCATGTTTTAATTTGGTTTGTTGTTTGTAAGCGGTTAACTAAATAGGAACATGAAAACACTAATAGTGTGATCAAATGATTCGATCAGCTTTTTCGTATGATAGGTCAATCAATTCTGTACTATGACAGAAGAAAATGGCATCAATACACAAAATTAGATGAAATAGAATTTGGTTTCGATTTCTAACTATATTCTTACACAAAGTAGTTAAATTAATCTAGTCTTTTATTTTATTTTTTAAATATAATTTTGGATAAACGCCAAACAATGCTTTAAAATAGTATTTTTTTGATATAACGATAAGCTGAGAATAACAGGAATTATGAGCTAAATCAATTGAATTGACCTGAAAAGGTTAATTGGTGTACAGCAAAAAAATATTTATTTAAAAAATAAAGCTCCACCGAGAAAAAACCTCAAGTGGAGCAGAAAATATGTTATTTACGTTCTTTTTGTGCTTGGAATATAGCAGAAATGAAATCTAGGCCTAATTCCGATAAGTCACATCCGGATGCATTAGGGTGACCTCCACCATTATAATTTTGTGCTATTTCGGAAAGATTAACCTCAGAACCGATCGAACGAAGAGAGACTCTATTTTTTACTAATGAAATAATAAAGACGCAATCAATGTCATTTTCGAATTTTTCAGCTAAATGATTTCCAAGTTCACTGAAATAAGAATCGGTCTCTACGACACCAATATTAACAGGCGTATCATGACCTTTTAAGGTGAAATTTTCTACGATGACCATTTGTTTGGATTTCTTTTTCAAAATTTGGCGTAGTTCTTCTTTTGAGAATTGAAGATAAGCTTGGTCTTCAGCGGTGAATAATTGACCACTTTGGAAGTATTCCATACGGTCCTGTGCAAATTCATAGCGTCTACGAGCATAAAAAATCGTATTTAAATCAGCAGCTTCTTGAATAGAAAGAGCATGCCAATCCCATGTATCGTACAAGCGAACATCTTCGACGAAATGAGCAACTCTGTCCAAGATCATTCCTTTTTCTTGAAGTGTATAATCGGGTGTAATAATTACTTCTTCACCTTCATCATTGCTTGTTTTTTGGATAGGTGCTACTTCAAAACCAGCATCCAATAAGTGTTTATACATTAAAGTTGTGGCACTCATTTTAATCCCATTTTGGACGGGGACAACTTCAGCCCAATTAAATTCATTTAAAAATAGAGCGGATGCATGGTGGTCCAATAATGCAATATATCGTGCATTTGGCTCAGCGTTTACAGCAGCTATTAAGTTGGCCGTCTCGTCATTTACAGAGAGGTCCGTAATAATAATAATTTCATTATCTTGAAGTTCAGCAATTTTTTCAATAACCGCTTCATTTATTTTACGCGTCTCAACAAAGGTTGTTAAATGAGGAATACCAAAAGCATTTAAAACGATGGAAGGCCCAATTCCATCCAAATCTGTATGTGTAATTAAATGGATATTATTGTACTGTGTAAGTTTTTTGGGTAAGTTTTTTATTTTCAATATAGTTCAGCGCCTTTCTACGTGCATCGCTACTAATTATAACATTGTGGCAATGACAAGTATATAAAACCAAAGGAGTAGCGCAATGGAAATGCACATGCTGCTAGAAAATTACATGGATTATTTAGGTTCTACGTCAACTAGTGGGTGGTGTGATTTGGATATTTCATAGCACGCCACTTTTTCTATTTGTTCATTTCGGACAAATGCTTTCCGGTAGGAGTCCTCAACCTTTACTACACCAATCATTCATCCTATATGTCAACCAATTTCTTGATCCTTCCTATTCAATCACATCTGCGCTCGAAAATGAACCAAGCGTCTACAGCCAAATACAGTGCATTTTAAAACCTCTGTTTTATGATGAATACCTTCTAAAAAACTAGTTGAAAAACCCATCAAATAGTATAGAACCATTATTTACTCGATAAAACCCCCATAATCGCTTGGCGATTGTGGGGGTCTCTATTGGAATTACATTATTTTATTAATTTCATAATCGTCTTTTTATGTTTGTTTTTAAGAAGGATAAGCCCTTTATTTGGAGCGAAATAAGAATAATTACCACTATTTTTGACAATTACTACATTTTTAAAAGTTCCAGCCGTCGTTTTGACAGTAGATTTTGTACTAATAATACGTGATTTATTGCCATAACTACCGGACCAAGTTGCATTTTTTCTCGTAGGATATTTCACAGCTAATGACAAATAGCCATTTTCTATATCGCCCATATATAAACCGCGTGTTGTATCAAATTCTACCACGCCTTTTTGATCTGGTTCGGAGTGATACAGCCAAAAGTTTTGTACAGCTTTGTTAGGGGCATAAACTTTCGTAAATGACGCATTAAACTTGTTATTGAATCGTGAGCCGTTGTTATAAGGTAATTCGTAGTGATACTTTTTACTAATATCTCGTGCTAACGGAGCATTATTGGCAGGTGTCGCCTTACTTAAATGAGCCGTTTTAATATAAGCATATCCAAAAATATATCTAATTTTAGTAAAACTACCAGATTTTTTTGACGTAATGACGACTGCGCTATTTTTTGGTAATTTTTGAAGTTTTGCTGATTTTATTGAAGGTTTTGAATAAATATACACAGAGCTTGTATTTTTCACTGTTCTAAAATCTTTTAAAGAAGTCGTTTTATACGATGGAGTTGTCACGGATTTCACTAAATGAGCGTTTGCATTTGCTGTAGTAGGCGTTGTACCAATTGATGCAATACCTAATGTTAATGTTGCTGAAAGTGCGATGATTGTTGGTCGTTTATTTTTCATCATTAAGCCCTCCTCTTTCAAGCGAGCTACTGTAAAAAGAGACACCCATAAAGCTATGTAAGCATAGAATTTATTAGCGCTATATGGATGCAAGTAACATAGCTTGTTAATACATTACCAAAATAACATACTCTTAAACGTATTTTAATAGATAAATGATAATTTGATTCAAATATCATGTGTATTGAAATAAATATATAAAAAAAGAAGGCATTTCAAATGATGTTTAATTCAATGGACCTATGAATTACACTATGCATAGCTGTATAGAAAAAAGCTAGAGTTAGACACCTAAGAAAAATAAGACAATTGGAATACTAAAAATACTAATAGCAGTTGTGATAAATGTTGTGAATGATACGAGATCCGGCTTCGTATTAAATTGTAAGGCCAACATCGTTGTATTTGCAGCAGCAGGCATAGCCGCTTGTAAAATCAAAACAGATTTGACGATAGTAGGTAAGGGCATGAAAAATAAAATGGCCGCGGCTAGGAGAGGTGAAATAATCATACGGATGCTAGTTGTAGTAGCCATCGCCGTATAATTAACCTTTTTACGAGAAATGACTGCTAGCTGCATGCCAAGAATTAACATGACAACCGGAATGGAGGCATCGGCAATTAAATCCACACCATTTAAAATAGATTCATGCAATGGGATATGAATAAGTTGCATGGCAAGACCAATCACCGCACCCCATAGAACCGGCATCGTATAAACTTTTGATAAAGATGTTTTTAATGATGGTTTATCATCACTCCCCATAGAAGCGAAGAAAATACCGAGTGTATTCATTAGTAAAGAATGCAATACCATAATAATAACGGCGATGTGAAAACCTTCTTGACCAAAAGCAAAAAGAGCTACTGGCGCACCGTAATTACCGCTATTCATGAAAACAGCCCCTAGCATCATAGCAGAAGATTCTGAGCGATCGGCATGAATCAGCTTTGTCGTCAGCCATGTAACGATAAATAGCATGAAGCAGAGTAAAACAGCGAATAATATAATATACATATAGTCAGGTGTCAGAGGTGTCGTATAAAAAGTACGGAATGCTAAAACGGGGGACATGACGTAAAGTGTTAAAGTGGAAATATTTTTAATATCAAAATGGAGAGCCTTCTGACCTATGAACCCTGTTAAAAATACTAAAATTACCGGTAAAATAATGAGAAATAAGGACATTTTTACATCTTCTTTCATATAGTAAATAGGTTTAATTGTGTTTTACAATAGTTAAATAGGGGAAATAATGGAAAAAGGCGAATATGAACCTTTCAAAGTCATATTCGTCTTCCATAGAGTGTGAAATTATTGCCAATTAGTTGAGATAAACTCTTTACGCCCTGATTGTTCAAGGTCTTCTTTATAGTGCTGCGGATTTTTTTTATAAAAATCTTGATGATCGTCTTCAGCAGGGAAAAATGTCATCGCTTTAACGATTGGTGTAATGATCGGTTTTTTGAAACGGTTTGATTGAATTAATTGTTCCTTTGATTTTTCAGCAAGTGATTTTTGTTCTTCATTATGATAAAAAATCATTGCGCGATAGTTTGAACCTCTGTCTTGAAATTGACCTTCATCATCTGTTGGATCTACTTGTGGCCAGTAAATTTCTAATAGTTGCTCATATGAGAAGAGGGTGTCGTCAAAGGTGATTTGTACAGCTTCTGTATGACCTGTTGTTCCTGTTTTTACTTGCTCATATGTCGCTGTTTTTTGTGAACCGCCCATATAACCCGAAACAATCCCTACAATTCCTGGGTAATCGGTGAATGGTTTGACCATACACCAAAAACAACCACCAGCAAAGGTGGCTTGTGATAATGATTTAGTTGACATATGCGATTCCTCCTAGAAATTGAATGCTTTAAAGTTTTAGTGAAATAATTATTTCACTAAAAAATTATGTATCTGATATAATTATAAACAAATAATGTTAGTCTTGAAAGGAGAATTTGCATGACCCAAAAAAGAAAAGGTCGAAAAAAAAGAAAGCTCAGAAAAGGTCGTGTATTCCTATTAATGATCCTTGTCTGTATTTTAGCAGCAGGAGGGTATGCATATACGCAGTATAAATCAGGTTTGAATATGGCAGAGGCGGATTCACCTGCCAAGGCTACAATGAAATTTGATGGTGACCCTAATTCTAAAGCGACGATAGAGAATATTCTATTAGTAGGTGTAGATTCACGTGGGGAGAAAAAATCACGTTCTGATACGATGATGTTAGTGTCATGGAATAAAGATACGAATGATGTAAAAATGGTATCTTTTATGCGTGATATTTATGCTGAAATCCCAGGTTATAATAGCTATAAATTAAATACAGCTTATTATTTGGGTGGAGCGGATTTATTGAAAGCAACACTGAAGCAAATGTTTGATTTAGAAATCAATCATGTAGCGGTTGTGGATTTTAAAAACTTTGAAAATGTCGTGGATGTAGCAGCACCGAATGGTGTTGAAGTAACTGTACCACATGATATGTCTAAGAATATCGGTGTATCCTTAAAAAAAGGGACCCAGCGTTTGAATGGGAAAGAATTATTAGGCTTTTCGCGCTTCCGCTATGATGAAAAAGGCGATTTTGGCCGTGTAGAACGTCAACAGCAAGCATTAGAAGCATTAAAGCAAGAAGTTTTGAAACCAGGCAATGTTAAAAATTATCCTAAATTATTAGGTGCAATCCAAGGATATGTGCAATCGGATATTACGAAAGACAGTCAGCTGAAAATGCTATTGGGCGCTGTAAAAGGCGGCGGTGTAAATATTGAAAAACTCACAATTCCAGTGAAGGATGGTTATACATTTGCTCGTTATCCAAATGTAGGTTCAGTCATTGAAATAGACAGAGAAAAAAACGTGCAAGCTTTAAATACTTTCCTGACGTTTAAATAACGAAAAAGGTGTATACTTGAAACAAAAGTCATATGTTAGGTGAATTGGGGGATTGTGTATGGAGCCTGAAAAGAAAAGTTTTTTTAACACAAAATTTATAAGATTTCTTGGTGGCAAAAACTTATTGTTCGGTTTGGTCACATTATTATTAGTAGGGATCACGTTGATGATTTTTGATAAGGTATCATTTATTTTTAAACCAATATTTGTCTTTATACACACAATTGTATTGCCGGTTATACTTGCGGTAATTGGTTTTTATTTATTAAGACCTGTATTAAAGCTTTTAATGAAATTAAAGATACCTAAAATATGGGGAATCGCACTAATTTACTTAGCGGTAATTGGTTTAATTACATTACTTGTTACATTAGTTGTACCCTTTTTAAAAGAACAATTTACTAATCTTATCTCAGAATTTCCACAGTTTTTCTCACAGTTTGTGGAGGTTATTCAAAATTTTGTTGCAGATTCCCGATTTACGTCTACTCTAGATAAATACAATATTAACCTAGATGAAACCGTAACACAGGTTGGCACTGACTTGACGAATTATGTTAAAGAGGCAGCAAGTAATCTAGGAACGGGCTTAGCTTCTGGTATTACAGGATTTGTGTCTACTTTAGCGGGGATTGTATTAGCGTTAGTTACCGCGCCATTTATCTTGTTTTATCTCTTAAAAGATGGAGAGAAATTACCGAAGGCATTCGTTAAACTTTTCCCACCACGCATGCGCCCAGATACAACTCATTTATTGAAAACAGCTGATAGTCAAATAAGCAGCTATATTCAAGGACAAATTATTGTCGCGTTTTGTATCGGTGTTATGGTGACGATTGGTTTCCTTATTATTGGTCTTGATTATGCAGTACCTCTTGGTTTTCTTGCGATGATTACATCGGTTGTACCGTATTTAGGACCATTAATTGCTATTACACCGGCAGCTATTATAGCCGTTGTCACTGCTCCTGTTATGTTATTAAAATTAGCTGTTGTTTGGACAGTCGTCCAATTAATTGATGGTAAATTTATTTCACCTCAAGTAATGGGGAAATCGTTACATGTCCATCCGATCACGATTATTTTTGTCCTATTAACAGCAGGCTCCCTTTTTGGTGTCCCTGGAGTCGTTCTAGGCATTCCATCATATGCCGTTTTAAAAGTGCTCGTTACGCATCTGTGGAATTTATATAAAAAGCGATATAATAAATTTCAAGATGAAGATGATATGCACTATGATGTCGAACTATTAAAAAGTGAAGAAGAAGAATTAAAAAAAAATAAGCAATAACATTATAAAAAATGCATAAATAAAAAAGCACGCAGTGAATGATACTATGGTATAAGCTATAGTGGTGTTCATTTGCGTGTATTTTTTATGCGTTAAAACGTATATTTACTCTAATTATTAGAAAATAGTAAAAATAAATAAAAATACATTTGACATTATAAATATACATTTATATAATATTCCTATCAAACAAAAGAGGTGAGCGTATGAAGGTCGGTATTATTGGCGCAACAGGCTATGGTGGATTGGAGCTTATTCGGCTGCTTCATAGTCATCAAGAAGTACAAACAATTCAATTATTTACTTCATCAGAAGAAGGCGTAAGCTTATCGACAAAATATCCACATCTGACGAAGCTTTACGATGCACCGCTTGAAAAAATTACAAAGCAAGCAATCGAACAATTGAGTATTGTCTTTTTGGGAACACCATCTGGCGTATCGGGTCAACTTATTCCAAATATTTATAATGAAAATACAATTTTCATTGATTTGTCCGGCGATTTGAGATTGAAAAATAGCGCAGATTACGAAAAATGGTATGGCAAAAAAACGGCTCCAGAAGATTTGCTAGCAAAGAGTGTATATGGTTTATGTAGTTGGAATAATGATGCAATTCGCAGTGCAAAATTAATTGCCAATCCAGGATGTTATCCAACGGCAGTACTTTTATCATTATTGCCATTGCTAAAAACAAATTTAATCAGTCATGAAGGATTGATTATAGACGCTAAAAGTGGTGTTTCTGGTTCAGGGAATAAACCAAGCCAACTAACACATTATGCAGAAACAACAGATGCGACGACTGTTTATAAAATTAATAAACATCAACATATTCCAGAAATTGAGCAAGCTATAAAATCATGTACTGGCACAGTTGAGCCTATTACATTTACAACACATTTAGTTCCTATGGTTCGTGGCATTATTACAACTAGCTATGCGAAATTATCACCTGGTGTGACAGCAGCAGATCTACATAAAGCATTTACGGATACCTATAGTGACGATCCTTTTATTCGTTTTATGCCAGATGTAGCTACTTTAAGTACGAAGCAAGTGAAAGGGACAAATTTTTGTGATATTACATTTAATGTAGATGATCGAACAAATCGTGTAACGATTGTTGCAGTAATTGACAATTTAGTTAAAGGTGCAGCAGGACAAGCCATTCAAAATATGAATTTAATAATGGGCTTCAATGAAAAAGCCGGCTTACAGGCCGTACCATTATTTATTTAATCCTAAAGGAGAAATAATATGACACAGTTAATCGAATCAGCGAAAAGATTAGTAAGCGAAAGTATAATTGCACCAAAAGGATTTAGCGCAGCAGGTTTCCACTGTGGTTTAAAGCATAAGAAAAAAGATATTGGCATGATATTTAGTGAAGTTCCAGCAAGCGTTGCAGGTGTCTTTACGACAAATGCGATTAAAGCTGCGCCACTTGTCCTAACAAAAAATACGGTTTATGCGAATGAAAAAATGCAAGCCATTATTATTAATTCTGGGAATGCGAATGCTTGTACGGGTGAACAAGGTATTAAAGATGCGAAGCAAATGCAAGTTCTTGCGGCAGCTAAATTAGGAATAGATGAAAATCTAGTAGGTGTTGCCTCTACGGGTGTAATTGGAGAACGTATGAAAATGGATAAAGTTGAAGCTGGTATTGCAGCATTACAACTTGGCGGAAAATTAGAAAATGCAATCGATTTTGCACAATCGATTTTAACGACAGATACAGTAATGAAAAATACTGCATATAGTTTAGAAATTGATGGTAAGGAAGTTATTATTGCAGGTGTTGCAAAGGGTTCAGGTATGATTGAGCCAAATATGGCAACGATGCTTGGTTTTATTACAACAGATGCCAATATTGAGCAATCAACATTACAATCATTGCTAAAAGAAACGACAGATATTACCTTCAATGCCATTACAGTTGATGGAGATACATCGACGAACGATACAGTATTAGTATTAGCAAATGGTTTAGCCAATAATCAAACATTGGATGAACAACATCCCCAGTGGTCTACATTCGTTGAAATTTTCCAGCTGGTATCACGTGATCTAGCAAAACTGATTGCCAAAGATGGCGAGGGCGCTACAAAACTTATCGAAGTGACGGTAGAAGGTGGGGCAACAGATGCAGAAGCACTTAAAATTGCAAAAACGGTTGTTGGTTCACCACTTGTAAAAACAGCCGTTTTCGGTTGTGATGCAAACTGGGGTCGTGTCATTTGTGCAATTGGTTATAGTGGTTGTTCAATCGACCCAACAAATATCCAAATATCAATCGGTCAAACGATGGTTGTTGATAAAGGTGAGCCATTACAGTTTGATGAAGCAGTATTGACAGCGTATTTGAAAAATCATGAAGTGAAAATATATGCTAATCTTTTCCAAGGCGATGGATATGGCCAAGCATGGGGATGTGACTTGACGTATGATTATGTTCAAATCAACGCAACGTACAGATCATAAGAAAAAGGTCGTTATTAAACTTGGTGGCAGCATGCTTGGTGGTTTAAATAAGGCGTTTTTTAAAGAGCTACAGCAATTACAAGGTAGTTGTGCTATTACAATCGTTCACGGAGGGGGGCCTGCTATAAATAAGGCATTGGCAAAAGCAGCCATTCCGACTACGAAAATCAATGGTCTGCGTGTTACGACAGATGCAGCTATTGGTATTGTAGCAGAAACATTGATTGGTCAAGTGAATCCAATGTTAGTTGGCGAATTAAATGAAGCAGGTTTTATGGCCATCGGTTTAAATGGTCAAGATGCCAATCTGTTGCATTGTCATTACTTAGATAAAGCAATTTATGGACATGTTGGTGAAGTGGATGAGGTTAATGCGACAGTGATTGAACAACTTCAGACTATAGGTATTATCCCTGTAGTTAGTTGCATCGGTACGACATCAACACGACAATTAATCAATATTAATGGTGATACTGCGGCAAGTGCATTAGCATTAGCATTGCAAGCAGAGGAACTGCTATTTGTCACTGATATAGAGGGGATCCAAATCAATAATGAAGTAATAGAAAAAACGACAGAGCAACAAATAAATAACTGGATTACTTCAGGGGATATATATGGTGGAATGATTCCTAAAGTGTTGGCAGCAGTAGGCTGCGTTGCTGCAGGTGTTCCAAACGTCAAAATAGTGGGACATCAATTAACAGGCACCACAATTCACAGAGAGAAGGTTACTTTATCATGACAGCATTATTTCAAAATTACGGTAGACGTCCTATTAATTTAGTGGAAGGTCAAGGTGTATATGCTTGGGATTCAACAGGTAAAAAATATGTTGATTTTACAAGTGGAATTGCGGTTCTAGCTTTAGGTCATTGCCATCCAATACTCGTAAATGCATTAAAGGAGCAGAGTGAAAAATTATGGCATGTTTCGAATTTATATGCCAGTCCTCAGCAGGATCGACTGGCAGCAGATTTAGTTCAAGATACACATCTATCATATGGGTTCTTTTGTAATTCAGGTACCGAAGCAAATGAAGCCGCTATTAAATTAGCGCGTAAACATACAAAAAAACATAAGATGATTACTTTCGTTAATTCTTTCCACGGCCGAACTTTTGCAGCAATGAGCGCGACAGGTCAAGAAAAAGTACATAGTGGTTTCGGGCCAATTGTTGAAACATTTGAATATGTTGAATTTAATAATATTGTTGCTTTACAACAAGCTGTAGACGATGAAACAGCCGCTATTATGCTGGAAGTTATTCAAGGTGAAGGGGGAGTGAACACTGTAACACCAGCTTTTGCAGAAGCAATACAAAAAATTTGTGATGATACAGGCATTTTATTGATTGTTGATGAAGTTCAAACAGGAATCGGTCGAACCGGTAGTAAATTTGCTTACGAACAAACTGTATTAAAACCTAATATTGTAACATTAGCAAAAGGTTTAGGCGGTGGTTTTCCAATCGGTGCTATGCTTGGAACAGCGGATCTTTTTGATAGTTTTGGACCAGGAACGCATGGGTCAACGTTTGGTGGTAATCCTCAAGCAGTTGCAGTTGCACAAGCGATTTCAGATACAGTATTAACTGCTGATTTTCTTGGTAATGTACAAGCTTCGTCTCAATATTTTAAAGAGCAACTAACGATGCATTTCCCGCAATATGAAGTGCGGGGTATGGGCTTATTACTAGGATTAGCATTAGATAAACCAATTCCAGAAATAGTAGCAGCTTGTGAAGAAATTGGTTTATTAGTTGTCGGGGCAGGTGCGACAACCTTACGCCTACTTCCACCTCTTAATGTAACCAATGCTGAAATAGATGAAGCAATTGCATTGCTAAAAAGTGTTTTATTATAAATAATAATGACTGTGAATTAATGTGTTCAGAGAATCACAATTCACGACAGAAATAAACCTCTTAAACAGTGTGGACATAGGCGAGGCGGAACAGGGACCAAGTCGCTTATGAAATCACGCAACTATTGCTTTCCAAACATCGTTTTATATACTAAAATGATAGTAAATGAGTCGCTAACTATGTGTAGCGGCTCATTTTTTATAGTAGGAGGTAACAGAAATGAAAACTATTTATTCAAGACAAGGTATTATTTCAAAAACAACTGTAAAAGATGATTATATTTTATTGCAAACAGTCGATTGTATTTTTCATTTACCCCTGACAACGGAAATTCTTCATGGTGGAGATGGTGAAAGAAGAACAGTAGATGAGTTGAAAAAAGGGGACCATTTTATTAATTATTTTTCACATGGTCAACATGTATTAGTCATGAAAGAGCAAGACGATTATTTTGGCGTCATTAGTGGTGTCTATGATGCGGAGAAAAAGATGGTAGATCATGCTTTGATTATGCGGGTGGATGCTCATAAGACAAAACATCTTGGTGCACCTTTACAAAACGGCTCAAATGTTTTGGCATTTTGCCAAATGATGACAGCAAGCTTGCCGCCACAAGCGACACCAACTACTTTATTTGTTTTCAAACCGTAATGTAGTATACGCCTATTGACTAGGACTGAAAGTGAGTAGAGTGACCGCAAAACAGCTGCGTTGCTGTTCTCACAATATAGTGAAGCGCTCTGTCAACTAATATTCCTGAACTTTATTATTTTAGATAGACAGGCCTGAGCAAAATAAAAACATCTTTCAAGAGTTTAGGTATCGAATACCTAACGAGCTTTGGAGATGTTTTTGTCATGTATGATAAACTTTTTTTGTATTAGGATGAAAGAAGCGTACGAGATCATCGATGAGGCTAGAAAAATCAAATTCAATTATAGAGATAACTACAATACATGTATTCAACCTCAAGTAATGCCCCTGAGCCCTTATGCTAAAGAATGTTCAATCATTACTTAAGCTACTAGTTGATTTCCAATTGTTTTAAATGGCATAATAATGGAAAAGAGAAGAAAAGAAAGAGGTAATGTAATGATGTGGGGAGAAGAAATCAACAGTGCAGAACAAAAACAACTACTCACACTGTTATATAAAGAGCTGACCGAACTACGAAATGGTGAAGCGAATGAGCATGATAAACTAGCATTTACTGACCGTTTATTACTTTTTGTTGATTCTTTTGAACACGCAATGAAACAGCAAAGCGAAATCAATCAACAACAGCGTGAAAAACGTATCGAACGAATGACTGTCGAAAATATGCATCATATTACATTTTCTTTAGGGCATCAACAACTATTAGTACATATGCTGAAAAAATCATCCTCTACAGTACATGTGCTAGATGATGTATTATCGATTGGTCCATTAAACGAACACCGTACTGACTGGCTGTTTGAACGTGGTCTCAGTCAGATGAATCGAGCAATGGCTACTTTCACAGCAGAAATTCGTAGTATTGCTGTCGGTCATTCAGTCGTTATATGGGTAGCAAATAATGCGCATGAAAAATTGGCTCTTTCCTACACATTAACACATTTACCAAGTGATCTCTCTATTCGAATAATCGACATTCCGGCATCCGATATGGAAGTGGGGAATTTAGTATATCGTAGTTCAAGTGATCTTTGTGCGAAAGACGTAGTGAGCCACTTCAATCGTAGTATAGAGATGGATGCCTTGCCAGACAGCGAAAGAAAGAGCCTACAAAAACGATGGCAGGTAGCGCGAAATTCAATCGGCTGTTTACGTATTTGGCAAAATTGTACCATCATCGAAGTGGAAGAAGCATTTTATGATGAAAAAATAACACAGCTAGCAACAAATGAGTATAGTAGAAGTATCCGAATCATTGGTGAAATTATTTGTCAATCAGATGATTATCTAAGTAAGGAATGGTTGTACTATCGTGTGAATTACTTAATCGCTCAAGGTATTTTACAATGTGCAGTAGACAGTACAAATTTGTTTAATCAACGAATAAAATTAGCGAGTGGGGTGTCATGATGAAGCGTTTAATACATAATGGTAAAATTTATACAATGACAGCACCTGAACAAACAGTCGAAGCAGTACTCATTGAAGAAGGGAGAATAAGCGCTATAGGACGCTATGATGAGCTTGTAGATTTAGCAGATGAACAGCTCGATTTACAAGGAGCAACAATGTATCCGGGTTTTGTTGATAGCCATCTCCATATGATTGGTACAGGACTAAAACTGACACGTCTCGATTTGAGCGATGTCCAATCTGCGGAAGATATGTTGTATTTAATCGCTGAACAAGCTAAGAAAACAGCTGATGATGAATGGCTATGGGTTGAAAGTTTTAATGAAAATAATTTTCCTGATCAACGGATACCAACAATGGCAGAGTTAGATGCGATTACAACGATGCCACTTATTGTGTCGCGTGTCTGTCGTCATGTTTTTTTAGGCAATCGATTAGCATTTGATTTAGCGGGCATCACAGAAGCGACAGCAAATCCACAAGGTGGTTTAATCGGGCGTCATAGTAGTGGAGAATTAAATGGTTTACTCTATGAACAGGCTGCCGATTTATTAAAAGCTGCTATTCCTCAAGAAGGAGCAGCTTTTCGTCAACAATTAGAGAATGTATTACATCATACAATTGAACATATGCATGCACGAGGTTTAACGGGTGGGCATTCAGAAGAAATGGCTTATTTTGGTCATTATAATTATTCATATAATGCCTACAAAAAAGTACTGTTGGGACGTAAAGATTTCCGTGCAAACCTGCTCATCCATAATGAAGTATTTGCAGCGATGATGGAGGATGAGTTACTATTTGATGATGATTTCATGTCACTTGGTGCAATGAAGATTTTTGCTGATGGCTCATTTGGTGGTTCAACGGCTGCTTTACTTGAGCCATATGCCGATGATTTTACGAATAAGGGTCTACTTATACAAGATGACATAGCAATGGAAGAACTATTCCAACTTGCACAAGCTTATAGTCGCCCGATTGCAGTACATACCATTGGTGATGCAGCAGCAACACAGGTGATTAAACTTATGGAAAATTATCCACCTCCAAGCGGTACAAGACATCGGATCATTCATGCTTGTTTATTGAATGAGGATTTACTTCATCGCATGACTAAAATTGATCTAGCAGTTGATATTCAGCCGACATTTGTTACTTCTGACTTTCCATGGGTAGGGAATAAAATAGGTGAACAGCGCTTACCGTATGCTTTCCCTTGGAAATCTTTATTGGACGCGGGTATTAAATGTGGAGGCGGGAGCGATTCACCAATTGAACCCGTGGATCCCTTGGCAGGCATTTATGCAGCGATTACACGTAAAAAACCTGAAGAAAATCATGGTGGCTATGTTCCACAACAAAAATTAACGCGCTATGAAGCACTACGTCTTTATACAGTCGGTAGCGCCGAGATGATTCACCACGAACATGATCGCGGAATGATTCAACCAGGGTATATTGCAGATTTTACAATATTTAAAGAAGATTTATTTACGATAGCAATTGAAAAAATGCTCCAAGCTCAAGTGAAAATGACAATTGTAGATGGTAAAATAGTTTTTGAGAATAACTAAGTAGAGATTGAAATTAAAAAAAGTGAGAAGCGGCATAATAAGGCCACTTCTCACTTTTTGGTTCTATTATATATGCTGGGGGTATTAAAATAATTCATGTTTTAGAAAAATAGAAATGGCGAAAACTTTCCGTCGACAAGTAACGCACCCTTTATTTTTCGGCAGGAGTCCTCGCCATTTCTTGTAATCGTGATGAATATACCTAAAAATAGACAGAAAAAAGCACAGGTTCACCACATCTTAATTACTCGCTTTTATGTGAGCTACACAAATGGCTTTTTAGAAGGAATTCATCCTAAATAAATGTTTAGCAATGAAATGGAGACGGATGGACTTTTTTCATACGAATATTGTATGAAATAGCAAGTATAAAGAAATAGATATGAATTTAGATGGAGATATTGCATTCAAAACATGCCACTTCATCCTATGACATAGAACTCTTTTTAATGCTAGAAAGGTCGTTGTTGAAGCTACTTGAAATAACTAGTCGACGAAAAGAGGCAATTTTTCTAAGAAAATAATATCCTTGCGCAAAGCAGCATCGCCTTCTGCTAATAAAGCAGCCTTACAAACAACTTGACCGCCTGCTTTAGTTATTAGTTGTTCCAGTGATTGAATAGATTCACCTGTACTAATAACATCATCTATAATAGCAACTCGTTTGCCTTTAATACGTTCGACATCTAATGAGTCTAAACATAGAATTTGTGTCGTTGAAGTTGTAATAGAATTAACTTCTAGGACAAAGGGGTTTTTCATATAGGCTTTAATACTTTTTCTAGCAACGACAAAATGGTCGTATTGTAATTCATTTGCGAGCTGTTGTGCTAAGGGAATTCCTTTTGCCTCTGCGGTAATGATCACATCAAATGGTGGGAGTTTTTTAACAAGTAACGGTGTTGCTTGTCTGACAAGTTCAGCATCGCCTAATAGGACAAAGCTAGCAATTGATAAGCTTGGTGATAATTTCACAATGGGTAGCTGACGTTCTAAACCAGCAATTTTTAATGTAAATGATTTTGACATAATAAACATTCCTACCTTCTGTTAATTAACTTTTTTGAGCTATTTTACCAAAACAAAAGGTGTTCTATCAGCGATTGCTAATAAAACACCTTGCCCAGACGTACGACATAGAACATTATACTTCCTCATGGTGAACTCCATGCTACGCCAGTTGTATAATGGATAGAATATGACTATTTTAACGAATTTTGTCGAATTTTGCAAATAATAAAAAATTTGTAGAAAACGATTTATATCGAGCTGATGATTGGATAGTATATAGGAATCATCTTTTTTGCTTTCTTGTACATTGGTTAACATAACAGACAAGAAACGGAGAGAAATTATGCGCAAAATCACCCTTGTTTCTGACGAGTAGATCGAGACTGCTTTAAAAGAAGCGAAGCTAGTCATGTACAATGAAAACAAACAAAAGCAGTATGTTCGTTATCAAACCATTTATATATTTCGTTCAGATAAATTCTATGAAGAATTAGCCAATACACAGGACTTTCTCCCAAAATATTATTTAATTATCGGAAAGCCTATCACGAAAAGAGATTGGTTGGACTTATGCCGAAAAAAACGGGTCGAAAAGGACATGTAACAGCCGAACAGGAAGCGCAAATCATTTCAGTCATTGTGAATAATCTCCCGAAGGATGCGGGTTTTCCTGTTGAAATGAATAGACTAGCACCGCTTATTTGAGACTGGATAAAATGTAGAGTTGACGGCTCTTTTTCTGAGCGAGATGTATGTAATGATTTTAATCACTTTTTTGATTTTTATCAATTCTAGTACAAATAAAGAAGTGACTTGGATTGCTCCAAGCCACTCCATTGTTTGATTAGAGCGTTGCAAGGCGCTCCAATGCTTCGATAATTAATTCTTCTGGCTGTACAAGCGCAATTCTGACATAGTTTTCACCGGATTTCCCAAAAATGGAGCCAGGAACGATGACTACACCAGTTTGTTCGATTACATGATAGACAAAATCGATATCATTGAATTGTTGTTGTGGATATTTTGCATAGACGAACATTCCTCCGGTAGAAGGAACGACCTCCCAGCCGATATTTAGAAGACCATTTGCTAATATTTTATGACGACGAGAGAATACGGTTCTTAGCTCCTCTGTAATTTCTTCAGCATTGTCTAATGCCACAACAGCTGCATCTTGGATCGGGCGGAATGTCCCATAATCCAGATTGGATTTTAATTCGCCAATAATTTTAATAATGTCAGCATTACCGGCGATATAAGCGATACGTGCACCAGCTAAACTAAAGCTTTTTGACAATGAGTTAATCTCGATGCCTACCTCCATTGCACCTTCAGCTTCTAGGAAGCTAAGAGGGCGACTTCCGTCAAAGTAAAACTCAGAATATGCAGCATCATGTAAGACGATTATATTGTGCTTTTTAGCGAAAGCGACTGTTTTATTGAAAAAGGCGATAGAAGGCATTGCTGGAACTGGATTACCGGGTAGGTTTAAGATCAATAGTTTTGCTCGTGCACAAACCTCATCAGGAATGGCATCAAAATCTGGTAGAAACTCGTTAGTAGATGTAAGTGGCATATAATAGCCTTCTGCTTGAGCCATATTAATCCCAGCTTCATATGCAACGTAACCTGGATCAGTTGTTAAGACAATATCGCCTTGGTTACATAAAGCCATTGGTAAGTGAACGAGGCCTTCTTGAGAGCCCATCGTTTGGATGATGTCAGTTTTTGGATTTAATGTGACAGAACTTCTTCTATTATAGTAGTTTGCGACAGCTTCATTGAACTTTTCAGTACCGCCAAGGGTATAGCCATAAGAATTAGCGAGTGCGGCTTGTTTTGATAGCTCCATACGTACTTTTTCGTTTGGTGGTAGGTCAGGGCTACCAAGACTTAAATCAATCAATTTGATACCGGTTGCTTCTTTACGATTGGCGGCGGCTTTTAAATCTCCAAAAATTGCTTTTGGGAATTTAGCCATTAGTTTAGAACGTTCGATTTTCACGGACACGCACTCCTTCTTTGTATATATGTAGTTCATATTCCATCATATGATTAGTGAATAGTTTAACATATTCTATAGTTATATAACAGTCTTTCCTTATTAATTATCAAATAATTCAAATTTTTAATTATATTTTAATTTTTAAGTAAATAAGGCTTAAATGTTCGTATTGTAGGAATACCCGAATGTTCGACTATAAAACCTTTCTATTCTATAATGATAAAAGATGGAATTTTGGCAATAAATAGTTTTTTAAGTTTTATGCTTAAAGTTATAATGAAATAACAAAATTTCTTTATTGTCAGAAAAGTTTGCTATTGACAATTAACTTTGCTATGATAGCTTCAATTACATATTTCTTATCAAGAGAAGCTGAGGGAAATGGCCCAATGATGCTTCAGCAACCTTCTGTCCTATACAGAAAAGGTGCTAAATCCATCGGGAGTAAATCTTCTGATCGATAAGACGCGACATGATTGATGACGTCCGCATTCTTATCTAAGAATGTGGATTTTTTATATTTTAAGGAGGAGTTTTACATGCCAATCAATTTTCCAAGTGCGCTACCGGCTGCGAAATTTTTACAACAAGAGAAGATTTTTATAATGGACGAAGAACGTTCAATGAGTCAAAATATTCGACCGTTAAATATTCTAATCTTTAATTTAATGCCCGAAAAAGAAAAAACAGAACTACAATTATTACGGCTACTAGGTAATACACCGCTACAAGTAAATATTACATTTTTAGATACGGCTACGCATGTGTCTAAAACGGCGAGTAAAAACCATTTAGAATCATTTTATGATACGTTTGAGCATATAAAAGATAAGCGTTATGATGGCTTAATTGTAACGGGTGCACCAATTGAACTTTTTGATTTTCACGAAGTTGATTTTTGGGTAGAAATGGTGGAAATTATGGAGTGGACTAAAACACATGTGACGTCCGTGTTGAATATATGTTGGGGAGCTCAGGCAGCGTTATACCATCATTATGGCATTGGTAAGTATACTTTGCCGGAAAAATGCTCGGGTATTTTTGATCATATTGTCCACGATAGTACCATCAATTTAACAAGAGGTTTTAATGATGTATTTACTGCACCTCATTCGCGAAATACTTCGGTATCAACAGAAGCAATTTTAGCGCATCCAGATTTAGAACTGGTCTCTGAATCACCAGAGGCAGGCGCATTTATCATCGTGTCAAAAGATGGTAAACAAATAATGGTGACAGGTCATTTAGAATATGATGCCGATACATTGGCAACAGAATACCAACGGGACTTAGCACGTGGTCTAGATGTCCAAATACCGAGTCATTATTTTCCGAATGATAACCCGAATGAACAGCCGATTAATCGTTGGCGTTCTCATACCCATTTACTCTTTTCAAACTGGTTGAATTATTATGTGTATCAAGAAACACCATACGAATGGCAATAGATCATAAAAAGAGCCTAAGACAGAACAAAAATAGTCTGTCTCCAATACGCATCATCAAAGCAATTGAACGCGCAGAAAACGATGCCTGCGGGAATAGCAGGCGCTGAAAACCCCACAGGAACGCAATGACTCGAAGCGGAAATGGCTTGAAATGAATAATCCCGTATGATTTTGAAAAAGCATACGGGATTTTCTCTGTTGAAAATACGTTTGTCTCAGGCTCTTTTTATAAGCCATATAAAATAAGTTGTATATGGCTAAAATCCTGTATAATGAGTTCTATAGTCAATAGAAAATCTAGCGCTAGCACTCTAATAATGACACGACAAAACTTTTCGAGTAGAGGCGTTAAAATAGATTGAGGGCACGATTATTAGTAGGACCAGCGTTATTACTGATAGTGGATGACAGCTTTATTCTTCACCGAGCAAAGAAAGGGATGCGACTGATCAAAATGAAGAATATTCATCGTAGGAAATATGAATAGGATTGATGTAATGAAAATGTATGAAATAATCATATCGGATGTGCCCTATCAGAAAAATGACTATTTTGAAGCGCATCTATCTGACATAAATGACGAGGCAAATAATGAGTGGGCTGTCTTGTATTTAATGCCACTAAATACAAGAGGATTGATGAGTAAAATAGATGTGTTTTTCGACTAGACATCGAAGGATGTGGATATTTGATGATCTACAAAAAAAGGATGAAAAAGACTGAGCGCCACTCTATTTACATTATTCGACCGGTATGCTAGTGAGATAAATGCTAAAACAAAGAGCTAGTATTTAGCATAAAGATAGTAGGGAAAGAGGAATTCTATGTTTAAAACAATTGGGATTTTGGCACATGTGGATGCAGGTAAAACAACATTCTCCGAACAATTATTATTCCACACACATAGTATAAAAGAGATGGGGCGTGTAGATCATCAAACTGCTCACCTTGATTTACATATAATCGAGCAACAAAGAGGGATTACAGTATTTGCTGAACAAGCGACATTTATGTATGAAGATACTCTCTATACGATAATTGATACACCTGGTCATACCGATTTTTCTGCAGAGATGGAGAGGTCATTACTAGCATTAGACGCGGCTATTCTACTTATTGATGGCGCTAGTGGCATTCAAGGGCATACGCTGACTATTTGGAATCTACTTCGCCAATATGAGATACCCACATTTATCTTTGTCAATAAAATGGATCAAATAGCAGCAAATGAACAATTTATCTTGGCAGATATTCATCGCCAACTGACAGGAAATGCCCAATCTTTTACAGTATTCGAAGATGCAGTGGAACGCTTCGCGGCATTGAATGATGAGACAATGGAAGCTTATTTTTCTGAAGCATTTGATGATCAACAATGGTACGATTGTATGTCAAAATCCTTTATGGCATCCGATTACTTCCCGATTAGTTTTGGCGCAGCATTAAAAAATGAGGGGATTACGGAATTCTTACAAGTACTAAGTCAACTATTGCGTCCGGTATTTCCACAACAAGAGCAACTGCAAGCAATCATTTATAAAATAAGACATGATGAACAACAGCAAAAAATTGCTTTTATAAAAATACTGCAAGGTAAAATCACAGTACGTGATAAAATAATGGTTGATGGAGAACTTTTTAAAGTGACACAACTGAGAAAATATAATGGACGTAAATATTTAGAGCAACAGCAGGCGTTTGCTGGTGAAACAATTGGTGTGATTGGCTTGAAAAATAGCAAGGTAGGCATGTCAATAGGTAAGTCATATCCCTATGAGGCCCAACTAATACCAACGATGCGTTCTAAAATTGTACATGCAGCATCAATTCATGCAAAAGAAATAGTAGCATACTGTAGATTATTAGAAGCTGAAGATCCAGCTTTGGAAATAGAATGGGTTGAATCATTACAGGAAATTCATGTGAAAATTATGGGTAAAATTCAGCTGGAAGTGCTAACCCAAATAATAGATGAACGTTTTGGTGAAAAAATCCACTTTGAAATACCAACGATTATTTATAAAGAAACGATAGCAGATCGAGTCATTGGTTACGGTCATTTTGAGCCATTAAAGCATTATTCAGAAGTGCATCTATGTTTGGAAGCCGCCGAACGCGGATCGGGTATCGAAGTGGTCAATGAATGTCATGCTAACGATATGCAAATGGGGTATCAAAGTTTAGCTTTACAAACAGCAGCATGGAAAACACATAAAAGTTTATTGACAGGCTCTGCTTTGACAGATGTTAAAATCACCTTATTAACAGGGCGAGCGCACGCGATGCATACAGATGGCGGAGATTTTATAGAAGCGACGAAACGAGCGATTCGCCAAGGTTTAGAGCAAGCAACAATTGTTTTGCTAGAACCATTTTATGCTTTTACAATGTCAGCAAACATTGAATATATTGGAAGAATGATGACCGATATCCAAAAGTTGAGCGGAGTCATGCATGCACCTGTTACAAAAGGAGAATATGTTGAGATTAGTGGACGTGTACCCGTAACGAACTTTCAAGACTATCCATCAGAGTTTGCCTCCTATACAAGTGGGCGAGGCAGTTTACAAGTAAGGGTAGATGGCTATGATGTCTGTCATAATACAGCAGAAGTAGTTGAAGTGCTGGGTTATAAAAAAGATGCCGATGCCACCTATACGTCAAATTCAGTCTTTTTAAATAAAGGAAAAGGTTACACAGTAGCTTGGCAAGATGCTAAGGCGACCATGCATTGCACGACAGAACACTCTTTATAAACAATGAAAAGTAACGTCAAAACCGTTAATCATAAGCGGTTTTGACGTTTTTTTTAGTGGGGTATATAGGTAGTAAGGAGGTTTTATTATGTATATTTGCACTGCGCAACAAATGAGAGAATTAGATGCCTACACGATTGAATATGGTGGATTAAATGAGTTGTTATTAATGGAGATTGCAGGTAATGCCGTAAGCCACGCACTTATTCACAATGATCTGACGAGAGATGCCATCATTACAATCGTTTGTGGAGCTGGTAATAATGGTGGAGATGGATTTGTAATTGCACGCCGATTGAAGGAAATGGGTTATAATTGTTCTTTGTTTTTAGCCTATGAACCGCAACACTTAAAAGGAGTGGCAGCACAACATTTTACGATTTATAATAAAAATTTCCCTAATGATTGGCAGCTCTGCGATCAACAATTAACGAGATTGAAGCAACAACTAGGGGAAAGCACATATATAATTGATTGTTTGCTTGGTACTGGATTAGAAGGAGAACTACGTCTATATGAAGAAACGCTTATTCAATGTATCAATGATGCAACAGCCTACAAAATTGCAGTCGACCTTCCTTCTGGACTTCATGCAACAAATGGTCGTATTCCTACGATTGCTGTGCATGCAAAAAAAACATATACATTAGCAGCGCCAAAAACGGGCTTCTTTTTACAACAAGGCCCAGCAGTTATTGGCGAGTGGCACTGTTTAAATATTTCTGTGAAAATAGCAGCGCATGCCAAACTAGGTATGGATTTACCCCAAGTCATTGATGACAAGCTAGTTTCTTCAGGTATCCCGTATAGGCCTGCGGATGGCCACAAAGGAGTATTTGGTTATAGTTGGATTATTGCAGGATCGTCGAAATATATTGGTGCAGCTGTGTTTTGTAGTAATGCAGCATTTCAAACAGGATGTGGCATTGTCGAATTAACTACAACAAGCGCGATTCATATAGCGATTGCGAGTCAAAGTCCAGATATTCTCTTAACAAGTTATGACGAAGCATTAGAAATCCCTAATAAAGCCAATGTAATCGCCTTTGGACCTGGTCTTGGTCGTGAAAAACCTACTTTGCATCAAGCAATATTACAAAAAATAACTGCTTTAAATCATCCGCTTATTATTGATGCAGATGGTTTATACTATGCAACCAACATGCAAGAACAATTAAAAAAACGTAGCGCCCCAACCATTCTAACACCCCATCCTGGTGAAATGGCCATGTTGCTGAAGCGCTCAATTGACGAAGTCGAGAACAATCGATTTGGAGTAGCGAAAGAACTTGCAAAACGCTATGATGCATTTGTTTTATATAAAGGTCACCGCACGATTATTACCGCCCCAAATGGTCAGCAATGGCTTTGTCCTATAGGAGATGATGCGCTTGGACGAGGTGGTACAGGAGATGTTCTTACTGGTCTTTTAACGAGTTTACTAGCACAGGGGAGTCAACCGATGGCAGCCATGCAAGTAGCTGTATATATCCATGCAGCGGCAGCAAGTGAAGTAGGTAAAAGGACAGGTAATTATAAAATGACTGCGTGGCAATTGATTGATGCGTTAGCTATTAAATTAGGACAATATATCCGATAGTTTTTTTTGCTTAGAATAGGGAATATTAGTTACTAACGATGTAATGGAGGAGGGCTCATATGGGGAAATTATCAAAGAAAACATTATCATTTATAGAGAGAGCCAGTGACCATGGAAAGTTGCAAGCTTTGACAGAGCAACAACGTCAAGACTGGTTTCATTTAAGGCATGAAGAACCGCATACATCTGTTCATATTGATCACGCAGAACAATTTAGCATTCCGACTAGAGATGGACATGAGTTAGAGGCACGTGTCATTTATCCAAATGAAGAAAGCATGAGACCGGTTTTATTGTTTTTTCATGGCAGTTTTCTTGTTAATAGCAATTTTTATCATTTAGAGAATCAACTAAGAGAATTTGCTGTTATTTGTAATATGACTGTAGTAGCGGTCAATTATCGCATGACTCAAATGCCGACACCCGTTAATGACTGTATCGATGCAATCGAATGGGTTGAAAAAAATGCGCGTCTCTTAAATGCTACGCCGCAACATATTGTCTTATGTGGAGATGGTTTTGGTGCTTCTGTAATCGCAGCAGCAGAGCAAGTGATTCAACATGACAAGCCGAATGTCAAAGCGATTTGTCTGTTCTATCCATCTGTCGCACCGAATTTAACCACGCCTTCGAAAGAGATTAATGGCTCTGCATATATATTAGAAACAGATTGGATTGAGCATTTTTATAGTCAAATTTCTGCTGAGTTATTGCTGGATAATTTGCTTTTATCTCCGCTAAACGGAAATGATTTTTCAAATCATTGTCCTGTGTATATTTTATGTGCGGAGTACGATCCACTAGTAGATGAAGGAATGCTCTATGCGAAAAAACTTAGCGACCATGGTGTAGTCGTTTTTAGTCGAGTCGCAGAAAATACAATACATGGTTTCTTTTCCATACCAGGTTTATACGATAAAAAAACAAAGCAAATAATTAATGAGGTAGACGTTTTTTTAAAATCAGTCTAACGACAAAGAGGGTGCTACACAAAAACGATGATTGTATCGTTTTTAGTAGCACCTTCTTTAGTTGTCATGATCAAGCAATAATTAAAATGCGCCAAAACCGTTTGAAAAGTCGAATTTTATTAATGGAATTTCTTTAAATTTAAAGTTCTGTTATTAAGCCGCCTTTAATAAATAACCTAAATGAATGGTCTGCTTCTTGTGCAGACATTTTATTTGAAATAACATAATTAGATAATGCAGTATAGACACTCGTTAGTAAATCAGCTGTTATTTCAAGTGGGAGTTTCAAATCATAATTCTTTTCAAGTAATAAAGTTAAATTCATTGTGATTTCTTTTTTTTGTGCTTCATGAATTAAAGGCTTTAATGAATTTGGGTAGCTATGTAAAAGGATCGGGAACATTAACTGTTCGTTTACATTAACAATTGTTTCAAAAGGAGACAATAATCTTGAAGCAGTTGAGAAACCACTTTTCTTACTTAAAGTTAATTCGTAACCAAACTGAAAAAGGTGGAATTTATCTGAAAAATGGTTATAAAAAGTCGAACGATGAACAAAAGCTTGTTGGCAAATATCATTGATGGTTAATGTATCAAATTCTCTCTTTTCATTGAATAGTAACTCACATAGTGCATTCCATAATTGTAATTTCGTTCTTGTTAATTTAATGTCTGTCAGTTTCATGTACAATATTCCCCTTCTGTCGATTATTTCGACATTTTCAAACGATTGAATCTTGATAAGACAGGCTATTGCAGTAATTATTGTGTTAGGGACTTAGTACCATCATCAGTGATATTAATTTAGATAAAAAGATGTACTATGAGCTGCGATAAAACGAACTATCCTAGAAGGGACTTAACTAATGACCATTCCATTAAATTATTTGGCCTGCATGCCATTTTCAATTATGATAAATGATCTAGAAGAATTGTTAAAAATCTTAGATGTCGATTCTAAAGAGTTGCTTATGCAACACCATATTATACACGATGGAATCGAGCAAATAATAGTGACTGCTGGAGACAGTAAAATTGATATTCAGGCTATTGAAACCTCTATACAAAGTACTGATTTTCACTATGAAAAAAAATTATTCAGTCAAGCAAGTATTACCCAAAAACCAAAGACTAAAATTTATTTTGATCGCGCATTACGTATGAGGTCAGAATATGCTCTAATTGATTGGCAAAAGCATATGATTTTCTATGTATTACTTGATGATATTGAACGAGCGATTCATATTAATTATTGGATTTCAATAGGAAAATAATAAGATGAAATAAATAGTTAATTTAATGCATAATGTAGCAACCTTCTACCATTATCTCAAATTGTAGTTCAATAAGCTAATTTATATTAGTAAATTAATCAAAAAATTACTTTTTTTAGTCCATTTATTGACCCGCATTTTATCTGTTTAAGTAGATACAAATGGCTAGTGTTTTTATAAATCAGACAATTTACATAATACAATCTTTTAGTTATGATAGAGGGTATGAGTTTTATTGTAATTGGAGGATTGTTTGGATTATGAATAGAGGAAATAAATGGGCATTATTACCGTTTATCGTATTTATATTGTTATTTATTGGAACGGGAATAATCACGCAAGATTTCTCGACAATGCCCTTGAATGTGGCTGTGTTACTAGCATGTATTGTTGCTTTTTTCATGAATCGTCGTGAAAAATTATCAAAAAAATTACAAGTATTTACTGCGGGAGCAGGGCACCCCAATGTTCTATTAATGGTCGCCATTTTTATTTTGGCAGGCGTGTTTGCTAGCGTAGCTAAAGATATGGGGGCAGTTACTTCGACTGTCAATTTAGGGTTAAGTTATTTACCAAGTAATTACTTGCTTGTAGGGTTGTTTATTATTGGCTGTTTTATTTCGCTATCAATGGGAACGTCAATGGGGACTGTTGTAGCTCTTGCACCCATCGGTGTTGGTATTGCAGATGCAACGACAATCTCGTTACCACTTGCAATGGCAACTGTAGTTGGTGGTGCTATGTTCGGTGATAACTTATCGGTAATATCTGATACGACAATTGCCGCTGTAAAAACACAGGGTGTTAATATGAAGGATAAATTTCGCGTGAATATTAAAATTGTTTTACCAGCAGCCGCTGTGACAGCCTTATTCTTAACGTATATCACATGGGGAACAAGTGCGAGACAAGGGGAGTATACTTTTCATTTACTTGAAGTATTACCCTATCTGATCGTCTTAATCGCAGCATTGATTGGGATAGACGTATTCATTGTGCTAGTTGGTGGAACAGTATTGTCAGCAGCAGTAGGCTTTTACAATGGTTCTTTTACAGTAACGAGTTTACTACAGTCGATTGGTGCAGGTATTATTAGTATGGAGGATATTGCAATTATTGCACTATTGATAAGTGGTTTAGTGGCAATTGTCCAATATAATGGGGGGATCGATTATTTATTGGCCATTATTTCTAAGCGTATTCAATCTAGAAGAGGCGCAGAACTGGGCATCGCAACTTTAGTAAGTGCTGCAGATATTTCTACAGCAAATAATACTATTTCCATTTTGCTAACTGGGCCCATTGCTAAAGATATAGCAGAGAAGTATGATGTTGATGCAAGAAAATCAGCAAGTTTG
Organism: Kurthia sibirica; assembly: GCF_003143975.1. Taxonomy (GTDB): domain Bacteria; phylum Bacillota; class Bacilli; order Bacillales_A; family Planococcaceae; genus Kurthia; species Kurthia sibirica. The sequence continues at coordinate 7,459 of NZ_QFVR01000020.1, read as the reverse complement.
CTCGATATATTTGCTAGTGTTTGGCAAGGGTTACTACCCTATTCACCACAGCTTCTTGCTGCCGCTAGCGTGGCGGGTATATCAACTTTATCGTTACTTAGCTATTCATTCTATCCAGTAATAATGGCCGTTTTTGCATTTGTCGCAATTATTTTCCGATTTCCAAACCTAAAAAAATAAGAACAAAAAGGTAGTCTTGTCAGCCATGACAGGACTACCTTTTATTTTGGGATTGAGCGAGTTGTAGAGGCGTAACATCCAATTGATGAGTTGTTGTTGCCATGTCACGTAATAAGGCTGGTTGTAAAATCTGATAGCCTCGTTGATTTTTGGCGATTAAGCCTTTGGTGACAAACTGTGCAAGGACATGCAATAGATGACGATAGGATACGCCTAAGTATTCACAAACCTCTGTGTGACGCTCACGATAGTATCCAGCATCCGATGATAATAGAAGAAACTCTGCTAAGCGATGTTCAAAAGGGAATGTGAGTCCTTGAGAATATTTAGTTGCTAAAGTTGTCGCCTTATAACTTAGAAAAGTCGAAAGATGGCGTAAAAATCGTGCATCAGCAAATAATAGCTCTTTTGTTTGCTCAACAGGAATGGCAAAACAACGCATTTTTGATGAAGTTTGAATGCCTTTAGAATGGTGTTCTTGTTGCAGTAATTCGATCTCACCAATGAAAGAACCCGTCGTTATAAAATTTAATAAGGTTACTTTACCATTTTCTTGCGTGTAATAGATCTTTGCTTTTCCTGAAATTACATAATATAAATAATCAGGTGATCGACCTTCCTTGATAATATATTCGTCTCGTTCGAAATCATGTAATTCGATATAAGGAATAATATCAAAAGAAAAAAGACGATCAATGGGCTGTAGCTGTAAATAATCATTTATATTTTTTTGTGATAATTTTTTCATCTTAACCTCCAAATGTATGAGATATCTCACATTATTGTATGTTATTTCATGCTACACTTCAATTCGAAGTTACATGAGGGGATGACAATTACAATGAATAGTCAAAAATGGATGTCGCAGCATTATTTTATCTTTTTTATGGCATGGGGTATTTTTCTGCCATATTGGACAGCTTATTTAGTACATGAAAAAAATATTTCTATCGAGTCAGCAAGCTTAATGATGAGCGTTGGACTTGTATTAAGAGGGATTTCAACAATGTTTATTTTCCCGCTGATGACCGCAAAGTGGAGCCAAAAAGTAGTATTGACTATTTTTATAATAGGTAGTTTTATAACGGCTATACTGTATATACCAACATATAATTATAGTGCGATTTTTATATTGACTGCATTGCTAAGTTTTTTCTTACCAGCAATAATGCCCGGTTTAGATAGTACAGCAGGACTTCTTGTACAAAAAAATGGCTTGAATTATGGTCGTGCTCGATCATATGGGTCACTTGGTTTTGTAGTATCTGTAGCAATAGCAAGTGTTATAACAGCAGTGACGAATGATGGGGCGATGTTATGGATGGTCATTGGTTATTTAGGTATTTTATTGCTATTATCCTTTAAACAAACGCCGCAAGTTCTCTTAGAAAAACCACAGATGGTATCAGCACAAAGTAGTTTTAAATCTATTTTGACAGCAAAAAATTTTATGTGGGTACTCGTTATTGTGACACTTATACAAGGTTCGCATGCAGCCTATTATAATTATGGTTATTTATACTTAGAGCATTTAGCGGTGCCAAAGTATTTGATTGGAATTATTATTAATATTGGTGTTGTTTTTGAAATTTTATTATTCGCAGTAGCTGATCGAATATTTGCTCAATGGAATGTTGCAAAATTATTGATTTTAGCCTCCTCTGGTGCCATTTTACGTTGGTTCATCGTTTTTGCAATACCGAACCCATGGGTTTTTGCGTTATCACAAGCGCTACATGCACTGTCTTTTGCAACTGCTCATTACGCTTTTATGATTTTTTTGACATCGACGATGAAAGCAACTCAAATTACGAAAGCGCAAGGAATTTATTCAGCTTTTGCATTAAGTTGGGGTACAGCAGTTCTGACAATTGTGAGTGGCTATTTATATAATTGGGCCCCCAATTATGCTTTTTTAGCGATGGTACTGTGTACAATTCCTGCATTAATCGCATCAATTTATTTGAAAAAAACAATGAAAACAATCTAAATTGTTAAAAAATGGGGTATACTTTAATAACGTAGAAAAGAGGTAGCCCATGAAGAAAATAATATTTTTTATGATCTGTTTATTCACTTTATTCGGTTGTACACAAGGTGAGGCAGATACGAGCCATCCACCTAAATTACAAATAAGTGTTGCAGGGAAGCAATACAATACGATTCTTGGAACTTATTGTTGGTCGGGAGGTTGCGAAGATAAGGTTGGACCAGTTGATTTATTGGCAAATACCGAACCGCTTGTTGTCAAAGCACAAGAGACGATTACATTAGTACAAAAAGAAAAAGAGCGACCAGATAGTTTATTTTTAACAGAAATTTTTGAACAACAAGAAAAAGAAATTGCACTGGACCATTACTCTTTTAAAGCGCCTACTGAAGTAGGGACGTATTATTACGGTTTGAGCGGTACTTGGTTTGGTGAGGGGAAATACGAGATTAGTGGCGATGCACAGTATGCGTTTGCACTGAAAATAGAGCGCTGACAACCAGCAATATGAAATTTCTTTAGAAGTTTCATATTGCTGGTTTTTGTAGTGTATGTAGTACTATTGATAATGGTTAGAACAGATTGCATTGATTTAAGGCTACATCACAAAAAGGTGAATGATCGTGAACATCCGATTACATTCACTCCATAGTTGATGCAAAGACAAAATTTCATAATACACTTACCTCATCAGGTGTAACAGGCTATTTACAGTAGCGTTAGTCTATGGCATCATAGAGAGAGAACATAAAAAGGGTTGATTATAAATGGAACAAAAATTTAAAGTAAATCAAATGCTAACAGCTAAAAATACAGGTTTTGTTGAAAAAATATATGCAGTTTCGAAAGATGGACAACCCTTCGATTTATTAGAAGTAAGTTTATTGCTGCATTATCAAGTTTTAACTATGGAGCAACTAAGGGCGCTAATTGTTGAACATGCTATAGACTGTGAATTACATGAAACAGGTCATACATGTCGTGTATCGTTAAAAACGACAGCAGATGCCGAGAAATTTATTGCCCATATTGCACCATTATACAATCAAATTCTACTGTAAAAGATAATAATCTACACCTAGTAGTCTCCATATAAAAATGAGAAGGGGCATGATTAAGCCGCTTCTCATTTTTGTATGGCGCATTTTAATCTGTTAGGACCTATTAAAAAAGCTCCTATACTATTTATTGGGATTTTCAAACAATACTCTCCCTGCTCGACACTTTCCTCGGCCTCGCTTCAACTAATTCTGTAGGAGACGCGAGCTTGTAGTATTTAACGCATACTTTAATTACTGAGAAAAAAATCGCCCAAAAGGAAATAACTGAACCGGTTCAATTACCTAAAGCGATTGGTGAGTATAAAGGTGATACAGATGAACCGATTGATATTTTACCGAATCGAAGAAAATCAACGATTAAACATTATCTACAAAGTCATGGACAAGCGGCTCAAATCGTTGGTATGGATATGAACCAAAGTTTTAAAGCTGCGATTCGTGGATTCGGAGCAACCAAGAGCTTGAGCTATCGTTGTAGTACTTTTTGTATGTATAATCCTCATGTTATCAAGTGCCCAATCTTTAAAGTATAATTGCACTTGTTCTAAAGTTATATTACTATATCCTCTCAATCGAAATGAAAATAGTTCTCTAATTGCATGGTTCAATTTTCTAATTATATAAAGAAAATATTTTGAAAAAATTAACACAATGGCGTCAAACAGCACTATACTTAATAATAGAGGAGGGATACAGATGAACGGACAAAACAGAAATGATGTAAAAAAAGGACTGTTAGTAGCAGTCATTTTGAAAAAAGATCAACGTACGGGTATTGAAACAGAAGGTGTTGTAAAAGATTTATTGACTAATAGTAGCTTCCACCCTCATGGCATAAAAGTGCGCTTAGAAGATGGTCAAGTAGGTAGAGTATGTAGAATTATTGACAAAGCATAAAAATTTTGCTGAATTAAGAACTTTTTGAATTGCTCATTTCCTAGTAGATTGCTACTATTAATGAGTATCTTTGAAAACGTAAAAGCAGAATAGGTAGGGAATTCACATGACAATTTTAAGATTTATTATTATTTACGTAGTTATCCTCGCATTAGGTATGTTAGCAGCTGTATTAGGCGTACCCCAAGCAGTATCATTATCCGTCTTTACAGCGGTTGCAATAATCCTTGTTGTGAGCTATATGTACGCAATGACTGGTGCTAAAGATTCGAAGTGGCCATTACTCGCTATTCGCTTCCAAAAAAAATCACCAATGTTTGCTTATATTTTCGCGTTACGTGATGGCACATTAGAAGATGAGCTAGAAGCTGTATCTCTGATTGAGAAAAAAGTAAAAAATCAAGAAACAGTTTTAGATTATCAATTTTTACGCGCGTTACGTTTGAATGATCTAAGTGGTGCTAAAGCAATCATATCAACGATGAAAACAAGTCCACGTAAACGATTCAATATCGCTATACATGACGCTGCCAATAAGAAATACGGTGTCGCACGTAGCCATAAATTAGACTTTATCTGGATGGAGTACTATATAGAAGCTTATATTGCACTCGTACAGCATAATAAAGAAAAATATATCGAATTTATGGAAAAAGCAATTGAAGAAACAAAAGGATTACAAAAATTAACGAATGAGTCGACCTATGCACGTGATTTACGTGAGTGGCAGGATCGTCCAAAATCTAAAAAATAACATTTCTAAGACATTTCACTACATTAATGTAGTGAAATGTCTTTTTTATGCATTATATTTACAAAAAATGACATAAGGTAGTTGTATGATAGAATTTGTGTTTAAACGTATTAAAAGAGCGTAAAACTGATTGTATAAAAATGTTAAAAATAGGTCTACAATTAATGGGGTAAAGAATAATTTCGTCGCAATAAAATAGTAGTAAAAGAAATTAGATTGGAGTGATATATAATGCAATTATTTGAAGTGCCAGTAGGTGCACGAGAAAAGTTTTTAAATTTATTATTATTAGCCGATGAAGATGAAGGTATCGTAAAGGAATATATAAATGAAGGTCGATTATTCGAAATCAACGAAAAGTCCAAAAGAATAGGCGTTATTCAAATTATTGATCATGAAGAAAACTCTGAAATTAAAAATATTGCCATTATATCGGAATTCCGCGGTAAAGGCTATGGTAAAAGGGCTTTAAAATTTGTTGAACAAATTAGCTATGATAATGGTGCACAAATTATGAAAGTTGGTACGGCTAATTCATCGATTAGCAATATTGCTTTCTATCAAAAAGCTGGCTATCGCCTTGATTCAATCGACCATGATTTTTTCACAGACTACAAGGAACCTATTTTTGAAAATGGTATTCAAGCAATCGATATGTTATATTTTTCAAAAGAATTATAAGCACGCTTGCAAAAAAACTTTAAACTAATCTAAAAACATCTGTCATTGAATAATTAGTATTGTAATAATACTTTGCCAATGAAGGTGTTTTTTTGTTCTCTACTATTGAACGTGATCAACGCTTTTCTACAGAAAGAAATCAAGCGATTTAAATTTTATCCGTTAAATCACCTACATGCTGATGCCTGGCCTAATGGTCGGAAAGACATAATCAAACGCTATTTACAAAGATTCGGTGACCAAGTAGAAATCGTTGTAATGGATAGGAACCAGCGTTTCAAAACAGCTGTAAGAAAGGCCTCAATCGACCTGTCATTATTATTGTTATGTTTAGTGGACCTTGAATAAGGTACGCCGTATTGTTCAAACAGAATGGCATTCATATGGTTGGGAACGAGTGAAAAGAATGTGCCACGTATTTTATAAATGAGAAGCGCAATTAAATGAAAAGTAATTATGGGCATCAAATCGTTACCTTTCACTATCAAATAGAAAAAATGACGCGGTTTGAAAAAATTAAATCACATGCCATCACATTATTTGATGTAAAACTTTTTTGCATTTCCTTCATATTGGGATAGATTGTGTCTCAATGAGAGCAAGGATGGACTATACAATAGGATCTGTCATAAAATAGTAACTTTGCTATACACCCTATGAGTTGACAAAAAGTTTGAAAAATAGCTATGCAAAAGTAGAAGAGAGAGAATATTCTAATAACACAACCAAGGTAGTGGTAACAGGCGTTTGATGGGTTATTTGATTGCATAATATCATTGTAGTATAACAAATAAATCTGTATTATAACATTAATGTACGTTATTTCTCGTTTAAATTATTATTTTCTGTTTTAAGTATATAATTTACTTAATAAATCACGCATTTTATTTATTTCTGACATTGCTGTACTAAAACTGATGAAAACGGTTAATATTGGTGTGTAACAGAAATTAGATAACATTAAGTAGGGGGAATGAACATGAAAGACGTTCAGAACATCAAAGTAACAACAGCGGACCCATCAGGCATTGGTCTATTCGGTTTAGCAATCGTAACACTAGTCGCTTCAACTCAAAAACTTGGTTGGACAGATGGCTTAGGTTTTGTACTCCCATGGGCAATCTTTTTAGGCGGGTTTGCACAATTATATGCATCTATTTTAGATTCTAAACTTGGAAATACATTTGGTATGACAGCATTCGGCGCATACGGATTCTTTTGGCTGGCAGTAGGTGGCGGTTGGATGATTCAAGCGGGCGTATTTGGTCAAGGTTTAGCATCTCAATTAGATACACATCAATTAGGCGTCGTTTATCTTGGTTATATGGCATTCACAGTATTTATGACGATTGGTGCATTAGAAACGAATAAGGTGCTATTTTATATATTCTTCTTAATTAATTTCTTATTCTTAGGTCTTGGTTTAAGTTCACTTGGAATCATGGAAACATCCATGCACAATATGGCGGCAATTTCTGAATTATTAATTGGTATATTAAGTATTTATGGTGCAGGTGTAAATGTTCTAAATCGTCATTTCGGCTTCGAATATTTACCATTGGGCAAACCATTTGGTATAATCGGTAAAAAACGTGCTCGTAAAACATCTTCAATTACACACTGATGCTAGACCGGTAAGAAAAGAGGCTGGGACAAACCTTAGCCAAAATTAAAAGGAATACTACATATGTAAATGTAGTATTCTTTTTTTGTCTGTACATTTAATGTCATTTTGTGCGATGTTTTTTGGGTTCTATTATATATGTTGCGGTATTAAAACAATTCATGTTTTAGACAATTAGAAATAGCGAAAGCTTTCCGCCGACAAGTATCGCACTTTTTATTTTCACCGTAGGTGAAAATAAAGGATTGCTTACTACTTGTTTTTCGGCAGGA